>CAWKJU010000022.1:0-70856 GCA_963849955.1 uncultured Cytophagales bacterium | reverse complement strand
GAACCTACGACCAATAGATTAACAGTCTACTGCTCTACCGCTGAGCTACAGGGGAATTTTGTTTTCCTTTTTCGTTCAAAAGGGTTGCAATATTAGGTTATTAACATTTAAAATTCAATAGTCTACTCAAGAAAATTTTGAATAAATAAATGAAATGCTGAATGCAGCTAAGAAAATCATACCTAAAATAGCTAACACTTGTAACCATTTCTTTGGTTTATGTGATTCAGAAAGCCCTGTTTTATAGATGACTGCATAGTTAAGCCATGCTGCTACGGGGGCAACTAAAAATGACATTGCCGTGGCAATATCAATTAATTGCTTAAAGTTTAAAATTGGCTGACCGGCTTTTGTTTCCATTGTGCTTCCCAATATGATGAGGATACCTCCACTAATCGTAATAATCACCCAAAGTAGATAGTTTTTTTTGGAATCAGGGGTTTTGGATTCTTTCAACAAGTCGATTATTCGAACCGCAGATCGTGTATAACCATCAACTAAAGTGAGAGAAGTACCAAACATTGTGGAGAATACCGCAACAGCAATGATCGTATAACTCCACGCTCCTATGTTACTGGTGAAAAGTGTCACTAACTGGTTGGAGAACACCGTAGCATTGTTGGACAATTGTTCTCCGGTTCCATAAAAGACATATGCACCAAGAGTAAGAAAACATAAAGCCGTAAATACGGTTACACCATAACCGATATTAAAATCTAAGAGGGTTTCTTTTAGTGTTGGATGATACTTTGTTTGTTTAATGCGTTCCTGGGTCCAAAGCGATGCCCAGGCACTCATATCTACCCCCATTGGCATCCAACCCATTAAAGCAATCATAAAAGAGAAGCCAGCCGCATTGTAGATAGAAGGAGCAACAAACCCTTCCACCATTTCTGGTTTACCTTTTACTAAAATCATCGCTGTGGCGCCCACCACAGATAAAAATAAGGCCACCCCTATAATTTTTAAAGAGCTATCTAAAATTGAAAATTTGCCAATAGCTAATAGTAGTAACACCACTAGACTGATTCCAATTATCCATGAAGTGGTCGATTCACTTGAGGCTTGAAATAAATTGCCTAACAATCCTCCAGTCACTGATAGTATGGCTGCTGTAACAATAAACATGGAAATCAATGTAATACCTCCATACAAATACAATGTCCAGTCACCTATTTTTTTATAACCCTCTAATACCGAATCTCCAGTAGCACTAGTATATCGTGAAGCAAATTCAAAAAAGGGATATTTAAAAAAATTAGCGAGAAGTATAATATACAAAAGGTCAAAACCATAGTCTGCTCCTGCACGCGTTGATTGCACTAAATGTGATCCCCCAATGCAGGTACCCGCGAACATAATACCTGGTCCAAGGGTTTTTAACAAGTGGTTTAATTTTTCAGACTTAGCCATAGTGGGTTGAAGGTTGTCAAATATCTCACAAAGCTATAAAAGATTTTCTTTCCATTAACAAGACACAATGGCATTAATTTTTCACTTTCGCGCGGGAATACAGACATATTGACTTGTTTTTAGGTGTTGGTACAATTTTCATAAAGAATGATATCAGGAAATTAATGTTCAACAAAAATTATAATATCATGAGCTTAGTAAAACATAATGCAACACCTGCTTATTTTCCGAAAGGATTTAGTACAATTCTTGATAATTTTTTTGATGACAACTATGTAAAGGCCGCCAATCAAATTGCCTTTAGACCCACTGTGGATGTATCCGAGTCAGACAAAGAATATCATTTAGAGTTAACTATTCCTGGAGTAGAAAAAGAAAACATCACCATTGATTTAAAAGACAATTTCTTAATAATCTCTGGGGAGCGGAAAAAGGTTGAAAAAGAGTCGACCAAAAAATATTTAAAAGAAGAAACGGTTTATGGATCGTTCAAGCGATCATTTCAGTTGCCTGAAAATGTAGATGCAGAAACAATTTCGGCTGAACTAAACCAAGGCGTCTTAACTATTGTTATTCCAAAAGATGAGAAAAAGGTCTTGACAAAAACCATCTCAATTAAATAAATTTGGTAAAGAGTGTTAAGATAAAATTAAAATGTCATTCTGATTAAAAAATTAGAGTGACATTTTATATTTCTCTATAATAAAACACTAAAAGTAAGCGTTTTAGTTACTGGTTTACAATGAGATTACATTAAAAATAATTTAATATGAAAAAGCAGATTCTAAACATTTTTGTTGCCGCACTGGTGAGTGGAGGAGTTTCACTTGGTGTGGTAGAATTTTTTGAGAAAGAAAATCAAAATATTGAAATTCAATCAAGGCATCAACCGGTGGCCATTACCAATGCTTCTAATATGAATGCCATGGGAGTGGGTTCTGTAGATTTTACTCTTGCAGCTAGCAAAACCACTAATGGAGTAGTGCATATCAAAACTTACCGTGAGGTACAACAACAATATTATTCTTCGCCATTTGATCAACTTTTTAGAGATTATTATGGCAATAAATATCAACCACAACAGCGTCAACAACAAGCAGAACCGCAACAGCAGCGAGCTGGCTCAGGTTCTGGTGTTATTATTACTGCCGATGGATACATTGCTACCAATAACCACGTAATAGATGGTGCAGATAAAGTTGAAGTAGTTTTGGATGATAGAAGAAGGTATGATGCTGAAGTAATTGGCCGTGATCCAACAACGGATCTCGCTTTGTTAAAAATTAATGAAAAGGAGTTACCCTACATTGAATTTGGAAACTCAGATGATCTTAAAATTGGTGAGTGGGTTTTAGCCGTAGGTAACCCATTTGATTTAACATCAACAGTTACTGCGGGTATTGTTAGTGCAAAAGCTAGAAACATTAACATTCTCAGAGGTAAAACCAACATGGCTATTGAATCTTTTATTCAGACGGATGCTGCAGTAAATCCCGGAAATAGCGGGGGGGCATTAGTCAACTTAGAAGGGAAGTTAGTGGGCATCAATTCAGCGATAGCTTCACCAACAGGAGCGTATGCAGGTTATTCATTTGCAATACCAGAAGCGATTGTAAAAAAAGTAACTAATGACTTATTGCTTTACGGTCAGGTTCAAAGAGCCTTGTTGGGTGTTTCGATTGCTGATGTGACCGCAGAGTTGGCTGAAGAGAAAAAGTTAGTCACAGTAAATGGCGTGTATGTTGCTGCCACTGTAGAAGGTGGTTCTGCAGAAGAAGCAGGCATTGAAGAAGGAGATGTTATTATAGCTATAGATGGTTTATCAGTAAATACGTCATCAGAATTACAAGAAGCTGTTGCCCGTCATCAACCTGGTGATAAAATTGATGTGAGTGTGATGCGAGACGGTAAGAGAAAAGACATCAATACCGAATTAAAAAATAAATTAGGTAATACAGATATTGTGAAACCGGATGCTGAAGCTATTGTGGAAGTGTTAGGATCAAAGTTCCAGCCTATTTCTACAGAAGAAAAGAAAGACTTTAACATCAGCAGTGGCGTGAAAATCGTGGAATTAGGGGATGGAAAGTTTAGAAACGCAGGTATGAAAAAAGGTTTTATCATTGTTTCTGTCGATCGTAAACGCGTAGAAACACCAGCAGACATTATTGACATCATGAGTAACAAGCAGGGAGGCGTATTAATTGAAGGAATAAACCCAAATGGTGAAAAGGCTTACTATGCAATTGGGTGGTAAGTAAAAAACCCCTTAACTTTGGAGCGCCCTGTATTTAGCAGTGGCGCTTTTTTGTTTCAATAAAAAAGAAGAGACTATGAATATTGATCACGTTTTTAAAACCTTAAATATTGCACCAATTAACAACGGAGCTTGCACCGGTATAGAATGGAAGGAAACCTCTGGTTCTTCTCATTTTAACCACTCGCCAGTAGATGGCATGCGCTTACCAGAAGTTATTTGGGCAACACCAAAGGAATATGAAACAGTGATTTCAACAGCAGAAGCTGCATTTTTAGAATGGAGAAAGCTACCAGCCCCACAACGAGGTGATGTAGTGAGACAAATTGGTGATGCCTTTCGATTATACAAGCAAGCATTGGGAACACTCGTAACGCTTGAAATGGGAAAATCTTTACAAGAAGGTTTAGGAGAAGTACAAGAGATGATCGACATCTGTGACTTTGCGGTTGGGCTATCGCGCCAATTGTATGGTTTAACCATGCACTCTGAACGTCCAGAACATCGGATGTATGAGCAGTACCATCCCTTAGGAATTGTAGGGATAATCAGTGCTTTTAATTTTCCAGTTGCCGTATGGTCGTGGAACACCATGCTGGCAGTAGTTTGCGGTGACGTCTGTGTCTGGAAGCCGTCAGAAAAAACGCCATTAACTGCTTTAGCTTGTCAGCACATTATCAGAGAGGTTTTAATTAAAAACAATGTTCCAGAAGGTGTGTTTTCATTGCTAATTGGCGATGCCGAAATAGGTGAATTGATGTCTAATGACAAACGAATTCCATTAGTATCAGCTACTGGTTCAACCAGAATGGGAAAAATAGTTTCGGAAGCAGTATCCAAACGATTAGGGAAATCTATTTTAGAATTAGGTGGAAATAACGCAGTCATAATTTCAGAAAAAGCCAACTTAGACTTAGCGATACGAGCAGTTTTATTTGGATCGGTAGGAACTTGTGGTCAACGTTGTACCACTACCAGACGATTGATTGTCCATTCGTCAATTTACAATGAAGTAAAAGATCGGTTAGTAGCAGCATATAGTAACTTAGTCATAGGAAACCCACTAGAGCCACATAACATTGTTGGTCCACTTATCGATAAAGATGCGGTTGTGAATTACCTACAAGCCATAGAAAACGTAATGAATGAAGGTGGTAGGTTGTTAGTTGGTGGTGAGGTGTTATCAGGAGAAGAATATAAGTCAGGTACTTATGTAACGCCTGCTATCATTGAAGCAAATAATGAGTATGCAACGGTTCAAAAAGAAACTTTTGCACCTATATTATATCTCATTAATTACACTGGTGAGGTAGAAGATGCAATCGCTATTCAAAACGATGTGAAACAAGGTCTTTCGTCTGCCATATTTACACAGGACATGCAGGAAGCAGAGCTTTATTTATCTGCATTGGGAAGTGATTGTGGTATTGCAAACGTGAACATTGGAACGTCAGGCGCGGAAATTGGTGGAGCTTTCGGTGGTGAAAAGGAAACAGGTGGAGGTAGAGAGTCAGGTTCAGATGCCTGGAAAGCCTATATGAGAAGACAGACCAACACAATTAATTATGGAAAAACCTTGCCTCTTGCTCAAGGTATCAATTTTAATATTTAAGTTTAGGGAAGTAAATAAACAAAACTATTTTTGGCTATGAAAAACAATGCAGTTATGCTGGTTGACGACAGAGAAGTCGACAACATTTTACATGCAGACAAAATTAAAAAGGCGGAGTTCGCAAGTGTAGTTTATCAAAGCAATTCAGCTGAAAGTGCACTTGATTTGTTAAAGAACTTAGCGCTCATTTCTACTAAGAAAGAGAATAAACTCCCTGCTTATATTTTTGTCGATTTAGATATGCCTGTAATGGATGGCATTCAGTTTTTAGAAGAGTTTGATAAAATGGATGATTTTATCAAAGAATCTTGTCGTGTAGTAATGCTTTCAGCTACCATGAATACGGACGATATTCGCGAAGCACGATCTAATGCCAGTTTATATAAGTTTTTGATGAAGCCTCTTAATATTAAAGATTTATTAGCACTTTAATTCTTTAAGCTAATATAAACCTCATCATCAATATTAAGACTTCTATTGTCCGAATAAGCGTAGAAAACACCGTTTTCATTCGTAAGTTTTACAAGATGCTGAAAACCCCAGAAATCAACTCTAACGATGGTGGCTTTAAAACTATTTGTCGATTTTTTTGTCGAGAGTGATAATTTTTCTGGTCTAACAAAACGTAAATCTGAATTACCACTTGCTGTTCTTAAGTCACTTACTGGACCAAAAAACTCAGCCACATATTTAGATTTTGGTTCGAAATAAAGTTTATCAGGCGTGCCAATTTGTACGATTTTTCCTGATTTCATGACCACGATTCGATCTGAAAGTGCAAGGGCATCTTGCGTGTCGTGAGTGACAAAAACGATAGAAATTCCTTCTTGTTGGACAATCGTTTTGATTTCGTTTTTTAAACGTCTTCTTAAGGCAGGGTCCAATTGGCTCAACGGCTCATCCATAAGAAGCAATTTGGGGCTTTTAGCTATCGCTGAAGCAAAAGCGACTCGCTGTTGCTCTCCACCACTCATCAGTCGTGGGATGGAGTTTTCCCTTTCAGTGAGTTTAAATAAGTTGAGAAGGTATTTAATTCGCTTGTTTACATATGAGTCGTTGAACCTTCTTAGTTTATATTCAAGTGTCTCACGAACAGTGTGATTAGGAAAAGTGTCATAATCTTGATCTACTTTTTCAATCAAAGGATGGCCGAGAATAAGCAGATCTTTTGGTCCTTTCACTCGTTCTCCTTCAAGGGTTATTAGTCCTTCATCCAAGTCTTGATAGCCGTTGATTAGTTTTAACAACGTAGATTTACCACATCCGCTTTCACCTAAAATAGAGACAAATTCATTTTCTTTTACACTCAAAGAAACGCCATTTACTGCTGGAGAATCTCTCTCAGGAAATGTTTTTTTAATGTTTTTTACCTCTAATAACACGTGCTAAATTTTAAGATATGGGGCAATTTTAACAAAAACACTATCAGGTACTAATTGATTTTTTTGTAAATCTTTTACCTGATTGAATCCACCAAATTTTTGCTTAAAATTAAATATATTTTTAACATACTCATATTCTAAATAAGGGTGTTTTAATAACTCTTTGAAAGTAGCTTTGTTTAAATCAAGTTGGACTACATCTTCAGAAATAGTAGAAGTATTTTTAATCAATATTTCCACGGTTTCTTTAGGTATACCATAGACTTCATAAAGTTGGTCTGTCGTATAATATCCCCCCAAACGATTTCTGTATTTGACAATTCGCGAAGCAAAAACTTTTCCAATCCCAGGCAATCGTTGAAGTTCCACACTATCAACAGTTGATAGATCAAAAGTTAAGTTTAATGGACGAGGTTTTAGATCAGGAGGGTGAAGATTTTCTGTAGTTGATGAAACATATTTTTTTTGATTTGCTTTTTGAGCACTTCTTACAGGAAGTTTAATGTACTTTTCTAAAGTTTGATAAAGCGAATCAGGGAAGCCATATATTTTTGTCAAATCTTCTTTAAACTTAAATTGACCGCCTGCTTGTCGATAGTTGATGATGCGCTTAGCAAGATAGCTAGGCACTCCTAAAGCCTCTAAATTTGTTTCTGTGTTAGGATCAAAATCATGTAATATAATGGGTGTTGATGAAAGTTGATCTTGTTGGATTAAGGAATCAAGGTTAGTAATAGTTAGCGATGAAAAAAAAGAACTTTCATCACCCATATTGCGGTAGAAGAAAGTTCCGAAAATTATCAGCAGCATTAAAATGATCAAGACTAATGTTCCTCTAGCTTCTCTATGAGAAATATAAAAATAGTCACGAGTAATTTTAATTAGCTTTTGCCACATAAAAAATCACTGGATGTGTAGTCAATTTATTTGTCTTTAATGTATGCTAAGAATTTCTGAAGCTCGTCTTTTACAATAGGAAGTAAAAGATAAAGCCCCATGATGTTAGGGAAACACATCGCTAATATAGCACAATCAGAAAAGGTAATTACTGCGCCCATACTTGACATAGCACCTACCACTACAAATATGCAAAAGATACCTTTGTATAGTAATTCATTACGCTTTGATACTCCAAATAAATATCCCCATGCCTGTAATCCATAATATGACCACGAAATCATTGTAGAGAATGCAAACAAAACAGCCGCTACCATAATAATATACTGTGCTCCAGGAATTACACTAGCAAAAGCTGAAGAAGTAACTTCAATTCCACCAACGCTGCTTTCAGCATCATAAAAGCCTGTGATAATAAGAACTACGGCTGTCATCGTACAAACTACCACGGTATCGATAAACGGTTCTAAGAGGGCTACAATTCCTTCACTTGCTGGGAATCGAGTTTTCACAGCAGAGTGTGCAATGGATGCTGACCCTATTCCAGCTTCATTTGAGAAGGCAGCACGTTGAATACCCACAATCATCACCCCAATAAAACCACCAAATGCGGCTTCTGCATTAAAAGCACCATCTATTATAGCCATGAAAGCTGTAGGGATTTGATCAAACTTGGCAAAAAGAATGTAAAGTGCTGCTGCTACATAAATGACTACCATAAAAGGTACAATCTTGTCGGTTACTTTGGCAATACTTTTAATTCCTCCAATTATTACCACACCAACTAAAACCGCCATAAGTAATCCAAAGATAAAACTCGCAGTAGTGGAGTGTTCAAAAACACCTATTGAAGCCATTTGCTTATAGGCCTGATTCGATTGGAACATGTTACCACCACCAAAAGATCCAAACACACAGAAAACAGCAAACGCTCCTGCTAGAAATTTCCCAAATCCAGCTATGCCCGGTTTAAAACCAGCTATGCCATTGCTGAGGTAATACATTGGCCCACCATGAACGGTGCCGTCTTCATCAATTTTTCTATATTTTACACCTAAAGTGCATTCAACAAATTTTGAAGACATACCCAAAAGACCTGTCAAAATCATCCAAAAAGTAGCTCCTGGACCTCCCAAAGAGATTGCTGCTGCCACCCCAGCTATATTCCCCAAACCTACTGTACCAGATAATGCTGCAGTAAGGGCTTGGAAATGGGTGACTTCCCCTTCATCGTCATCACTACTATAAGTCCCTTTAACGATGCGAAATGCCAAAATGAACGATCTAAAATTGATAAATTTAAAATAGATGGTGAAAATTAATGCACCTAAAAGAAGCCAAAGGATAATGAAAGGGATTTTAACACCTCCTACTTCGAAGTAGGCCAACACTACTGGTTCAACAAAGCCATACACAAAGCCATCGAATAACTCTGTAACCATGTTTTTCTTTTTAACGGCTTGTTCTGCAAATACAGACGTGATAGAAATTAAAGCGAGTAAGATTGTGCTGGTAAGTCTCTTCATAATTTATAGTTCTAGTTTTTTCATTTGTTCATCCAAAATTTGGATTCCTTCTGTGAAACTATGGGGTTTATATCCCAATTCTTTTCTTGCTTTTTCGATTCTAAACCCTGTTTTAGGAGGCCTTTTAGCTGTTTGAGAAAATTTGCTCCCATCAGTTTCTGTTATAAATGATTTGTCAAGATTGAAATAATCAGCTGTGAAGATGGCCATTTGATAAGGGTTTAAAAAATCTTCCCCTGAAATATTGTAGATGCCCGTGGCATTATTTTTAGCGATTAAGAAACACCCTTGAGCCAGGTCTTCTGCGAGCGTAGGGCTTCGCCATTGGTCATTAACCACGTTGATTGGCTTTTTGTTTTCAATAGAATTTTTTACCCAAAGGATGATGTTGGAACGACTCATACCTTCGCAGATACCATAAACTAATACGGTTCTGGCAATAGCCCATGGTGCAGTGCAAGTCTGAACTATTTCTTCCGCTTTAAGTTTGCTCTCTCCATAGTAACTTACTGGATTAGCCTGCGCCTCTTCCGTATAAGGACCAGCCTCACCATCAAAAATAAAGTCAGTAGAAAGATGAATCAAGTGAATATTGTACTTATTGCAGGCATTTACGAGATACTGAACAGCAGTTACATTTAGTAAATCACACCCTTGTTTATCTTCTTCACACTGGTCAACATTTGTCATTGCAGCAGTGTTGATGATATAGTCAGGTCGGTATTTTTCTAAAACTTCATTCACATTACTTTCTTCAGTGATATCCATTTGAGCATAGGTATATCCTTCTTGAAAAATCATACGGTTTTCTCCACGAGCAGTAGCAATTAAATCATAGTCACTAGTAGCAATTAAGTGAACAAGTTTTTGACCTAAAAGGCCATTGGAGCCGGTAACTAAAATTTTCTTTTTCATTATTTATCGTAGGTATACCCGTAAGTTTTTGTGATTTTTTTTCGCTTGACCTCTTCCACAGTCACTGTCATTGGGATGTCTTTCATAGGTCTGTTCATCGCACCAGTTTCAGCATTTGCAATTTTATCAATGACCTCCATTCCTTTTATGATGATCCCAAACACGGTATAATGTCCATCAAGATGTGGAGTACCTTCTGAATTGTGCACGATGTAAAATTGCGAACCACTGGATTCTTGTTTTGGATTTACCATGTCACCTTTTCTTGCTGCTGCAAGTGCACCCTTTACATGTTTGTGATCGGTAAATTCAGCTGGAACGGTGTACCCTGGCCCCCCCTGACCGTCATCTGAGGGGTTGTCATTTTTAGAATTAGGATCACCTCCTTGAATCATAAAATCTTTGATGACGCGATGGAAGGTAGTGCTATCATAAAACCCTTTTTTAACTAACTCGATGAAATTGGCTTTGTGTTTTGGTGTTTCGTCAAATAAGATAAAAACCATATCACCATATGCTGTAGAGATGGTAACTACGGAGTCATATTTTTTCTTTTTCGGTCCTTTCGCTTCTGAAGCCAAGCCAATTAAAAAAGCCAATAATATAAAAGTGAATTTTTTCATTGTTATGATTTATAAAGTTTTTCGTATGTCTTCTAGTACTTTCTCGCCACCCATTGCCATTATTTCTTTAGCAAGAGAGGTGCCTAGAAGTTCAGCATCTTGAATAGGAGCTGTTAACGTTAGTTTTAAGAATTTTTGTCCGTCTAAACTAACAATGCCACCATTAATAGTCAAGGTTTTGTGTTCGTGAGTGCAGTTGGCAAACACGGGGATGCTACAGCCACCGTTTAAATATTTTAAATAAGCACGCTCCGCTTTTAAACATGATTCTGTGTGTGAATCATTGCATGCTGTGCGTATTGCTTCTTTTTTTTCTTTACTTAAGGATGTTGCAACTTCAATGGCGATAGTACCTTGACCTACTGCAGGGATAAACTTGGTGAAAGGAAGTTTCTCTGAGATATATTCGTCCATTTCCATTCGATGTACACCGGCATAGGCTAACATAAGGGCATCACAATGTCCGTCTTGAAGTTTTTGGAACCGGGTTTGTAAATTACCCCGCATATCCACAATTTTTGCTTGGGGATAGAAATGCTTTAAAAATGCCACTCTTCGCGTGGATGAAGTACCAATCACAATATCACCTTCAATTGATTTTTTCTTATCCAGTGCAACTAATACATCATTTACTTCTTCTCGCTTTGTAAAGGCAATGATTTCTAGGTCTGGTCCCAAATCAGATTGTAAATCTTTTGCTGAATGTACGGCAATATCTACTTCGCCACTTAACAAACCATTTTCAAGCTCTTCAGTAAAAACCCCTTTACTGCCTATCTTTGATAACGAGCGATCAAGTATTTGGTCTCCTTTTGTATCAAAAGAAACAATTTCTGTTTCCAACCCTATATTTTGAAGAAGATGTTCAATGTGATAGGTTTGCCAAAGGGCTAACTTGCTTTTACGTGTCGCTATTCTAATTTTCATATAATTAGGCTTTCAGCAAGGATGATAAGTTTAATGATAAATCTAAGAAAGTAATCTTAGGGTTTGCATTTCTTTCCAAGTGGAAAAAGGCAGTATTTAAACTAGAGCTAAAAGCCATCATTTTATCCATCGTAATTACTTTAGAGAAGTTAGTGACAAATGTTTTTTCAGACTCTTTTAATCGAAGAAGCTGGTTAGAGTCGCTTTGAAATAAAAGCAGGTTCCGCGTCATGTTGATTCCAAACTGTAACAAAGCTTTTTGATTCGTCTTACTGAGTTTTTGAAAATCTTCAGATAAGGTAACTAGTTCGGTTAAGTTCCGTGTAAAACACAGTCGCATCCATGTTTGAAAAAGTTCGTTGCTATCACTTTCTTCCCCAAAACAAAGCTTTAGTGCCTCATTAACATTATTTTGTTCCAGTTGGGAAGCATGTGAGGCTTGCTCTTCGGTGATTCCAAATGCCTTTTGAAGTGTTTCAGAAACTTCATTAGCTTGGTAAGTGGGGATAGTTACTATTTGTGTTCTCGATATGATGGTAGCCAAGTTGCTTTCCAAGCTATTAGAAATGAGCAGGAAAAGTGTTTTTTCTGGAGGCTCTTCTAAAATTTTTAAGATGGAGTTAGCTGCTGCCTGGTTCATCATTTCTGGAAGCCAAATGAAGACCATTTTATATTCACCTTCAAATGCTTTTAAAGAAATGTTTTTGACAATATTCCTGCTTTCATCTACCGAAATAATACACTGCTTATTTTCGGCCTGAATAAAGTTTGCCCAGTCTGGTAAAGAACTATATGGGTTTTGACTCAAAAAAGAACGCCAGTTAGCAATAATTTCCGCGCGTTGTTTATCTTTATCTCCTGAACCTAATGAGTAAGTTGGAAAGACATATTGTACATCAGGATGAATGTGCTTTTGCATTTTTATACAAGAAGAGCATAAACCACAAGAATCATTATCGTTTCTATTTTCACAGTTGATGTACGAGGCATATGCCAAGGCAATAGCCATGTTGGCTGATCCCGTGGTACCCAAGAACATTTGTGCGTGAGCAACATGCGAATCAGCGACTGATTGAATCAGTGATTGTTTAACATGAGACAGACCTACGATTTGTGAAAATTGCATAAACGCTCAAATATATGCCTATTTTGATAGAAGAAAAAATACAAGCGGAAAGGGCTAGAAAGAAAAAAAGCGGCCATTGGCCGCTTTTAATTTTTAGTTTTGCTCTAGTTCTTTTTTCAGTTCTTCTGAAACTGGAATGCCTAGCTTTTGAAATATTTTTAGGGTTAAATTATCTCCTTTGGATTTAGCATACAAAACGATGGAAGTACCATTACTTGTTGAACCATTGAATACATAGTCGTACCCATTTTCTTTAGCTACAGCTTCGATAGCTGCTTCAATTTCGTCTAAGACAGGTGCTAATAACGTTTCTTGCTTTTGCATTAACTTCATTTGTGCATTGTTTTGCATATCCTCAATTCTATTTTGAGCATCTTGAAGTTCTTTTTGCTTATCAGCTTTTACAATATCAGACATCATCGCTTCCCCTTTTTGATATTGAGCGACTCTTGCTTGAAATTCCTGTGTTTGTGTTTGGATGTCTTTTCTATACTGATTAGTTAACGTTTCAATCTCTGATTGAATTTCTTTCATTTTAGGATGTGATTCCAAAATGAACTCCACATTGGTGTAAGCCAATTTTAAGCTTTGTGCTTGAATACTTAATGATGCGATAGCTAATACTGCTGTTACTAATATCTTTTTCATATCTGTGTTATTTATCTTTTATTATCTATGGTGTCTGTTTTATCTCCTAATCCTAATTCTTCTAATACATAATCTGTATAGTCGTGTGTTGGGTTGGTGTAAATCATGACTAAATCTGAAGCTTTGTCAAATACGACTTGTAAATGATGACCCTGTGCTACTTTTTTAACGGCAGCAAACACTTTGTCTTGTACTGGTTTTATTAATTCTTGACGTTTTAAGAATACAAGACCTTCAAAACCAAAGATTTTCTTTTGATATTCTTTAATCTCTTTTTCCTTTTGCATGATTTGATCTTGCCGCTTTTGTTTCATTTCTTCGGTGAGAAGAATTTCTTCTTTTCTAAAAGCATTAAACATCGAATCAAGAGAAGCATATTTTCCTTCAATCTCTTTTTGGTATATTATTGATATTTTATCAATCTCTTTTTGAGCTTCTGCATATTCTGGCACTTTTTTGAGTACATACTCAGTGTCAACATATCCAAATTTTTGAGCGCTTACTTGAAATGCCCAAACCGAAAGTAATACAAAGATTAGTTTTTTCATGATTAAAGCTGTTTTTAACGTAACATTTGACCAATTGTGAAGTGGAATTGACCGCCATTAACTCCAGGCTTGCCTTCAATTTCATCTATACCATTACCCCAATCAAACCCAATCAAACCGAATGCGGGCATAAATATTCGAACACCCATACCATAAGACCGTTTAATGTCAAAAGGGTTTACATTGCTGTACTGACTCCAGTTATTACCACCTTCCAAAAAGGTTAAAGCATATATAGTTGCAGCATTGCCCATTACAATAGGATAACGTAATTCCATTACAAATTTATTATAAAGCACCCCATCACTTCCATCACTACCTACGATAGTGTTATTTCCATAACCCCTGAGACCAATAATATCCGTTCCGAAATAGAAGCTTGATCCTGCTCCTGAAAGACCATCACCACCAACTTTGAATCGTTCAAAAGGTCCAACTCCAAGTTGACTATTATATGAGCCAATAAACCCGAAATGTGAACGAAGATTAAGAACAAGCGGGTGTTGTTTTTTCTGGTCTCCTAAGTCAAACCCTGTGCCAGTTTTTCTATTGTGTGTCAATCTAAAGAACCAGCTATTGTCAAACATCCATTTATGGTACTCGATAAATCCTTCATGTAATGGTTTGTCAATTTTTGATTTATCGAAAAGGGAGTAAGGAGGAGTAAATGCTCCGCTTAAGGAGATCGTAGAACCCGTGGTAGGATATAATGGTTGATCCAAATCATTTCTAGAAATCGTTGCGGTATAAGCCAAGTTATTAGCACTACAGTTTATACAGTCTTGATTGATTTGAAAATTATTTACATCATAGTTAAGCAGTGAAAGCGTGTGTCTTAATGTGAAGTTATCATCGGGCCATTTTAGACGTTTTCCTATACTTACAGAAATAGCGTTGACAGAAAATTGTCCTGTTTTGGTTCCTTCGTTATTAAATCTCCTTTGTTCGTTTCTACTTAGGTTGACAGAAAAAGAGATTGGTTTTTTACCACCTAACCAAGGTTCTGTAAAGCCCAAAGAGTAAGCTCTGAATCCAAAGTTTGCCTGAAATCGTATTGAAAGTTGTTGACCATCACCCGTTGGTAGCGGACTCCATGATTTAGGTTTAGGGATATTTCTAATCGAGAAATTGTTAAAGGATAGACCTAGTGAACCGACAAAACCAACGGCACCACCCCAACCGCCAGAAAGCTGCAGTTGGTCACTTGGTTTTTCGACTAAGGTATATTCTACATCTACGGTTCCATCTTGAGGGTTTGGTTTAGGATTAATACCAATGGATTGTGGATCAAAATACCCAAGGGTTGATAGTTCTCTTTGGGTTCTAATAAGATCCGATCGTCTGAATTTTTCACCAGGAATAGTCCGGAGTTCTCGAATAATCACATGGTCATTCGTTTTTGTGTTACCACTAACGGATACACGGTTGATAGTGGCTTGTTGACCTTCGAAAATTCGCATTTCAATATCAATACTATCACCATCTATGGCAATTTCAACTGGGTTAACATTAAAAAAAAGATATCCGTAATCCATATATAATGAACTGATATCTAACCCTTGTGGATTAAAATTTAATCGGGTATCTAATAGTTGTTTGTTATATACGTCTCCTTTTTTAATGGATAAAACTCTACTTAATGTGTCTGAGCTATATTTATAGTTTCCTGTCCATGTAATATCTCTGAAGTAATATTTTCTACCTTCTTCAATGTGAATATCAATATTGAGATATTTATCGTCCACCTTATAAACCGAGTCGGCAACAATTTTAGCATCCCGCATTCCCAAGTTGTTGTAATAGGCAATCAATTTTTGTTTATCTAGTTTGTAGTCATCCTTGACATATTTAGATCGCTTAAAAATTCTAATAAACTTCTTTTGTTTGGTCTCTTTCATTTTTTTCCTAAGCTTTTTAGGATCTACTTTTTCGACACCAATAAAATTGATTTTTTTAATTTTTAACTTTTCACCTTTGTCTACATCATATTTTAAGATGATGTGGTTGTCTAGCGCAGTGTCTTGAAATTGCGTTACGTCTACTTCAGTTCCGTAATAGCCTTTTTCTTCGTAAAAATCATAGACTTTATTAGTAGTGTTTTTTATTAAAGCGTCAGAAATTTTTTGACCTGTAATAAAACCAAATTGCTCTCTTAAATCTTTTGAATGACCTTTTTTAATACCTTCAAGATAAAATTTGGAAAGACGAGGACGTTCTTTTAAATAGATTTCGAGCGAGATGTTTTTGCCTTCCACCTTGGTGATATAGATTTGAATATCACCCACCAGTTGTTGTTTCCAAAGTTTTTTTAAAGCGTTGGTGATTGCATCCCCAGGAATGGTGACTTCATCACCTTCTTTTAAACCACTTAAAGAGATGATGGTGTTTTTATCTAAGTATTCAATACCACTTACGGTAATCTCCTTAATAATGTACTTTTGAGGATTGGCATAACTAATTCTAATCAAATCCTGCTCTTGAGCACGTAGGTTAGAAAATAGGCCAAAAATGAATATTCCAATTACAAAAAGCTTACTTCTCATCTACTAACAGTCTCTGTCTTTAACTGATCTCCCGTCTTCCCAAATCTTCGCTCTCTTGATTGGTAGTCACGAAGAGCTTCTTCCAAATGTTCTTTTCTGAATTCTGGCCACAAAGTTTCGGTAATGTATATTTCCGAATATGCGATTTGCCAAAGCAGAAAATTACTAATCCTAAATTCGCCACTTGTACGAATTATTAGCTCAGGATCAGGCATTTTCGCGGTTGATAAATGGTCTTGAATCAGTTGTTCGTTTATTTTATCTGGTGTCAATTCACCATTTATTAATCCTTGTGCAATGCTTTTGAAGGCATTTACGATATCCCACCTACCACTATAGCTAAGTGCTAAAGTAAGGGTCATGGATTTATTATTAGCTGTTTGATTAATCACTTCAAACAGGGTTTTTTTACAATTTTCAGGCAGTCGTGTGATGTCTCCAATAAAGTTTAGGCGTATATCATTTTTTTGAAGATTGTCCGTTTCGTTCACAATACTTTGTACTAATAACTCCATTAAAGCATTTACTTCATCAACGGGACGATTCCAATTTTCCGTTGAAAAAGCATAAAGTGTTAGAAATTTTACACCTAATTCACGGCAACCTTCAACGGTATCTTTAACTGCATTAACGCCATTTTGATGACCAAAAACACGTTCTTTTCCCGCTTTTTGAGCCCAACGACCATTCCCATCCATGATAACGGCAATGTGCTGTGGAATTTTGTGTATATCAATTTTGATCTTCTGGTTCATAATCCCTAGAAATTGGGCTGCAAGGTACAAAAAAAAGCTTCTTTAAGAAGTTTTTATTAAGGCATATTTATCTGCGAACATCTTTGGGTGAACACTCGGGGCATTTTTGCTGATAGAATGTATAACTTAAGTTAAGACCTAGAAAGTAATACCAATCTGCTGGGGTTGAGCGAGATAATGATTTATCTTCATTGATCATATCAATTCGATCATAAAATGTTTTTCTCACCCCGTATTCAAGACCAAGGTTCCAGTTTGAAGATAGTTTGTATTTTACCCCTACTCCAAAAGGAATGGTAAAAGTTGCGTGGCTTTCATCACCAAAAAGAACTGTCGCTGCTATTCCACCAAAAAGATAAGGACTCATAAAAAAGTTTTCTTTGATGTCTCGGTAGTTGAAAAAATTATATTCATATATGGCGGCTAACTCCATTACTGTTCTTGAAAAGCTAGAATCTATTATGCCAAAATTCGGTATTGGAATTGTGTGTGAACCTTTAACTTCGCCAATTAAAAGATTAAAGCGGAATACCGAAACTTCTTTTTTATGGTTGTGTCGATAAAAAGCTTGAAAACCAGGAGAAGCGTTTTTATAAGTGAGTTTTGGAGCTAAATCGCCCGTATAGTTTAATGCACCGACACCAAACCCTATTTCTATATGATGGTCAAGCTCATAAGCAGATTGTGCAAATGAGGTTGTTGTAGTAATTAATAGTATTATGAGAAAATATATTCGATTCATCATCCAGCTTAGAACGTAAGTGGTTTGTAGTTATTGTAATGATAATAAGTCTTTACCCTTTAAATTTAGGTGATGCTAGCTTAGGGTGGAATATATAGGTGATGTGAAAGCCTGTTACAACATACCAGTCATTACCATCACCACCCCGCTTTTGCCCTTCTTCAAAACCTTTGGTATATCGGTGCCCTTCTGGACTTCTATAAGTGCCTAAAGGATTATTATCTGCATAAATTGACGGGTCAGAAAGGTAATATTCAGGAGTAAGCGGAGCAAAATTAGCTTTGTCAGTAAAAGAGCCACCTACATCATCTAAATAATCAGTAAATGTTTTTCTCCACCCTACCTCAAATGCTACATCCCAAAGTACACTGACTTTATAGCGGATACCTATACCAAAAGGTACTACCACTTGTAGGCGAGAGTAGGGTTCAAGGCTGCTTCCTTTTAAATTTTGCCCTTCGGTTCCCAGAGGCTGTAATGCTACCCATTCATCATTTGGCGCAAAGTATCCTTTCGGATTGTGGTATAATAAACCAATTCCTAGAAAACCATACGGAGTCAATTTAATTCTTTTTTCTACCCCTTTTCTGTTCTGAAACAAATCGACAATCCCATCGACTTTAAATTCGAACAAATCATTTCTAAAAGTAAGATTTCGGGCATTTCTATATAGGTCCCATCCTTCAGTATTGCTACTCTTTGCATCGTTACCTTGAATTCTTCCCCAACTAATGGCTGTTCTGGCGGTAACACGTGGGTGTACTCTTTTTTCTAAAACGCAACCTAAATTCCAGCGGGTAAACTTTAACGAAGTCGCTGCAAAACTTTGTCCCGCATCTAATTCACCAAAATAATTTATAGCATTGATAGTTGGTCCAATGCTCATATATTTTGATTTCTTTTTAAACTTCTGTGCGTCTACAGCAAGAGTTATTGAAATTAAAACTATAGTGGTGAGTGCTATTTTTGATATGTTATTCAACGCCACAAATGTGGATAACTTTTCCATGTTTTCAAAATATCTTTTTCCCACATATATCTAGTTTCTAGCATCTAGCCCCCAATTAAGTTTGTTTCTAAGTACATTAAAGTAGTTAGATTCCTCGATTTCAATGAGTTTGGTTTTAAAATCTGCCTTAGAAACTATTATTTCTTTATTTGCCCCTATTTTTTTTGAACGATAGTCAAGCGAAACCAAAAAGCTTTTGCTTCTACCTTCAATTTTAAAACTCAAAGTGCAGTCATCTGGAACAATAAGTGGTCTCACGTTTAAATTATGAGGGTTTATAGGAGCAATGATGAAGTTGTTGGTGGTGGGCATTACGAGTGGTCCCCCACAACTTAAGGAATATCCAGTTGAGCCTGTAGGGGTTGAGACGATTAAACCATCAGCCCAGTAAGTATTTAGAAACTCCCCATTGATGTAAGCTTGAATCACAATCATAGAGGAAGAATCCCTTTTTAGAATAGCAAATTCATTTAAGGCAAAGTTATCTTCTCCAAACAACTTGTCTTCAGTATTCATCTGAACCAATATTCTTTCACTAACTGTGTACTCTTTATTGAAGAATTTTTCTAACGATGAGCTAATTTTTTCAATTTGGACAGTGGCCATAAAGCCCAGTCTTCCCGCATTAATAGCTAAGATAGGGGTTTGTCGACTTTCGATGTAAGTAACAGTTTCTAATAATGTACCATCTCCGCCTATGCTGAAGGCAAAATCAATTTCTGGAAGATCTGCTTTTCCTTCAAAGACTGTAGTATCCATTACCACATCGTTCTTGCTCAAAAATTGATAGAGCGGATCAATCACAAAATACGTTACTTCTTTCTCCTTTAAAATATCAAATATTTGTTGGATGTAAGGGATACAACTTTTATTGAATGTACGTCCAAAAATAGCGATTCGCATAAATGCTTGATAATTTAGTGATGGGCTAAATCTAAGAAATTAAGTATTCAAATACTTAAAAAGGTGTTGTAGACGATCGATATCATCATCACGCTCGTCTGTTTTTCCATATTTTCCTACTATGTTATATTCATGTCGTTCAAGTGCCGCAAAAACACTTGGTACATTTTCTTTATCTAATTTAATACTTAATAATAATTGGGTGGGATCATCATTATAAGTTCGAATAAAGCTACTCAACAAACGAGCACCATTAGATTCAATAATACGGGATATTTCGCCTAACGAATAATCATTGGATTTAAGTAAAATTTCAAAGACACTACCGGGACTTCGGCTAGCACTCCATGTACCGTAACCTTTTAAGACGTCTTCAAAAGTTACTACACCTTCAAACGATTCTTGAGAATTGATGATTGGTACTATCGATAGTTTATTATGAACTAACACGTGCGTAATATCATAGATATAGTGCATTGGTGATAGGGATACGTTCTGAAAGTCGAGTTTGTAGTTAGAAACAGATCCGGAAGTATCGTAGTCATTCAGCAATACAGTTTCAGAGATTATCCCTAAATACTGTTCTTTATACACCACTGGTAGATGGTATAATTTAAATTCCTCCATAAAGTCTAACGCTCTTTGAGAGCTATCAGTAGGTTTTAGGGAGGGAATATTTGGGTTGATGAAATTGCTAGCTATCATAGTTGCTTCAGAAAATCCTCAAATAACTCGTTAAACTTTTCTGGACGCTCCATCATAGGAGCGTGTCCGCACTTATCAACAAATTTTAATGTGGAGTTGGGAATAAGCCGATTGAATTCATGACCGACCATTGGTGGTGTTATGGTATCATTTAATCCCCAAATAAGCAATGTAGGGAGTTTCAACGTAGGTAAATCGTCCGACAGATTATGGCGTTGAGCTGAACGAGCAATTGAAATCATACGAAGGCACTTTGGTGTGCTTTTAGTGACTTCAAACACATCATCAACTAATTCTTTAGTAGCTATTTTTGGGTCGTAAAAAGTATAAGCCACACGGTCTGCAACAAAATCGTAATTGCCTCTTCTAGGGAAACTGCCTCCCATAGTGTCTTCAAATAAGCCAGAACTACCTGTTAACACAAGTCGTTTGACGTTGTTTTGATTTTTTAAAGTATACACAAGCCCAAGATGGCCTCCTAAAGAATTTCCGATGAGCGTAAAGTTTTTTAGTTCTTTAAACTGGATAAAACGTTCAACGTATCTGGTAAGTCCTTTTATGGTGGCTTGGGTAATATTGATGGTATAAATAGGAATCATTGGAATAATGACCCGATAGTTTTTGCTAAAGTGTTTGATTACGCCATCCCAATTGCTTAAAGCACCAAACAACCCATGTAGCAGAAGCAAAGGTTCCCCCTCACCTTCGTCTATGAATTTAAATTTACCTTCTTGTTTTAGTGTGAATGACATATTTCAACAATTTATGGGTTACAAATTAAGAAATAGTGTTTACAATTAACCAATTTTTTAAAATATCCATCCCAAAGGTCGTTAAAATTGATTCAGGATGAAACTGAATTCCAGTAATCGGTTTAGTTAAATGGCTAAAAGCCATAATGCTATTGTCATCCATAGCATGAGCCAGCGGCTTGAGTGGGGTTGCAAGTTTATTTATTTCCCAAGAGTGATAGCGAACAACGGATAAAGGACTGGAAAGATGTTCAAAAACAGCCGATTGTGTGTGACTGACTTCAGAAACTTTACCATGTTTTGGTTGGGGCAATTTCCTTAACGACCCGCCATAAAATTCGTTTAGTGCTTGATGACCTAGGCAAATACCTAGTATAGGGTGACTTTTTTCATAATATTCGATGATTGATAAAAGTTGATTCGCATTTGTAGGGAGTTGTGGTCCTGGAGAGAGAATGACACCTTCATACTCCATTTCACAATACTTTTCAAGGGGCAAATCATTTCTTAACACATGAGTTTCTTTGCCGAGTCGATGAAAATATTCCGCCAGGTTAAGCGTAAAAGAGTCGTAGTTGTCGATGATTAAAATCATTGGAGCGGAACTAACAGTTCATTAATAGCGTCAACTATACCACGTCCATAAGGCACAATTTCAGAAACCGTATTTATCAGTGAGGGGCCATATTTAACCAAATAAGGAAATAAGATGGAGTCTTCTACAACATCATTTGGTACAACAATTTGAGCTTGGTTCATCAACCATAATATGGTACTTAAACCAAATGCCCATTTTAAAGCACCTAAAACCGCACCAGCAATATCGTCTACTTTACCTAATAAGGTAATGTCAAGGAATTTTTTGATGAGTTTCCCTGCCAGATTAATAAGTAAAACGACAGCGATAAAGATAAGTACAAAAGAAATTAAAGGCAGAAAACTTTCCGCACTGATGTAGGGTCGTATTAACTCGATGCCAAGATGTAAGGTTTTGAAAGCAATAAGAATCGCTAAAACAAAAGCGAGCAGACTTACAACCTCCATCACAAACCCTTTTGTAAAACCTTTATAAGCACCCCATAAAAGAGGAACTAATATGATGATATCGAGTAATTTCAAGACTTAGCCTAACAATTCTTTTACAGTTGTTGAAATTCTTCGTCCATCGGCACCGCCAGAAAGTTCTTTTGAAGCCACACCCATCACTTTTCCCATGTCAGCAGGACCCGAGGCACCAACTTTAGCTATAATTTCAGCAAGTTTAGCTTTTAACTCATCATCAGAAAGTTGTTTAGGAAGGTATCTTTCAATGATTTCTAACTCAATCAACTCAGTTTCCATTAAGTCTTCACGGTTTTGTTGTTTATAAATCTCCGCAGACTCTTTTCGTTGTTTTGCTGATTTCATTAATAGGTTCAATTCTTTTTCAGGAGATAACTGTCCCTCATTGCCTTTTTCAGTTTCTGCCAGTAATATTGATGACTTCAATGCGCGAAGTGCTCTCAAACCGTCTTTATCTTTTGCCAACATCGCTTTTTTGATGTCTGCATCAATTTGTTCCTTTAAACCCATTTCGTGTAGCTTATTTTCTGTTAATTTGTTCAAATTTAATACAAATTCAGTAGCATGACTAAGCTTAGTGTAAATATCAATAAGATAGCGGTGATCAGAAATTCGCGAGGAGGTAATAATCCTGATGTCATTAAGACGGCAATGAATTGCGAAAAGTTTGGTGCAGAAGGAATCACCGTGCACCCACGGCCCGATGAGCGACACATTCGATATACGGATGTAGTAGCGCTTAAAAAAGTTGTGACTACCGAATTAAATATTGAAGGCAATCCTGACCAACGATTTATGCAATTGGTTCGTGAAACAGTGCCACACCAAGTGACGTTGGTTCCTGATGCTCCTGATGCTATTACTTCGAATGCAGGTTGGGATACTATTAAGCACCAGGCTTATTTGACTGATTTGGTAGCTGAGTTTAAAGCGTTAGGAATACGGACTTCAATTTTCTTAGATCCGAATCCAAGTTTAATTGAGTCGGCATTGCAAACAGGCACCGATCGAATAGAGTTATATACTGAAAGCTATGCACTAGCATATCATAAAAACCCGGAACAGGCGATTGAGCATTATTCCGAAACGGCTAAAGTTGCTACAAGTGCGGGGTTAGAAATTAATGCTGGACATGATTTGGATCTGGATAACTTAGCTTATTTTCATCAAAACATTGAAGGATTAAAAGAAGTATCCATCGGTCACGCATTGATTTGTGATGCGTTATATTTAGGATTAGAAAACACGATTCAATTGTATTTAAGACAACTGAAATGAAACTGAACTTTAAAAAACTGGGTGAAGGAAAGCCGCTTGTTATCCTTCATGGATTATTTGGCACCTTGGATAATTGGATTACTGCTGGAAAAATGTTGTCTGAAAACGGATACGAAGTTTATTTAGTGGATCAACGTAATCATGGTAAATCACCACATAGCGATGAATTTAACTATGACGTGATGTCGGAGGATTTGAAGGAATTTATAGAGCAACAACATCTAGCTTCTGCCATTATTATGGGGCATTCAATGGGTGGGAAAAATGCGATGCTGTTTGCGACTAAGTATCCTGAAATGGTTGATAAATTAATTATTGTAGATATCGCTCCTAAATATTACCCACCGCATCACGAAACTATAATGAATGCTTTTCATAGTGTAAAAGTACAAACAGTGACCAGCAGAAAAGAAGCTGAAGAGCGTATGATGCCTTTGGTTGATAATGCAGGAGTGCGCCAGTTTTTATTAAAAAATTTAGATCGCATAGATGGATCCAACTTTCAATGGAAACATAACTTGTCGGTAATTGAAAAGAACATCAATGAAATAGGTCAGCCATTGGAGAAAAATCAAGTGTTTGATGGACCAACCTATTTCATAGGTGGAGCGGCATCAGATTATATACAACGAGGAGATCGACAAGTAATAATGCAACATTTTCCTCAAGCAAAAATAGCTTCAATAAAAGGAGCAGGACATTGGGTACATGCAGAGAAACCCAATGAATTTATGGACGTTTTATACGCAATGTTAAATGAGTAAACTACTACTAATACCACTACCCCTCGCTGAAAATACTGTTGAAAAAGTAATACCTGAACAAGTAAAAGAAGCCGTATTGGCTTGCGATATGTTCTTAGTGGAAGAAGTCCGTACTGCTCGCAGGTATGTGAGTAGTTTGCGATTGGGACTTACAATTGAAGACTTACGATTTGAGACATTAGATAAAAAAACTAAAAAAGAACAGATTCTTCACTTTTTCACCAACCCAAAAATCAAAACCATAGGCGTTATGTCCGAAGCAGGTTGTCCCGGAGTGGCTGACCCGGGAGCCTTGGCCGTGCAAATAGCACATGAGAAAAAATGGAAGGTGGAACCATTAGTGGGCCCTTCCTCTATTATAATGGCGCTCATGGGCTCAGGCTTAAACGGACAATCGTTTACTTTTCACGGTTATTTACCTATTGACCGTCCAAAACGGATTGCACAAATAAAGGTGGTGGAGGCTTTAAGTGCGTCAAACCGACAGACACAGATTTTTATTGAAACCCCCTTCCGCAACAATCATATGTTGGAGGATTTGATCAAACAATGTAGTGCAGATACCTTGCTCTGTGTAGCATCAAATGTAACTGACGAAAAGGCGTATATTAAAACAATGCCAATACATGCTTGGAAGAAACAGACCATTGATTTACATAAACAGCCTACTGTTTTTTTATTACTTGCACAAACTGTTCGATAGTATATAAAAATTTATAATTTTGAATCCGTAAAAATTTTATAGTTAATGTCATACTTATTTACTTCAGAGTCGGTATCAGAGGGTCATCCTGATAAAATTTCCGATCAAATATCAGACGCTATTTTAGACGCCATGCTTTCGCAAGACGTGAATTCGCGTGTTGCTTGTGAAACACTTGTTACTACTGGTCAAGTAGTGTTAGCAGGTGAAATCACCACAAAAGCATACGTGGATGTGCAAACTGTAGCAAGAGAAACCATTAAGAAAATTGGTTACAATTCTGCCGATTATAAATTTGAAGCCGAATCTTGTGGCGTATTGGTTTCATTACATTCACAATCTCCAGACATCGCTCAAGGAGTGGATGAAGGTGCTGGTACCGATAAAGAACAAGGTGCTGGTGACCAAGGGATGATGTTTGGTTACGCCAATAGAGAAACCAAAGAATATATGCCTATGGCATTGGCGCTATCTCATCGCATCATGAAAGAATTAGCGGACATTCGAAAAAATGAGCCAGAAGTAATCGGTTATTTAAGACCAGATTCTAAAGCTCAGGTAACGATTCAGTATTCTGATGATCATGTGCCCGAACGAATAGATGCCATTGTAATTTCTACTCAGCACGATGATTTTGATACACCTGACAAGATGTTAGAGAAGATTCGTAAAGACTTAGTAGAAATTGTAATTCCACGCGTAATTCCCGCTAAGCTTATTGATAAAGACACCAAGTTCCACATTAACCCTACAGGAATTTTTGTAATTGGTGGTCCTCATGGTGATGCTGGATTAACGGGAAGAAAAATTATTGTAGACACCTACGGAGGTCGTGGTGCCCACGGTGGTGGTGCATTTTCAGGAAAAGACCCTTCAAAGGTTGACCGTTCAGCAGCATATGCAGCACGACATATTGCTAAAAATGTGGTTGCCGCTGGAATATGCGATGAAATATTAGTTCAAGTAGCTTATGCGATTGGAGTTTCTAAACCAGTTTCTTTAACGGTTGATACCTACGGAACATCAAAGGTTAAAATGACTAATGGTGAGATTGCCTTAAAAATTCAGGAGATTTTTGACATGACTCCGAAGGGATTAATTAATCGCTTGAAATTGAAAAACCCAATTTATTTACCGACAGCAGCCTATGGTCACATGGGTCGTGAGCCCTACACAGAAAAAGGTTTAGAGTTCTTCACTTGGGAGAAGTTGGATTATGTAAATAAAGTAAAAGCAGCTTTTGGAATTTAAGCGACTTAAAAAACTAAAGTTGAAGGGATAGTGCTATGCACTATCCTTTTTTTTTGCATTAATAAACATAAGACTGGCAATATGCATAGTGCGCCAGAAGCTTTTTAAAGGTACGGTCTGGCACCTAAAAACTTATTTTATTAATCAATAATACTTTTCACCTTTTTAAACCTTAGAGTAAAAAAATTTCATTTGAAAATACATGATAAAAAATAAATTTTATATTTACATCACTCTTTAAGACTCTTTTAAAAATGAAAAAACTACAACATCTCTTTCTGTTTTTAGTGGTTGTGTTTTCTTTAAGCTCCTGCCTTTTTGATGGCGAAGAAAGAAAAAAGAAAGATCCGTGGGACAACGGAAAACCGACTTACTATTTGGATGATACCATAAAAAAATTTACTGTTTTTCCAGTAGGTAGTTGGTGGGTGTATCAGGATTCAGCTTCTGGGGGATATGATACTATTTCTGTTCAATCATCCAACATAGAAATTAGGGTGTCAAACAAAACTGATTTTAATTTTGAATCTTGTAGAATGATTCTAGAATCTTCTTCTTTCACTTATCCCATAAGTATCGGTTGTGCAAATACTGGGGATACCTCTGAACTAGGTACGGAACTAAATATTTATAGAGAAACAGTTGTGGATTCACCGTCACCTATTGGAGGTGGTATAATCTTTTTTTCATGGGATGTTGATTCCTTACATGTTTATGGAAATTCAATCAATACCTATGGTATTATGAAGAGAAAGTGGATAAACCAGATTAATGGGTTTAAAAGTGTCTATGTAGTGACTTATCCTTTTGAAAAATCAGCATATATACCAAAAATAAATTACTTCGCGAGCGGAGTAGGTCAAATACGCAAAGAAATGTTTAATGGTGAAGTGTGGAACTTAGTCAACTACCACATTGCCAACTAGTTTTTAATTTTTGTTTTAAGTTTTAAATCTCTTTTTTATGAAAAATGCAATTCTCAACTTTTCCATGTAAAATTATCACATGACAATAAATCCTTCTTATATTTGTGTCACTCTTTAAGACTCTTTTAATACTATGAAAAATACACTAAACCTATTCTTACTCCTGAGCACTTCGGTATTATTTACCGCTTGTCCTTCATCAGACGAGAGCGGAAAAATAACCTATTACTTCAACGAAGAAATTAAAACCTATGTATTTATGCCTGTGGGCAGTTGGTGGGTGTATGAGGATTCTGCAACCCTTGATTTAGACACTGTAACTCTAAATTTTAGTGAAAAGAATTTTACTCGTGATGAAATAGATGATTATGAAATCAGAAATATGGTTTTTTATTCATCGTTGAATAAAGGCGAAATTTGGGGGGGGCAGATGCAGGTGGTAACACATATAAAGATTCATATTTATATTTTGGCTTTACAACATCTACAAATTTTCATTCTTATAAGAATGACACCATCATTCTTTTAAAAGGTGAGTTAATAGCAGACCGAATAGATAGTCTAACGATTGAAGACAATGTTTATACGCAGGTTAAGAGGTTCACAAAAACAAAACATACCTACAACCTTCTACCCAAAGTCACTTATTATGCACCACATGTGGGTTTAATTCGCAAAGAGCTTTTTAATGGTGATGTCTGGAACCTAAAAGAATATTTTATCAATAATTAAAAACTTTCAATAAATAACACCTAGTTAACAAACATGCTTTACTTTTGTACCACTCTTTAAGATTCTTTAGCTCATGAAAAAAACACTTAAGCTCTTTCTATTACTCAGCACCACCGTATTATTTACCGCCTGCCCTTCAAAAGATGATAGCGGAAAAATAACCCACTATTTTAATGAGGAAATTAAAACCTATGTGTTTATGCCTGTGGGTAGTTGGTGGGTGTACGAGGATTCTGCATCTGGAAATTTAGACACTGTAACTCTGAATTCTAGTGAAAGCCGATTTACTCGTGATGAAATAGATGATTATGAAATAAGAAATATGGTTTTTCATTCATCGTTTAATAAAGGCGAAATTTGGGGAGGTGCAGATGCTGGGAATAACATTTATCAGGATTCTTATTTATATATGAATTTCTCAACAGTAGTAAATTTTTATGCAGCAAAAAAAGATACAATCATTCTTTTAAAAGGAGAATTAATTGCACAGCGCCTAGATAGTTTAACTATTAAAGGCAAAATTTTTAGACACGTAAAGAAGTTTTCAAAAACCCAACATACCTATAACCTAATTCCAGAAATCACCTACTATGCTCCTAATGTTGGCTTGATCCGCAAAGAGCTTTTTAATGGCGATGTTTGGAACCTAAAAGAATATTTTATTAATCAATAATACTTTTCCTCTTTTCAAACCCTAGAGTAAAAAATTTCATTTGAAAACACACAATGAGAAAATAAATTTTATATTTACACCACTCTTTAAGATTCTTTAACGCTATGAAAAAAACAATCAGCACCTTTTTATTACTCAGCACAGCAGTGTTATTTACTGCCTGTCCATCAAAAAAAGACAAAAGCGAAGAAAAGCCAACGTATTACCTCAACCAGATGATGAAGGACTATGTCATCTTTCCTGTTGGTAGCTGGTGGGTGTATGAAGACTCAGCTTCAGGTGTTTTAGATACGATTACGGTTACGTATTCTAATAATAAGATGGTAGATAGGAGTAATTTAGATATTATCTACGAATACCAACTAATAAACTACAATAGCTCATATTATAAAACAGAAATTCTTGCAGGGGCGAGGGGGGGGATGAATTATACGTATGATGAATCACCCCCACCAACATTTAAACCGACCATAATGTTTTTCTCATATCCAGAGGGAGACTCTCTATTGTTATATAGCGGTTATTTAATAAGAGAAAAATTAAATAATTTACAAATAAAAGATTCTGCATATAATGAGGTCTTAAAATTTACCACCACAAAGTTTCAGCACAATTTAGTACCAGAGTTTACCTATTACGCCCCTCATGTGGGTTTAATTCGCAAACAACTCTTTAATGCTACGGTTTGGAACCTAAAAACCTATTTTATTAATCAATAATACTTTTCATCTTTTAAATCAATTTTTATGAAAAATTTCTTTTTCTCTTTGATAATACTGTGTGCATTAACAAGAGTCTCTAGTGCAGAAACAGCAAAAACGGTTCATTTACAATTAATTTCTGAGGAAATTTCCCCAGAGGGCTCTTCCTTCATACTTCACTATGTACTTAAAACTTCAGTTGATTTAGAGTTGATTAATTATCGGTTTAAGTTGCCCCCAGGCGTATTTCTTTCTTCACTTGACCTACCTCTTAGTTTATCAGCAGGTGACTCCATCGTGTTTCCAGCTCATTTGAAATTTACTGAAAGTAAGGTGTCATTTTTTGCCCAAACTATTGGGTTGATAGTAGAAAGTGAATCAGGAAACCAATTTAAAACCAATGGAAAAATCTATTTTACTCCCTGGGCAACTGTGCAAAGTTGGAATCACCCCGATTTTTATGGCAACCCAACACAGCGATGGTTGGGCACTCAAGCCACCAGCGATTCCACACGCATTAGTTTGTTAAAAAGTCAAATCCCAACTTCAGATATAGAACTAGCTACTGATCATAAGACCAACGTACAGTGGGTAAGTATTCCCGGATTAGCTTATGAGATTTTAATGTCTAGTGAAAAGGCTGCCAATTATATCAACTATAGCGGAGATGATCAACTACAACCTGCAAATGCCCGAGTTAGTGGGCTTTTTTGTACTGAAAAGGATGGTGTAGTGAAAGGTAGATTGATGCAAAGATATATCAACGACCTAGATATAGAGGTCGAATTTCCTTTGCAACATATCTACGTGCGTTTACGAGACAACGACCCCTTGTTAGATGATGAACTAGGCAGTACATATACGGATGCTAATGGTAACTTTGAAATAAAGTACGAAACGTGTCAATTTAATGAAGGAAACCTGGAACTTTTTTTAGAGTTTGTAGCCAAAACACGTTCATACCAAGGGGAAAACATTCAGGCACTTACCACACCCATCAATGTCAATATCTTTAATCTTGATGGCAATCAAGTACAGGAAAAGGTTACGGTAGGATCTGCTGGTAATGATTTTCACAGAGACATGGGAAATTTATATTTAGGAGATGAAAGCTTTATGACGGTACATCGCGCGTTTCAATGTAAAATTTTCAGTCAGCCTCATTTAACTAGAAATAGTTCGTTAGACATCTTAATGTATCAAGAATATGGAAATAGTTTTTACCTTCCCGATAGATTAATTGCATCTACGTTAACGCCAAAAATATTTTTACAAGATGGAGATGAAATTACTGAAGAGACCATCTACCATGAATACGGACACCATGTGTTTTATATGGTCACTAATTACAGAGAATTACCCCTTTATCTGGATAATGAAGGCAGTCACTCTTACTTTAAAAGTGATCATCCTTATGGAGCTTTTAACGAGGGCTGGGCACACGCTTTTTATTTTATGATGGATGCCCATCCCAGGTTGGAAGATAAAGAATGTGGATATGAAGAGGGGCGTTGGCCAGAACACGAAGTGATTACGACTAATTATCTTGTGGGAGGATCGAAATACTTGTATACAAAAGGTATCCAATCTGAATACCTGATAGGAGCAGCCATTTATGATTTGTGGGATGGGGAAGATAAAGGTTTACCACTAATCCCTACACGACAATACCCTGGTTTTAATGATGTGGATATATTTTCTCCTGCGGGTACAACTAATACAGTTCCTGAGAGTAGCTGGTCGCCAGGCAATGAAGATGATGTGAGTTTAGGATTTGGTCAAATAATAAAAGCGCTTGAAGGTAATCCTTTAAACATCTTTCATTTTTTTGTAAATGTTATTAACAGAAACGGTTTTGCGGGGGAAGGTTGTAATACCGACTTACAAAAAATAGAAAAAGTGTTTCGCAACAACTGGGTAGTAGGTGATATTGAAGCTTATCGAGCTGGTCTAGGTACTCAAATGTCCTACTATAACAATCGTTTTACTCAAATTTCTGATACCCTTGTATATGGATATGTTCCTAACATAAATAAATTATGGATAGTAGGGTCTCACTTTGAAAAAAACATGCAGTTTGTTTATAAAACCGCTAATTACAACTGGGGAGAACAAAACACGATTGAACCAGGCGATTTTTTAACCGTAAATGAGCGTTATGAACGCATAACTCAACCCTTATTAATTGATAGAGAAGATAATGACACTTTTACACGTACCCTCACTTTTACAGGCGCGGTGGACTATGAACTGTGCAATAACTTAAGCATTACAGTAAATAGGGGCATCTTAGACCTTCAAAACCAAGGACAGTTTATCATTTCTCAAAACGCTATTTTAGAAGCAAATGATACTTTCGCTGAAATAATAGTTAGGGAAAACACGCAATTGGTAATTTATGATAAGGGCATCTTACGATTAAATGGAGGTGGTGCACGACTTAACTTAGAAGGAGAGCTTCATATATATCCGGGAGGTACTTTGTCTATTGATGGGCATAATGCAGGTATTAATGTTAGAGGAAATGGGAAAATAATCATCCACCCAGGCGCATATGTATGTGTGAATGATGAGACACACATGTCTTTTTCAAAATCAATGGCGGAACAGTTGGAGTTTACTACCTATCACTTAGGCGTACACCCCGATTGGCAAAATCAGTTTGGCAATGTGGGATGTTGGAAACTTACCTATGCCTTAGCTTCCAACTTGGGTCTTCAATTGATTAGAACCAACCAATTGTCCTGCAACAACACCAACTTTGGCTACCAAATCACAGGTCCTCAACTGCCTGCAGATGCCCAAATCTGCTGGTACTTTCCAAGTACGTGGAACAGCTGGGTTACATCCCAAAACTGTAAATCCTACATAACTAATGCTACAGGCACAGTCAACAACTGGCAGCAGGGTAATTATCAGGGAGGGGAAGTAAGCGTAATAGTCAAAGCCAATGGCAAAATTCAGGAGCTAATAGATGTAGTGCCTTCATCAGTAGCACCCAAACTTACGTTAATTGAACCTACCGATTTTAACGGTACATTGGATTTATGTACTATCAATAAGTTGGTGGTAGAAGCCAGTGGTACTACACCACCCTACCATTTTGATTGGCAGAATCATTGGAACTTGAATTATGGATTATATAATCAAAACTTCAGGTCCCGATTAACCCTAAACCCGGAACAATGGGTGTTTGACCTGCAGACGTTTCAGGTGAACGCTAAAGATAGTAAAGGCTGTGTGACCAATACCATTGAAGTTAGCGTGACACCTTCCAGCAACGATGCTTGGATACCTCGCCCTTTGAACTACCCCGAGTCAGCAAATAAAGCTACCCTTACTTCCGTGGGAAGAATAAACAACAACTTCGCACTAAGCAAAATCAGCGAACACATCTATTTTACCGATCATGCGAACAACCTTCGGTATGTGACCTTTGATAATGACCTTTCACGGTGGGTTGATTCGGAGGTGTTAGCAGAAAATTCAGCGGGTTCGGTGGCCTTGGTTGAAAACCAGAGCGAAGTGGTGGTTTATTTTAAATCGACCTCCAACACCGTTCAATCCGTTCGCTATGACCGAATTTCCAAAACCTGGGGGCAAGCTGTTACCCACCCAACGGCAAATGATATACAAAGTCACTTGTATGTTAACAGTCAAAAGCAACTATTTTATCGAAGTACCTCCAACCAACTGGTAAGAATTCTTCCCAATAATTCAAAGTTGGTAGTGGCTAGCAATGTAGCTGGAGCAAACCTTCTGCAAGTGGATCAAAAACTGTTTTTTACCCAAGCTAATGGTCTTGTGTATTATTTAGAGATGAACACAAATCAGGTGGTAAATGCACTTGGAAGCAATGCAAAAAACGAAACGATGTTACGTGCTGATACCAAGAAAAATGTCTATTATTTAGATACGAACGGTGATTTTCAACAAATACCTTTCAATGGAACCAATTATAATCCGGGAAAAGCGCTTTCCTATAAACAAGTTCCAAGTACAGCATGGAAATCATGTACCGGATATTTCGATATTAATAAACAATCCGATGTGTTCTATTATGTTGGAAGTGACCAAAATGTTTATCAATTGTATCAACGACCAAGTGGTGAGTGGGAATCGGTGCATTCTAATTATAGTGGAAGCAGTCACGCCTACGGTTGTATAGCATATCGTTATCCACATGCGTATTACATGTCGAATAATGTGATTTACAATTTGTTTTACTTAGGAGGAGAAGGTTGTAACGCTTTACAACGACAAGGGGTCAATAATTTGAGTGTTGATGAATCGACTTTCTTTATCACGTACCCTAACCCAACACAAAGTTCTGTGTCGCTTCAGATGAAAGACCTTAATGTAAAAGGTCGGTTAGAATTAATTAGCACAGTGGGAGAGGTGGTGTTTTCAGAAGAGATTACAACACATTTGTTTGAATGGCACTTAGAATCCGTCAATTCAGGACTTTATTTAGTGATGCTTAAAGATCTTGAGGGAAATATTATTCAGTCAGAAAAACTGATGGTTGTAAAGTGATTTAAACCTTAAAACATTTTAAATGCCAGCCAAGCAAAACATGTTCATAAACACTCCTTTGCATTCTCATTTCATAACCCTATTTTTGCACCTCGTTTATATATTTAGATCATGCAAAGAGACCAAGAAATATTTAACCTAATCAGCCAAGAAGCTGAAAGACAAGAACACGGTATTGAACTAATTGCTTCAGAAAACTTTACTTCAAAGCAAGTAATGGAGGCAATGGGAAGTGTTTTAACGAACAAATACGCTGAAGGACTGCCAGGCAAACGATATTATGGAGGTTGTGAAGTAGTAGACGAAGTTGAAACAATTGCTATCGAACGTGCTAAAAAATTGTTTGGTGCTGAATGGGCTAACGTACAACCACACTCAGGTGCGCAGGCCAATACTGCGGTGATGTTGGCTTTTTTAAACCCTGGTGATAGCATTTTAGGTTTTGATTTATCTCATGGTGGTCACCTTTCACACGGTTCGCCTGTCAACTTCTCAGGTAAATATTTTGACGCTCATTTCTATGGCGTAGAAAAGGAAACTGGTCGCGTTGACATGGACAATGTAGAACGCATTGCTAAAGAAGTAAAACCAAAATTGATTATTTGTGGAGCTTCTGCCTACTCAAGAGATTTAGACTATGCACGTTTCCGTGAAATAGCTGACGCAGTGGGAGCTGTATTATTAGGAGATGTTTCTCACCCAGCAGGTTTAATAGCTGCGGGTATTATGAATGACCCTATTCCTCATTGCCATATTGTCACTACAACTACTCATAAAACCCTTCGCGGTCCTCGAGGTGGTTTAATTATGATTGGTAAAGACATAGAAAATCCTTGGGGTTTTAAAACACTTAAGGGAGAAGTAAAAAAATTATCTCAAGTGTTGGATGGTGCTGTATTCCCAGGAACGCAAGGCGGTCCGTTAGAGCATGTGATTGCTGCTAAAGCAGTAGCTTTTGGTGAAGCGTTGACAGATGAATATAAAGCCTATGCGAAGCAGGTGAAAGCTAATGCAGCTGTGTTAGCTCAATCGATGGTGGATTTAGGGTATAAAATCATATCCGGAGGCACAGATAATCACTGTATGTTAATTGATTTAACTTCAAAAGGAGTGACAGGAAAGCAAGCTGAGAATGCCTTGGTTAAAGCTGACATTACCGTGAACAAAAACATGGTTCCGTTTGATGAACGTTCTCCATTTGTGACTTCAGGTATGCGCTTAGGAACGGCTGCTGTTACAACTCGAAATATGAAAGAAGACGACATGAAAAAAATCGCTCAATTGATTGATCGTGTGTTGACTAATCATGAAGATGAATCAGCGATTTCTGAGGTAAGAACAGAAGTAAATGCATGGATGAAAAATTTCCCACTTTATAAATAATTCTAGCTCGTCATTCTGACTGAAATGATGAATCTCTCAATTGAGAGTAAATCGTTTTCACTATGTTGAGATTCTTCGCTGCGCTCAGAATGACGGTTATGACAAATCCCTATGCTTGATCAAGTTGATGATAAAGGGTTAAATAAAATCTTGGCAAAACGTCAAGCAGGAAAAAGCGTGGAGCCGGCTCAAGTGGAAATGACTTTTTTAGAGCATCTGGAAGAACTGCGTTGGCACTTAATGCGATCAGTGATTGCCGTGTTGGTGTTAGCCATTGTTGCTTTTGTTAGTAAAAAAATCGTTTTCGGAATTATTATACTCGGTCCATCTCGGGTTGATTTTATTACTTTTCAGTGGCTGTGTCAGCTTTCTGAATTAGTAAAAATTGATGCCTTGTGTTTAAATGAAATGCCGTTTACAATACAAAGTAGGCAAATGACAGGTCAGTTTGTAATGCACCTAACGTCTTCATTTGTCTTGGGTTTAGTGGTTGCTTTTCCATATTTATTTTGGGAAATGTGGCGATTTATTAAACCCGCAATGTATAGTGCTGAGCAAAAAGTAGCTCGTGGAACTACTTTTTTTGTCTCCAGCTTATTTTTCTTAGGAATCTCGTTTGGTTATTTTATTATTGCCCCACTTTCCATTAACTTTTTAGGAAGTTATCAGGTAGATGATTCCATCATTAATGAGTTTGATTTGACCTCTTATGTGAACACTTTAATTATGTTGGTGTTGGCCTGTGGTATCATGTTTCAACTACCTGTGTTTGCTTATTTCTTTTCTAAAATAGGAGTGTTAACACCAGAATTTATGCGGAATTATAGAAAACACGCATTTGTTTCTATATTAGTGATATCAGCGATTATAACACCACCAGATGTGTTAAGTCAGATTTTGGTATCTGTTCCAGTATATGGGTTATATGAGTTGAGTATTAAAATTTCTGCTCGAGTAGCAAAGAAATATCAAGAACAAATAAATAAAGCATAATGAAAATTCCAATAGGTGGCGATCACGCAGGGTATCAATACAAAGAGGCAATCAAACAATTTTTAGTAGAAGCAGGACACGAGGTCATTGACTTTGGTCCCGATTCAGAAGCTTCGTGCGATTATCCAGACTTTGCACATCCTTTAGCGAAATCAATTCACGAAGGTAAATATCCTTTAGGAATCTTAATTTGTGGCAGTGCCAATGGTGTAAATATGGTCGCTAACAAATATGCTAATGTTCGTTCCGCAATGGCCTGGGAAGAGGAGTTGGCGGTTTTAGCCCGATCGCACAATGATGCAAATATTGTTGCGCTTCCAGCACGCTTTATTTCATTAGAAAAAGCAAAGGAAATAGTTGAAGCATTTTTTTCAACAGAATTCGAGGGAGGAAGACACGAAAAGCGAAGAGATAAGATAGCTATTTGCTAAAAATTAGTCTGGACAAACAGGCCTGTAGTTTTTTGCTTTGCGGCTTGGTTGTCTATTCTTTTTATATAAATCCAAGTAGTAAACTAAACTTACTTCAAAAGCACCAACAGTACGTGTGGCTGGTGTTAAACCCGATAAATTAGAATCGTAAGAAGCACCTAAAAGAAAATTACGGTATTGAGTTCTAATCAAAATAATAAAAGCATCACTTTTTGTTAGCACGTCTCTATTCCCTACCAATCGATAAGAACCACCGAATTGTAAGTTTTTAAAATCCTTAAATTCAGCATCTAAGAAGTTGAATTTCATCATTCCGCCCACATTCAGCTCATATGCATTGGCTTGTGTATGATAAAATCCGAGAGGAACTATTTCTCTATGGTGACTGATAGGAATTTGTCCTTGATAATGAATCACAAGTTTGCGAGGGAGCATGGATTCGTTATTCTCATATAAATTTTGTTGAGGAGTATTTAAGTGAAATAAACCAATTCCGAAGGTATGTTTTGCTCGTTCTGAGGGAAAGGTGCTAAACGCAATTCCAGTCGAGATGTCTGTATAGGTCGTATTGTTAGCAGGGAAGACTTCTCCTGTTGGTAAATTGGGGTCATAGGCTAACCCATTCCACTGGTTGTCAAAAACCCCCTTAGAAAAATCTACAGAGTTTCTTCCAAAGGCAGTCATTAAGCCGATGCTCAAATAAGTGGTTGATTCACGGTTAAGTTTTTGACCATAAGAAAATGATAACCCACTATATTGTGATTCATAGTTGAGATCTCCAGCTACATCGTGATAAAAAATAGCACCAATGCCAAAATAGCTACCGATTAAATCTTTTTGCCTTTTTATTAAGCCATCAGCAGAAAATATGCTTGTATTAAATGGTGTAGCTTTATTAATATATGGACCTCGAATTGTTCGCCATTGTTGTCGGTAAATGCTGCTCAGTCGTAAATCTTTATTTTTGAAGTCAAAATCAAAAACACCAGTCATGGCTGGATTTAAGTGTAAGGGCGAAGCATAGTGTTGACTAAAGTGCAGGTCTTGACCTATTCCAACAAAAGGAACAATAAGAGTGATCAAAAACAGATGAATTAGTCGCATAATTTATTAATACCTTTTTAAAGATAAAGGTTACTAGCAAGAATTAATAGTAAGTGATAATTGTCTTATGCAAAGCAGGTTCTTTAAAAAAATCGATACCTTTGCAGGTCTAAATAATTATTTGAAGAAATGAACAAGCTATTATCTCTACTTTTTATTTCAATTGTATTATTATCTACCTCATGTTCTGATAAAGAGGATGGTGATGTAGAAGATATCTTATTTGTCCTCTCGCCTTCAACGGGTGTTGAAAAAAAGGTAAATGAAAAAATGAAATATACCTGTCAAGTTAATTCAGAGTATGAAATTCAAACTTTTCTTATTACTCGACAAGCTCAAAACGAATTAAAAGTAGACACTTTAGTTCTAGAAAAACCAGGTACTAAAAAATATTACAAAGAATATGAGTTTTTAGTACAGTATCCTCCTGCTGGAAGTAATTATTACCAATATAATTTTATAGTTCTTGACGTAGAAGGAAGGCGATCACCATTGTTTTCACGTGTTTACATTTCATCTACTCAATTAACACCGCTTGAAGGGATCTTGTTATACTCTAGCATTTCGACCGATGGACAAGGTGGTTATAACTTAAAAGAAAGAAAAGTTGTCGAGGCAGACTCTATTTTGGATGGTATTGCTTTTATAGATGCCACTGATACGACAGGAAACCCCACAAAAACACTATCAAAAAAGTGGATTGGATTAGACGGTACAGAGTTTCTAAAAAGTTCAACTTTTAAATATGAAGACGCCACACTGGAAAGTGTAAAACAAGCGATGGATATTAATGTTACGACTAATCAAATTGGAAATATTCAAGCGAATGATAAAATTTTAATAAAATATAAGAAGTCTGATACTGAGTTTGGCTATGTTGTTATTTTAATTAATAGCGTAACTGATAACGAAGGGGCTGATTCGGATGTTTATAATTTCAACCTCAAATACGTTAAAAGATAATCACTCAAGAAGGGTTACATTCCCTTCTTGATAAAACTCTTCTCCATCCCAAAATGTCGCTCTACAAGTATAAGTAAAAACTTGGGGCGACATTTTTGTTCCTTTATAATTACCATCCCAACCTTTATTTTTATTGTTAGTGTAAAAAACTTCTTCACCCCATCGGTTAAATAAGCGAAACTCGAGTTCTGAAATGTTGATGGCTCTCACATATAAAATGTCATTGGACAAATCATCATTGGGAGAAAATGCATTAGGAATAAAAATATTTTTTAAACACGAATCTGGGTGATATATAGAAAGAGGATAAGAAACCCAAGCGGTATCTGTATTTGTAAAGATGGTTAAGCTAACAGTATACGGACCTTCGGCATTATATTTATGAGTTGGATTTTTCTGCTCAGAGGTGTCTCCATCACCAAAATCCCACAACCATTTTTGTGGCTGGCTACAGCAAATACAATCATTGTTTTCAATATTTCCTCTAAAATATACCGTATCTGTATAACATCGGGGAACTTCAGCATCAATAGCTGCTAAGAGGTTGTTATCAGGGTAAATGGTAACAGTGATACTATCTCTGTCAACACAGGTATCTTCAGTTATACTTACATAATAAGTAGTAGTTTCTAATGGCGAAGCGACTGGGTTTGAGCAGTCTGTACAGCTTAATGTTGGTGAACTTTCCCAAACTGGGTCTCTTCCTTGTGTCACTTGGAGTTGAACCGAACTAAATTTACATATAGTGGTGTCTTTTTCTACAGCCAAAGAGTCACGAATTTGTACGATTATATTTGATACGTAATCTGCCTGGTTACAAGTAGAGTCATTTATAGCTTTTAAGCTGATAGAGTAAAATCCACTGGATTTATATATATGACTAAATGGTTCTAACGTGTAGGTGGTGTCTATGCTTCCATCACCAAAATCCCACTCGAATAATTTACCATTAACAGATTCGTTAGTGAGAATTATTTTCCCAAAATTACAATCGGTGTTGGTGGTGAAATTGGCTTCTAAAATAGGTAATACTGCTATATCAAAGGTATCCACCTTTTCACATTGTGAGGTGTCTTTAACAGTAATCAGGTATTGTGCAGAAGTACTACCAGAAAATATCGGGTTAGGTATAGTTACATTATCTAAATCAGTTGGAGGAGACCATTGAATACTATCCTCAGCACCAGTGGTAATCAAATCTAAAGGCGTTGTTGAGCCTTCACAAATTGTATCATAATAATGATAAGGTATAAGTAATTCTGGTATGTAAATAGTTTTTTGGGCAGTATCTTTTCCTATGCAGGTGGTCAAATCTGTTGCTATTAACTTAACTTCATAAAATCCTGGAAATTCATAAGTGTGAGTTTGATCTTCAAGAATAGGATTAAAAGCGCTTTTTCCATCACCAAAATCCCAGGTAAAGTCAATTCCACCAGAACTTGTATTTTTAAATACGACCGCTCTAGAAAGACAGCTGTCTGGTATTTCAAAGTCTGCAATTAAGGTCGCTAAGTCAAATTTAAATACACCATTGTTGCAATTTTGACTCAAATTCCTTTTGGGATAGGTGGCATCACTACCGTCATCTGGTTCAGTAGGAAAATCTCTGAGACCTCTACAGCCACTACAAACGGATTGGTAAACTATACCTCTAAAATCAAACCTGCTGGTCCCACCATCCACATGTTCTTCCGATTGCGGACCACCGAAATACGTAGAATATATAAGCGAATCAGCATTTTTTGAGAGCACAGCTAAATAAAAATCACTCCCATCAGTATTGCTTTGGTAGGCATTAGGAGTTATGGGCATATTTAGGGTGTTTCCACCATTATATAGTGGGTAACTATATAAGCTATCTCCTGAGTTAAATTGAACAGCGCGATTATTGACGGCACCTCCCCATCCCGAAATAAATATATTCTCACATTCGTTGACTAGAAAAGCTGTAGGGGAAATGTTAGGAAGAATCGGGGTAGATTCGTCTAAGTCGCCAATAACTGTTGAAAAAATAGAAGTACTTAAGTCAGGAGATAGTTTTTGTATAAATATACCTGAATTAGGATTGGAATACTTTGATTTAAAAACGGGGTACCTCCCTTTGGTTTGTCCTAGACCATAAACATTACTATTTGTGTCAACTTGAATAAAATAAGTTTGATCAAAGGCTTTTGTGCCTAAGAAAGTAGAATTAATTAATGTGTTACCGGTGGTTGAGAAGTGACTAATGAACCCATCGACATCCCCTTGATGAGTATTAATTAACGTCCCTGGTGTAATTGGAAAATTTGGACTAGTTGTACCGCCACCAGCATATACTTCTCGTGCTTGATTTGTTTGAATAGAAAAAGCTCCATCACTTGCAGCACCACCTAAATAGGTACTAAATATCATGGTACTGAGTGAGGGATTCAATTTAAATACTACTCCATCAGTTTGTCCTCCACCATAGGTAGGTTGAGCGGCATTTACTGTTGGAAAATCAATAGAAGAAGTAGTAGAAGCTACATATACATTCCCCAAACTATCCAGATTTATATCACCACGCAATTGGTCACCATAATTGTTAGTGAGTTGTGAGTTTGTTTCGATGACCCCATCATTTCCACGCCCACCAACATAGGTTGCATTCATAATTGCACTTCCGTCTTGGTTTAGCCGAATAACAACGATATCCGTTCCGTTATTAAACTGATAACCACCTACGGTTGTAACCGTTCTTCGAGAAGCCTTGTTTGCTTGCGCTTGAAAAAATGCTGGTTCACTACCACAAAGTGTATCGTTGTTTGTGCTAATTGTGAAATCAATAAGGGATAGCGGGTTCTTAGGAAGATTAAAAGTGGTGGATGTTGTTCCCGTTGGTATACTATTGCATCCAATAGAGGAAATAAATTCTGCTCTGACAGATACATTTTCAAAGAATTTACGAGAATAACTGATTGCTGTTCTGTTAACGGCAACTAAAACACTATCGTCTAAATACCAATTAATACGAGGATTAGTACCTCCGTTTGTAAACTCAGCATCCAAAATCACGACATCATCACAATCTGAATATTCTCGCGGAGTTATGGATATTTCTGGAGTAACTGTTTTTGCATTATTAATAGTAAGTATATTAGAACTGTCAGTTGCTGAACTACCACAGCCCGCGCCAGTTGTTACAACAAGCTGAATGGTAGAGCCATTTACTAAGTTTGAAGTGTTAAAATCTGCTAGTGTTCCTCTTTGTAATCCGTTGACCAGCCATCGATAACTCATATTTGGAGTAGAATAATTAGTTAAAGAAGTAAAGGTGTGTACACTAGATGAACACAAAGGTAGAGTGTCTGAAATTGAAACTTGAAGTGTGCTATCTGCAGCCGAAACTAACACGATATATTCAGAGGTGTCTGTAACCGATGATGGAGAACAACTAGCATCTGTAACGACAACATTCACACTATCCCCAGCTGACGGAGTTGGAAGACTAAACGTAGGGGAGTTTGTTCCTACGGAAATACCGTTTAAAAACCATTCATAGGATGGTAACCTACCATTTGTAACAGTGGCTGTAAAATCAACAGCATTACCAGGACAAAAACCTGTAGCATTTGAAGTAATAGTTACTGTTGGGCTAGGGGCTTGTTTTAAAGTAATAATATTCGAGTTGTTGATTAAAGTTCCTGCGCAGGTATAACTGTTTATTAGTTGCGCAGACACCTCATCACCAGGGGTTAAAGTGCTAGAGTTAAAGGTTGGACCAGTAGCAGTCTCTACACCATTCACATACCATGTATAGGTAGGAAAATTACCATCAAAGCTGGTATCAAAAGCTCCTGTTGTTACTGGAAAATCAGGAGAAGATGTAGTTCCTAAAATGTATAACTCATTATTTTCATTCACAACAGTACTAGTTGGAATCTCCGCATCAGATCCGCCAATAATAGTCGAATAATGAAGAAAAGTACCAGACGAATCAAATTTCATAATTCCCATATCGGTGTCACCACCTTGAATAGTGTCTTGAAAGGCTCCTAAAGTAGTTGGAAATCCGTTTGGTAAACGGGTTCCAAAGGTTCCACTAGAAGTTGCAAACACCGTTCCGCCAGTGTATAAGTTACCTCTACGATCATAACAAGCTGTGTTTCCCCAATTATCAGCCAAGGATCCTGAGGAAGTGGAGAAGATGAGTTTTGGATCAATAACTAAAGGATAATCTTTATCGTATTTCCCTAGTTTATACCGTAATGTTGAGTCTTTTAACACATAACGACATTCCACTTGAACACGTTTGTCCCCAATGGTTTGGTAGGCAAATGGTGCATCTTCAATCACATTGCCTAGTGTTGTTTGTATGACTAACTGCTCACCATTCAAATAGATTTTACTTGCACCAGAATATTGAAGTCTAATTTTTTGGGGTTTGGATCCAGGCTTGGCTACAAATTCATATTTTGTTTTGCCATTTTTTTGAAAGATGCTTAAATCAGTATTAGGGTAAATGTTTAAGTAATCAATTTGTTGGTAGGCATGCACTTTTTGAATCCATTTTGAGGGATCGTTTCCTTTGAGGTAATTGCGAACTTCTATCAGGCTGTCTTTACCCACTATGGTTGCTTTATTTGCGTCTAAAAAGCCAACCATAAAGCTGTGATGGTCTATTAGTGCAGTGTCGATAACACCTTCATGAGCTTTTTCTAATATTTCCTTTTCTTTATTTGCATCGTGAAAATGATAGAACAACGAAGTCTCTCGAATAATTATTTCTCCGCCAGGAAATGGCGAGATGAAAAGTCCATCAGAAGGGTGCTGACCTTTGTTTTCGATAAATCGGAAATGATCGAATTGATTGAACTGCGCTTGAACCGACAGCCAAGTTGATAAAAGTGTAATGACTAAAAAGAAAGTATTCCTATTCATGGTGAATTGAAAAGTTACAACAATCGAATTGCTTTTCCATGTGTTAATACTTTAAATACTAAAATGGTAACGCCTTACATGGTGGTTAATTATAAAGCATAAAAAAACCGCTCAGCGAGCGGTTTCTAATTTGTCATACAGTTTCGAGAAAGCTAAAATTGCATCTATCGATTTTTTTGAAGGTTCGAAAAATGTTTCTTCTAGTTTTCTTTTAGTGTCAGTGAATTCGAAGAATGCTTGGGATTTTTCGTCATCACAAATTATTTGTTGTTCGATTTCGGAATTTTCCTTTTTCGAAGTTTCGTTGTACACGTATCGCAATACGTCATGTTGGGTAGTTGTTTTTATCATACGCTAAAGTATTTGTTTGATTCATTTTTTTTCTAAGGTTAATAAGCGCATAGCGCATTCTGCCTAAAGCAGTGTTAATACTTACTCCCGTAGCTTCCGCAATTTCTTGAAAACTCATTTCGGCATAATGCCGCATAACCAACACTTCTTTTTGAGACTCTGGTAAGGTTTCTATCAATGCACGGACACGTTTATGGGTATCTTCTTTTATTTGTTGGTCTTCAAAAGAAGATTCGCAAAATTCCATGGTATTAAATACATTGGAACCATCTTCAGTTAAAATAGTGGGGTAACGTTTTTGTCTTCGGAAGTGATCAATGGCTAAGTTGTATGCAATTCGGGCGATCCAAGGCGCAAACTTCCCTTCTTCATTGTACTTTCCTCGCTTGATGCGATCAATCGCTTTAATAAAACTTTCCTGAAGTAGATCTTCCGCGATGTAGCGGTCTTTAACGATAAGCACTATAGTTGTGTAAACTTTACGCTTGTGTCTATTTAAAAGCTCAGCAAAAGCAGACTCCTGTCCATTTTTATACTGCGACACTAGTTGTGCATCACTCAATACGTTTTCTATCATTTCTGTATTCACAAATTGGTAACGTAGAGTTCTATATCGATATTGTATGGGTTAGAGTGAATAATTAATTTACGATCTACTCAAAGATAATAGATTTTCATTTCACAAAACAGAAACCATTCTGTAATTGTTTCGGTTTATACAAAATCAGCATAAGAGGTAACTTTCAAATCACAAAAAAAGAGTAGATTGCCACATGGGCTTATTCACAGAGAAAGAGTTGGAGCAGTTGGACCCCAAGGAGTATATCATCATTAAGGGGGCAAGGGTAAATAACCTTAAAAACCTATCTGTTGCTATTCCTAGAAACAAACTGACAGTGGTGACAGGAGTCTCAGGGTCAGGTAAATCCTCCCTTGCCTTCGATACTTTGTTTGCCGAAGGCCAACGGATGTATGTGGAAAGTTTAAGTTCCTATGCACGCCAGTTTTTAGGTAGAATGGAAAAACCCGATGTGGATTATATTAAGGGGGTTTCACCTGCCATTGCCATTGAGCAAAAAGTTTCTTCAAAAAACCCACGATCGACTGTTGGTACCACCACTGAGATTTATGACTACCTCAAACTTTTATATGCTAGAATTGGCGTGACGTATTCACCAATTTCTGGTGAAGTGGTAAAAAAAGATGACGTTACAGATGTAGTAGAGTTTGTAAATTCTCATCAGGAAGGTACAAAGTTAATGGTACTTGCCCCCTTAGTGGACAGGGGAAGAAAAATAAAACAAGAGTTGGAAATTCTTCTTCAAAAAGGATTTTCTCGTGTGTGGAGAGATGATGAAGTACAACTCATTGAAGAAATTCTTGCCGAGGCAAAAAATTTCAACGAAGTACAAATAATTATAGACCGAGTAGTTGCTGGGGGGGATGAGGCGAATCAATTTCGTATAGCAGACTCCGTTCAAACCGCTTTTTTTGAAGGGGAGGGTACGTGTAGCATTCAGGTATTAGGGGGATTGCAACGTCAATTTTCAGATCGCTTTGAGTTAGATGGAATTAAGTTCGAAGAGCCAACGACTAATTTTTTTAGCTTTAATAATCCATATGGTGCTTGCAAAACCTGTGACGGTTTTGGGCATGTCTTGGGAATAGATGAAGATTTAGTAATTCCAGATAAATCGCTATCAGTGTATGAAGGTGCGATAGCTCCCTGGAAAGGCGAAAAAATGGGTCAGTGGTTAGTTCCTTTAATTAAGAAAGGTATTGAATTCGATTTTCCTATTCATCGACCATTCAATGAATTAGACGAAGAGCATAAAGCACTGATTTGGAAAGGCAATAAATACTTTGATGGGCTTCATAAGTTCTTTAAATTTTTAGAGTCACAAACCCACAAAATTCAATACCGTGTCATGCTTTCACGCTATCGCGGAAGAACTGTATGTCCCGACTGTAAAGGGACTCGTCTGCGAGCAGATACCCAATACGTCAAAATTGACAAGAAACATTTAACGGAGTTGGTGTTGCTTCCTATTAATCGTTTAGCGATTCATTTTGATGAAATAAAACTAACTGCACACGAAGAAAAAATAGCTAAGCGCATCTTAAATGAAATTAAGAATCGACTTAAATACATTAACCAAGTCGGATTAGGTTATTTGACTTTAAATAGATTAACACAAACACTTTCTGGTGGAGAGTTTCAGCGTATAAAACTTGCCACTTCTTTAGGTAGTGCTTTAGTAGGATCCATGTATATTTTAGATGAACCAAGTATTGGTTTGCATCCTAGAGATACTACTCAACTCATTGATGTGTTACTTGAATTGCGCGACATGGGTAACACGGTTATTGTGGTAGAACATGAGGAGGAGGTGATGCGCGCAGCAGATCAAATTTTAGATATTGGTCCAGATGCTGGTAGTCACGGAGGGGAGTTAATATTTGAAGGCACCCTCGACCAGATGCCTGGTTCAGAGTCATACACCGCACAATATCTTTCCGGCAGCTTAACCATTGAGGTACCTTCTAAACGAAGAAAATGGTTAGAAAAAATTTCTATTAAAGGAGCCCAGGAAAATAATCTTAAAAATGTAGATGTGGACTTTCCGCTCAACACACTTACCGTAATAACTGGTGTGTCAGGCTCAGGGAAATCGACTTTGATAAAACAAATTTTATATCCTGCTTTAAAAAAACGGTTTGGGGAATTTATAGATGTTAAATCTAAATACAGGTTGTTAGAAGGAAGTCTAGATAGAATTCAAAAAGTTGAGTTTGTGGATCAAAACCCCATTGGTAAATCGTCACGCTCTAACCCTGTGACTTATATCAAAGCCTATGATCAAATTAGAGCCTTATATGCTGACCAGCCCTTGGCAAAACAACGAGGATATAAGCCTGCACACTTTTCGTTTAATGTAGATGGTGGCCGTTGTGATTTATGTCAAGGCGAAGGAGAAGTCACTATAGAAATGCAGTTTATGGCAGACATTCGATTGACCTGTGAGAGTTGCAAAGGAAAGCGATTTAAACAAGAAGTTGTCGAAGTTGAGTATGAAGGAAAAAGTATTTCAGAAGTATTGAAATTGACAGTTGACGAGGCAATCATTTTTTTTCAAAAACAACCTAAGTTGATAGAAAAATTAATGCCACTTCAACGGGTGGGTTTAGGTTACATCACCTTAGGCCAATCTTCTTCCTCTTTGTCAGGAGGTGAGGCACAACGTGTGAAGTTAGCTTATTTCTTAAGTAAGGGCGTGTCTGAAGATCCCACTCTTTTTATCTTTGATGAACCCACTACAGGTTTACATTTTCACGACATTAAAAAATTATTAACGGCTTTCAATGCACTAGTAGACATTGGACATTCGTTGATAGTAATTGAGCACAACCAAGAAGTAGTGAAGTGTGCTGATTGGTTAATTGACTTAGGTCCCGAAGGAGGAGAAAATGGTGGTACGATTATGGGTGTAGGGACGCCAGAGGAATTAGTGAAAAATGGAAAAGGATATACTGCTAAATACTTGGCAGAAAAATTAGAGAAAAGTAAGTCCGTTTTTGTTGAATAAATTATCTTTGAATTCTATAAAAGAAAAATAATATCATGGGAAAGAAAATTGTAGCAGGAAATTGGAAGTTGAATAATAATGTAGAAGCCTCTATAGAACTAGCTGGTGAGTTAGTTGATTTATTAACAAAAGAAAAAGTAAACAACGTAACTGTAGTGGTTTGCCCAACGATGATCAACTTAATTCCTGTGCAACAGAAAGTAGCTAAGTCTGACATAAAAGTTGGAGCGCAAAACTGTTATTCTAAAGATTCTGGCGCGTACACTGGTGAAGTTTCACCATCTATGCTGAAGTCTGCTGGTATCGAATATGTGATATTGGGTCATAGTGAACGAAGAGAATACTTTAACGAATCCGATGAGTTTCTAGCTGAAAAAGTAAAAGCTGTATTAGCAAGTGGGCTAACACCAATTTTTTGTTGTGGTGAGACTTTGTCTCAAAGAGAAGCAGGTATTCACTTTGATTTTGTTAAACAACAATTAACAGATGGTTTATTTGACTTAAGCGAAGAGCAATTTTCTAAAGTAGTAATTGCATATGAACCAATCTGGGCAATAGGAACAGGCGTAACTGCAAGCACAGAACAAGCACAAGAAATGCATAAAGTGTTACGTGATCATATCGCTTCTAAATACGGTGAAGGTTCTGCAAAAGCAACTTCATTATTGTACGGAGGAAGCTGTAAACCATCCAATGCACAAGAATTGTTTGCTTGCCCAGACGTTGATGGTGGTTTGATTGGTGGTGCTTCATTGAAAGCTGCTGATTTTGTGGAAATAATTAAATCATTCTAATTGAGATTCCTTATTTCAATAGGACTATTACTAATATTGATGCCTGTAAAGTCAGGCATCAATGTTAAACCTCAGGTTGATTACTGTCGAGTGTTTGGAGCTATTTATTTTGAAAAAAATAAAGAGTTAGCTGACTACTCAGTATACGTCACTACCACAGAGGGTTTTGCTGATGTCGTGGTTTTTGAAGAAGAAAATCACATGATGGCAGACGATAGTGGTTTGTGGTATATTACAGAAGAGCGGGGTTTTGCTGATTATATTTTATACCTAGAAAAGGAACAGGGTTTGGCTGATTTCAGCATTTTTTATACGGATGTTCAAGCCTTCGCAACCTGTAATTAAATGGCAGCATTATATTTAGAAGTCAACTTTGAAATTTCAGCTGAATTTTCAGATTTAATCATAGCTGAATTAGATCAGCACGGTTATGATTCCTTTCAGGAAACAGAGACAGGTGTACAAGCTTATATTTTAATTGATGAGTTTGATGAAGAAGTCATCAAAGACTTGCAGCAGCAATATGAAGATGTCGTGGAATTTAACTATTCTGTTTCAGAGTTAGAAAACAAAAACTGGAACGAAGAGTGGGAGAAAAACTTTGAACAAAGCATCATCAGTGATGAATGCATCGTTAGGGCTTCATTTCACGTTCCTGATAAGGAATATAAATACGATATAGTGATTAACCCCCGAATGTCTTTTGGAACAGGACATCACGCCACCACAAGCATGATGTTGCTTCATGAACTGGACATGGACATTCAAGGTAAAAAAGTGTTAGACGCTGGCTGTGGAACAGGCGTATTGGCAATCATGGCAGCTAAGCTGGGTGCTAGCGAAGTTTTTGCCTATGACATTGATGATTGGTCTTATAATAATGCAGTAGATAATTTTTCGTTAAACAATACAGAAACTGTTAATATTAGTGTAGGAGAAGTAGATGTAGCCATTCCAAATCGTCCTTATGAGGTAATTTTAGCGAACATCAATAAAAATGTTTTGCTTCAAGATATTCAGCACTTTGCTAATATTCTTCAAGAAAATGGCTATCTTGTCTTAAGTGGCTTCTATGAAAAAGACATTGAAGACTTGATGTATGAAGCGAAAAAACATGATCTGTCCCTTGAAAATCAGAAAGAAAAAGACGGTTGGGTTTCGCTGCGATTGAAAAAGAATAAATAGGATATGACAAATAAGCTTTTAGCTATTTTCCTGATTTTTTTATCTAGTTCCTTGGTTTATAGTCAGGGTAAATTTTTTGATGAAATCCATGAAGAAGTAAAAGCAAAGAAAAACCCGAGCGGCATACAATCCAGTACCGAGTTTAAAACTCTGTGGGAAGGAGGTCAGTTGAATGATGAACAGAAAAAGCGATTTGTTGAACTGATTGTAGCCTTGAAAAGGGGTGGTTTGCCCATCATCCCAACATACATACAAAATTTAGACATCATCAACTTTGCAATTAATAAGAAAGGATTAACTGGTTCAGCTATTGATTCGTTGATAATTATGCAAAAGAAAATTATTGAGACTGTTCCGAAAGGAAAGGCAATGAGTCAAACGTACGATAATTTAATCCAGTTTTTAAAATCTGACACCATTTATTCTGATAATAAGCATACATATGTGGTTTCTGGAGGGAGCTTCAAGATCCATTTTGTTGAACAGCCGGTATTAGTTGAAGAGGAGGTTTTTGAAGAAGAAGTAAAAGAAGAAACTGCCGATGAAGGATGGGGAAATGATAATGCGTGGGATTCTTGGGATGAAGAAGCTACAGAGGACTCATGGGGTACAATGGACGATTTTGAAGAAGAATCTTCAACAGAAACTACTTCCTCAGCTTTAGATTTAGTTTTTGAAGCAGAAACTTATATTCCTCCTGCAAAAGGGGCAGTGATACAATTCGAGAATGTAGATATCACCATGCTTTCTGGTGGAGACTCTGCCGTTACTATTAAGGGAACGAATGCGAGTTTACTATTGGACAAAAGCCAGATGATAGGCGAAGGAGGCACGTTTAATTGGACAAGCGCTGGACTTTCGGAAGAGGTTAAAGTAGCGTTTGATAAATACACCTTTTTTATCAATAGCTCAAAAATAGAAGCCGAAGGCGTATCATTAACCTATCCACAAAAATTTGACGGTGAAGTTGAAGGTATATTTGAATACCAAGTTGAATCAGTTAAAAATGTGAACGACAAATCTTACCCAAGATTTATGTCCTATAAGAGCAATGTAGTTATTAAAGATTTAGGTGAAAACATTAACTATAAGGGTGGTTTTTCTCTTAAAGGAAAATCAATACACAGTTCTTCGTTAAGTGGTGGAAAATGTAAAATAGAAGTTTCATTTCAAGATACCCTAAAATTTCGTGCCCAAGCAAAAGATTTTGAAATGGGAGATTCTTCTATAGTTGGTTACCCTGTCGCGGTCACAATTTATGAACATGGAGATTCGATATATCACCCTGGAATTCGTTTAGATTATGACCAAAAAACGCAAGATTTAAAACTTTATAAAAACAAAAGTAAGTTTAAAGCCACTCCTTTTAAGGATAGTTATCATCAAATCGAAATATTAGCGGATGCCATATATTGGAATCTAGCAGATACTGTTCTTCGGTTTACCAACATCAGTGCAAAAAATGAAGTGGCTGCTTATTTTGATTCCTTTGACAATTTTCAATTGAAGCGATATGCGCAATTGCAAGGCCTATATCCTTTTCATCCTTTACAAATGGCAACCAATTATGCTTATCAAAAGAATAAATTTTCATTCTATGCAGAAGAACTTGCAAAAGCGTATAAACAAGATTTAAATCAAGTGAAGTCAGCCATGTCTGGTTTAATGCAAGCAGGTTATATTGACTATGAGCCAAAAGCAGGTCTGATTATCATAAAGGAAAAAGCACAACACTATCTTTTAGCAAGAAGAAACAAAACAGATTATGATTATTATTCTATTCGCTCGGTAGATCCAGGTGGAGCTAATGGTGTTTTAAACCTTCAAAATAGCGATTTGACAGTTTATGGGGTGGATGAGTTTATTATAAGTGATTCATTGAATGTTGTATTGTACCCTACCGATAGAAAGATTACAATAAAGGAAAACAGGGATTTTATAGCTGATGGGATGATTACAACGAATAACTATCGGTTCATCGGGAAAAATTTTAACTACAGTCATTCAGCTTACGATATTCAATTAGTCGATATTGATTCTATTGAGTTTTATGTGGAAGTGAGAGACAGCATTACAGGCAAAGTCATTGATAAGAAAATTCTTGATAATAAATTAACCTATTCTTCGGGGACACTTACCCTTGACGAACCAGGAAATAAATCGGGAAAAAAACGCGACCCACGCTACCCACATTTTGATGCGAATAAAGGAGCTTCTATTTATTTTACTGGTAAAGAAGTGTTAAATGGTGCTTATGACTCTTCTATATATTATAAAATCCCTCCTTTTGATGTAGATAGTATGAGCGGAGACCTTTCTTCTATCACCTTTGATGGTACGTTTATTTCAGGAGGAGTTTTTCCGGATATTGAGCAAAAGATGGAAATTCAAAAAGATTTGTCTTTTGGTTTTAAGCGAGATGCACCTGAGGAGGGGTATCCGATATATGGTGGAAAAGGTCGCTTTTTTGGATCAATTTCGATGGATAGCCGGGGCTTGAGAGGAAAAGGACGAATAGAAATGGGAAGTGCAGTCATCGAGTCAAAAGACTTTGTATTCTATCCTGATTCTATGGAAGCGATTGGTGAACATGCGTATGCCAAAGCGATAAATGAAGGGCCTAACACAGCTCCGAATATGACCGTTGATGATTATGAGTTAAAATGGAATGTAAGTAAGGATCGTCTCGCACTATCAAGTTATTCCTCACCGATTTATTTATATGATAGTTTAGCCAAATTAAATGGAACGGTAGTAATGTCTGCCTCAAAAGGAATGTCAGGACAAGGCATCTTAGAGACCGAAGGTTCTTTAGTTATCTCACAAGATTTTAGTTTTAAGAAAGAAAATTATGTAGGAAGGAATTCACAGTTTGAGATCTTATCTGATGTAGAAGGTAAGCCAGCTCTTCGTTCTGATTTGGTACGGGTGGATATGAATATCAAGAAGGGAATAGCCAATTTCAACCCTGAGGAAAAGGGTTTTGCGAGTAACGAGTTCCCTTATTTACAATACAAGACCTCTATTGATAATGGTGTTTGGGATATGAATGCCCGAACGGTAACTATGCGAATGCCTGAAGGCGAAGATATTTCTAAGTCCTATTTTTATTCAACTAAAAAGAGTCAAGATTCATTAGTATTTAATGCAGAAGGAGCTATTTATTATATGGATTCATTAAAAATGGTTGTTTCTGGGGTACCCGAAGTTAGAGTTGTGGATGCAAGCATAATTCCGGATAAAGGAATTCTTGTCATTGGAGAAAAAGCGAACATTGACTCCTTACACAATGCCGTAATCGTAATGGATACTACCAATAAGTTCCACAGACTTTTTGATGCAAATATTAAAATCAATTCAAAAAACAATTTTGCTGGAAATGCGAAGTATCAATTTGTCAATTTTGAAAAGGATACGTTGGCTATTGAGTTTGATAAGTTTGAGCTGATAGAAAGAACAATTTCGAAGAAGAAAACAGAACTTTATACCAAAGCCAAGGGCAATGTTTCTCCTGAAGATACTTTTTTCTTAGCGCCAAAAATTCAATACCAAGGGGAAGCCACCATGGAGTCGGATAAGAAAAATCTCGATCTAGATGGTTATGTCAAACTGAATCTTGAAGGTATGGAAGAATCCTCCGAATGGATTAAATATGAGCGGCATGATACACTAGATGAAGTTCGAATTCCAATTAGTCAAGATAGTGAAGGTAATGATAACAGTTTCACTGGAATTGTATATTCTACAGGTCATAAAAAACTATATCCCGTGTTTGTAGGGAAGAAAAAGTCCGATGGAGATTTTGTTATTTTTCATGCGGAGAATATGTTGACTTATGATTTTTCTACACAAGAATTTGAGGTGAGTACAGAAAAGAGGCTTCATAATGAAGAATATGCAGGCAACTTTTTTGCTTATCACGAGGGTAAAAAGAAATACAGATACAGTGGTAAGTTTGATTTGCTAGACAAGGAAGACATTGATGTTGGAAATGTAGACGTTCGTTTTGGAGGTTTTGGTGAAACTCGAATTTTAGATTCATTATACAAAATTCGTGGGGTAGCCATCGTTTACTTTAATGTTCCATCTATCGATAAATTGGGAAAACACATTGCAGAGGGTGTCCGTTTATTGAGCTTACCTAAGAAAATTCGAAAAAATGATAGCTTATATGTTGCTGTGGCAAATTTACAAGAGAACAAAGCAGCAGTTAACTATAAGAATACATTAGAAAAATCCTATGACCCACTTTACAAGCAAATTAAGGGTATGGATGCTGCAATTGGTTTTTATGACTTGAACTTAAAGTGGAATTCTGATAAAAATGCTTGGCATAGTGTTGGAAAATTAGGTGTCTCTAACATTGGTAAAAATGATATTTCTACCTATTTAGACGGAATTGTAGAAATAAAAAACACCAATAATGGTCCGGATGTAAACATTTACATAGCGTTGACAGAGAGCATGTGGTGTTATTTTTCATACAGTCAAAGCTCGTTGTTAGCTATGTCTTCTTATAAGGAGTTTGATGATGAAATAGCCAGCAAAAGTGAATCAGCTAAAAATGCGTCCAGAGGTCTGTATTATTTTGCTTTAGCAGATGACTCAGATTTAAACCGTTTCACAAAACGATTTGCTACTGACTATGGGGCGGAACAAATGGAGGTTAAAACGTCTTATCCTATAATTCAAGAGGAAGAAGAAGAAATCGAAGATCAATTTAGTGACGAAGAACTATTTGAAAGTGATGAGGTTGAGGAATCTAAAAAGAAACGAAAGAAAAGTGAATCGGGATTCTTAGACCAAGTTTTAGAGGAGGAACTGGAAGAAGAAGTAATTGAGGATGATGAACCCGCTGAGGAATTAGATAAACAAGAAGAAAATAAGAATAAAGATGAGGAAGATGAAGTGCTAGAAGGTCTTGAACAGTTGTCTGAACCTACCAATAATAAGGTGGATAAAAAAAGCGAAGAAGAGGAGTTGCTAGAAGGGTTAGAGCAATTGTCAGAACCTGTAGAAACTGAATCTTCTGAAGAGGAGTCAACGGATGAAGAGGAATTTTTTGTTGAGGAAGAGGTAGAAGAGGACAGCGAGGAAGAAGATTCGGACAACAAGAAAAAGAAGAAAGGTAAAAAGGAAAAAGATTCATCCGATGAGGATGAAAATTAATTGTGACGCTATTACGTCACACAAGTAGAAGGATATGAGTTTGTTTTGGATAGTAATACTTTCAGGAATATTATTAGCCTATTTAATAGGATCTTTTCCAACGGCAGTAGTCATCGGAAAGATAAAAATGGGAATTGATATTCGTGACTATGGAAGTGGTAATGCGGGAGCTACCAACACCTTTCGGGTGTTAGGGACTCGGCCTGGCATTACGGTGATGGCGATTGATGTTTTCAAAGGCTACACAGCAGCGACCTTAGCACAATACATTTATAATTTTGGGTTTGAAATAAGTGATAACAACTATGTGGCACTGCAAATAGCTTTAGGAATGGCCGCAGTTATTGGTCATATTTTTCCTGTTTATGCCCGTTTTAAAGGTGGTAAAGGTGTTGCTTCACTTTTAGGTATTGGTCTAGCCTTAAACTTAGGTGCTGCATTAGCTTGTATATTAGTGTTTCTTATTGTGTTTTTATTGACTAAGTACGTTTCATTAGGATCCATGATTAGCGGTTTAGCTTTTCCCATCTTGGTAAGTCTTCCAGCGTTTAATAATTTTGAGAAACCGAGTGAGGTAATGATTGGGTTTGGAATCGTGGTGTTTCTTTTATTGGTGTTGACACATAAAAAGAATATCAAACGCTTGATAGCAGGAGAAGAAAACAAAATAGACCTCAAGAAAAAGAAACAAACCGAGTAAGACTTCTACATTTTTGGGGCTTTTCTTAGTTTTATAGAATAGATTAGAACTATGAAAGCATATATAGAAGAAAACAAAGACCGATTTCTCGAAGAACTTTTTGACTTACTGCGCATACCAAGCGTGAGTGCCGATAGCAAATTCAAAAATGATATACTCGCAGCGGCTGATTTCATCAAACAAAAATTAGAAGCAGCAGGCTTAGATAAAGCAGAAATCTGTTCAACAGCAGGTAATCCAATTGTATATGGCGAGAAGATAGTAGACATTTCTTTGCCAACTATTTTAGTATACGGACACTACGATGTGCAACCAGCAGATCCGTATGAACTGTGGGATTCGCCTCCTTTTGAACCAGTCATCAAAAACAATAAAATAGTTGCTCGCGGAGCTTGTGATGATAAAGGTCAAATGTATATGCATGTGAAAGCCTTGGAAACACTTTTAAAACACGGATCACTTCCTTGCAATGTCAAGTTTATGATTGAAGGGGAGGAAGAAATCGGCTCCAACAACTTGGAGATTTTCGTGAAAGAAAACAGAGAAAAACTCGCTTGTGATGTTGTGTTGATTTCTGATACGGGTATTTTTTCAAATGAAGTGCCCTCACTTTGCACTGGGCTGCGTGGGTTAAGTTATCTGGAAGTCGAAGTAACGGGTCCTAACCGGGATTTGCATTCGGGAATGTATGGTGGTCAAATCGCCAACCCCATCAATATTTTATGTGAAATGATTGCTTCGTTACACGATGAAAATAATCACATCACCATTCCCGGGTTTTATGATAAGGTGCAGGAAATAAGTGCTGTCGAACGAGCGGAAATGGCGAAAGCACCATTTGTAGAGGAGGACTTTAAAAAAGCGTTAGGCATTAATGCTGTGCATGGAGAAAAAGGATTTTCCACCTTGGAAAGAAACTCGATTCGACCGACCTTAGATGTGAATGGGATATGGGGAGGTTATATTGGTGAAGGAGCAAAAACAGTCATTGCTTCCAAAGCTTATGCTAAAATATCGATGAGGTTGGTCCCTAACCAAACATCAAAAGAAATTACCGATTTATTTACCAAACACTTTGAAAGTATAGCACCCCAGTCGGTGAAGGTGAAAGTAAAACCCCATCATGGAGGCGAACCAGTGGTTACCCCAATCGATTCTATCGGATATAAAGCGGCAAGTCGTTCCTTTGAGCAAGTCTGGGGCAAAAAACCCATTCCGATGCGCGAAGGGGGAAGTATTCCAATAGTTGCTTTATTTGAAAATCAATTAAAGACATCAGTGATATTAATGGGGTTTGGTTTAGATGAAGACGCTATTCACTCACCCAATGAAAGTTATGGTATATTCAATTATTTGAAGGGCATTGAAACAATCTGCCATTTCCACCAAAACTTTGCGGAGTTGAGCAAATAGTTGCTACCACTGTAGTCATCCTGAGGTATCGAATGAGCTCTTTTGGGTCAAGATGTCGTTAATACAATCAAAACGAATTAAATACGTTAGTTGGGCGTTAGCACAAAGAATGAAAAAACTAAACATGAAAAAATCGATAGTTCTGCTTTTAATAAGTTGCTTAACTTTTGCTTTACAGGCACAAGACTTAGTAAAACCACCGGTTTGGAAAATTTCTCATTCGCCCAAAGAAGCTAAAGTTGGTGAAACGGTTGAGTTATTTTTTGAAGCAACATTTCAATCAGGATGGCATTTATATGGCGCTAATTTTGACCCCAACTGTGGACCGATTGTGACCACCATGACGTTTGAATCTACTCAAGGATTCGAGTTAATCGGAATATTAGAATCGCCTAAAGCAAAGAAAAAATATGATGATATATTTGGTTGCGATATCACTTATTTTGATAAAAATGCGCGGTTTACTCACAAAATAAAAGTTACAGAAGAAAACGTTTCTTTTAAAGCCACCTATGAATGCCAGCTGTGTCAGGACGATGGGATGTGTATCCCCTTTGATGGTCCGTTAGAATATAGTTTCAAAGCAAAAATTATAACTGAAAAGCCTGTTGATAAACCTACAACGGCAGAGACAGAACCCATAAAGAAGGCGATTGAAAAGGTAGAAAAAGCAGTGGTAGAAATGGGCGATGTGGTAGCTAAAGAAGACTCTACGTTGGCAGCTACAGATTCGCTTGCTCAAGTTATAAAAGAAAAAAATACCCAAACGTGTAAAGAACAACGAAAAGCAGGCTGGGATGATATCATAATACATCGCTTCGAAGGAGATGAAAAGCAAGGCTCAGATTGGAAAGATTTAGTGTTATTTATGTTGTTGGCTTTTGCTTCCGGTTTAGCCGCACTCATGACTCCTTGTGTTTTTCCAATGATTCCAATGACAGTTACATTCTTCACTAAATCATCAAAAACACGAGCACAAGGCATTAAAAATGCCTTGATTTATAGCTTTTTCATTATCGCAATTTACACCATCATTGGTGTTTTGGTGAGTAAAATTGCAGGACCAAGTTTTGCGACTACCATGGCGACCCATTGGCTGCCGAACAGTATTTTCTTTATTATCTTCATTCTATTTGCGTTGTCGTTTTTGGGGTTATTTGAAATCACATTGCCTAGTAGTTTCATCAACAAGATGGACAGCCAAAGTGATCGTGGTGGACTTGTAGGTATTTTCTTCATGGCCTTTACCATTGTATTAGTTTCTTTCTCTTGTACAGGACCAATTGCCAGTACTGTTTTAACCCTCTCTGCGGACGGACAGTGGATTAAACCTATTGTGGGTATGTTCGCTTATTCGTTGGCTTTTGCTTTACCTTTTGGTTTGTTTGCCGCCTTTCCAGGTTGGTTAAACAGTTTGCCAAAATCGGGTGGATGGTTGAACGAAGTGAAAGTGACCTTAGGCTTTTTGGAGTTAGCCTTTGCCTTAAAATTCTTAAGCCAGGTCGATCAGGTAGAAAACTGGAGAATTTTAGATCGTGAAGTGTTTTTGTCGATATGGATCGCTATTTTCTTTCTAATAGGAATCTATCTATTGGGTAAGTTTAGAATGAAAAGTGATAGTCCAATTGCTACGATTGGGGTATTTCGGATTTTGTTAGTGGTAGCTACGTTCTCGTTTACTACATACATGGTTCCCGGACTTTGGGGAGCACCGTTGAAGTTTTTATCAGGAATGTTGCCCCCACCCAGTACGCAGGATTTTTATCTGACCAATCAAGATTGTTGCCACGGATCAAAGAGCACTTTATGTGATAAACCAATGTACTCCTCTGATTTACACTTGCCGAAAGGTATTGAGGGTTATTTCGATTTACGACAAGCTATTTGTTGTGCGCGTGAACAAGGCAAACCAATTTTCTTAGACTACACAGGAAAAGCCTGCGCGAACTGTCGTGAGATGGAACAAAAAGTTTGGAGCGACCCGGCAGTAATGAAACGCTTGCAGGAAGATTTTGTGGTAGTGGCTTTATACGGTGACTACAACAAAATAAAATTACCAGAAGAAGAATGGTATACCACAGAAAAAGGAAAAGAAATAATAACCATTGGCAAGGCAAACTCTGACTTGCTGTTAAGCAAATTTAACAGACAAGGTCAACCATTTTATATCCTTCTTGGAGTAGACGAAGAACAAACACAAGACGGAAAAATAGTATTAAAAGAGTTGAATGCTGCGCATGATTTTAATACCAATATTGATGAGTATATTGAGTTTTTGGACAAGGGGAAGGCGAATTATAAAAATCTAAGCAATGGAGCCAATTAGTTTTTTTTTAAATGGTGTCGAGTACTTAACATATGTTTTTTTTCTGCTTGGATTTTTTTTCGCTTTAAAAGATAAATCTTATGGATATGTTAGAAATGGAAGGTTCAAAAGAAAGTCACAAGATAAATATAAGAACGCAGCAACGAAAAAAGAGCTCGTATATTTAATTGAAAATGCAGAAAATGAAAAAGATAAACAGATCTTTTTAAATGTTATTAAAAACCGGAAAAGGAGTAAAATAATGTTTTTGTGTTTTGGAATGAGTTATGTTCTTTTCATAGTTATAAAAACGCTAGTAGAACAGCAATAAAAAAAGGAAGACGACCTTTTAAAGTTCGTCTTCCTTAACAGTTTTCATCACATACTATTACTTAGTTACTCCTTCACAAAACTCCCGGAGAATACCTTCGAATCAGTAATAAACTGGTAATAATACACTCCACTTTTTAAGGTATCTATGTTAATATTTTCTTTACTATCAGTTTTTAAAACCAAAGAACCAATGCTGCTATATAATTCTAGTGTACCTGTTCCTTCAGCATTTATAGAAATAGAATTACATGCGGGATTAGGATAAGCGGAAACTAACTTTAATGCTTGAGCTTGTTTTTCTTGCTCAATATCAGTAACTATATCATTGTTAATGATACTCACTACCTCATTGGTGATGACTGGCTCGTTAAAGTCAAAGAAAATAGAGGCTTTGTTTTTAATCACTGTACCAGGAGCATTACCTACTTTTTGCTTAATTGAAAAACGGATGAATCCATGACTAGCTGGTTCGTTTACATTACTATCAGCTAATAGTATGTTTTTGAAAAGCCACTTTACAGTATCTCCTGAAATGATTGGAGTAAATTCATGACTGGCATCTATAAAATTGATTGTAGTCAAATCCAAACTCTTAGAAATTACATCTTCAACACGTACTGTGAAAGCTGTATCAGTTCCTGTGTTTTGGAAACGGATGGTGTATTCGAAATTCGTAGTATCATAGATATATCCTTCAGTAAACGCACCTACGTAAGTCACTAATTTATCATTTGGATCAAACGATCCGCTTACCGTAGTTTTGAAAGTGGTATTGTCATTTGCAGGTACATCATCTGCGGATGCCATAGTCAACTTTGCAGTACTTATTAACTCAGTTCCTAACGCTGTTTTTCTATCTAAAACAGCATATAAAGTTAGGCGTTTTGTGACCCCACTTTCTACTGTTACATTTTCCCAAGTGAGTGTTTGACCTGTTGCAGTAGTTGGTTTGTTTTCACTTTCAAGAGAGGTGTAAGTTAAATTATTGTCAAGTGTTACTGTTACTTGTGTTGTTAACGGGTTTTTACCTCTGTTTTCAACTGATACATAATAAGGCATGGTAAAACCTGGTCGGTTTCGGGTACTGTTTAAATGAGCTGCTAAATCGTTTGTTTCTAATAAATAAGTATAAAGGTTGTTGTTCACATCCAACATAAAATTGTTGTCAGTATAGATTGATGCGTTAGCAGCATAATATTCTGGGTCAGCCACATAAACCCGATTGATTTGACTGTCTACAATACTATCGTAATAAAATTCGAAATAACCGTTTTTGTCACTTACAGTTACCATACCGTTGTTGGTTTTTACAGTTACGCCTTCATAAGCAGTATATTTTTTGGTAGTGCTATTGTAGCTTCCATCTTTATAGACGAAACCATTAATAAATCCTTTGCAGCCAATACCTTTCATCACATCTATCACGGGAGAAACAGCAGGACATTCACCTTTTGGTGTGTTGTATTGTGCCATTCTATATTTTCCAGGTTGGTTAATGGGCACAGTATCTTTAGAAAAATAGTAACTAGTTGAGTTATTTTTATGCCATCTATAATCTAAACTCGTAACGGTTGTTTGTCCTAATATGGCTGTATCGCCTGGGCAAATGGTAGTGTTGCCAGAAACAACACTAGCTACAGGCTTCACTTCATTGTCGACCAATTTAATGATGTAAGAGTCTGTCTTTAGTTCAGATTGAAATTGTTCAAAACCACAATCACAAGGAACAAAACCGCTAGGTCGTTTTACAAATAATGTATCACCAGTTTTTAAGGTTATGTCTTCCCAAAGTTTGCTGTCTTGTGCTACATTGTTGATATAGATTTTTGCATCTTGATCTTGTTGAAAACAGTAATTTTGAGGGTTAAAAGGGGCGTTGATTTCATAAGTTATCTCTAATGGGTTAGTTCCAAACGCGGAACAGAGATAAAGTGTATCATCTTTAATATTATTATAATACGGATCTAACGATATACCGAATAAATCATTTGGAAGTGGTTGTAGTTGAATTGTACAAATAAGAACATTCGAGGAATTCATGATGTCGATAACTCCGTCAAAAGCATCAAATACATCAATAGTTATAGACGTAGGGGAACTGTTTATAAGCTGAGCAATACTATTGTTTGATAATGTGTAATTATCTGCTATTTCAAAATCAATTTGGAGCTGATTAGGTTGACAGGTAATTACTCCCCAGTAGATGGTTTTTTCACCATCATCCCATGGCTGCATTCCACCAAAAGTACTGAAATAATTAGTGATACCTGGAATAGCGGCATTTGCCACTAGGCAAGTAAAAAGCAGTAATGGTAATAAAAGTTTTTTCATGATAAAATAAGTTATAGGTGGTTAAAACGATTTGTGCTGATGTATACAAAAGATGAGGCGAAAGTAAACGGTACCATTAATATAAGCGAATTCTTTTTACAATCCGTCATTCCCGCGTAGGCGGGAATCTCTCTGAGGTGGAGACGAGCCTAAAGGCTTCGATTGGGAGACCCCTGATATTAATTCTGGGGTGACGTGCAAGTTTTGGGAGTGAGAACGCTGTTAATCTATGAAAAACAAAGTTGTGGGATGAAGGTTTGTATATGGTTTTTAGGCTGTCGATTGGCAGATTCCCACCTACGTGGGAATGACGTAAGGATAAAATTGATGCCGTGGTTTGTGTCCTCACAAACCACTGTTTGGTATCTTTGCAAACGAATAATTCTACCCAAACAACTCCTCAAACACCTGACTTAACTTCGAAAATTCAAAAATCTTAATTTTCATTTTCGATTTGTCGAGGGTTAGTTTATTGAATTTCGAGATATAGATTTCTTGAAACCCTAGTTTCTCGGCTTCCTGAATTCGTCCTTCGATACGGTTTACCGCTCGCAATTCACCACCTAAACCAATTTCACCAGCAAAACAACACGTTGGAGAAATGGTCATCTCTTCAAAACTGGAAACAATAGCTACGCATATGGCTAAGTCGATCGCTGGGTCATCTACCTTTAAACCTCCGGCAATATTTAAGAACACATCCTGTACCCCTAAGCGAAAACCCCCACGTTTTTCGAGAACAGCTAACAACATATTCAAACGTTTGCTGTCATACCCCGTGCACGACCGTTGAGGTGTTCCGTAGTTGGCGGGACTTACGAGCGATTGTATTTCTATTAATAAAGGGCGGTTGCCTTCCTGAGAAGCTGCGATAGCGACACCACTTAAAGCTTCGTCCCGTTGGGAAATTAAAATTTCGGAAGGATTGCTAACTTCCCGTAAACCATCGCCCAGCATTTCATATATTCCTAATTCGGAAGTAGAGCCAAACCGGTTTTTAATGGTGCGCAAAATGCGGTAACTCAAATGGCGATCGCCTTCAAATTGTAGTACGGTGTCCACCATGTGTTCCAGTACTTTTGGTCCAGCAATAGAACCGTCTTTGGTAATATGTCCTACTAAAAACACAGGTACTGAAGTTTCCTTGGCAAACTTCAACATCTCAGCAGCACATTCTCGTACTTGGGAGACGCTACCAGCCACAGATTCAATGTAGGTAGAATGCAAGGTTTGAATGGAATCAATAATGACCACATCAGGAGCGAGTTGCTCAATTTGTTTAAAGATGTTCTGGGTATTTGTCTCTGCTAAAATATAGCATTCCTGATTGTCTTTACTTATGCGTTCCGCTCGCATTTTAATTTGTGATTCACTTTCTTCTCCCGAAACGTAAAGCACCTTTTTCCCCGCAAGAGAGATAGACAACTGAAGCAATAAGGTTGACTTTCCTATTCCTGGTTCACCTCCTAACAAAACCAAGGAGCCGGGTACAATTCCACCACCCAATACCCGATTGAGTTCCGCATCTTGAGTTACAATTCGAGCAGTTGTGTCAATGGCAATATCGGCCACACGAAGAGGTCGATTAGCGATGTTTTTTTCAGAGCCCGTTTTCCATGAACCTTTTTGAGGTGTTTCTTTTTGTACGACTTCCTCTACGAATGTATTCCATTCATTGCAGGAAGGGCATTTGCCTAACCATTTAGGAGAGTTGTAACCACACGATTGACAGAAATATGTCGATTTGATTTTTGCCATGACTTTGGAGTAAACTACAAAGTAGTAAGTTCTATTGGTTCATCGCAAGTATTATTAATAACTTGATGATGTGACAACAGTTTTTAATTCAAAAAAGAGAAGATATGAACTATAGAATAGAAAAAGATACACTTGGAGAAGTACAAGTTCCTGAAGACAAATATTGGGGTGCTCAAACCCAACGCTCTTTGGAAAATTTCAAGATTGGTAACCAAAAAATGCCTATCGAAGTGATATATGCTTTTGCCTCGCTAAAAAAAGCTGCCGCAAAAACCAACGTAGAGCTCGGTGTTTTGGATAAAGAAAAATCAGATTTGATTGCGCAGGTCTGTGATGAAATCACCAATGGAAAATGGGATGATCAATTTCCTTTGGTGATTTGGCAAACCGGTTCAGGCACCCAAACCAACATGAATGTGAATGAAGTCATCGCCAACCGCTCTCATGTGCTGCGAGGAAATAAGCTAGGAGAAGGCGAAAAATTCATTTTAGCCAATGACGATGTCAATAAATCGCAATCATCTAACGATACGTTTCCTACGGCCATGCACATTGCTGCTTATAAGTCATTGATTGAAAACACTATTCCTTCGGTTGAAAGGCTAAGAAATACCATCATGCAAAAAAGTGAGGAAATGAAGGCGGTGGTTAAAATTGGCCGTACCCATTTTATGGACGCTACTCCATTAACACTCGGACAAGAGTTCAGTGGTTATGCCGCGCAATTAACACATGGATTAAAGGCATTAAAAAACACTTTGACTCATTTATCCGAGCTGGCATTGGGTGGAACAGCGGTAGGCACAGGTTTAAATACACCAAATGGATATGCTGAATTGGTGGCAAAAAACATTGCTGAAATTTCTGATTTGCCTTTCAAAACAGCAGAAAATAAATTTGAATCATTAGCTGCCCATGATGCTTTAGTGGAAACGCATGGAGCCTTAAAACAATTGGCAGTGAGTTTAATGAAAATAGCCAATGACATCAGAATGTTAAGTTCTGGTCCGCGTTCGGGAATTGGCGAAATCAACATCCCTGCCAATGAGCCGGGTTCCTCCATTATGCCGGGAAAAGTAAATCCCACACAGTGTGAAGCATTAACGATGGTCTGTGCTCAAGTAATGGGTAATGATGTAGCGATTTCAGTAGGTGGCATGAGTGGACAGTTTGAGTTAAACGTTTTTAAACCAATGATGATTGCCAACTTACTACACTCTGCTCAATTGTTAGGCGATGCTTGTGTTTCCTTTGAGAAACATTGTGTGGCAGGAATCGAACCCAACAAAAAACGTATTAAAGAACTGTTAAATAATTCGTTGATGCTGGTGACAGCATTGAACACAAAGATTGGCTATTACAAAGCAGCTGAAATAGCGAATGCAGCACATGAAAATGACACAACGCTGAAAGAAGAAGCAATTAGGCTAGGTTATGTTAGTGCTGAGGAGTTTGATCGTTGGGTTGATCCCTTAAAAATGATAGGAAATGATTAATAATCATTTTAAATTTTAAGCTTTAAAGCCTTTTTTTTGTCATTCTAAAAAAATTATCGAAATTGGGCTACTCTAATTATATAATTATGAATAAAGTCGTTTTTGCCTTAGCGCTAGTCATCACTTTTGGTTCTATGAGTTTCGCCCAAACGTTGACCAAGGAAGAAGAAAAAGAATGGAAGAAAAAACTGAAGTCAATGAGTCCAGCGACTTTCAAAGCTTTGGTAGAAAATAAAGACAAGTACAAAGAGGATGTTATCAATTTACAAACTCGTGTAGATGAATTAGAGTCTGAAAACGAGCAAATTAGTTCTGAAATAGAAGATTATAAAGCAGCGGCAGCGGCAGCAGAAGAAAAAGCGCAACAAGCAGCTTCAGCACCAGTAGCGGCAAGTGGTGGCACTACAACTGCAGCTCCAGGTGTTGTGTTTAAAGTTCAAGTAGGTGCTTTTAAAAACTTTGATTTAACAAAATACTTTGATCGTCACCAAAACTTTAGCGGTGAAGTTGATGCAGACGGAACTATGAAATATACCTTGGGTATCTTCAGCGACTATTGGGAAGCAGATAAATTCAAAAAATATATGAGAGAGATGGGCGTAAAAGGCGCTTGGATTGTATCTTATAAAGACGGTAAAAGAGTCAACATCAAAGAAGTTTTAGAAGGATCGATCTAATCAGTTAACTAAACAAATAGTTAAAAAGCATCTCGATACACATCGGGATGCTTTTTTTATCTAAATCAAATTAGAACTAAGATTAATGTATAAAGTAGAAAGACGAAAGTACCAAGAGACAAGAGTCAAGTCAAGAACTGTATTTAGTACATAATACAAAGTATTAAGACTAAAGATGAAACTTCTAGTTTTGAAAAAAGAGAATTTCTCACAGCTAATAATATCGCTTCTTAAAATCTCAATACTCACATCTAACAATCTCATTACTCAAACATGGACATTCTTTTTTTAATTATAGGATTAGTGATAGGCGCAGGAGCGATGTGGTTTGTAATGAAAGCCAAAATTGATTCCCAAGACACCAAAGAACAAGGTGTTTCGCAGCTCGACTATCAGTTGTTAGCTCAGGAAAAAGCACGAATTGAAGAGCGAGCCAATTTAGCAGCAAAAGACATATTGGATTTCAAATCTGAACTTCAACAGGCTAGAGAAGAAAATGTAGATCTTTCGCGCAGGTTAGAAAAATCCATTGCTGTATTTCAAGGTCAAGAAACCCGAATGGTGGAGCAACGCGAAGAAATAGAGCGTTTGAATGAGAAATTTCAAAAAGAATTTGAAAATATTGCCTCTAAAGTGCTTCGTCAAAACAGTGAGCAGATTAATCAGTTAAGCAATGAAAAATTAACGCTGACATTAAAACCACTGGGTGAACGCATCAAATCATTTGAAGACAAAATTGAGCGAAGCGGTAAAGATCAAGAAGGACTCAAAGAACAAATTAAACTGCTACACGAACTGAATAAGCGTATGGCAGATGAAGCACACAATTTGACTAAAGCCCTCAAAGGAGATACAAAAAAACAAGGAAATTGGGGAGAGGTGATTCTAGAGCGCGTATTAGAACGCTCAGGGTTGGTGAAAGGACAAGAATATGACACGCAGTATTCCACACAAAATCTAGAAGGAAAATTAATTCAACCAGATGTTATCGTGCGGTTGCCTGAAAACAAACACTTGATTATCGATGCTAAAGTTTCACTCGTAGCGTATGAACAGGTAATTAATGCTGAAAGTGAAGAGGAACGGGTAATAGCTCTCAAAGGCCACGTAATTTCTGTTAAAAGCCATGTAAAAAAATTGAGTGAGAAAGCCTATCAAACTTCGGCAGGTTTAAACACACCCGATTTTGTGTTGTTATTTATCCCAATCGAATCATCTTTTAGTTTAGCCATTCAAGCAGATATTGATCTATTCAACTTTGCCTGGGACAATAAGGTGGTTATTGTTTCGCCCTCTACCTTATTGGCAACATTACGAACCATTTCTTCCATCTGGAATCAAGAACGGCAAACTAAAAACGCCATAGAAATTGCTCGACAGAGTGGAGCGTTGTATGATAAGTTTGTGGGGTTTTTGGCTGATATGGAAAAAATAAATAAAGGGCTGTTGGTTTCTCAAAAGTCCTACGATGACGCGATGAACAAACTCTCAACAGGAACTGGTAATTTGATTACGCGTGCTGAAAAAATTAAATTGTTGGGAGCAAAAGCAACTAAAGATATAGACGAAACGCTCATAGAGCGATCGGAGAATCAATTTTTAAGTAAAGAAGACAAACAGGATTATAATGAATAATACCATTATTCCGTATAAAAGTAAATCTACTTTATAATAGGGTTTTAAGTTTTTTTTGTCTTCTTCTTCACTCATATTATAAAGTTAAATGATTATTTTTCTCTTATGACTTATCGCTGGGATTTTCTGCCATCACCTTCAGAAGAAGCTGTAACCTCACTTTCAGAGGCTATTAATATTTCACCTTTATTAGCTGGAATATTGGTACAGCGTGGGGTGCAAACTTTTGATCAAGCCAAAACTTATTTTCGACCAGAGTTAACCAATTTGCACGATCCATTTTTAATGAAAGGACTTGCAGAAGCTGTTAATCGTATTTCTGAAGCCATTCAAAAAGAAGAAAAAATATTGGTTTATGGTGATTATGATGTCGATGGATCAACTTCTGTGGCTTTGTTTTATGGTTTTTTTAGAAACTATACAGCAAACTTAGATTATTATATTCCTGATAGATACACAGAAGGATATGGCGTCAGTGAGCAAGGCATTGAATATGCCAAAGACAACGACATATCCGTGATTGTCACCATCGACTGTGGAATTAAAGCAATCGGAAAAATTGCCAAAGCGAAAGAATATGGGATTGATGTTATCATTTGCGACCATCACCGTCCAGGAATTGAGTTACCGCCAGCATTTGCTATACTGGATCCTAAGCAAGAGACCTGTAGTTATCCCTACGATGAATTGTGTGGCTGTGGTGTAGCATTCAAATTGATTCAAGGCTTTTGCCAACAAAATGGGATTGATGAGTCAGAAGCCTTTGAATTTTTGGATTTAGTAGCTGTAGCCACTTGTTCGGATATTGTGCCTATCACGGGTGAAAATAGGGTGTTAGTGAGTGCCGGCTTAAAACAGTTAAACACCAACCCAAGACCAGGTCTAAAGGCCTTAATTGAATTAGCAGGTTTTAAAAAAGACTTAACGGTCACCAATGTGGTTTTCGGTATTGGTCCCCGGATTAATGCGGCAGGTCGAATAGATCATGCGCATGGTGCAGTAAAATTATTATTAGCAGAAAATACGGAAACAGCTTATGGCTTTGGAGTAAAAGTGAATGAGAAAAACAATCTGCGTAGAGATTTTGATTCTTCGATCACCCAAGAAGCCCTACGAATGATAGAAGCAGATAAGAACTTATTAGAAGCTAAATCAACGGTATTGTTTAAAAATGATTGGCACAAAGGAGTAATAGGAATAGTCGCTTCTCGGTGCATTGAAAACCATTATCGTCCAACCATCATTTTGACAGAATCAAACGGAAAAGCAACCGGTTCAGCGCGTTCGGTTCATGGTTTCGATGTTTATGAAGCCATCACTTCTTGTGCAGATTTGTTAGAACAATATGGTGGACACACCTATGCTGCAGGCATGACGATGAAAATTGAAAATGTGGCTGCTTTTCAAACCATGTTTGAGCAGATAGTAGCAGCTACAATCACTGAAGAGCAGTTAGTGCCTAAAATTTCAGTTGATCAAATCATTACTTTTGATCAAATCACACCTAAGTTTTTTGCGATTTTATCTCAAATGGGCCCCTTTGGTCCCCAAAACATGCAGCCAATTTTTGTAACCGAAAATGTGGTAGATAATGGTAAGTCACGCATTGTAAAAGAAGATCATTTGAAACTATGTGTCAAACAAGGTGATGTTGAAATGCATGGAATAGGTTTTGGTTTGGCACATCACTATGAAAAAATTAGAACAGGAGTGCCGTTTCATATCTGTTATAATTTGGAAGAAAACCATTTTAATGGGAAAACCACTTTACAGTTGATGGTGAAAGATGTGAGGTTTTAAGTGTAGAACTATCTTGGTTACTCAGAAATGATGAGTTTCCCCGTTTCACTACCCTTGTTTGTGTAGTTCACAGTATACGTATACAAACCAGCATTCAGTGAAGAAAGATTAAACTGAATTTGTGTTGTTTCTTGAAACGATTGTTGATGTACGACTTGACTTAAGCTGTTGATTAGCAAAATTTTACCAGTTGACAATTCTGGCAGTATGAAGTTAAATTGACCATTTCCAATAGTAGGGAAAAGTTGTGTTTTAGAATTTTCAAAAGTTGATTTAGTACTTCCTATGTAATCCAGAGTAACGCAACCATCTATACCTTTTAAATCTAGTATAGAATAAGAAATATAGATGGTATTTGCCTCACCTACGTTTTCGGCAGTAAAATGCACAGCGGTATCGATTATATCATTAGTTTTTGAAGCTTGGAGGTTAGTCGGAAAAGCGCACTTGTTGGTGTTATCACTAGAGTCTGTCATAATAAAGCCTAATTCACGAGATTCACAATATTCACAGCGTACGGCATTCATAATAGCGGCATTTCCAATAACGAAGAGCTTGTTTTTATCCGTAACCACTAAATCATTTGCATCTAGCTCCAAATTTTTAGACCAAAGCACTTGTCCTAAAGTGTCAATTGTTACTATTGTGTTACCACTACTTCCCAAATCAGATAGCATCGGGTCGCCCGTAACAAATGAATAGGAGTTTAATTTGTTTTTGCGTAGTCTGAAGCTTCCATAAGGAGGGTAACTAGATATATCATAATTATTACCCCATATAATGTTTCCAATACTATCACAATTTAGAATAGTACTTGAAGATAGGTAAAATAAAAACCCATTATTAGTTTGTTCGATATCAAAACCCACAGATCCATTAGAGTCTGTATTATATTTTCTAGACCATTCAACATTACCCTCCTCATCGATTTCTGTGACGTAAGCATGACTTATATTGTTTTCATTAAAATACCCAGTCACTAAAAAATGTTTGTTCGACACTTCTTTTCCAGAATTTGCTCCAGATACTGTACCACCTGCATAACTCTTAGACCAGATAAGTTCCCCGTTTTTTGTAAATCTTGCAACATAAGATTTAAAATCAATTTCACCTCCTATCAAATAATCGCCATCCGAAGTTTCGATACAGAATTTCAAAATAACGGTGTTATTACTCGATAGTTGACGAGTCCAAATTATATCACCATCGGAATTCATTTTTATAAGGATCCCCACTTCTTTTTTTAATACACTATTACTCCCATTTCCAATTATTAAAAAAGAAGAGTCACTTAAGGAAGATATATAGTCTAAACTAACATAACTTAGACTTGCTGAAGTTGCATCTTTGCTCCACAACAAATTTCCAGAGGAATCCACTTTTAGTAATAATCCATTATCAAAATCTACTGAACGTCCAGTAATTAAATATGCTCCATCATGGGTGTTAGTAACGGAATAAGCATTATAGCTAGCAGGTATTTTTTTTGAAAAATTGCTTTGTTGCGCTTGAATGTTATTTATCCCAAAGAATAAAAAAATGCAAAGTAGATAAATCGATTTCATGGCATCTATTGTTTGATAAACATATTGAAGTTAGTTTATTTAATTCACTTTCCAATATTTGTTACTCTCTAA
>CAWKJU010000021.1:0-6418 GCA_963849955.1 uncultured Cytophagales bacterium | reverse complement strand
TAAAAAGCGAGAGGATGACACGAGCAAAAAACTAGCAGAGAGTGTAAACTGAACTCTGTCTGATTAAAATAATAGTTTATTTTTAATCAGATATTATGAGCACACAAGAACAACAGGATTTAGAGAAAAAAGCGCTGGAACAATTTATGTCTGGCAAGAGTCTTTTTGGAAAAGACGGAGCTTTTGCACCGATGCTAAAGAGTTTTATTGAGAAGGCACTTGAAGCTGAGATGGAAGAACATTTGGATGATGATCAGCGATCTAATGGCAACAAGCGCAATGGCAAGGGCAAGAAAACAATCAAGAGTGGTTTCGGCTCTTTTGATATTGAAACGCCAGAAGATCGTCACAGTAGCTTCCAACCAGAGCTGGTAAAAAAGCGTCAGAGCATACTGGCGGATAATCTGTCCGACAAAATCATTGGCCTTTATGGATTGGGAATGAGTTATAGAGACATCTCATCTCACATTAAGGAGATGTACGACACAGACATCTCACACACCGTACTTAGTCAAATCACAGATCGTATCATACCGGATGTCAAAGCATGGCAAAATCGCCCTTTGGAACCATTATACTGTATCGTCTGGTTAGACGCTATGCATTATAAGGTTAAGGTAGACGGCAAAATCCAGCACAAGGCACTTTACAATATCCTAGGTATAAATACCGAAGGTAGAAAAGAGATTTTAGGGATTTACCTTTCAGAAAGTGAAGGAGCTAACTTTTGGCTACAGGTATTGACCGATCTAAATAATCGTGGGTTAAAGGATATTTTAATAGCTTGTACGGACAATCTAAAAGGGTTTACCAACGCTATTTTAAGTGTATTTCCAAAAACAGAAGTACAGCTATGTATCGTCCACCAGATACGCAACTCCCTGAAGTATGTTGCTTCAAAGGATCAGAAGGAATTTATGAGAGATCTCAAAGAGGTTTACAGAGCAGATAATAGGAGCATTGCAGAGGATCAGCTAGAACTCCTAGATCAAAAATGGAACTCCAAGTATCCTGTAGTTATACAAAGTTGGAAAAACAACTGGGAACATCTATCCCAATACTTTCAGTACACTGCTGAAATCAGAAAGATTATATATACCACCAATGCGGTAGAAGGCTATCACAGACAGGTACGTAAGGTCACCAAAACAAAAGGAGCATTCACAAGTGATATGGCTCTTTTAAAACTGGTTTATCTAGCCACTATGAACATCCAAAAGAAATGGACTTCTCCGCTACATAACTGGAGTTTGACTATACAGCAACTTTATATTAGATTTGAGGATCGTATAGATCTAGATATCAACAGGAATCAAGCAACACTTGTCGCTGACGCTAGGTCACATTCCAAAACAAGTCGAAAACAAGTTTCGACTAATTTTGAAACGAAAAAATAAATGTCAGACAGAGTTTAATTTACACTACCAACTAGCATTGATTGCAGTTGCAAATAAGCTTTTAAAACAAGCATTTGCGATTGCTCAATCAGGAAGACCCTACGATGAACATTATAGATCAAGATTAGCTTAAAAAGACTTGTTTTTTAACTCAGTTCTTTGACGTATGCCGTGCTATACACATTTATTTATACACTAAAAGTTCAATCCTATATTTTCCATCTACCATTTTTAATAAATTAGTTCCTTGATAATTTAGACTTGCCCGAAATTTACCTTCAATTGTATAAATATTTATATCCACATCAGTTGAATCTAACAAAGTAATGCTCTCTAAAATGTGATAATTTTTTTGTTGGAAATTTTCAGCACTAAAATTTGGCCACTCTTCATTATTTAAACTTTGCCAAGGAATGTCCTCTTCATAGATGTCCATATAAAGTTGAAAAATAAGATTATTGTCAGTATCAGATCTCGGAAATCCAATAAAACTAGTTGTTTCGGCTCTAAATGGTAAAACAATATTTTGAATTTGACTTTCGTTAATCGGTAACCAAAAATAGAAGGTTGATGAAAAACCTTCTGATACAAAAGTCCCAAACTCTCCCATACCACTTCTTGAATTAGGACCACTTATAACATTAAAATTTGTAGTCGGTTCAACTTGTTGTCTAGTGTCAACAAAAATCCTATCCGCATACTCATACTCTTCCATACCATCAAATTGATAAAAGAAATAATCCTTACCAAGAAAATCATTTTCTAAAGAAGGAATCTCTACATCCTCATCACTTTTACAACTAATAATAATTAAACAAATTTTAAAGATAAGAATTGGCCTTAGGTAATTTTTAAATGTCTGTAAATTCATAAAGTTTTATTTTAAATGCTGATTTCTTTTGGGGTAAGTATTTTAAAAATTTGAATTCATCCAAAAGCTTTTTCTATTAGATTCTAAATGCGTTGTTTTTGTCATGGCATACAACGGTCCAATGTATAAAGCGTGCAGGGCGTTCTGATGGCTTTCACTGGTTTTTGTCGTTGTATTTCTTGTGTAAGATAGCTATTATTTTAGATGTTGATCGCCCTGTGAGTAGCTTTTGGCTTGCCTCCGACGAGGGAAGTATGACCGAGAGGAAGGCATATATTAGAAACAGTTTACAGTGACCTATTACAGAGAGGAATATGAACGTAATATTGGACGGATAAATAGCAATGAAGGACGCTATCTAAAAAGTAAGCGGCAGAGCACGGTAGAATCTGTCTTTGGAACCCTTACACAGTTTATGGGACTGCGCAAGATCAATACCATAGGACTCAAACAGGCAAACAAGGTGCTGCACCTCTCTGCTATTGCCTATAACCTGAAGAAGTACCTAAAATTTGAACAAAAACAAATAAAAAGTGAGGCAGGATCAGCACTTTTTACCGCATTATTGAAAAGCACCCTATCACAATTAAAAAGAATGATTCTAAACCCTCTAGAAGATCAATTAATAATTCCGATCTAAATATAGAAGTGTGCTCAAAAGTGCTTATTTGAGACTTACTCTTTAGGTTTTATGCAGTTGTGCAACGGTTACCGGTGTTACCTACCGTATTTTTTCCATTCTTTCTTAAATCTTTTTTCGGATGTCAGTAATAGTATAACTCCATTTATCGCTCTCGAACCGTAAATACTTGCAGATTGTTCTTTAGTCAAATATCTTATGGCGTAGGTTTCCACAAGCAATAGTTCTTTTAAAAGTTCTCTATTCTGTAAAGGTCTGCCATTTACAACAACAAGGGGTTCAGGATTTCCAATTCCGCCATCTCGTATTTTTATTTTTACATTCGGATTAGAGTTCGAAATTTTTACTCCATAATTATTTTCAGTTTTTTCTGGATTATAATTTAGAACTTTGAAAACTAAAGAGTCAACATATTTATATACTTTTTGTTCAGATAGCTCGTCAAAACGCATAAGTTTGAGTTCGGACTTAACGTTTTTGTTCAATTCTGTAATTCTGAATTTATCTACTAATTTTTTATCTTGATAATATTCTATTGTTTGTCCGAAATCCGTTTTTCGTAATTTAATTTTTTGCGTTGAAAAACCATTTGTGGCTTTAGCTCTGGCTGTACAAATATTTACTTGGGTCAGTTTGAAGGTCCTATTTTCTTTTTCCCATTTTATTTGTTCGCAGTCTCTTTTTTCTTGTTTGGGATTTTTAATTCGGCTCGTAAATCGGATTGTGTCATTTTTATAGTATTGCCCAAAATCATTATCAGAATACCATTCTCCATCCAATTCCTTTTTCTTAATTTGAGAGAAACAGAAGTTAGTTAAAAGTAAAAAGCCTAATGTTAAAGCAGTAATTTTCATTTGTGGTTATATGGCAGATAACGGTCCAATGTATAAAGCGTGCAGGGCGTTCTGCTGGTTTTCACTGGTTTTTGTTGTTGTATTTCTTGTGTAAGATAGCTATTATTTTGGATGTTGATCGCCCTGTGAGTAGCTTTTGGCTTGCCTCCGACGAGCAACCTAAGGAGCTAGAGGAAGACACATAAATATTGACAAACAAGCAGCAATAAGGAGAGGTTTACCAACATTAAAACACCCCAACATCATCATTATGAGATAGTTAAAAATAAAATATTAACTTTGGAGAAGTGGATTATTGCTTTTCATAGGACACGTTGTTGTAGCACGTTTTTTTTACATAATTTGTAATAGAGTTTCTTGCCAAATTGGACATCAACTCAAAGGTTATTAGTTTGTCTTGAGTCTTACTCCATTCTTCAAATGGACTTTCCTTACGATTTTCCTTCTCTATTTTCTTAAATAATGTTTTTCTTCTTTTAATATTGTCTATAATATGGAAAAAACGGTTATTAGATGAATTGCTTGGGCTTTTGTGTGGTAAAGGTTTTCCCATATGAAAAAACTTGGAACGAAGAGTATAAGTATTTTTAATAATTTTTGAGAACTCTTCTTCAGTCAATTTATTTGGTGTTAACTCAGGCACAACACTTATTTCGTTTGGATACAAAGTTCTGTAATTTGGGCCTTCGGTAATTAATTCACTATAAAAAACTTCATCCCAATCTGAATTCTCAGTGTAAGTGATAAGAAACTTAACAAAGCGTTTGGTTAAATCTCTATTATTCACTTCTGAGTCTACATATGTTTTTATTTTCAAATATTCCTCAAAAAGATCTTTAACTACTTCACTTGTTTTTGAAAGTTTTTTCCATTCATTATAAAGTTTGGGTTTTTTTGAAAAATCAATTTTATCGACTGCTATTTGTGATATAGCTTCAATTCCTGCAATGAGAAATGAATATCCTAAATCAAAATCTTCTTTTTTATTTATATGTGCTAATTGAATTAAACGAAAACTTTGCATTAAGTTCACGTAACTTACTTCATATTCTTGACTTTCTGTTGAAGTGAGTATATCAAGAAGATTGACTATTTCTATCAATCTTGTTTCCCAAATATCGATAATCTCTTTATGAACTCTAAAACCTTTTGCACCTGGTCCTCCAATTGTTCTTGGAAATTCAACTCCAATTTCCTTTAATTCAAATTGATTAGCAACTTCAAATCGATTGTAAAAATCATTTTTCACAGAAAAGACAGGTCTTTCAAAAGCAAAACTACAGATTGCACTAAGTCCTAATGTAAAATAATGCGAATTGATGTAATTAACTCTTTCGGGCATTTTAACAGGTGAAACATAAGCTTTCTTTACCGCTTGACCTGTTGTTGTAGTTATATCTATATCAACTTCAATCGATTGTTCAATCGTAAAATCTTTAAAGTGAATATCTTTTGTTAATTGAAAGTCTAAAATTAGGTAGCTATAAATTCTTTTGTCATTTGAAGTTTGATGTATTTTGTATAGTTTAACTTCAGTTCTTTTATCGAACGCTAATATTCCATCTTTAAATTGATTATCATCGTTCGTAAATTGTCTCATAGTTTTGGTCAAAATGTGCTACAACACTTGTATAAAACAAGTATACAAAAATCTTCATTATAACGACCCACCAGTTGTCACGTTATCGTTACAAAATGTACCTTCCCGCTATAACTCAAAATGGGTGCGTTATGATTACTTTTAAAGGATTTAGAAGATTATTGCTTATAAAGAGATATGCTCAAAGCTCAATAGATTCCTACATAGGTCTCTTGCTTGGCTTTCAAAAACACGTAGGAGTCAACCAGCCATTGGAAACTATAGAAACCTTCAAACTCTATAACCGTATTATCACCCATGTCGAGCAGGCAAAGTATGGGTATTCATCCCAAAAACAACTTTTGGCCGCGTTGCGATTATACTTTTTAGAAATTCATAAGAAAGAGATAGATTTTGCGCCAGTCTATCCTACAAGCCACCCCAGAAAATTACCTGTCATTCTTTCCCAGCAAGAGGTAAAAAAAAATCTAGATACCACCTCAAATGTTAAACACAAGGCGATGCTCACTACTATATATGCGCTAGGTTTGCGCAGCGGGGAGCTTATCAATCTCAAGTTATCAGATGTATTAAAGGACCGGAAACTCATACACATCAAGGCGGCTAAAGGGAATAAAGACCGTATACTTCCTCTACCAGACAAGCTACGGGAGGTATGGGAGCCCTATTATAGAAAGCACAGGCCCAACACGTATCTCTTTGAGGGACAGCGAGGAAACCGCTACAGCGCCAACAGCCTGCTTAAGGTTTTTAAAACCGCCTGCCTAAAGGCCGGCGTATCTCGTGATCACACCATACACAGTCTTCGTCACGCCTATGCTACGCATCTCTTTGATCGGGGCACAGATATCAGGATGATCCAGAAATTGCTCGGCCACGACTCTATAAAAACTACGCTCATTTATACTCAGGTCTCTAGAAGGTCTATGATAGAAGTACGAAGCCCATTAGATGATCTTTAGTAGGGGTCCGTTTTTAATAAATACCTTTTGCATCGCCAAAGCAATCGCCTTATCATCCATAGCTTAGAACTATTTTCTATTTTATTATCTAACC
>CAWKJU010000020.1:0-17892 GCA_963849955.1 uncultured Cytophagales bacterium | reverse complement strand
CTTGTATATGGCTCGTAGCGTGCAAATTAGAAAATTATTTTCGGATTGAGCACAAGCCAGATTTTTAAATTTTACTATTTATCTTTTATTGGAAATCGTCAAATTTAAAAATTTGGCGACTTTCCAAATATGCCTTAACTTAATTTAAGCAACTGATTAGCTATGAGCTATATACGTTGTTGTAAAACGTTTTTTTTTCGCTATGATGTTCGTTTAATTACCCATTCTAATAATCCTGAATTAATTGTCAAATCAGCTATTTTGTCTCCAAAATACAATATTGTTTCAGTTTCATTGTCGTATTCTTCCAAGCTTTTTTTGGCAGAATGAACCACAAAAAAAAACTTGTCATAATCAGTCATTGTCGCAAACTTGTCTTGATAGAAAAGAAATTGTTTCAAATCCGATTGAGATTTAATTTGGACTATTGCTCTTTCTCCGGTTACTGGTGCTAATAACTCCAAATCCAAAGTCTTTTGTGTTTTTCCAGTTTCGCTTACTCGTTGCCAACCAGCTTGTCTAAAAATTAAGTCAATCAAAGTCTCAAAATCTTTCCATTGCAAATTCTTGATTAAAATGTTCAATTTTTCTTTAAGTTCAGTTATGGCGTTTTCAAGTTCAACAACTTCTTTTAATTGTTCATTATTTATCTTTTGTAAAGCATATTTTTCTTCTGGGACTTTACAAATTGTTCCACGAAATCCTTGAGTTTTTAATAGTTTTCCACTCAAATTTCCTGAAAGCAATAATTCTCCGTTTACGTTTTTGTCCGACCAATTTCCAATCACAGGTCTTGTTTTGGTTTTATCAGACAATAAAGTTATTTCTGCTTTAGAAAAAGACCACCAAAGTTTATTATTGAAAAAGGTCAACCAAAGAGTTCGATTGTCATTCTCGTAAAATTGTTTGATTTGGTTTGTGTGGCTTGTTGCAACTCCTTGCGTTGAATTTTCTTCTTCAATAAAGTACTTGTGAACTAAATCCCATTTTCCACTTATGCATAAATTATGGTCAACATCTTTATATCCTAGTCGCAAAGTTTGGTCATTTATGATACAATCAGTTTCATATTCTCCGCCTTGACCTAACTTTATAAAAAGTACTTTATCTGCTTTAATTCTGTTCACTCGCGTTTTTTCTTAAATGTTTTACAACGGCCCCGGCTATGGCAAGTGCGGGATTTCAAGGCACTTTGCTTTCCGTTTAGCGATTAGTTTATTTGGTGTAATTACTTTCATTTTTAAACTTTAGTCCGCATTTGCTATAGCCGATGTTGTGCTTTCGTTATTTAATTGCTTCACAGGATTTTAATCATTAAGACTTCTTTTTATCTTAATTCATTCTCTTTTGGAACTAATTCCTTTTAGTTCCTCCAAAAGTTCGTTTGTGATTTCTAATATGTCATCATATCTAAAAGCACTATTTCTGTGGGCAATTAGTAGAGAATTGTAGGCTGAAAACACCTTATAATTTTGAAATAGCTCGTTTAAGCCTGTTTCAAAAGGTATTTTTTCTATGACATATGGTATGGCTCTTAATTCGTTATTTCTCGAAGCAAATAAGCTGGCTACTTCAGCTTGGTTAAATAAATCTTCTTTGGGTAATAAATTGGCTAATTGTGTAACTTCTTTAAGTTCCATCTGTCCATCTCTATAATAGGTTTCTTCATAGCGATTGATGTCCTTTAGTTTGTATTCAACTACTTCGACATATGCGGTGATTTTATTTTTTAAATCTTCAGATTTTATTAAAGTTAAATTACCAGAATTAATAATCGACCGAGCTGTTCCTAAAGTTGGGCTAAATGTTGCTGTTCCTAGTGGTAATCGCATATATTCATAAATGCTATCATTGGGCAAATCCTTTTTATAGAAGGCGTGACATACTATGGCACTTGCTTTAGCTTGTCTTTCAATTGACTCTTTGATTTCTTTAAGTTCTATTTGCGATTTTGTAAGATCTGCAATTAATTGTTCAATAATAACTTTTTCCGTATTCTTTCTATTAAGCTCGTTGTTCCAATTATTAATTGAAAGTGCTATTAAAATTCCAATAACCACAAGCACAATTTCTCCAAGAGCATAAAGAAGATATTTACTGAATTTATTTTCAGTCAGCATATTTTGCCTAATTTTTCTAAAGAATTTTATCATTGGTTATTGGTTGGTCATAATGAAGCACAACGTCTCTGTATATGGCTCGTAGCGTGTAAATTAGAAAATTATTTTCGGATTAAGTACGAGCCGAATTTTTTAATTTCCTTATTATCTTTTTTTTCAATAATCCCACCGAAGGACTACTGCCACCAATTTAAAAAATAAAAACTACAGTAAATTAAAAAATTTGGCGGACTAGCAAATATGCCTTAACTTCATTTAATCAACTGACTAGCTATGAGTTATATACGTCTTTGTTGTGTGTAGTGCTTTTTTCAGCTTGCCAAGTTCATATTTTGGTTTAGCAGTTCCACATTAAAATTAATTTTTGCGTTCAATGCTCTAAACACTTTTAAAATCGTTTCGAATCGTGCGTCAGTTAAATTATTCTCGATTTTTGATATTTGTGCTTTCTGAACGCCAACTAATTTTCCGAGTTGAGCCTGTGTCAGCTTTCGTTCTTTTCGAGCATGTTTTATGGCTTGTCCAATCAAGTCAAGCCGTAATTCGTTCTCAAATTCGTCTCTTTCTGGTGTTCCGATTTCTCCAATGTACTTATCGGTAATTTCGTCCAGACTTTTTGTTTTAAATTTTTTCTTGCTCATAGTTTTATTTTTTAGAGTCAAAATATTGTTTCATAATCCGCTCGGTTTTCGCAATTTCCTTTGGTGGTGTTTTAGCCGTTTTCTTTTCAATTGAGTGAGTAGAGACGACTACCGTTTCGGTTTTGTCTGTTTTATCCCAGAAAGCAAAAAGTCGGTAGTAGGTCTTGTTGTGTAGCGTTCGAAATTCCCAAACGTTGTCACTTAGCTTTTTGAAAAGTTCGCTATCATTTACAACTTGAGCTTTTCGCATATTGTAAATTATTTTCTTCCGAGCTTTAGCGTTCAGTCCGTTCAAGAACTCATCAACTTCGTCCATCAACTCAACCTTAAACTTTTGTTTCATTCAATTGATTGTTTTGACAAAGGTAAGTGTTTCTTATTTAGGAAACAATTTTTTTTGAAAACGGATTTCACGCATTACACACAACGTTTATGTATATGAAAAGTAGTGGTTTTTATTAAACTACCTTTCGAGTTGTGATATTAATTTATTTTTAAGACCTTTTGTTATGGCAGGTCAACTAAGCCACTATTTTTTATATACTTTGTTGTGGTGCGTTTTTATTTCTCCGTTTCTACTGTCAATCCAATGCAATTTACTAAATTGGTCAGAAATATTTTTATTCTTATGATTAATGTAAATATACCTATTTTTAAATATCAGACTAAATTTCAGAAAGATGAAAAACCACATCTTGTGGGAAGTTCAATAATTGAATCCGATGATGATATTTCAGATATTGAATGTTATACCAACTTCTTCACGGAGGTAGATGAGGATAACAGGCTTTTAGTACATTCGGAAATCTTTGTACCTGCATATTTAGTCCATAATAATGATATCCAAAAAGGCACTTTTTACAAGTTTGAAAATGAAACAGTATATCTTCTTTTTGACGTTGGTGAAATTTTTGCCGAGCATCACGCAGAATTGACCCAAGTCCATATTTCAAGATGTGCCTTCCTGATAGGTCATCACACTTCCAAAATAGGTTCTAATTATTCTTATCCTTTTGGCGGTTTTTCAAAATTACTCCTACATTTTGAAAGTCTTCATAAGTCCTGTGTTTAGGAAAAGTAGTGGCTCTATTTAGTTTTTCACAAAGTTCCTCTTTAGTGTAATTGTCAATCTCATTTTGGCAGTCTATACAGTCATTCATTTTTTCGTGTTGTTTTTCAAATGCACCACAACGGTAGCTGTATGGTTAGTGGCCCTATTCAGGCTAATATGTTTTGGGCCATTAATTATACAGCGTGTTGTAAGTTGTTTTATCTTAATTTTAGATTTCCCCAAAATTAAGGATAAAACAATTCATAGTTTGCCATAAGAGGGTGATAACGTTCCGATTCCCCGAGATTCCCGTTTTGGATTGATCAAACATTGGGGTTTGTGCAGTCCGAAACGGAGCCATAACACCGCCAAACGGATAAAATTGAAAATAACTACGCTCAAAATTTGACTTTCTCAAAATTTTTACCGTCCTTACATAAGTAGTTTTTAACGTTCCCAACGTTTTGATAGCGAGCTCTCAACGCTGATAAGCTAAACTACTTGGGTAATATCCGACGAAATGTCGAATAGTTCCTTATCCTTTTTATCCGTTTGGCGAGTCCGACCCCATCTCCGCAACATTGCTCACACGTTCCTTGGGGAAGAGGACATTGGCGATGGCAAATTACTTACAACGTTTATGTATATGAGCTGTGGCGTGTCTCGGCACAGACCTTTCCTGATAAAAACTGGCTTTGGAAAATCCGCAGGATTTTCCAAATGAGGACGGAACAAGCCATAGCTTATATACGGTGTTGGCATTAGTTTTTATTTCACTTTACTTTTCATTTGTAAATGACCAAATATTAGCTGACTTAAACATAATGGTATAAACAACAATAATTTTGAGTCAAATCCTTTTAGGGTTATGTAAGTTACAACGATTCCAGATGCAATAATTAAAACGACAAGATTAATCCAATAGAATGTTGTTAGCCAACCACGTTCCTTCCAAACATCCCAACTATCTTGTGGCTCAACATTTGTCTCTATCATTAATAATTTCAGCAATTTTAAAGAGTCCTCATTTTTGGATTTAATTCCGCCAAGTTCGACTTGTGAGTTTTTAGTTTTAATTTTCCGTAAATAAATACCTTCTTCTACGATTATCGTTGTTATTTCATCCGTTGTAATCGTTTGATATTCTTTAAAATTAAAAATTGGTTTTTTCTTCCATTTGAAGTTTAGTTTTTTGTCGGCGTATGTAATATTTATTTTTCCGAATGCGAAATAGTACAATAGTGTCGTTAAAATTCCTAAAGCTAAAATTGGAAATAAAATCTTGATGAAAGTCAATTCCAATTGTGCTGACAAGAGCAAACATAGTGGAAACGCGACAGCCATAATTAGGATAGACAATAAAATCCTTCGTTGTTTAATAACTATAATATCGTATTCTGTCACTATTTTCAAATTAATGCCAACGGTTAGTAATCGAGTAGGCAAAGGGAATTTCACCCTAAGCCTCTCACAGAACCGTGCTTGAAGGTCTCCCTTCACACGGCTCTTGTTGTACAAATCTAAGCAGTAATGTTTATTTGGGAAAAGTTCCAATGATAAAACAAAGTAGGGTATTGATTCCTTACTGTTGCCAACCATTTGTACCCTTTTCTAATACTGGTTTTATATCGCTTATACCTTTTCCTTGCCCACCAAACCAATCGTTTGCTCAATAGTCGAAAGACTTTTGTAAGTTCATACATCTTAAATTTACCATAGTAACGCACCCAGCCCCTAATCATTGGATTAAGATATTGAGCCACGCCTACGATACTTTTAAAAGTAAGTTTGTTTACGTTGAGCTCTTCGAGCTTGTCCGCAATTCGTTTTCTTGAACTAATACTTATGGCACAATCATAACCAATGAACAGCTTTCCCTTTTTCTTAGAGTAGGCAGTTCTTGGCTGAAAAGAATATCCTAAGAAATCAAACTTGACCGTTGGGTATTTTTCTTTTCTTCTAAAGTCTCGGCAGTAGACAATTTTTGTCTTTTGTGGATGTAATTCTAATCCTACCGAAGCCATTCTTTGATGTACCGATTGCAGTATTTGTTCTGCGTGGGCTTTTGTGCTACAATGTAGTATTACGTCATCGGCATAGCGTTCAAAAGCTACACTTTTATCTATCTGTTCCAACCATTTATCAAAAGCGTAATGTAGAAAAAGGTTTGCCAACAATGGGCTGATTACTCCGCCCTGTGGCGTCCCTTTTCCTTGCTTTTGGATCAGTTCTCCAGATACCGTAACAACGGGTGCTTCCAACCATCGTTTGACATAGAGCCTTACCCAATTTTCGGGCACGTGTTTCTCTACGGCAAGCATCAGTTTATTGTGGTCTATATTGTCAAAGAAACCTTTGATGTCCAGATCAACTACCCAGTCTTGTTTCCAACAGTTCTTTCGTACCTCTGCCAATGCCTGATGGGCATTTCTATTGGGTCGATAACCGTAAGAGTTTGTACTGAATACTGCCTCTAATCTTGGTTCAATGAACATTTTGACCACCATTTGCCCGACCCTGTCACTAATTGTGGGCACTCCCAACTTACGGACTGAACCGTCTTTCTTGGGTATTTCCACTTCTTTGACCGGCGGTGGGAAATAACTCCCTGATGCCATTCGATTCCAAAGCTTGTACAGGTGTTTTCTGCGGTCGGCATCAAATTCTTGCATGCTTATCGCATCAACTCCCGCACTCCCTTTGTTGGAACGCACTTTTTGATAAGCCTCCCAAACCATTTGGCGACTTATCGGTATCGATTTTGTTCCATTCCATAAATTCATCCTCACTTCTGTAAGTTGGTCAATAAAATGTAACCGTACAACTTGACCCCTTTGCTCCATTCCCGTTACAGGAACTTCCTCACTACTACGGGTCAATCTGTCTCTGCACACACTATCGGTATTCTACCTCTAGGTTGTCCCTATTGTGTATTTCCCTTGGCATTTGTATGCAGTTTCCCAAGTTCCTTAAATAAGCCTAAATAAAGTTCTTGCCATTTGAATGACGCCAGCCCCACAGAAAATAAATAGGTTATCTCTGCAATTAATAGTATCACTACTATTACTTTTCACTCCGTATCATACTTCGTAGCTTTTGACTGGAGGTTCCTACTTCTCGACACCTCTTCAATGGTTCACTTTCGTTCAACTCCCTTATTCTTACCTGCCGACCTCAGGGATCGGATTCTCCTAAACGCTCAGTACCACAACTGTTAATTGCAGCACCTTTAGGTGGTTTAGAGCCATCGCCTATACAACGACCCTGATGGACCTACCATCATCTTATTTAAAGCATGCAGCCAATTTTATGCCGTGGCTGCTTCTTGGCACACTAAGAATAGTAGCGGATTAAAACTCGCTAACTGTTCGGTTAATCACAAAGCTTTTTTATATCCACTTACTTTGGATTTAGCACTAAAACCGCTATTATTTTTATACATTGTTGTGTGTCGTTATTTATTCAACTTTTTATTCATTTTTGCAATTAGTTTGTAGAATTCTCCAAAATAATCTTCGTTAAACTTTAAGTCCTTTTTAAATTCCTCTAAATAAAGTGATTTCAGTCTGTCTTTTGCTGATTTACGTTCATCTTTATCTTCAGATTGTAATCCATAAATTAATTCTGAATTTTCTGAATTTACTTTACTTTTAATAAAATCGGGAAGAAGACCTTCAATGCATCTAAAGCCTGGTTTATCTAATCCAATTAGAAAATAATCCTCGTCTTTTTTATAATTAGCCTTGTCAAAATTTGTCTTTACATTTCCAATTGCGTCTAGGTCAATAGTTACAACAAGTTTGTTAAAACGTTCTTTTATAAACTTTAATAGAACTGGATTATTTAAAAATCCGTAACCACCATAAGGATAAAATTCACCGTCAAAAACAAGTTTTTTATCTTTATGTCTATTATCTCTTAATAGGTTGAAATATTCTACATCAATCGAACCTTCTAATAAGATTATATTATTTTCTTTACTAAAAAAAGCATCTTTTAAAGTGTCAAATTCAGGTCCAACCATTCCTAAAGCAAGCTCAAATGGTTCTCTCCAATTTTCATCTTGTACATTTTCAATAATAGACTCTCTTACTTTTTTCCTAAAGAGATTTCGTTTGACTAATATATTTGATTTTGGATTATGATGGCTTAATAAATAAGGACTGTGAGTAGTTGCAATAACTTGTATTTCTAGTTCTTTACTTAAGTCTTGTAATATCCTGCCAAATTCTGACTGTGCAGATGGATGTAAAAATGATTCTGGCTCTTCAATAATTACTATTGGTGTAACTGTATTTGATTCATCGTCTTGGTCAATTATATTTTTTGCATTAAAAATACTACTCAAAATTAGTGTTCTGTTTTTTGTTCCGCTTCCCCAATCTTCTAGCGGTAATTCAAAATTCTTTTCGCCAAGAGAAATTTCGTAAGGAATTCTTTCGTAGTTTAAATCAAAACCACTAAAAGTTAACCCTACTTGATATTTTTCTTGTAATCGACCAATCAAATCTTGAAGTTCTGATTTGTGTTTTTGAACTGCTTTAGATAATTCTTTGTTGATTTGAGTTACTTTACCTTCAATAAAGTCTTTCGTTTTTGTATTAAGGTTTTCAACTTGTCCGTGATGAGAACGTCTATACGAAGAATTTGGTTGTGTGGAATTGTGAAATACAATAACTTGTGCAAAGTGAATTCGTCTTAATATTTCTCCTACCTTATAATTGTCTGTAACTGTTTTTTCATCCACTATAATTTCAGTTGAACCAGTTTTAGGGTTAAGTTGGATTTTAATAACCAGTAAGGTGTCTTTTATTTCAAACTCCTCTGAATTATCTTTTTTATCTTGAAGAAAAACTTTTAAGAATTTGATTAAACCTATATCAGCTTGTTTGTCAAGTTGAACTCTAACCGTTAAAGAAATATCTTCTTTTGGTGATTTAGCTTTCCATATTGGGAAGTCTGAATGATAGTTTATTCGCGTTCTGTTAAATGTTGGTCTTTCCAATACATTCAAAATAGCTCTTATTATGTTTGATTTTCCAGAATTATTTTTGCCACAAATCGCCGTATAGTAATCTTCAAATTCAATCAAACAATCCTCAAACGAGCGGAAGTTTTTTAAATGTATATCTTTTATTTTCACAGGTATTTTTTTTTAATGACACACAACGGTCTCGGCATCGAGTAGACAAGGGGAATTTCACCCCAAGCCTCTCACAGAACCGTGCTTGAAAGTCTCCCCTCACACGGCTCTTCTAATTTGTAACAAATATAAGCTCATCCTCTTTCAAGTTGGCAAACTGTGTTCCGAATTAGCTAATCCCTTCGCTCCATTTCCATTACAGAAACTTCATCACTACTACGGATTAGTCTGCCACTACATACACTATCGGTATTCTGCCTCTAGGTTGTGCCTATTGTACTTTTCCCTTATCATTTGTATGCAGCTTCCCAAGTTCCGTAAATAAGCCCAAATAAAGTTCTTGCCACCTGAATGACGCCAGCCTCACAGAAAATAAGTAGGTTATCTCTGCAATTAATAGTATCGCTACTATTACTTTTCACTCCGTATCATACTTCGTAGCTTTTGACTGGATGTAGCAACTTCTCGACACCTCTTCAGTGGTTTACTTTCATTCAACTCCTTTATTCATACCTGCTAACCTCATGGGCTAGATTCTCCCAAACGCTCAGTACAAGTACTATTAATAAATGCACCTTTGGGTGGTTTAGAGCCATCGCCTATACAACGACTCTGATGGACCTACCATCATCTTACTTACAGCATGCAGCCATTTTATTGCCGTGGCTGCTTCTTGGCACACTATGAGTAGTTGCTTGGGTTAGCACTTAACTTTGCAAGTACACACCAAGTTGGAAATTCCGCAGGAATTTCCAAAGTAGGCGAGAACAAGCAATTACTTATAGCCATTGTTGTGCATAGTTTTATTTCGTAAGTATCGTTCTTTTAATTTTAATTCTTCTGAATTAGATTTTATATGTTCAATATTTGAGTTGATGTTTTTTAATTCGTGCTTTAATCGAATCATTTTACTGTCATCAAATGCACTTGGGTCACTATTTTCCAAAGTAGAATATTGTTCGCTTAAAGCATCTTCAATAAAACCACGTTTATCTGTTAAATATTTTATTTTATCTTCAAGTAATAATCTTTGTTTAAAGAGTTTCTCTTTCATTTCTCTGTATTCAAGATAATCTCTTTTTTTTCTCAAATTTTGAAGTCGCCTTCTTTCGTCTAATTGTCTTAAATCTCTAATTTCCTGTATGGCGTTATCATTAATTTTCTCGTTTAAATAGTCTCTTGCGAATTCAAGAAATCTATCCGATTGATACATATGAAAGGGTTGTTTTGTTTCCGTTTGAAATTCTTTTGTTAATTCAGGTCTTGGACTTAAAGTTTTACCTTTAAATCTTACCCACCAATCTTCTTTTCTGTCGTCTGTAATTAAGATTATACTGCGTTTTAATTCTTTACTTTTCTCTATTATTTGTTTCCAAACTATTAAATCTCCAAACTTCCTTACATCTTTTGATGTTTCATCTTTTTTACCAAAGTCTTTATAACCTGGTGGAATTTTATCTAAAAATCTTAATTCTCCTTCTTTGTATATTTCCTCGAGTTTACTTTTTTCAAATTCATCGCCAACTTTTTCATTAAATAAATCTTCAATTTTATCCAAAATATCATCTTGATGGATTCGTTTATTATGAAATTCTTTTGAGTCATTTAACTGTTCACAAATTTCTTCACTTAAAGCTGATAATTTTTTTAATAGCTTTTTTGAAATAAATGGATGTTGACGTGAATTTTTGAACTCATTTTCAATTGACTTCAATGAGTTAGTAGCCTCTTCATAAGATTTTTCTTGTTGACTAATAACATTTAATCTGTTATCAAAGAATTCACTTGCAGATTGGTGAGGAATCCAAATCCTATCCTTTACTTTTTCTAAAATTTTAAAGAAATCATCTCTGGTTTCATCAGAATATCTGTATAGATTTAAGAGAATATTTGCATCAAAAACAAACAATGAATCTCCCCATAAATTATTTATTTCTTTATCAGTTAATTTGAAATATCCGGGAAATTTTGATTTCATAGTATATTTGGTTTTAATTATGCACAACGTGATTGTGATCGAGTAGGCAAAGGGAATTTCACCCTAAGCCTCTCACAGAACCGTGCTTGAAGGTCTCCCTTCACACGGCTCTTGTTGTACAAATCTAAGCAGTAATGTTTATTTGGGAAAAGTTCCAATGATAAAACAAAGTAGGGTATTGATTCCTTACTGTTGCCAACCATTTGTACCCTTTTCTAATACTGGTTTTATATCGCTTATACCTTTTCCTTGCCCACCAAACCAATCGTTTGCTCAATAGTCGAAAGACTTTTGTAAGTTCATACATCTTAAATTTACCATAGTAACGCACCCAGCCCCTAATCATTGGATTAAGATATTGAGCCACGCCTACGATACTTTTAAAAGTAAGTTTGTTTACGTTGAGCTCTTCGAGCTTGTCCGCAATTCGTTTTCTTGAACTAATACTTATGGCACAATCATAACCAATGAACAGCTTTCCCTTTTTCTTAGAGTAGGCAGTTCTTGGCTGAAAAGAATATCCTAAGAAATCAAACTTGACCGTTGGGTATTTTTCTTTTCTTCTAAAGTCTCGGCAGTAGACAATTTTTGTCTTTTGTGGATGTAATTCTAATCCTACCGAAGCCATTCTTTGATGTACCGATTGCAGTATTTGTTCTGCGTGGGCTTTTGTGCTACAATGTAGTATTACGTCATCGGCATAGCGTTCAAAAGCTACACTTTTATCTATCTGTTCCAACCATTTATCAAAAGCGTAATGTAGAAAAAGGTTTGCCAACAATGGGCTGATTACTCCGCCCTGTGGCGTCCCTTTTCCTTGCTTTTGGATCAGTTCTCCAGATACCGTAACAACGGGTGCTTCCAACCATCGTTTGACATAGAGCCTTACCCAATTTTCGGGCACGTGTTTCTCTACGGCAAGCATCAGTTTATTGTGGTCTATATTGTCAAAGAAACCTTTGATGTCCAGATCAACTACCCAGTCTTGTTTCCAACAGTTCTTTCGTACCTCTGCCAATGCCTGATGGGCATTTCTATTGGGTCGATAACCGTAAGAGTTTGTACTGAATACTGCCTCTAATCTTGGTTCAATGAACATTTTGACCACCATTTGCCCGACCCTGTCACTAATTGTGGGCACTCCCAACTTACGGACTGAACCGTCTTTCTTGGGTATTTCCACTTCTTTGACCGGCGGTGGGAAATAACTCCCTGATGCCATTCGATTCCAAAGCTTGTACAGGTGTTTTCTGCGGTCGGCATCAAATTCTTGCATGCTTATCGCATCAACTCCCGCACTCCCTTTGTTGGAACGCACTTTTTGATAAGCCTCCCAAACCATTTGGCGACTTATCGGTATCGATTTTGTTCCATTCCATAAATTCATCCTCACTTCTGTAAGTTGGTCAATAAAATGTAACCGTACAACTTGACCCCTTTGCTCCATTCCCGTTACAGGAACTTCCTCACTACTACGGGTCAATCTGTCTCTGCACACACTATCGGTATTCTACCTCTAGGTTGTCCCTATTGTGTATTTCCCTTGGCATTTGTATGCAGTTTCCCAAGTTCCTTAAATAAGCCTAAATAAAGTTCTTGCCATTTGAATGACGCCAGCCCCACAGAAAATAAATAGGTTATCTCTGCAATTAATAGTATCACTACTATTACTTTTCACTCCGTATCATACTTCGTAGCTTTTGACTGGAGGTTCCTACTTCTCGACACCTCTTCAATGGTTCACTTTCGTTCAACTCCCTTATTCTTACCTGCCGACCTCAGGGATCGGATTCTCCTAAACGCTCAGTACCACAACTGTTAATTGCAGCACCTTTAGGTGGTTTAGAGCCATCGCCTATACAACGACCCTGATGGACCTACCATCATCTTATTTAAAGCATGCAGCCAATTTTATGCCGTGGCTGCTTCTTGGCACACTATGATTTCGTTGCGTGTTTAAGCACTAAAGTTAGCAAATAAATCACAGATAGAAAGTCCGAGAGGACTTTCGTAAGTAGGCTTTAACTAGCAATGAATTATACACGGTGTTCTACGCAGTTTTTTCTCGCGCTTTGTTTATTCCGTCTCTAACTTCAATCATCAAATTTCGATATTCTTCATTCGTTTTTTTATTATGGATTCCGTCATAAGCATCTAAATCGCCTTGTAATTTGTTAATGATTGATGTTTTTTTAGTGATTAAAAATTTACCTTTAAAAAACCTACTAATTTCTCTATAGTTTTCGTCATAATCTTTGTCTTTGAGGTAATTACCATTTTCGTCCTCAAAAATTATTTCCTCAAATTCATTAATCTTATCGTTAAAAAGTGGTTCAATTTCCTCACATTCTAAAATGAAATAGCTGTAGTCTAAATCATTGATAGATTCAAAATAAAGAGCTTTTGGTTTTAATAAGATATAATTTTCTATGAGTAAAAAACCATTTTTTATTTCAATATTGTTGAAATCATTTCCACCACTTTTAGGATAAAAACAATGATTCAACGTATCGTATGACTCGAAAATTATTTTTAAGATATTATAAATGTCGTTTAGGTCTTGCCAAGATGAACTAATTGCTATGGAAACTGGAAAAATTCTTTTTAAAGCATCTTCCCATTCGTAAGGATTCCTTTCAAAGTAATCATCATTACTAGAGTGCCAATATCTAAATTGTTTTTTAAATCCAGAAGCATTTGGTCTTTTGGTTGGGTCATTATCTGTTGATTGAGCTAAAAGCCTATTTAAAAGAACAATTGAGAAGTATTCCCAATCTCCAATCCTATGACCTTTATTAATATTCATTTTTACAAAATTGTCAATTGAAATATTGCTATTTGGAATATACTGCCCATCAAAGCCTAGCCATTGTTGAGTGATAATCATCCAAACTGTTTTTGCAAATGAATAAATGTCGGCTCTTTTAAATTCAGCTACAGATGAGATTCTTTTCATCTCTGGTGCTATTGTCCATCTTGGACCAATAGATTCATTTAAAGCTGAAACTTTCTTCTTTTTAGGGAAATTTGCAAGTCCAAAATCAGAAAAAACCGGACTGTCATTTATAATTAATATGTTATCAGGTTTAATGTCTCTGTGAGTAATGTCTTGCGAATGCAAATATTCTAACGCATCGCATAATTCGAATATAAGTTCAAATATTCTTTCTCTAGTGGCAGTTTTTATATATTCCTTAAATGGTATGCCTATTGGCATAATATAATATGGGAAATCTTTATTACTTATCTTGGTAGGAAAATGATGTTCAACGATTTCAATTATTCCTTTTTTGTTTTTTAGGTTATTTAAAACTTCTATTTCACTTTTAAATCTTTCATAATTTTTCTTCCTTTTTATATTTTTCAAAACTTTTTTAGCAAAGAAGTTTCCTTTTTCATCTACAACTTTATAAACAATTCCATTTCCACCTTTTCCAAGTGTTTTCTTTATTGTATATTTTTTCTTTTTTGTCAAGGTTTTTGTTGGTTTGGTCAAATTGCGTAGAACGGTCTTATGTATGGTTAGTTGCGCGTTCAAGCAACTAATTTAGCAAACAAAAACGAACCAGGGAAAATTCCGTAGAATTTTTATGGCGCGCAACAGACCGAGCAATTAACTATACATGTTGTTGTAAAGCGTTTTTCTTGATGTTTGGATGGATTTTTGTCTTTTGGGGTAATTGGCTTAGTGTCCGATTTTGGTTAACGTCAGACAGGCACGGCTTGCGTTTTGCTACGTTCTGATTGGAAAGCTTTTTAAGGTTTTATTCGGCAGGAGTGGTGTCCGTTCGGGCAAACTGGCTCGGTCATTCTCGGCTTTTCTCCCATTCTCGTGAGTAGGTATGCGTCTGAGTAAAGTCCGTCTGCGCAACGTTTTTTGGCATTTCTTGCATAAGGTTCGGTAATTTTATGGGCAAGTTTCGGCGCTGTATCGGTCTTGGTGTTTCTCGGTCTTGGTTGCGCAATGCACCTTTTGCCTAATAAAATCTCCATTTTTCTCGCGAACGAAAATGCTTTACAACGGTTTTGTATATGAAACGTAGTGCAGAAAATAAGCAGTTTCGTTTCGGTAAAGCACAAGCCGAATTTTTAAATTTTTCTAATTATCTTTCTTTTTTCAATTAGCCAAATTTAAAAATTTGGCGACCTCGCAAAAACGCCCGAACCTTCGGTTTAACAATAACTCGCACTATGTTTTATATACGTTGTTGCCATTTCGTTGTTCTCGGCTTGTTATTTTCATTCAGTTTTAAATTCTACGAGTTAAGTCAGTTTTAAATATACCAAAATACCCAAAATAATAAGCGGTAAAATATAAAAAGTCCAAATCAGTAGTTTGGATATAAAATCTGAAACCTCAAATGATATTCTTTTCGTCAGACCGAACAATCCTTTTTTTCTAAAAAATTTATTTTCGTCGAATTTTTTTGCGTGTTTAACAGCTCCAATTAATAATTTTTGATAATAAAAATAGTCAAGTAAAAAGCAACATATCCAAAAGACAAAAGCTAAAATCAGCACGAAAGATAAGTTTTTGTCCGTGCTCAACTTTTCACTAAATCCATAAACTACTCCTAAACCTGTTAGAAATACACTCAAAACTACCGAACGAAATCGAATTATCAAATCATTGAAGTGCATTTGAGTTTCAATAGTGGTTTTCCATTCTTCTTTCAGATATTCCATATCGCACTCCTCGCATTCAATTTCGCCGTCCTGCTCAATTTCTAATTCTTTTTCTGCTTTTTTCGTTTTCCACGCTGTATAAAATGACTGCAATAATGCTCCAACTAATAGACAAATTATTCCGATAATAGTATTTAGTAATGTCATTAGCGTGGTTTTTTTTCAATGAATGGCAACGTTGTTGTGATCGAGTAGACAAGGGGAATTTCACCCCAAGCCTCTCACAGAACCGTGCTTGAAAGTCTCCCCTCACACGGCTCTTCTAATTTGTAACAAATATAAGCTCATCCTCTTTCAAGTTGGCAAACTGTGTTCCGAATTAGCTAATCCCTTCGCTCCATTTCCATTACAGAAACTTCATCACTACTACGGATTAGTCTGCCACTACATACACTATCGGTATTCTGCCTCTAGGTTGTGCCTATTGTACTTTTCCCTTATCATTTGTATGCAGCTTCCCAAGTTCCGTAAATAAGCCCAAATAAAGTTCTTGCCACCTGAATGACGCCAGCCTCACAGAAAATAAGTAGGTTATCTCTGCAATTAATAGTATCGCTACTATTACTTTTCACTCCGTATCATACTTCGTAGCTTTTGACTGGATGTAGCAACTTCTCGACACCTCTTCAGTGGTTTACTTTCATTCAACTCCTTTATTCATACCTGCTAACCTCATGGGCTAGATTCTCCCAAACGCTCAGTACAAGTACTATTAATAAATGCACCTTTGGGTGGTTTAGAGCCATCGCCTATACAACGACTCTGATGGACCTACCATCATCTTACTTACAGCATGCAGCCATTTTATTGCCGTGGCTGCTTCTTGGCACACTATGGTTAGTTGCGTGGTTAAGCAACTAATTTAGTAAACAAATACGAACCCGAGAAAATTCCGAAGGAATTTTCCAAATAAGCACTTGCCAAAGCAATTAATTATACACGGTGTTGGCAAATCGTTATTTTAATTCACGTTCTGTCTTTCACAACCATTAATTCTTTCTTCTTTGGTCAGAGTCCAAACGTTAATTGCTTTCTTTTCAAGTTTGTTTTCAGAATCAGGTTCCACCAATTCAATTTCCATAATACATTCAGTCGCAATTTTGTAATCAGAATTTTCTATTAAATATCCATTTACATAGACTCCGTTATTTTTTTCAATTCCGAAAAATTCATTCAATTCAGATTGTGTTCTAAAAGCAGTTTCTTTCTTTAAACTGACAAAAATAATTCCGTTTTCAGTCAGATTGAAGAATTTATGCTCTTTCCGATTTGGTTTGTCTTTCAGAACACTTATTTCAGCAATCAATTCTTTTTTTGTTCCGATAGCGCTTTCATTCCCGATAATGTCTTTTTCAATAATAAAAGTTGGACAATTACTTTCAGTCTTTGGTAATTTCACATAAGTGTCTTGAGAATAGATATTCGTAAAACAGAAAGTAAAAATTAAAGTAAAAATTATTGTTTTCATATGCGTTTCGTTAATGTTTGCCAACGGTTTTGTATAAGATTAGTTGCGTGGTTTAAGCACTAAAGTTAGCAAATAAATCACAGATAGAAAGTCCGCGAGGACTTTCGTAAGTAAGCTAGAACTAGCAATTAATTTTATACGGTGTTGTGCAACGTATTTTTGTTTCGTTTGTCAATTTCTATCGCTCTATTATAAAATTCTCTAAATTCTTTTTCATTATATTTTACTCGCATAGCAGATAAAACATCACATAAACCTAAACTACACCAGTCCCAGAGCATTGTGTCGAAGTTGTATTTATACATTTGTTTTCCAACTTCGCTCCGAATTTTGTCAGTTTCGATTTTGTCTATTCCAACTTCGTTCAAACACTTTTCAATTCTTTTTTCATTGTCAGCTGTAAATTCAATATCAAGATATGGCTCTAAAATCCAGTCCCAATTCCAGCTATGTTTTATAAGTCTTATTTTATTGATTTCCGCAAACTTTAGCAATTCCGTTTTTTGTTCAGATGTAATGAAAATAATATCGTTATCAACATATAGTCTACAAAGTCCGAAATCGGCAGTTATAAATTTGATTTCGTTTGCATTAATTATTTTTTCAGGATAAGCAAATGAAGGTTCAAACGGATATTCGGTTATTGAAATCATATTTTCTTGAATATCGGATTTTCCAATTCCGTACAGTAAGTTTTTCATTTCATATTCACTCGCACTAAAAAAAGCTCCGTTTGAAGTCTTGTTTTTTTTAATTCCGAATATGTTTTTAATGAAATTCACAGTTTTCTTATATGTTGCACAAC
>CAWKJU010000019.1:0-104379 GCA_963849955.1 uncultured Cytophagales bacterium | reverse complement strand
CTCCCCGACACTTTATAGGTTTTGATACGTCCATCTGTATCTGTGGTGATTGTGTATCCTGTACTGGTTTTTGATATCGAAAGATCACATAGCTGTGTGACCTGACCACGTATTTTTTGTGTAACACCTAGGGTTTCTTTCCTTACATTGCCATTGGATGAAACATGAATAAGCTCAAAGATATATTGTTCACCTACACCATTTACATTTTCCCGCAAGGCGAGGATACTACCTCCCCCAAATGAATCACAAAATTTGCCTATTGCTTTGACGTAGCTTATATACCCCTTCTTTAAAATAGGATCATCGACAATACTAACATACGGAAAGTTGCCATAGTTGAATTTAAAATAAGAGCCAAACGGTTTTAGTTTAGCGAAAAGGGCATCAACATTTGCTTTGTTTTTTTTGTCTTCAGCAGCTTGTTTTTCTTTTTGCTTTTGTTGCGTAGCACTTGTTTCATGAAACAATAAAGGGGTTATTTCTCCAGTAGATATATCGGCCAATAACGCAGAAAAAGTCATTGATTTATTGGAAACATACCACGTTTTATCAAGTCCGCCACTGATATAAATTTGATTTAACTCAGGGTAATAAAAAGCGGTGAAGTTTGTGAAATTATTCGTTGACTGAGGTAGAGGAATTGGTTGTTTTGTGATGAATTTTTTTGCTCTTAGGTCATACAATTCTATTCCGGCACCTGTTACATGATATACATAGTTTTCGTGTAAATATACTTTACCTGGAAATCGCTGTTCAATTACTTTTATAGTCCCATTAGAAGGGTTTAGTTCTAATAATTCACCAGAAAGAGAACCGTCTTTTTCTAAAATTATCAATCCATCATAGGTACTGTTTATTTGCTGAGCATACGTGATTTTTATTTTGTCTTCTGGTTTGCTTTCATACAGCACTTCTCCTGACATCGCATTGAAGACAACTAACGAGTTCATCGTATGAGCAAGTAAGTATTTTTTGTCGTTGGATAGGTTATTGAAAACACAATTGCGCTTATCTTTTGGTCGTTTTAATTTAAAGAGTGTGGTCGTTTCTTGGGTAGTAAGATTGAAAATTTCAATTTTATCATCATTTATTGTATAAACTTCTAAAGGACTTTTCATCCCTATAAAATATCCTGTTTTAGTGCTGATTTTGGCATCATAACCGTCAAAGTATTGAATGTCATTAGCATTTACAAAAAGTAATTTTTTATCATCAATTTTGATTAACGTGTGGGGACGCACATCTGTAACTAAATCCACATAATTACCAATTGTTTCAGCGTCATTAGAAGAGGAGATGCTTTTATACACCTTATTTGTTTCTCTATTTTTAAGGTCATATAATATACTATATTGGTCCATAGTGAGGTACAATTCATTACTCTCAGGGTAAAAAAGTTGATTCACATGATTGCTGGAAGTAAAATAGGGAGAAGGTCTTTGAAGGCTTTGTATCTCATTGTCCAGATGCACAAATGATGAACGAATTCCAAGAGATTTATATTCACTTAGTTCATTTTCCAATGCTTTTGTATCGGTATTTGACAAATAATTAACGGTTATATAATCAAAAGCGACTGAAGCACCCTTGCAAACTTGAAGAGCGAGTGCATCGCCTATTTTATCTAGTGATTCTTGTTTATGGACAACTTGGTCATTTATGAAAAAATATAGCGAAGAACCAATTTTTTGAACTTCAAGCGTATTAAATAGTTTAGAATGGACTAAACTCGTTTGTTGCCAGCCAGTTTCATGGTATTTTGCTTCTGGTTCGTATTGCCAAAAAATCCAATGACCATTGTCTGACAATCCATAAATATACCCAGCTTTTTCATTCGGCTTTTTTGAAAAAATAAAACCAATTGAGTTATCAATAGCACCAGAAAGTAGTTTTACAGAGGTTTTAATTGAAAAATCTTTCGACCAATCAATAGGAATAGTTAACTCAGATGAGCCCGATGATGATCCACTCAGGTTATTCATCAATAAGAGTCCATCATTAATTTTTACACTTCCGGTTTCTGTTAACCCAGACCAGGAATTTGTTGGTGCATTAAAGTCATCTCTAAAAATTTCTTGTCCTTTAGCCGCCAATTGGGTGAAAATTAGCAGAGTAATGATGAGGTAGGTGTTTTTTATGGTTTTCATGCGATTAATATCAAGAAGTGATTTTGTTAAAAAAATGGGCTTATTTAACATTTTCCAATTTTGAAGTGATTTCCTTTATCCGATTTTCTTGTTCTTTTTCTGATCGATAGAAACTAGTGACTTTATAAAAGTCCGCCTTACAGATGGCACCAGAGGTTAACCAGAATCCCACATTTCCACCAGTGCGTTTAGCAGCATAGCCTACAGCTACTGGTTTGTCGTTTATAAAAAAAGCCAGTTGATCACCCACTTTTTCAATCGTCAACAGGTTGTAATCATTCGCATTTACTAATTCGGTTTTTTTCCAACCTGATGAATAGGTCACTGTTTTTTTATCTTCACCTAAAGCTTTCCAATATCCATTGGGCGAAAATCCAAACCCATGGTAATTATCCCAATCGTTATACCCGATGAGCATGCCATAAATGTTATTATTCGTACCACTATTTCTTTTAATGCTCGTTTGAATCGTGAAATCAAGACTCCAATTGAGTTCGGATGCATTCACAATGGTACTTCGGGATTGCGTGTTTGACTTATTGGCATACATGAGCGTACCATCTTTTATATCAGCAAAATACTCTTTGTCATCACCTTCAGACCAACCTAAGGTATTGTCATCAAATGTTTCATTCAGGATGGTTTTTGAGAATTTTAATTGATCAAAATACTTTTCCAAAGCATCTTGAAGCGCTTTTTTTTCTTCATTTGTTTCCTCTACATATACATAGTCGAACAGCACATGCGAGCTATCACAGGTTGAAACCGCTATATATTTTCCTATTTCCTTTAAATCTTTTTGAAAGTCTACGGTCACGCCATTAATACTGAAAAAAGTATTGTTACCAAGCTTTCTTATTTCCAGTTCGTTATATTCCCCCGATTTTATCGCACTTGATTTTATCCAACCGGAATTGATTAAGGTACCTTCATCATTGACAGCATCCACTCGCCAGGAACCGTTATCAGAGATTCCAAACCGATAATAATGGGTCCTTTTTTGATTGGATGAGAAATACAGCCCGATAAGGTTGTTTTTTCTTCCAGAAGCTAATTTTAAACGCATTGTTATTTTGAAATTTTTATTCCAATCTTCATTGGTAAAAAAATAACTGCTTTGATATCCGGTGGATTTGTTGCGCCATTCTAAATGGCCATTTTTTATTTGGTTATCATAGGTTTCAGCTGTCGCAATAAATGGCCATTCGTTGTTGTTGTTGTCGAAGTCTTCTTTCAACAGGTAATTTTGTCCAAGACAACATCCGAAGAGAAATAAAGAGCAAAGGGTGGTAAGAAGCTTAAGCATAACTGTCTTATAGGTGGAATAATTAGTTTGAATAGAATTAGTAGCTATAATGTACAAAAGGAGCCCAGATTACAGGGTCTTGAAAAAAGGCTCCAAATTCACCACTAATGAATTTTCTTTTCATCAGGTTAATGGCTTCATTGTAGTTTTTGCCTTGTTTTTCAGTTAACTCATACAAACCTGTCATAAAGTACATGGTGCCCGCATCGTTTACTGGCCATAAGGATACCATCGCAGAGTTTGCTCCCCCTTCGAGTATCGATTGTGTTAAGCCGGCAACCCCCTCACCACCATATATTTTACCCAAGGCCGTTTCGCAGGCAGAGAGTACCACCATATCCGCTTTCATGTCCAATTGTGCTATTTCCGGAGCAGTAAGGTAGCCATCCTCACCATTTTGCGCATCAGGGAATATACACATCGCTATACCCGATAACTCAGGGAACTCTGGGATTGAGAATCCATGTGTTGCTAAGTGAATAATCTTATAGTTTTGGAGCTCTTTTGTTTGTGCTAATTGTTTAATTCTGTTTTCAGTCATTTCATTGCCTGTAAAAACAGTAGGTTCAGCAAATATTTTACTCAGGTTATTTACCTCTGTTAATGTGCCTTCCAGGTAGTTCATTTTTTCTCCAAAAATGGAAGCATAGATTTCTCTTTGCGATTTTCCCTCCGAAGCATTTAATGCGGCTTTGATTTTTAAGTCAGTAAAGTTGACATTTCTTTTGTCTACGGAGTTGTGTTCATTCATTCTTCCATATAAGGCACCTCCCATAGCTAAAAATGATTTCCTGTTGTTGGTATACACACGGTTTCTAAGTAGTTCAGAAACGTCCGCTGACCTGCCGTAACGAACATCAAAACGCTCAACCAAGTATTTACCGTTTGTAGGTCTAACAGCTTCAAAAGGTAAAAAATTAAGGATGCCGTCAGGATATAAGATGATTTTGTTTTTTCCGGTTAGTTGTTGCTCAATGGGTGCTATTAAGAAAGCATAATAGCGATTCATCAAATCGTCAATAAGGTTTGTTCGTACCGCTTCAGTTGGGGCGGTGATCGATTTGTCAATCACTCCTCGTAATAGCTCCATCAGTAAGTTGAAGTCATTCATCTTAAACTGCGTGCCAATTCTGTCATTGATATTAGCAAAGTGTTTGGCTTGAGCAATGTTGATGGGACTGTAGCCTGGTTTGCCTTTATACATTAAATCAAGATACCTTCCTTTTAGCTCAAAAAACTCTTTTTGCTGCTCAACAATACGGACCGAAGCATTTTGTTTCGATACCGTAGTAATAATTACTGACCCGGCTTCAAATAGCGAATAGAAAACAGCCGTTTCATCAGGAGCTAAGGACTGTTGATAGGCAGTAAGTGTCACGGATTTTGCTTTACTTTCCTGTGATAAGTTTTCTAACAATACACGCGCTCTATCTTTTTGTTGTGCTTCAAAAACTTCATCTACCCGATTGAGTTTGGCCAAACAGTAAATCAAACCTTGATACGCACTTGTTTTTCCTTGTAGGTAATTGATTCGATCAGCTCCTGAAAAGGAAAGGCGTGCTTTTTCTGTTAAATCAATTGATTGGCGGAAATACTTAACAGCTTTTAAATAGTCTTTGGATAAAAAAAGGAGGTAAGCTAAGTTGTTGGTAGCATTTTCTGCGCCTTGAAAATTCTTTGTTTCTGTATTTTTTCGAATGATGTTTTCATACAGTTCAATCGCTTCTGTTTTATCACCCGCTTGCCAATAAGCTAGAGGGAGGTTGGCTTCAATATCTTGTTGTATCGCTACAAAACCATTCTTCTCGGCTAGTGCTAATGCTTGTTCATAATAGCTTCTCGAGGTTTTTCGACCTTCTGCAGTACCACTTAACCCGTAGCCCATGCCTAAATAATTCAGTGCTTTAGTCGCATAATACTGATCGTAGCCAGTATTTTTTAGCTGGTGTAATTTATTTGCTTCGGAGATTAATGCGTTGTACTCGTTTGTTTTGTTGTATACACGACACCAGCTTTCATGGTATTTGGCTTTAAGGTCATTGGCATAACTCCCTAACTCATTAATAAGAGGTCGCGCATTCGTTAGATAACCCTTTACTTTGCTTAAGTCATTGGCATTAGAAGCGAATTCCGCTAGCGCTACAGCAATAAATAGTTGAGGGTAGGGGCTTAACTTATTTTTATGATTAATACTTTCTAAATATCCTTGGTTAAGGTAGTCGTTGCCTATACTATGTTGACCAGCGTAGTAGAAACTAGCACCTGCCACATAATAGGCATAGGCCTTTAACCAAGGTTTAGGACTATTCGTGCAAGCGGAAATGCCCTTGTCAAAATAGGTTTTAGCCTGGGTGATGTTTGTGTTTAAGGCAGTCCCACCTTGCCCCATTAATTCGTCAATAGTTTTATAGGTTTTGTTCCTTGAAGGATATTGACTGTTTATATAGGCAATCATTTCTTCACATCCAACGGAATTTATACCAGCATTACTCATGGTTACCAAGTCATCGGTATATACATTTAGCTGATTGTTGATATCAAAATAGAATGCTTCCTGGCAGATTTCTTTTGCCTTGGTCATGTTGTTTCTGGCAATTTCAACATACATGTTAACCAGGTATGCATTGTAATCGGTTTGATTGACTGTTAACGATTGTTGGGCATATTTCTCTGCCTTAGTAAGATCCTTGAGCATGAGGTAACAAAATGAGGCTAAGGTGGCATATTGGTTCATGTACCCCCTTTGAGGGATGATTTTTTCAAAAATATAGACCGCCTTGCTGTATTCTTTCTTCTGAAATAAATCGATGGCTTGGTTATACTGATCATCAATATTGTCACTAGCCAGCACTACTTCACTTGGTGAGACATTTTGAGAAGTTACCGCAGTGGAAGGAGTGATTGATTTAGTAGAAATAACGCTTAAGGTGTGTGACGTGTAGTCTTTTGCAGTGATAGCATAATTAGTTCGTGTGCCAAGGACTAGTTCATCATCCTTGAATTCACCTATTTCATGTACAATTGGATATTTGCCATCGGAAAGTGATTTGTTCGTAACGCGTAAGCCATATCCGTTTAATTTACCTTCTGAAAAATTACCCACTTTGGTATAGCCTAAATTGTTAAAAAAGAGACCTTGTCCCTCAGGAGATTTGTCTGTTCTTGTTCCAAAATGATTTCCATTCATTGTAGCTTCATAAAAACCTTGTTCTATCCAAAGGTCTTGATCAGTAGTTGTGATCCCTTCTAAAGCTTCGTTAGAAAGTGTTATGTTAACTTTTTTGATGAGCTTCCCTTTTTCCCAATAGCCTTCTTGCACACCTGTAGCTGTGGTTAGTCTACCTAACCCTTCATATTCATTATTGAAAAAAGTGCCTTGGTACACATCACCATTGTTGAAGGTCAGCTTACCCACTGTCATTGCGAAAGATGGTTGTAACCAACCCTCATAAGAGTTGAATCCTTTGGGGTTATTTTTATCTGAAAAATTAATGGTTTGCCTCATGGTATAACCATTATAGAAGTCCGCCATTAACTGATCAACCTCATCGAAGTTTCTTGTGGCATAATGCAATTTACCTTCTCCTTGTCGGACAAAGGTTTTTTCCTGGAATTTAAACTCGCCTTCGTAGTTTAAGTACTTATTCAATTGTGGGTCAGAACCATCTAAAGAGGCAGTAAATTGGGGTTCCATTTTTTTAGCGTTGGCATCTTTAAATCGGTAATGGGTGTTAAAACCGTATTCTTTCCCAACAAGTGTTAACCCGTTTTTGTAAAAAACACCTCTATATACAAAAACAGTAATGTTGTGATAACTGTAGTTTTCTTTTTTAGTGGTACCGGAGCCAGTTGTTCTAATCGTCATATAGGTACCCTCACCACTTCGGCAGTTGCCCGAAACGCAGCCACTGAAATCAATTTTTTGTGTAGTTACTTTTTGTAATTGAGGGTAAACTTCCTCAATACTAATTTCTTGAGAAAAGAGGGGGAGGGCAATCATTACGAAAGCCAGAGGAAAGAATTGTTTCATCTAGATGACTTTGTAGCTAAAATAGTAAAGTTCATTAAAGAGTGCTTTATAAATAAGGTAAAAAATCAATTTATTTTTTAGTGTGATAAAAAATCATTTTTCCTCAAAGAAGACCTGTTTACCAAGCTATAATAGTTGTTTACTTAATACTCCCTTTTTATAAAGCAAATGACTACTTAACTGGGTTATGAAAATTCAATTAAAAACTGTTTTAGAGATAGTGTTTTGGAGTCCATTTATTCTGTTCTCAGGTTGACTAGCTTTTTCTTTTGTAGCAAACATCTTTCAGGTTTTATGCAACTATTTTTATTGTTAAGAAGTCGCCTGTTAAATTAATTATCTAGCTAACACAATGGGGAACGGTGTGTTTTAATGCTAGATTTTCTCAAAAGAAGATTTATCAGTAGGCGTGAAGAAAGAAGAACAACCGTATTGATAAAATGAGCCTTAGAATTTCGCTTTGCTTTATTCTTTTTTTGGCCATTGAAAGGAGTGATTTTATGTTGTATTCTTTTATTGCTTAAACACCTTGTTGTTGGTTGTTTTCGTTTTGATGTAGTAAACTCCTTTATTTAATTGGGACAAATCAAAAACCACAATGTTTTCACTTACTTTATTTTTTTTAGTGAGGTGTGTCACCTTTTGACCTTGAGGATCATAAATCGAAATTTCTTCCAGTATTGATTTTTCCCCTTCAATGGTAACTTTAGTAGTAACAATATTTGGGTATATATATAAATTTTCTCGCATTGTGGGACTGAAAGAGTTCACACTTCTTATCTCAGAATAGTCAAACTGACCATCAAAATCTGTTTGTTTTAGACGGTAATATGATAAGCCCAAATAAGGGGATTTATCAATTTCGGAATAATTCAGTACCATGGAGGAAGTGCCAGCACCGTCAATATTTTTCACCGCTTCAAACGAGTGCCCATCCATTGAGCGTTCTATGGTGAAGTAGTCGTTTTGAATTTCAGAGGCTGTTTGCCAATCCAAAACAACAGAACCATTCGAGTGAAAGTAGGCATTAAAATGCAATAGTTGTATTGGTAATGGTACAGACGCAGTTCGAACCCAAAGATTTAAATCACTTTTTACATTATCCGCAAGCGCTACTCTTTCATGGTTAGTAAATTGCCCAACCTGCCAGTGCATATTGGTACTAGTACCACATGCGTGATAAATGTGTGTATTCAGTGATTTGTTATTACCAGGACAGCCTCTGGTTAATCTGTCAGTACCTACACCGGTCCAGTTATTACTATTAGTATTGTAAGACAGTGTTTTGTTACTACGTAAATTTGAAAGAACCGCAGCATTTGATGATTGAACGTCAAAAGGAATAGATGGGCCAGAGGTCGCATTCATCCTTACAGCATTGATCAGGGGAGAAGTATATATTGATGATGGTAAAATAGCATCCGACTGCAATGTTAATGCGGACGTGGTTGAATAGGATGATTCATCTGTAGCAGAATTTCCTGATGCGATAAGTATCCACCCGTTTCCAGCTTCGACATGGCTTGAAAAGGTGGTGGTCCCAATCTTAAAATGGTAAATGCCACTTGAGGGAGCAAACCAAGCTTGCCCGAGGGAAGTGAAAGGGTCGTTGCTGGTTCCGGCCTGCCCATGTGTGCGAAAGACCAGTAGGTGTATGAATACAATTAAATAAAAAGATGAAGGTATGTTTTTTGTAATCATAAAGTGCACTGGTTGGTTTGTGAGCATAGTTTTTAATTAACTATGTTTTGGTAAGGTAAATATTCTATGGTTTAGCGATATATACAAGCTTTGAAGGCAGGTTCTTTAAAAAAAAAGTGAGGTGTGGCGAGCCGAATATAATTGTTAATCGGCTCATATAATCTTAAACCTCTTTGACATTTGTTTTTTAGAAGAAATTTTTACTTTTAGTTTGCTTTTAACTTTTTGTCGGTATGAAAATATATACTTCCCCTTTCGATTCACAGATATATTATCACATTTATAACAGTGGTAATAAGCGCGTAAGAGTCTTTAAAGAAAAAACCAAATTATAGCTACTTAAATAGGGTTTTGCTATTTCGCTATAATCAAATTACCAAGACAGCTAATCTACATGTCTTTTTCATTTAGGGTTTTGTATTTACCATTAACAAATCATCAGCAAACGACTCTCTCCAGTTTTTTCCTTTGGAGCACGGTGTACACAAGGAGCGACTTTACTTTCAGGGTGATCAACAGCTAACCGCCATAAGTTACCGATACCCAGGCTAATTGGTTGTGAATTAGGGTTTGGTTGATAATGCAAATCAAAGAAGAATTCACTTAAAAAGGCTTCAAACTTTTCTTCCGTTCCATTGTGTAATTTCTTAAGCTTATTACGAATTTCTGGGATAAGTACTTTTTGTGTCACTTGTGTATTTGGAATAATTTCACTCGATTCGCCATAGTAAGTGCATAAAATAGTGTCTATTGGTATTGGTGAGCGATCTACGTGAAAAGAATAAACATCGGTTGGGAAAAATGGGTGGTCCTCATCTCGGTCATAGTGTTTGATGATATTTAGGCTGGGAGAAGCACCAAGCGCTTCAAGCACTTGTAGGTCGTTGACAAGAATTTCGCGAGCAAGTTGTCCCTGTTCGCTCAGTTGAAGTTCGTTAAGTTCTTCTAAATCAAGTATGGTTATATTTTCGGTTGTCTCTAGCCTTTGTACAATCTCAGAAAAGTCACCAATGAGTGTACGCTGCCAGCAAATAGCATTTGTTATCCCTTGAAAAGAAGTGGAAACAAAATCTTCGAAATTAGCAACAAGTTGAACGTGGTTTTCACTGTTCGATAAATCAAGCATAATGGGAAAGATAGCAGAAATATCGTTTAGTTAAAGTGACTTTTTCGGTTTCTTGGTGAGAATAGGGGGTAAGTGGTATGTTTCACCTGCTTTATATTTGTTTGTTTAAACTACCATTATTTTCATTTTGCACTATATCAAAGTTGAAAGTAAATTTTATTGTATGTAGCTGCTATACGCCTAAACTTGGAATAGAAATCGCCTGAGCATACCAATAACCAAACTGAGAAAGAATGTTGTTTTTACATACGCCTTTATAAAGGTTTCGGAATGAGGTAAGACATGTCACTAATTTTAGTGACCATTGACAATTATTTTTTCTCGTTGCAGTTGGTTGTTCGAGTAAATAGTAAGGATGTAAATACCATCGTTTAAGTCTGTTAAATTTGTTTTACCAGCCTCTATCCGTTGTTTTTCTCTTACAATCTGACCACTTAAATCGATGATCTCAATTTCCGCTTCTTGGTGTGATACAATGTTTATTTCTCCCTTACTCGGGTTAGGATAAAGCGTGACTAATTGCTCTACTTTAGAACCAATAGTAGTGATGTTTTCATCCGTAATAATGATTGGTTCATCAATTACCATACAGTTATTGGGTTTCCAATCGTCAAAACTTCCGGTGCTGGCGCAAACGGCCATATAATATACCCCCACTTCAAATTTAGTTTCGTCAACATTGAGTTGGTAGGTATAATCAAGGGTTTCGTTGGGTGCCAGTATATTTCTGATATAGGATGTGTGTCTGAAGGAACTAATTTTGGCATAAAAAAGATTGTCCCCATAGATGAACTTTTCTTTTTCTAAAAACAAGGTATAATACCAGTCTTTTGAATCAGCTCTACCATAGTTTTTAATGACCATGTCTAAATCAACTTTGTCATTGAATTCCCAGGTATACGAACTCAGAGAAGCATCGAAAATGCCGATATCAGGCTTAGGCGTGTTCTCGAAATTAATCGGTAGATAATAGACATTATTGTTTTCGTTGGATTCATATACATAATCCTTATAATCCGCCACAATAAGAATGTATCCGCTACCATCAAAAATATCCAAAGGCACTCTAAACTGTGCTCGTTCATTCAGTGATTCAAAAATCATGAGGTCGTCAGTGGATGGAATGGTGTCTTTTGAAAGGTAAATACCCGTTAAACTGTTGGTGATTTGATCTAATCCACCTTCTTGTGCTACCTCAAACTTTAAATAGGGGCTTACAAGTGGTCTTAAAGTGATTGAATCTCCGTAAACAAAGCTATGACCTGAGATATATAAGTCGGGTTTCTCAATACTTTCCTCCGGAGGGATGTTTTTGACCCGTAACGTATATAGGTTGTTGGACTCATTAAGTTCATCTATTTCACTTCTTGTATCCACCAAATAATGGATATAAAAAGGCTTACTTAACGTTTTTGGTACCGTTGTTCTAACTTGTAGGTAAGATGATTTTAGTGGAGCTAGTTTTCCTAAGCTATAAGAAGCAATAACCACGTCAGAATTGTCTAACAGCGAGTCTTCTGATAGATACACCGTTTGACCAGTTGTAGGAGTGGTGTCACTTCCAAAATTTGTCGCAAAAAATGAGGCAGTATAAACTGTTCCTGATTCGTGAATAGTGGGGCCGTCAATGAACGCCACTAAATCCGGTAATGAATTGGGTGTCGATTGAACGGTAGCTTTAAGAATACCCGAATTATTGTTCTCCTTTTTTTCTGCAATGGCATTTTCCGGATCGATAGTGACAATCAGATCATAAAGCCCATTCGCTAAATTGGGCGGTAGGGAAACGGGGATTGAAACTTCTTCCTCTTCAAATTTATTAAGGATTAAGTTTATTGTCTTTGTCTCAATCGATTGTAGCGTACCATTTCGAAGTTTAATCGCGATGTTAATGTCGACTTGCGCATCAAGATCGATAAACGAGGGATTGTTAATCGTAAACGAAACGGTTTCTACCGATTGTGGCAAGAAGACCACCGGTTTGTAGTTTTTAATGTATTCTAAATCAGGTAAGTTAGAACAAGGTTGAAACAGGTTTTTATGGGTCTCATAATAATACCTCATCCGCTGATTTTGATCTGCTGTAAATTCATTTCTACAAGTTGATCGGGAGTAGGACATAATATTGTGGACCGGGGGAGAATAACTCATACCATTGGCATCAGTTTCAATGCCATTGTACTCACAATCAGAGTTAACTTTTCCTGATAAATTGGGGTCAGCGGGTGTGTCACAAATTTGATCTCCAGCTTCTTCACAGTTGGAGCCATCGACCAGCTCTTTACCAAAGAGATCAGAATGGGTGTGGGGTAAATCAAAATAATGCCCTAATTCATGTACCAGTGTCGACTCCGTATTGCAGACCATAATAATGTAACCATCACTGTTCCAGCCGAGAGTGGCAAGACCGCAATAGCCTCGGTAAGTTTCACCACCTACATAAAAAACATCGATCGTTTCCGGATCATTGTTGCTTGATACCAGTTCGTACTGTTCATCAGAACTGTTTAAAATATAATAGTCGGGTTGGTCAATAATATCATACCCACCACAGAGCTCAAATTTTATGTTAATCGCATCAAATCGTTCATTGATATTATCCAGGTGTTCAGAAATTAAAAGGGAGTCGGCCAATTGTCCGTTTGGTCCCTTCACAAGGTGCACTCGTACAGGAACAATGTCCGTGGTAGCGGTAGTTTTTTGTCGCTTATTTTTAAAGTAGTTCGTAATTTCTCGTTGACTTAAAAAAGAGCTCTTGCTATAATCCACATCGTCTATTTGTTGCGAAAACAGTAGGGTGGAACAAAAGCAAAAGATAATTATAAGGGACAAGTTGTGATTCATGATCTCAGCGTTAAATTTTTCTAAAGTTAGCTAAAATCTATAAATGACCTTAAAATTTTTTAACTTTTTGATTGTAGGGTTAGGTGGTTGGTTTGGGATGTGGAAAGTAACTTAATCTAAATATCAGATGATTATGCTTTTTTGGTAATAAATAGACTGAAAATTATATCTAACAAGGAAAATTGTAGGCTAACTAAAACTAATTTAGAACTTTTACTTCTTTAATCTTTTTAAGTTCAAAAGTATGTTCATCTCCGTTGGATGTTTTGAATGAGAAGGTTCCCAAGTCCTTCTTATAAAGGATTAATATACCCTGTATCCTAGTGTTATCAAGGAATGTAATCATTCGAACTTGATCTCTTCTTCCATTATGCAAATCTTCTTCTCGACATCTTATCATGCACATATTCATGTGATCATTAAAGCCGTCAATATTCTTATTATAATGAGTTTCATTCAAAATTAATGAGCGAGCATTTTCCCAAGCTCTTAGTTCTCTAGGGGTACTATTCTTTTTAGATCGAATATGGTCAATGTGATGACCATATTCATGAAGTAAGTCCCACAATAATAATACTCCTGTAGAAGCTTTAGGGTGAGTAGAAACTTTGATTATACTATTTAAGTAACTAGAAGCTTTAATGTCGGATCTAGTTACAACTTCAACATTGTTAGCTTCTATGTTCTTGATCCATTTTAACACTGTTGTTTGTAACTCTAAGTCTCCTCTCATGTGTTTTAATAGTTCATCCTGCAAGTTGTCTTTCATTACATTTAACTTATTAAGAGATTATTGCTTTATAAGACTCATAATATATTACAAGTTACTTGTATTAGTAACCTGAAGTTCTTAATCACCATTTTATGGGGATTGATAATTTGCTCAAAGTTCTATTGAATCTCTCTTTCTAATTTGAAAGGTGATTCTTTGATTGGATTTAATTTCCCCTTATTTATTAGTGTAAATACCCATGAGTCATGTCAGTTTTATCCGTTAAGTATTTTAATAAATCATGTGGTTGGTTAAGTAGAAAGCCATTCTTTTCAATATTCTGTCGTTGTTCATCTGTCAAGTCAAATATCAATGTCTGTTCTTGTCCATTAGTCACGGCTTTAATTAGTACAATGGAACCAAGCTTCATAGCTACATTGGTGGTGTCTTTTACACTGGTCAATAACTGAGCTGCTGCACCAACCTTTAATACATCAATTTCGGCTTGTACTTTTTCAATATGCACTAATTCGAGACTTCTTTTTCCTTGGGCGTAAACATTCTTAACCTCATCACTATTGAAAAAATCCTGAACCGATTTTATGCCTTTTTTAATCCAAGACCCTTTTTCAAACGTGCCTTCATCTGTAATCTGGAATCCCAATGATTCAGTGAAAACTCTAAATGACTCATAAACCTCTTCCGCTAATAGAAAATCTTCCGTGTCTAAATATATGTGACCATCTGCATATTCTGTGATTGTTTTGGTATTGCCATTGGGTTCAAGCGTTCTTTCAAAATCATCACACAATTGGTTGAGGTTGTCTTTTGTTTCCCTTTTAAAAAAATCACCTAATTCTTTATTACGAATTGTGTATTTCCTATAGAGCTTAGAAAAGTCCGAATAAATCTCATCCTGGGAGAATGCAGAACCATCATCATTGATTTTTGCAATTAATCGTTGACCTGTTTCATCTGCCTTTATAAACTCAAATAAAGCTGTTATTTTACCTTCAAATTCAACAATTAGCTCTGCAATTGCTTCTTCCTCCTGATTACGTTTTTCGATTACTTTAAGAATATTGTATTTGTATTTATTAGCACCATATTCTCCCTTAGGATCATCTAACACCTTTTTCTTTTCTTTAGATTTATATTCAGCGGGTGCAACAATCCCAATTCGATTATCAAAGTAAATCTCTACATCATCAATAATCTCAGATTGCTTATTGATTTGGTTGTAAAGCATATTGTATTTACGCCAAAACTGCACCAGCAACTCTTCACTGTATTTCGGGTCTAAGTCTATTACAAACTCAATGAGATTGAGTATTTTGAAGTATCCTAACACCTTGTCTTTAAGTTTCTTTGACTCTTCCTTTGATGATCTGATATACTCATCCAAACCATCTTCAATAGCCCTTATTAGTGATATGTCTGGGTTGGTCGTATGATAGGCTGTGAAGATTGGGAAATACTTTTTGAATATGGAGTGTGTATTCAGCTCCTTGTACAAATCAACCAACTTGTCTTCATCACCTAACGGGTCAAAGTCGGATACGACAACATTACTAAAATGCTCAAAAGCTGCTTTGATGTTTTTGACATTTACATTCTTGTATGAGAAATCAATGATTTTGCAATCGTTCTTGTATTTGGTGGTTCTGTTTACCCGTGAAATGGTTTGAATTGCATTAATACCTCTAATTTCTTTATCTAAGAATAGGGTATGCAGTTTGGGTTCATCAAAACCAGTTTGCAGCTTATCAACTACGATGATTAGACCATTCTTCTTGATAGCGAAGTTTTGCAATACCTTTTCTTCACTCAACCCACCATTTAAACCGCTTGCACTTCTGTGTTCCTGGCTATCTGAATACACGATGTAAATAGGAGCGTCAGCGTATTTCTCATATTTCTTTTGGGCTGTGAGTTTAGCATAGTACTTATCAATAAAGCCTTTGTATTTGATAGCTGCTGGAATGGAGGACACTGCCAACATAGCTTTTCCATAACCTCTAATATTGTGGTAAACGGAGGATAGTAGCCTCTCTACTACGAATTTTGATATGGCTTCTATACGCTCAGTATTGAAGTAGATTTTCTTTTTACGAATGGCATATTTCTTACCCTCTTCATCAATACCCGTATCTGTGTCGTCTGGTATTTCTTCAAAGCCGTATCCCATATCACCTTCAAAGCCTTCCAGTTCGTTGTCTGGCACTTCAAAGAACATCTTAGCGGAAACAGGTACAATTCCTCTGATTGGGTTAAGAATGTAGCCGTCCTCAATAGCTTCTCGCATGGTATAGCTATCGAATGGAATCCATATTTTTTCTGATTCAGCATACTTATTGAACTCACCGAAACGGGCTAATGTATGGTCGCTTGGAGTGGCGGTGAAACCGACAATCAAGTTCTTTTTTGTATGTTGTTTTTGGTACGCCTTACTTTGATCAAAGCTGCTTTGTAGCTCATCAAAGACACTTATCATTTCTTCATGTTGTACACCACTGTTGCTTCTGTGGATTTCATCTATCAAAAATGCAATTCTTAGGGATGAAAGCTGCTTTACTACCACCTCATCCAGAATGTTATTTATAGACGAGAACTTTTGCAGGTTGACTACTACAATTCTTTTATCGCTGCTCAATGCAGAAATAAAGGTTTTCTTATCGGTGGCTTCAATGAACATCCCTTTTTGAATGTTCATATTATGTAGCTTTGAATCTAATTGATCTCTTAGCTGCAACCTATCCACTACAAGCATTACTTTGTCATAGACATAGAGACCGTCTTTACGAAGGTCTTTTAGCTGTAGTGCTGTCCAGCCAATGATATTACTCTTACCAAAACCTGCTGCATACTGCAAGAGAAGGGAGTAAACCGTTTTGTTGTTTTGATACTTCTGGCGTTTGGCAATTAGTTCTTTGATTTGATTCTCGCCAATTCCTTTTGCTTTTAATTCAGCCTCTAATTTTTTAATGAAGTATTCTGGTTCATTCTCATGCTCCAGAAACTCACCGATTTTAGAAAGTACTTTGTCAGTACCGAATTTCTGTTTTGGTCTGGGACCTATTAGCCTTCCATCATTGTGTTTGTATTCTTTGGTTTTGCTCCCTTCCTTTTTAATGAGTTCACGCTCAATGAAATTATAATAGAGGATTTCTTTCTCTATCATCTTTTTGTCATACAGAGCTTTAAAAACTTCCTCAAATCGCTCGGTCTTGGAGGCATCCTTATTTTTGAGTGGATATGGTTTGAAGTCCTTTAGGATCTTCTTTTCGTATTGTTCAAAATCATAGCTGCCAGTGGCTACTGTGTTTTTGATTTCGTCAAATAGGCTGGCAATGTTTCTAATGACAAACGTATCTGAAATATCAGTTGAGGTAATGTGTATAGCCTTTTCAAAGATTTTCAGGAAGTCCTTTCTGATGGTTTGTGAAAGGTCGTTCTTGTTTGCGATTGTCAAATACTCCTGGACTGCATTCAAGTAATCTTTGCTGACTTTCTTTCGTCCGTTTTTCTGTGCAGTTTGGTTTGTCCAATTGCTTTTTAATTCGCTATATCCTAAGAAGATTCCATTGAGAAAGAAGGACAAGTCAGGTCGGAACGAGAAATACTGTTTGCCTTCATACCTGAAGGTGTAGGGTAATTCCTGAACTACCGAGAATATGTTCTGATCAAATAGGTTGTCCTCTTCAAACTCACTACCACTTGGATAAAACAAATGCAGCTTAATACCTTCAAAAGTAACCGACTTGTTTGTATTGATGAAAATAGCCATGTTCATGGATGACTTTATTTTCTCATCCAAGAATTGGGTAAAGGAATTGAGTAGGTCTTTTTCGCTTGGGAATTTTTTAAGCAACTTTCTGTAGTTACTCTTATTTAGCTCTGTCTCAGAAATGAAGTGCTTTAAGTCCTCAATGATGAAGAAATTGGGCGATACCGTATTGGCCTTTGCTTCTTTGTAGCGAAGACCGTCAGGTCGTTCGCAAAGGAAGTGAATGAGGTATTTATCTTGTAAGTCTAATTCCTTCATTGGACTATTTCTTTTTTGGGTTTAATCCCTTTGGACCTTTGCCCAATTTCTTTTCTTCTGATTTTACACGCCTTTCCAGTTTTTTGATGTCTTCTTCAGCTGGTAAGTTTTCGGGAATAATCTCTCGTTCCAATAGTATTTTCCTTACGGATTTATTGTTGGTGATATGTTCACTGGATATTTTTCCCTCTGTATTCAATCCTTTATCCTTAGTATTGAATATGGTAATCTCCGTAGCAAAGTCTTTTGCTTTGATGGTGATGGTAGGAAGAAAATCTGCTAAAGGTCTGTTGTCGGGAACACCCAAGCGGGTTTTCATGTGCTTGGTGGTTTTTCCGCCAAACAAGGCTGCATCACCTTTGCTTCTAATAATGGCAAAATTCTTATCACTGCCTGTCTGCTCAAAAATGAGTCCGCTCAGCTCTTTCTCTGATAGCGATAGTTTGGTACGGGCTTGTAATCTTTCCCAATCTTTTATCCGTTGCTCTATTAACTCAAATTTTCGGGTTTGAATAGCAAAGTAGTTTTGAGCAAATGCAATAGCTTCTTTTTTGGGGTCTCCATTTTGGGCTATGAGATAACAAGCGTATCTTGTGAGCATGAAGTCCTGTACTTCCCGCTGCGAACCCGAACCTAAACTGACCATTTTCCCGACCTCAGCAAAATGGTCGTCAATGTCATTATCACTGGTCTCGCAGGCTGTTTTTGCTTTGTTGATTACTTTGAGAAAATTATCCCATTTAGAATAGCCCAAAAGGTGCTGGATATCTCTTGCCAACCAGAACTCCACACCGCTTTCAGTGGTATTGGAATAATCTTCAAAAGTCTTTGTGAGTGAGGATATAATTTCTGTCTTCATAGTCTATGCTGTTACTTTGATTTTACCCGTAACCACATCATTAATAAGCGTCTTACGAAGCTCTTTAAGGGTAGTGATTTGGGTTTGTACGTTTTTAATAATCTTGGTAATGGTATCCAGCTTAGTGTCAAGGAACTGGACTATTTCTTCTTGTGCCGTCAATGAATCTGGGATGTAAACTAAAAAATCATTGACTTTCTCCATCTTTAAATTGATTCGGGTAAAGCCTTTTCCTTCTATAATGAGCAACTGCCTGTAATAATCAGACAGCATTAAATAATTGAGGAAAAAAGGATTGCATTTGCGTGGGTTTACCCGGTAGCCTTTGCAAAAACTATTAAGGTATGTTTCTTCAATATCCTCTGCTAGTGCTGCCGTTTTGCCAATATCTTCATAGCCCTCAGAACTCATCAAAAAGAATATATCTCCCTTTCTTACCTTATTCTGTCTTTCTCCTTCTGCTACTACCACTGTACCTAAATGGTCTCTCTTCAAATAGGTGTTATTGGCAATATTGGTGAATGGAATGAACCCTTTATTGTTAGGGTTATCATCTTGGTTAAAATCGTCTCCGCTTTTACCTGATAAACCACTGAATAGCTTACCCAAATCCTTCAATCTGTATTTGTGCCAACTGGTAGGTGTTTTGAATCCAAGTTCGTTTTGCTCAAGGGTAACTGCCCTATTTAGCCCTTGTGTAACAGTATCGTTAATCAGGCTTTTTCTTAATTCCTGATAGTAGCCTATTTTTTTTTCTAATAAGCTTACCTTCTTGTCGATGGCTTGAGTTTTTGAGCTGAGATACTCGGCAATAGCGGTCTGTTCGTTTACTGGGGGCACTGGTAATTCCAACCTCCTTAATCTATCAATTGCCAAACCAGGTTGTGCAGCAGATAAAGAATATTGGTTGAAGTTCATTACCTTAAACAGTTCTCCAAGCCAATAAGTCACATAATCCCTCTTTTTATAGACTACTACAGCATGTTCTGTAGCCCAAAACTTACCTGTTGCATAATTAATATTACCACATAATGCACCTTGTCGTCCAATGAGTATGTATTCACCGTCATGATTAAATTTTTGAGCAAACCCTCTGAAACCATTACCGCCATATACTGGATAAAGATTTTCTGAATCAAACTCTAAAGCGTTAATGTAATCTCCACTTCGATATTCGCCTAAGTCCTTAACTCTTTTAATCGACCAATTAGATGGTATTTGAGAACCTGAATCCATCCAATCAATGTTACTCATTTTATATGATGCATATTTAGTCATATTGCTAATTGCGATTCAAGGTTTGCCAATTCGTTTTCTAATGCATCAATGTCTGCATTTATCCTAGTAACCTCTCTAAGTTTCTCAGGTTGATAGAACACCTTATTGAAGTTGACCTCAACACCAACTACATTGTCCACATACTCAAAAGGCTTGGTGATATACTTTGCCATAAAATCAGCAATCCATTGTTGGTTTTCAGTTTCATCAGGTGAGTAGGGTATAATCTCATAGTCTTTTTGAAGGTCTTTGGTTAGCTCTACTGAAATAGCTATTGATGCTCCTTTGGATTTGGTAGGCTTCTTATAAGCTGACCTGATCACTATTTTACCACAACCTAACTCGGTTTGCTTTCCTGCTACTTCTTCAATTATGGTGTCTTTATCTTGATCATACCGATAGGTCACTTTTTTGGCACTCACTTTCAAGTTTTGCTCCTTGTAGTCCAGTGCAGCAATCATTGGTTTTACTTCATTCTCAAAGCGGTCTTGAAGGCTACTAAACTTCTCTTTATTGAAATCTGTAATATCAAATTCGTTTATTTCGATTGGATCAGTATCCGAATTAACTGTGATTTTCAAAGGGGTTAGCTTGATGGATTTGGCTTCTACTTTTTCACCCTCTTTGTTCTCTTTGACTGGCATTTCAATGTGTTTGCCGTTTTCATCCACATTGGTAAGCATAATGCTTTGACGGTTGTAGTAAAAGTGCCATTTGTCGAATACTTTGCAGAAGTCATTGTCTTTGAACTCTGTGAATGCTTTTACTATCTCAGCTCTATTGTCAGAGTTCATCTGCTTACGCTTCTTACCCTTACTTTTCTTTAAGCCTTCATAAAGCTCACTGGCATTCAAGAGCATTACTTTATCTTTTCTATCGGCTGGCTTGTTCTTGTTGAAAATCCAGAGGTAAGTGTAGATGCCTGTGTTGAAAAATTCATCAGTAGGCATCTGTATAATGGCTTCAACCCAATCATTGTCAAAGAAGTGTTTTCGGATATTGCTTTCTCCACTACCTGCATCACCACTAAAAAGGGTGGAACCATTATGAACTACAACCGAAAGGCCATCATTGGCCAATTGGTAAAGAATGTGCTGGGTGAAAAGGAACTGACCATCTGAAATAGATGGCAAAGCCACAAAACGTTCTGTAGTATCGTTTTTGATGTCCTTTTGATAACCTTTCCAATCCACACCATAGGGTGGGTTGGCTACGACAATATCAAATCTTTTTTCTATAAAGTGAATATCGGTCAGTGTGTTACCATGTTCGATTGTTGATCCTACTCTAAATCGACTTTCTATTTTAGCTAATGCATATAACATGTCGTTCCAATCTTCACCAAAAGTAGCTGTATGCCTTGAAGGAAGTACTTCTTTGATTTTATCCTCCACACCAAAAAGCAGGTTGCCTCCACCACACGTAGGATCATAAATTGTCAGGAACTTACCATTGTCTTCAAGCCTGCAAGCGATGATTTCAGTAATTAAGGATATAATATCATCCGGGGTATATTGCTCTCCTGCTGTTTCTGCTGAAATATCTGCCCACCTTCTTTTAATGTGTTCTTCAAGAGTGGTGATTTCAGAGTTGTTGAATAGAGTAAGGTCTATTTCGCTCCATGCTTGCACAGTCTCAAATAAGATTCTCTTCTTTTTGAGTTGTCCACTAATTCCTGAAATGTCCAGAAACTTTTCTTCCTCCGTTCCTTTATCTACTCCTAATAAGTATTTGGTTTCCGGGTCGAATGATTTCAGGTAGAGGTGAAAATCAGAATCAAATGCTTTATCGTTTTTGCAGATGTCTTTGAGTGATTTTCCTTGACGTATAATGTAGTCATTGTATCCCAACCCTGCGAGTTGAAATTCTTCCACAAAGTCTTCTAAATTGTCTTTTCCAATTTCTTCTTCTAATCTTCTTGCCTCTCTTATTAATCTACTCTCGACCATAAGTAGAGCAAAGTAGGGCATCATGTATTTAGGGAAATCACTCTGCTTGATACCAGCACCAATAAGTAAATCGGCTGTTTTCCAAACGTCTGATTCGTGTTTTAATATATTTGTTTCAATCATTATTCTATTTGGTACTTGTAATTAATTCTTTAATGTCGACATTAAGAGCATTAGCAATTTCCACTAATACTTCTAGTCTTGGTTGTTGCCTATTTTGAACATATGCATTGACCATGTTGTAACTCTTGTTAATTTCCTTAGCCAACCATCTTTGGCTTCTGCCTTGCTTTTCAAGTACTTCTTTTATTCGATTGATTATTTAGCTTTATATAGTTTAAATTTTATCAAGAAATAAAAGGAGTAATATAGGGGATGTAATGATAAAGATCACTATAAAACGAGATGTTTTGTATGTTGCCCACAAATGGAATGAGGTAGTTTAATTCAATCCTCTCTTATCCCTTATGTGACGATGATATAATTATAATTTAAAGCTTTATCCAGACTTACAATCAAAAAAGATCAATTGCATACATTCTTCTACAAAAAGTAGTTTAGACTTTATCCCTGATGATATCATTTACAATAACCCAATTTTCAACCCGTAGCGCACACTCCGCCCACCACCTTGTGCAATAAAAACACCCCATTCCACTAAAGCTTGCAAATCGCGGGTGGCGGTGGCTTTTGAAGTTTTTGAAATGGCCATGTACTTCTTTGCGCTCATACCGCCCTCAAAACCTGCTGGTCCTTCTTCCAGCATTCGGGTAATCACTTTTAGTTGGCGATTGTTGAGCAGGTTGTTGTAACGGTCAAAAAACCGGGTTTTCTGTAAAGAAAAATGAATGATTTTTTCAGCCTCCACTTGTGCGGAAAGTACTGTTTTGGTGAAGTAGTTAATCCATTTAGTAAGATCTAAAGTACGTTGCGCTTGCTTGAGCGACTTATAATAGGTGTCTTTGTGGGCTTCCATGCTGCTTGAGAGGCTGAGTAAAACGGGTTGCCCTAACCCCTGTGATAACGCTTTTTCTGAAAGAGCTCGTCCAATTCGTCCGTTTCCATCTTCAAAAGGATGGATGGATTCAAAATACCAGTGTGTGATTGCAGCACGAATGAGAGGGTTATGGATGGCTTGCGCTTTACCGGGAGCGGTAGCATTGTACCAGCTTATGAAACGTTCCATTTCTTCAGGAACTTGAGCCGATGGAGGCGCTTCAAAATGAACCGTTTCTTTTCCCACGCTTCCGGAAACTACCTGCATGGGAGAGGAGTGGGTGCGCCATTGTCCTGTTTTAATGTATTTGTTGCCCAATAAAAGCATTTGGTGCCAATCAAATAACATTTGCACGGTTAGTGGTTCCGCATACGTCTTCCGAATGCTAACCATCAACTGCGCAATACCCTTTACCCGGTGATCTTTAATTTGTCGGGGATGCTGATCATGAACTCCCAAGTTTTTTTTAATGGAGGACATCACTTCATTGCGACTTAAAAATTCGCCTTCTATTTCTGAAGTTTTGATGGCTTCTGCCACCATCAACTCAATAATCGTTTCGTTTTGATGTTCTTCAGGCAATCCTGCAATCAATCCCGACATTTCACCTGATTTTATTCCAAATGAAAGTTGGGGATTCCCTACGTTATCGGTGTCGTAAGTGTATTGAGGCCATTCTTTATGTTGCCAGTTATAAACCATGAGCCAAATATAGTGATTATTCGGCTCAAAAAATAAGGGTTAATGAGCCGAATAAGTTAACTAATCGGCTCAAATTGAATTTAAAGTATTGAATTTCAGTTATTTAATTACGATGAATCGAGATAGAACTATTTTTTCTTTCTTTTAACTTCCGATAATTTCTCTTCTTTTCTCCCCCTAGTATTTAGTTTCCTTTGCTTGGATAGATAATAGAATATCTATTTTCCAGAAGAAGAGTGTATTCGCCTTTCATTTTGTTAGATAAAAAAGACTGATCAACAAGCTTTAATGCTTTAGGCTTATTCTTTTGGAAACGTTTAAAAACACCTTCTAACTGTTTAGAAGTAAGTTCTAAGTCTTTCCCCAATTGCTCAAAATGTTCTCTTTTGAGTTTTTTCTTTTTTCCTTGTAGGGTAAGAGCTAATTCCTCTTCATCGTCAGGGTTAACGATTGCAACATTGAGTAAATCATAAGCAGGAGAGAGTACCCAACCTGATGGAGACTCAATCATGGAAAAATTCTTTAAGTGCATATCATTATTCCCTGTGAGGAAACTGAATAAGGTTAACTCAAAGAAGAACACTTTATCAAGAAGTGGGTTGTCGGAATATTCACTTAGTGCTTTCCCTACACGTTCCATGGAACTGCGGTATTTGTCAAATGCTTCTGTTATTTGAAACATGTCGAGCATATGAAGCTTGTCACCTTTTTCAGTTCGGTCAACTCGCTTTGTGATATAGGATAACTCCCCCGACTGTAAACGAATTAAGCTAGAAGGTACTGTTCGTATTCCAAAAGACTCAGCAATTCTCATGGTCAAATGCTCATTGGCTGGCATCTCTTGAAAATCTTCTGAAGGTGGTTTAAAAATGTAGTTACCTCCTAATGCCCCAACTACTGTAAGTCTTTGATCCGTATTGTCTTTAGCTTGATTTACTAAAGACATCGAAAGTTTAGGTTGAACCCCTGGTACAGTAACACTTCTTTCTACTACATTTTTAGCTAACTCACTCATCTGACTCAATGAATAAGTAATAATGGGTGCTTCTTTCGTACCAAAGAAAGCTTTGCTACATGCTGGATGAAAATCCCCATTATCCAGTGCCTTATAACAGTATAAACACCTTTTAATCATTGCCATCATTTTTAGGAATAACACTTACAGCTCCAATACAATTTTGACAACAGGCCAGGAGTAAGCCCATTCTGTCATTTGGGTTTATCTTCCAGTTTTTTGAAGCAATGTCTAATAGCCAACCTTCAGGAATTAGTCCCTCAAAAAAAGCGAAGAGTCTTTTTTCTGTATAAAGCTTATCAGTTACAAGCATAGAGAAGGTGAGGAACGAATTTGGGTGTTGCTCGATATATTTATCGTTATACTGAAACACATATTCTCCTTCATCTGTCTCAGTAAGTAAACCAGCTAAATATTCTTTATAGTAGATGTCTGCTTGTCTCATTTATTCAGTTCTTTACTGTTAACGGGAGCAAGCTCATGGCCAAACATACGCAGCACTAAGTTTACCTTATCAAGGTTCATATTGGTTTTCCCTTGTTCAATCTTGCGAATAACTGTAAGGGCAACACCCGAACGTTCAGCAAACTCCTCTTGGGTTAGATTGGCTTCCTTTCTACGTCCTTTTACAAAGTCTGCTAGTGTTTTCATTATATGCTTTTGAATATAAAACTATGTAAATTTAGTGAATTATATTTAAATACATATAATCATGTGTTAAATCTTATTTTTTATATGTTAAGCCATATAATTTGGCTAGGGGTGAGTGATTTTCTAATTTTCAGACAAAAACTAGAAATAATGGTAATAAGACATTACAAACACAGGCATATGAAAGGAAACTAAAAATAGATAGTACCCTTTAAATCTTGTTTTTGTTTGTTTTTAGTGGTGTGTGTTTGCAGGATTATTTACCGATACAAAATATTTGAGATTAATTTAACTTACTGTATGTCAGCACGTTGCTAAAGTAGCAGAAACGAATTAGCAACAGAAATAGCTGAGTAATAGCAAAATAAGGGATAAGAAAGGAAAAATGGAGCGGAGCGGACATAAAAAAACCGCCTCACAAAGGAAGCGGTTTTTATCGAAAACACCAATCGCTTTACGCAACTGTTACAGAGCCTAAATAAGAGCTGTTAGCAACTTTAGTTCCGTCTTCTGACACAAACCCTAAGAAGACTTCAACGTCTTCTCCTGAGTACTCAGAAGGCACTGGAATGGTTGCTGTACCAACTGATCTTGCTGGTCCCGCAGTTGTGAAAACTGCCTCACCTCTTGTGGTATTCAAAAGAGCAATCAGAGCTTTATCCGTTGCTTGAGCACTACCACTTCCTGAATTGTCTGTCCAGGTAGCTTCTACGTTTCCAGCACTTGGAGAAGAAGCTGCACCATTCGCAGAACCAGTCAAGTTGCCTCTTGTAACCAATGCACTTGCATAGTCTACCATGAAGTTGGGGTAAGCTCCTGTAATGGCATTATTCAGGTTGTATGACATGGCCGCATTGAATTGGGTCATCTTGTTGGCATACTGCTTAAAACCAACTCTAAGGAAGTCTGTCATTGGCTGCAAGAACTTCAATATAATTGAGAACTTTGAACGCTGGTCAACTTGACCTTCAGTTCTTGGGTTCGCTACACTGGAAGGTTTGATTCTAAGGTAATCGATGCCCTTCCAAGTTCCACCGATTACATTCCCAACCTGTCCTGAGACACCACCGAGAATACCTTGATTAATTTTTCCCATCTTTTTACGATTTTTTAGGGGTTAAACATTTGCTTGGACTTGACACGGACTTACCATGGATTTGCCCTTCACCATCTAAAATACTACAAGAAACAGTCGAAGATTCACTCTAAGTTGCTGTTGCTTTGGTGTGCTTTATTTTGCCTTTGTTGCCCTGTTCTTTTGTCAGGACAAGGAGTTAACCTGTCCCTGATTCCTTCATTAGGTTGTGGAATATTGACTGCCTTGCAGTATCTATCATTTTTAAAGTAAGCTTGATTTTTTGCTCGTTGACATCCAATAGTTTTAGTGCCTGAATCGACTTATCAAATGCTTGTTTCTTTATGCTTGCTTTAGCTTCACTCTCTCCTATAACCTTTCGGATCTCACCAATAGTTATGAATGGAATCACAGAACCTTTCAAATAGAGATGGAATGATTTTGACCTCCACAATCCAAAGCAGAGCCAATACAGAAATTCTCTGTCTGCTTCATTTTCTGCAATACATACAAAGCAATTCGGGCAAGGGGTATTGAGTGGTTTCCCGCTGTTCAGACCTTTATTCAGGATAAAGAAGTGGGGTTGATTGTAAGTCATGTCCTGTCTGTGGGATTTGATACGGTGCTTTTTCATATAGTGAGCCATTAAAATTTTGCTCGCTACGCTCCGCACATACATTTTTAAAAGAGAAAAGAAAAAAGGGAAAAAAAGAAAAGAGAAAGCTTTTGAAAAGGTGGGTGGAGCAGGGTTGACAAGGTTTTTGGAAAAAATACTACCCAGAGGGTGGAGATTTTTATCAAAACCCGAAGGGCTTGACCTTGACAAACCTATCGTGCGTTGGGCATGTGGGAACCCACCTAATTTTGCTTGTCTCATTTTTTTTATTGTCTTCAATTCTATCCTTCCGGAAAGGACAAAAAAAGCCACCCTAAAAGGGCAGCTCTGAGAAACTAAGCTCTAACCAAAAGAGCCGAATAGTGTAATCAACTACACCACACCGAACAATGCCCATGAAGAATGGACAACCAGAAGTACGAACGCCCGCCAGTAGCCACCTGCTACCGAAACGAACTCTAAATAATAACTTAAACATGGTGCCATGACCACAGGACGGTGTGATTGAGGCAAGGGCTGTGAAGAAAAAATACTACCCGAAGGGATGGAGATTTTTTTGAAACAGGCGTAGCGAACCCTTGCAAACGCTCACATCCGCATGCCTGTAACTTTGTGCTATGTTGGTGTTTTTATTGTCTGATTTACCCACAACATGAACTTTTACCGCCTTCTTGGATTGGTGGGCAAGCCACTGTGCCATAAGAGCAGTAAACGCAACAATCACCTTGTAAAGGTTTAAGTACTTCCTTACAATTTTCGCATTCATAGAAATACTGACACGCATCTGTAGGCATGATTTCTTCTTTTTCATGTCCACATTTAGGGCAAGTAATTGTTGATTTAAGGACTACTCCACTCATTTTGATTTGTTTACCGATTCTACTTTGTAACCTGTTTTGTCAACGGCCGATTTTACTTTCTCAATGTCTGTTTTAGATTCATCAAAAATTACCACTGCATTCGCTTTTTCATAGGAAACCTCTAAACCTGAAATACCAGGTAGTTTTCCAATTTCAAGTTTCACATGTTCTTCACAGCCAGTACAGGTCATTCCAGTAATGTTAATTTCATAAGTAGATTCCAGATTGATATTTTTAGATTCCGACAGTTTAGTTTCAGGATAAAAGACATCAGCATAATAAGGGAATGCCAACATTACCGCTGCAAATACTGTTACAATACCAAGAAATTTCTTGGATTGCCAAAAAGAAGGCTTTTCATCATCTTCACAAGCACAATTTATTTCTCCAATAGTGCGAGGTTTTAGTTTTTGATACCATGCAAATAGAAGTACTACAACTGTGATACCTATGAGCCAAGGGCGAAAGGGATCTAACCATGAAAATGTTACAGCCACTCCACTTGATCCTGCTAGTAAAGCCAATACTGGAGTAATACAACATAGTGATGCACTGACTGCTGTTAATAAACTTGTAAAGGCAAGACCATTTGATTTCTTCTTTGTCATGATGCAATTACTTTTTCAGGTTCGAGAAGTTTGAAGATTGGTTTGAGGATGAGGTCATTTGATTCCGCAATAGAATAGAATACGGTTTGACCAACTTTGTTTGTCTCAACCATTCCAGCGTCTTTAAGTTTTTTCAAGTGTTGTGAAATGGCTGGTACTGTCATTCCAAGAATGTCACTCAAATCACATGGACACATCTTGGTTTCCTTATCCAAAAGAAACAGAATTTTAAGTCGCACCTCATTTCCAGCAAGATTTAACGCTCTTGAAAGTCGGCTTACTGCCTTATCTACACCTTCAATATCCTGTTTACACTGTTTGATTTGTTCAACATCAGCATAAACCCTAATACACGATTTTGTCATCCTTAATTGTATTTAAGTGATTACTTAAACAAACGCAAAGAAAGGAAAAATAGTTTAATATTTAAGCAAATACTTAAATATAGAAATATGAATGTATAGCGAGGTGGATAAAGCGAAACGCAGGTAAACTAAGGCGTAGCCATTTATGCGAGCCGCCTGCGAGTGGAGCAAGGGTGGTGGCTGCAAAAGCCCGAAGAATGAGGGCGGCAGACAGCTACCGTTTACGGCAGGGCTGGCGTGATTTTTTGCTTTAGGGTCGGGAAAGGCAAGGGTAGCGATTGAACGGAACGGAACGATTTGTTGGGTGGAATGAAGCAATTACTGGCTGTTATTAGTGTTGGAGTATTTGACATCTTAATCAATCCACCAAATACTAACTGAAGGCATAACAGACGGATTGCGAAATGGAACTGTGTCGGCTCGTGAAGTGAAGAGAATGAGCTACTCTTGTGTGGGGTGCTGAAAGTGGCTGAATGAAAGGAAAGAGGAACGAGAGACTGAAATGAAGCTACTGTAGGCACTGGATTAACTGCAAAAATCATGACAGCCCGATCAGCCCGCAGCGACCCGCAGGCGAGCAAAAACACATGCAGCGACAGACCCCCAATTTTATTCTTCTGTGAGTACAGCGAACACCTTATTGGGGTTTGGGGGGATGAAGTAGCTGCAAGTGAGGATTGAGAGTAGTGTGTGTAGCAAAACAAGTGAACGGCAGGTGGTGAGCACCTACTGGAGCACAAACCACCTGGTAAGTGAACGGTATATGCAAGGGCGACCGAAGGGAGTACATTTTACCCTTGCAGATATGTTTTTGCGGAACAAAACGGAACGATTGACGAACACCGCTTTACCTGCGTTGGGGTGTGCGTTGGGAAAAGTAAGTGCGTGACTGAATGAATTGGAGTGCAACGAAAAGGAATGAAGGAATGCTCTTGCTGTGCGGTGCAGAAAGTGGGTGAATGAAAAGAGTGAGGTACGAACGAATGCAATGAACCTACTGGAAGCATACGGGTGTGGATAAGAATTTCGGAGTGTGAAATTGGTTAGCTAATATTAATATAGTATTTTTACCCGTGGTGCATTAATAAACAAGAGATAAAAGTTGTGCAATTCACTGAATATCAGTAACTTATTGTAGTAACGACAAAACAATAAGCATGCACAACTTTCAAGCAAATTACGATAAAATTCTTAAAGTTTTAAGAACCAATTTCCCTTATGATTCCTACTTTCTTCAAAAAAGAAAACCAAAACTATCTGATTTAGAGATTGTTGCTATTGATTTCACTGCTCAATTTATGAGTATCGATAGTGAGCATCAACTATTTCGAGTATTGAATGGAATACAATTCAAGAACCTCATTGACCGAAGTGTTTACAACAGAAGGAAAAGAAATCTAGCTGAGTTTATGGAACAAATCAGATTTACCCTATCAGAAAAATTTAACCAATTTGAAGGATATTTCATTGTTGATTCCATGCCCTTGGAAGCCTGTAAATTAGCCAGAAGTTCTAGGTCAAAAATTTGTAAAGAATCCTTTCATTCTTCACCTGATAAAGGGTTTTGTGCATCACAGCAACTTTACTATTATGGTTATAAACTTCATGCGGTATGCTCTGTTCAAGGTGTTTTTAAAAGCGTAGATATCACCAAAGCTTCGGTTCATGATATTCATTATTTGAAAGATATTAAAACGCAACTTTCTGATTGTGTGCTACTTGGTGATAAAGGGTATGTAAGCCAAAAAGAACAATTGGATCTGTTTGAAACAGCCAACATCAATTTACAAATACCCATGAGAAGTAATCAACAAGGTTTTCAAAAACAACCTTATGTGTTTAGAAAAACTAGAAAACGTATCGAAACATTGTTTTCGCAATTGTGTGATCAGTTTATGATTCGTAGAAATTACGCTAAAACATTTACAGGGTTTAAAACTAGAATTCTTTCTAAAATTACTTCCCTAACTTTGATTCAATTAATCAATAAATTTGAATTCAACAGGAATATTAATAACCTTAAAATTCAAATCACTTAATAATGCACCACGGGTTATTTTTGTTTAAATTATGCGAAGGTATTTAAAGTTAAAGGCTTTGTTTTTGTTAAGTGTAGTCAGCCTGATTACACTTCAGAACGCTGTACCCCATATCCACCACTCGCATGACGACCTTGATACAGTAGTACGAGCTTCTTCAGAGCACCATGAACACCATGATGATGACCATCTGGAAGAAAAGAATATTTCTGTCCATGAATTAACATTTTTACATCAGTTAATTGAGAATCATTCTCACAGCTCTCATTCTCATGAATTAGCCCAATTAAATGGTGCTGATACGCGACATATTAATGTTGCTGTATTTTATATTGATGCTATTTCATCAATTGAAATCTGGCCAGAAAAACTTGCCACTCAAGTTTGGGCAGGTCATAAAGATGGGAGAACTCTTTCCCCTCATTCCTCAGGACTCACACTAAGAGGACCTCCGTTTTTATTTATTTCATAAGAGGTTACTATGAATAGCTAACACCCTTTTTGTGTCATAATTCTTATGTCGCAAAAAGTATAATGCTATGCAATATCTAAATGCTTTCACACTTTGCATGCTAGTTACAAAAGTTGCTGCTTCAATAGTGAGTGCTCAGATATTTTTCGTTAGGATTTAATTGCTCAACATACCGAGCTGTTATTTCCCGCTAACCTCTTCTCTTTCTCTTTTCTGAGGAATTAAGTAATCATAGAATTATTCATGTAATTAAAAATCATGTTAGATAACATTATAAAATTTTCGATAAAGAATAAACTCATTATCGGATTATTCACACTAGCATTGATCGGTTGGGGAGGCTATTCATTGACAAAGTTGCCAATAGATGCCGTGCCCGATATTACCGACAATCAAGTGATGGTAATCACAGTGTCACCCACCCTGGCAGCACAAGAGGTGGAACAGTTAGTAACTTTTCCGGTAGAACAAACCATGGTGACTATTCCTGAAATAAAGGAAATGAGGTCATTTTCCAGATTTGGTCTTTCCATTGTTACTATTGTTTTCGAAGAAAGTACCGATCTCTATTGGGCGAGGCAACAAGTACAGGAAAGGCTATCCTTAGCTGGTAAAGAAATCCCAGAGGGAGTTGGTCAGCCTGAAATGGCTCCTGTTACTACAGGACTTGGTGAAATATACCAATATGTCGTTCGTCCTGAGCCGGGGTTTGAAGATCAGTACGATGCTACTGAACTAAGAACCATTCAAGATTGGATTATTAAACGCCAACTTCTTGGTACTCCAGGAGTAGCGGAAGTAAGTGGTTTTGGAGGCTATATTAAGCAATATGAAATTGCCTTAAACCCTGATAAGCTCAGGAGCTTTGATATAGGTATTAATGAGGTGTTCGAGGCACTCAAAACTAATAATCAAAATACAGGTGGAGCATACATTGACAAAAATCCTAATGCTTATTTCATTAGAAGTGAAGGCCTGGTAAAAAACCTCGATGAGATTGACAAAATAGTCGTCAAGTCAAATGTAAAAGGAACTCCGGTATTGATAAGAGACATTGCCTCTGTTCAGTTTGGGCATAGTGTAAGGTACGGTGCGGCTACACGCAATGCCAAAGGAGAAGTGGTAACAGGAATAGTAATGATGCTCAAAGGAGCAAATTCATCAGCAGTAATAAGTAACGTCAAGGAGAAAATCGAGCAGATTAAAACCACATTACCAGAGGGAGTTACTATTGAACCATTTTTGGACAGGAAGAAATTGGTTGATAGTGCTATTTCAACTGTGGTTAAGAACCTAGCGGAAGGAGCTTTAATTGTCATATTTATCCTCATCCTTTTCCTTGGTAATCTGAGAGGTGGTTTTGTGGTAGCTTCTGTAATCCCGCTCGCAATGTTGTTTGCTCTTGGCATGATGCGGCTATTCGGTGTTTCAGGTAATCTAATGAGTTTGGGTGCAATTGACTTTGGCCTTATTGTGGATGGAGCTGTCATTATTGTTGAAGCTGTATTGCACGGAGTTAATACTAGCAAGAAAAAGTATGCAGGAAGTGCCATGCTCACCCGGGATCAAATGGATCATGAGGTATTTGAATCATCAAGTAAGATCAGGACATCAGCAGCTTTTGGAGAAATTATCATTTTGATCGTTTACCTCCCTCTTTGGGCATTGGTGGGCGTAGAAGGAAAAATGTTTACTCCAATGGCACAGACTGTATCATTTGCAATTCTGGGAGCCTTTATACTGTCGTTGACATACGTTCCAATGATGTCTGCTTTAGTGCTGAGTAAAAAAACGGCACATAAGCGAAACTTCTCTGATAAGATGATGGATTTCTTTCAGCGAATTTATCAACCCGTTATTGAAAGGGCTATTCATAAGAAAGGATTGGTCGTAGGAATCGCAGTGGTACTGTTTATCATAACATTATTCACATTTAGCCGAATGGGTGGTGAGTTTATACCTCAGTTGGATGAAGGTGATTTTGCAGTCGAAACCAGAGTACCTGTAGGGAGTTCATTACAACAATCTATAGCAGTTTCAAAAAAGGCTCAAGAGATTATTTTAAGAGAATATCCCGAAGTATTACAAGTAGTAAATAAAATAGGATCTGGTGAAATCCCTACCGACCCCATGCCTATAGAAGCGGGTGATATGATGATCATTCTAAAGCCAAAGGATGAATGGGTAAGTGCAGAAACCAGAGAAGAATTAGCAGAAAAAATGCAGCAATCATTAGCGGTAATTCCCAATGCTACATTCGGTTTCCAGCAACCTATTCAAATGAGATTCAATGAATTACTTACAGGAGCAAAACAGGATGTGGTAATTAAAATCTATGGAGAAGACCTTAACATGCTTTCGGAGCTGGCTGATAAAGTTGGGAAAAATATCAAATCAATAGAAGGGGTTGAAGATTTGTATGTGGAAGAAATCACTGGTCTGCCCCAAATCCAAATAGAATTAGACAGGGATAAAATAGCAGAATATGGGATGAATGTAGAAAGCATTAATCAGACTATTGCTACTGCATTTGCAGGTAAAACTGCAGGTCTTGTTTATGAGGGGGAAAGACGATTTGATTTAGTCGTAAGATTGGATAAAGGGCATAGAACGGATATTTCCGATGTGCAGGATTTATACGTTGATAACCCAAATGGAGGAGCCGTTCCTTTGCGTGAGGTGGCAAACATCAACTTTGAACCTGGCCCTGTTCAGATTCAGAGAGACAATGCAAAACGAAGAGTAACAATTGGGTTTAATGTAAGAACCAGAGATGTACAAAGCATTGTTTCTGATATTCAAAAGGTCATTTCTGAAAAGGTAAATATGCCCGCAGGGTATTATGTGACTTATGGTGGACAGTTTGAAAACTTGCAACGTGCGAGCGAAAGGCTGGCTATTGTAGTGCCATTGGCCTTACTTCTGATACTGGTTTTATTGTATTTCACATTCGGGTCAGTCAAACAAAGCCTGTTGATTTTTACAGCAATTCCTTTATCAGCCATAGGAGGTGTTTTTGCTCTAATAATAAGAGATATGCCTTTTAGTATTTCAGCTGGTGTTGGGTTTATCGCTTTGTTTGGTGTTGCTGTACTTAATGGTATCGTACTGGTTGCAGAGTTCAATAGACTAGAAAAGTCAGGCGTTTCAGACATATATGAGCGAGTCTTGAAAGGTACCCGAGTAAGGTTAAGACCCGTACTCATGACAGCTGCGGTAGCGTCTCTGGGTTTCTTGCCGATGGCACTTTCATCAACTGCTGGTGCTGAAGTACAGAGGCCATTGGCTACAGTGGTAATAGGTGGGCTGCTTACAGCAACCTTATTAACACTCATCGTACTTCCGGTTCTTTATATCTATTTCAGTAATACTAAAATCAAGCTAAAGGGCTCAAAAGCATTAAGTGTAATTTTAGTATTAGGAGGAATGATAATGACGCAGAATCTAAAAGCTCAGGATTCATTAGCAATAAATACGTCTGGTTTAACTATGGAGCAGGCTATTGAAATATCCATTGAGAATAACCATTCCATGAAAATAGCTAATTCAAGGGTGGAGGAAGCCATCGCTCTCAAAAAGGGAGCCGTGACAATTCCTAAAACGGATGTATCGTATTCGCAAGGAGTGGTAAGTAACCCAACGATACAGGACAATCTTTTCAATGTAACGCAGAGGATCAATTTCCCAACACTTTACAGTGCCCAGTCTAAACTAGGCAAGGAAAAAGTGAGGGCAAGCGAATATGCAAAGACCATAGATGAGAATGTGTTGGTATCTGATGTTAAGTATGCCTTCATGCGAATTGTTTTTGTGCAGGAACAGATTCGCCTGTATGAAAAACAGGATAGCATTTATAGTGGTTTGAGTCGGTATAGCAAAGCCAGATACGAAACAGGTGAGTCAACAAACCTGGAGCGGGTAGCTGCCAGTACCCAGTCTATGCGTGTGAGAAACAAGCTCAAACAACTTCATGCTGATCTGGAGATAGCAAAAACGTCTTTAGCTGTTTTATTGAATACTAACGAAAAGTTTGAAATCAACAATAGTGGTCTCAAAAAAGAAAGTATGACAGGGCTACTGTCAGATACATCTGCAATAAGTCAGAATCCGATGTTGGATTATCTAAAACAAAACGTAGCAATTAGTACCCAGCAGGTAAAAGTTGAGCAGAATAAAATGTTTCCGGATCTTATGATTGGTTATGCGAGTCAAACCTATAATGGAGCTGCTAATTATGATGGTGTTGATTATAATTTTAATAGCTCAGATCGATTTGGATTTTTTACCCTTGGTGTTTCTATACCAATTTTCCCCGGTGGTTATAAAGCTAAGATCAACGCAGCGAAGATAAATTCGGAGATAGCAAGTTCAACAGTTGACCTTGCGGAGACACAACTAAGAGGACAATTGAGCTCATTGGTGCAAGAGTATAACAAACTACAAAGTTCACTAAACTACTTTGAAGGAGAGGCATTACCTCAGGCTGATCTCATAATCTCCAATTCTGAACTAAGCTTTAAGAGTGGTGAGATTTCATACAGTGAGCAGCTTGTAAATCTCACGCTGGCAATTGACATACAGCAGGAGTATCTAAACACCGTATGGCAAAACAATCAGATAGTTATTGAAATAGAACAGCTGTTAGGAATAAGGTAGTCAGTGAATTAACGATAAAATATAGAAAAATGAAAATCAATATAAAAAATACCATGCTAATGGTCATAGCTATGAATGTTTTCATGGCCTGTGAAAGTAATAATAATGAAAATCAAGCATCAGTAGTAACTGAATCAGCGGAATCTTCAAGTGATCCGACAGGTAATAATCAAGTGATTTTTACCAAAGCTCAGTTTGAACTGGCGGATATTTCAATAGGAAAAACCGAAATGAGAAGCCTAAGCAATCTACTCAAATTGAACGGAGAAGTTGAAATTGAACCAAGTGGAATAGCAACCTTATCGGCACCTCTAGGTGGTTATCTTACGACACCAGCCCTTCTACCTGGTGAAAAAGTGACGAGAGGTCAGACCTTGGCCGTGCTTGAAGACCCTAAATTCATAGAACTTCAGCAGCAGTATTTGGAAAGTTTAGGTCAGTTAGAATACCTGGAGGAAGAATATAAAAGGCAACAAAAGCTTAGGGATCAAGATGTAAATTCAGCAAAGACTTATCAAAAGGTTTCCTCTGACTACAAAATCCTTCAGGCCAGAATTAAAGGGCTTGAAGAGACTTTAAAGCTTATTGGTATTAATATTAGCTCACTAAAAAGCGGAGAGCTAAGCCGTAAGGCAAGGGTCTATTCTCCAATTAACGGGTTTATAAAGGCCAGCAATTTCAACTTGGGTAATTATGTAAATCCCAAAGATGTCTTATTCGAAATAGTAAATACAAATGAGCTTCATGTTGTACTAAACGCCTACGAAAAGGATATTTCCCAAATACAGGAAGGACAAGAATTACGTTTCTCCCAAGGAAATGAAAGCGGATACAAGCGTAAGGCTACTGTGTTTCTTGTCGGGAAAGTAAGCTCAGAAGAGAGAATTGTACCTGTTCATTGCCACATAGCAGACGGGGATCAAAAAGGAATCTTGCCGGGCATGTACGTCAAAGCACTGGTTGAAACGGATGCTGCACAGCAAACCACTGTCCCTTCAGATGCCATTGTCAAATACAATGGTGAAAACTTTCTGTTAAGGTTAGCTTCCAAATCAACTGACAGCTATGTTTTTGAACTGGTGCCGGTTAAGACCGGAACTATTGCAGATGGTTATACTGCAATTGAAATTCCTGGAATGGATTCAATAGAAGAACAGGATTGGGTGGTTAAAAATGCCTACTCCATAATATCTGCTAAAATCAACTCAGAAGAAGAATAATTATCAATTAAAACTAAATACTTATTACAATGAAAAAATCAATAATAATCTCGGGTATTGCCATTCTTATGTTAACAGCTTGTAACGGAAATAAATCACAAGAAAATAAAACTGAGAACGCACAAGAAGTTCAGCCAATTGAAAATGAAGTGCCCAAAGACAATTCGATTGAGGAACAGGAGGCAAAAGAGGCCAGAAGGTTGGATAGTTTGAACCAAGTAAAAGCTCATGGTCATGCACATTAAGTTAGATAAATGGTTTTCACAATTACTCACTGTCTTTCGGAATAGAAAGACAGTGACACTGGTACTGTTGGCTCTATTCAGTTTTTTAGGGACACAGGTGTATGCACATGGAGTGGATGAAAATACTCAAACATTTTTATCTGGTAATAGCGGAGTTGCGTTTATCCCCTTTCTCTATATAGGAGCAAAACATATGATTACAGGATATGATCATTTGCTCTTTCTGGTAGGCGTTATTTTCTTTTTATATCGAACCAAAGAGATTTTGCTATACGTGAGTTATTTCACCATAGGACATAGCATAACACTACTACTTGGAGTGATGGCAGATATTGCCATTAACGCCTATTTAATTGATGCCATAATTGCACTGTCAATTGTATATAAAGGCTTTGATAATCTTGGTGGTTTCAAGCGGTTTTTCGGAAAGCAGCCTAATACAAAAGCAGCGGTACTCATATTTGGGTTATTTCATGGCTTTGGCTTAGCAAGCAAATTGCAGGAGTTTAAGTTTGACAGAGAGGGGCTGTTTACCAATCTGATTGGGTTTAATATCGGGGTAGAAATCGGCCAGTTTATGGCTTTGGCTCTGGTGCTTTTGTTGATTGTTACATGGCGAAGGCAAGCAAGCTTCAGACGCTTTGCTACACTGACCAATACCCTGCTTATGGCCGCAGGCTTTTTGCTACTAGGGTTTCAGTTAACTGGTTATTTCACCTCATAATTATTAAAAAAAATGGAACAACAAATTTTAAATAAAAAGCAATTACTTAAAGCAACGCTGGTAGCGATAGTATTAGGTGCATTAGTATTAGTTACAGCAGTTTTACCAGCAGAGTATGGTATAGATCCAACCGGAGCAGGTAAAACTCTAGGTTTCAGTAAGCTGTATATTGAGAATGACGATGATACTTCTGAGACTCTGCCTGTAACAGATGAAAATCGACCTGTAATCCGGCTAGAAAAGGCAGGTTCTGGACCAGACGTTGCTGTGCCTTCAGAAGCGTTTTCACCAGCTCCTGACACGCAATATTCAGAGCGTACAGATGAGGTAATGGTGACTGTACCTGCTGGAAAGGGTATTGAATATAAGATCAATGTACTTAAGTATGGTAAGGTGAAATACGAATGGCTCACCAATAGTGGTGTACTGTATTTTGATTTTCATGGTGAGGTAAAACAAAAGATTAAACCGGAGCAGGTTTATTTTGAGAGTTACACCATTGCTTATTCTAACAATATGGTAGGAACTTTTCTAGCTCCCTTTGAGGGTAAGCACGGCTGGTATTTCAGAAATAGCAGTGATAAGGATATTACCGTCAATCTGAGATTGAAAGGACAGTACGTGCTTTAAAAAAGTAAAAATTAAATAAGACCTGGAACGGAGAGAAAAATTGTACTAGAGACAATGGTATTTCTCCGTTCACAGGCACTATATTAAATGAACTCTGGTGAAATATGAAAACTATATCTGTTTTTAAAAGCTTAAAAAATCTGCTTTTCGCCAGATTATATATTGCTCAAACAATTAGCCTGTTTGGTGACGCCCTTACATGGCTAGGTTTGGCATTACTAGCCTTCAAATTTTCACCAGGCAATTCTGCTGAAATTTTATCTGTAGCACTTACTCTTAGAGTGACAGCTTTTGTATTACTATCTCCTCTTGCAGGGGTAATTGCAGATCGCATCAACCGCAAGTACATTTTAGTGATCACACATGTTTTTCGATTGGTTATTGTAGGTATGTTCCCATTTGTAGAAGAAATATGGCAATTATATGCCTTAGTTTTTTCGTTGAATGTTTTCAATGCTTTTTTTACACCTACTTACAATGCTACCATTCCGATGGTGTTTGACGATGAAAAAATGTATGGAAAGGCTATTGCACTTTCAGCTTCTACTTATCAATTATTAGGTGTTTTAGGTCCAGGAATCGCAGGAGCAATGGCGGCCTTTATTGGATTAGAACAATTATTCTATCTGGACTCAATAACGTTTTTTGTTGCAGCCATTGTCATATTCACTTTACCGGGAAAACTTCAAGTTACAGGTAGTGAGTTGAATGGTAGAATTAAGAAAATTACTTGGAACGATATACAAACAGGATCACGTCATCTGTTTAAAAATATTGATTTGCGGTTTCCTTTACTTATGCAATTGGTAACTTCTGTCGCTGGTGCTATGATTTTGGTAGGAACAGTCGGTTATGTGAAAGGGAATCTAAATCAAGGGGAGGTAGAATATGGCTGGGTAATGGCCTCTCTTGGTATTGGAGCCAGCTTAGCGGCATTTGTACTTGGGAATTTAAAAGAATCCATTAGCAGAGTGAGACTAACAGTTATAGGTGCGGTGGTTGTTTCATTGATTATTATTCCCGGTAATTTTTTGACTTTGCCTTTTCTGATGATTGCATGGTTCATTGCCGGTGCTTCTCAAAGTTTAGTAAACGTGAGCATGCAAACGCTAATAGCTCTGAATATTCCAAAAAATGAGCAAGGAAGAGTTTATGGAGCCCATTTTGCCTGGTCCCACTTGTGGTGGGCTTTTGCATATCCATTAAGTGGATTGATAGAGAGGTTTTATGATGACAGAAATTTTCTAGTTGGGGGAATTGCTGCTTTGATTCTTTTTTTTTTGTAATCATAACTTTAAAGGCCAATAGGCTGTGATAAAAAGTTTATTCTTACAAAAACCAAAGGTTGTCTTTACCAAATTCAGGTATTTCATTGCCATCAAAATGAGGGAGCATTTCTGCGACCATTTCAGGGTATTTGATGGTAACTGGTAAGTTCTGTTGTCTTACTGATTTCCAGTACATACGGCTGAACTGATATACCTGGTCAATCAATTCCTTTACCGTCTTGTATTCTTCAACCAATTCTTTTTCTGTACAAAAGATTTTCAGCTTTATCGGAAACGGAAAGCCGTCATGGAAGCTGTAAAATTTTGGACTGTATCTTGTGTTGTTGAATAGCAGGAACTTATTGTATCCAACCTTTATGAAAGTGCCACTCATTGGCATAAGGTCTTTCCAACTGTTATCAAATGCAACAATGTCTGAGGATTCTGTCTTGTTGATGGAAACTATAAATACTGGAATGTCTAATCCAAGGTCTTTGAGGCCGTCTTCTATTGGTTGTAATTCATCTTGGCTCATACTCTTGTAGAAGTGTATCACAAGGCGTTTGATGCCTGTATTTACATTTGCATACTCCTTTACCGCTCTGATAATTGAACCTGCTAACTCCTTTGTTTGGTCTTTCTGAAAGCACTCAAAACGGTTGAATTTCCCATTGTTAGCGAAGCTAAAAGCACTACCTATATATTGTATGTCAACTTCTGAGTTTCTAAATGCTCCAATGCCTACTATCAATTCATTTTTAAGCTTTGTATCCAGCTTCCAAGGGATGCCGTTCAGTTTGGCTAAAATGGCAATAGCAATATTCGGTAGGCTGTAATAATACTTTTCGTTGGTCAATACTTTTTCGCCATCAATCACCTGTGAAGAGACACCCTCTTTCAGTAGTAATTCTTTCAGCTTGTAGTATATCTTCCTTCTTGATTTATCTGGTGCATTCTTGGAGAACGGACTGATATAAATAGCGATGTACTGAATATCTGATTCAAAGTGTTTGTTGGTAATGGCTTCATAGATTTCAGGCCATGGATTGTCTCTGTCTTCAAACCTAACACTGAACCCTTTTTCAGTGTGGTAAGGTGTATGAATGAACTTGACCAATCCTTTAAACCCAAATTCCGATCCCCTGAAATAGCTGTCCATCTTCTCAGCGATGGGCTGATCATCTTTATGAAAGATAAAAAAGTAGTGAATTTTAGTAGTAGGACTTAATCCAAAAGGGCCATGCTCTTTCATTCCATCCATTGGCACAATGCCAGAATTTTCTTTACCGAATAAAAGGCGGTTACTGGAATTGTTGACTGACCCGATATTGATTTTATTTACTGGAATGAATCCATTTGAGGAAATAGGAATAATAGTTTTGAACTCATCTGTATTCAGGTATTGAGTATAGAAGTTGTCAATTCCATCTTTGAACTTTTTGTACTTATTGGTTTTGTCCGGGGCTTCCGTTCCTTGCATTAGTGCATCTCTGATTTCGAAATTCCATACGGGATACACCTTGTCATATTCTCTTTTGCCACTATCAGGTAATTCATCAAATCGGTACAGTCCTTTTTCATAGACTACCCAATTAATATCTGTCGGTGATACATCCTCTAAAAGAGTGGAGACAGGAACTTTGAAGATTTTGGATTTACCTTCAAATGTCACCAACAATTCAAGACTGTCGGAAACTGTCTTAAACTGTACTTTGAGGGAGAAGCGGTCGAATATCTTGTACTTGCCTGTGGTGTCTTGTTTGGCACTTGGAAGCCAAACTTCTGTATCACTTACAAAATTGGGCTTCACTAAAAATCCTTTCCCTTTGAATTGGCTATGAATGAGCGAATTGTAATATCTCTTTAGTACTGAAGTGGAAAAGGTAGAATTACGGATGGTATATGAACGTTCTTCACCTTGCTCATTTGTCTTGGCTTCAAACTGTGGACTTGTGGGTTTTGATACCACTAAGAAATCTTCCTGCTCAACTGTAAATGAGGTGTAATAATGGTCTTGCTCTCCATACTTTTCAATGACCTCATCAGGCACTAAGGATTTGTAAATCCGTGTGAGGTTTTCTTGTTCCTGGTCAGTGAAGTAAAAGGTTTGTTCTTCCTGAGGATGATTGAATGTGAGTATGTTGAAGGTATGGTTGGACATTACATAAGATTAAAATACTTGGGATAGTTTTTTTGCTTTCAATATTTTCTCAATTGCTGTGTATCTAGGAGCTTGCGGAGCAAGTCCCTTTTTATCTTTATCCAAAGAAATTGGTTGGATTTGCTGAGCCTTATTCTTGAAATGCAGGATGTATTTATTGGTGTCTTGCCATTTCTCTATAGAGGCTACTTCCGCATAGTGCGTTATGGCAGAAATTGGTGCGACTTGATAAGCTGCTATATATTTGATCTTATCCAGCATGGAAGCATTAATACGGATAGCGTACCAACAATTATTGTTTAGAAATTCCTGTTCAAATCCTTCTTCACGAGCTGCTACAACCACGGTATTTAATTCCTCAGGTTTGAGGTTGGTTTTGGGTGACTCTGACAACTCCCTTATTTCTGCATTAAAGGGAGTAAATTTATGAATGACCTCTTCTTGATTTTTGAAGGTTTGGAACTCGATAATATCTGTATCCATTGTCAATTGACTTAAGACATTCTCAAGTTCTGGTGTGATTTGATCGATTACTACAATTGCAGCAACAGGCTTTTCAAAAATGATGCTTTCCAGAAAGTCATCAATATTTCTATATCCAGCTTTCACCAATCCAGTTTCAATCTGAGACAGACTATCCGTATCAGTTATTAAGTGATCCAATAGAAATGCCTTTATCTTTCTGCCACTGGCCTTATAAGAAATAGCAAATTTGAGTAGCTGTGAACCTATATGCTTATATGGATCGTGACTTGAAAGCTCATTTTCTATGATATAAAGCCGTGGTTCTGCCTCAAATGAAAAGTCTATCAGGTAGCCGTCTGGGATGGTGATAATACTGTCTCCAATTCTCTTTTTAATGTCAATGTAAATACTCTTACTACCGAAAATATGACTTGCCTCCTGAACTATCACTTGTTCAAATTCCTGCTCTTTGCCATACTCATAGTAGCTATATGTCTTACCTCCTTGTACTAGTCTTTCCATATTCATATTGCCATTACTTCTTCCTATTAATCCTTCGCTGAGAAAGTTTTTTCCAAATACCCCTCATAACTGCTACTTCTTCTTTTTTAAAACCATGATGATTGACTAATAAAGCTTCATCTACAATATCGAGTACTTCTTCAACTTTTCGTTTGCGAATGAGTGCGTCTATATGATCGAAATCTATTGGTAAGTCAGATAATCGAGGCATTTGTATCTCTTCAATTTCAGTAGGCTCAAAGGTCATTACTCCACCTCCATAACTTCTACCTGTGATTTCTGAGAAAGCAAAGGAGAGTGAATTGAAGAATGAAATTGCTACCAAGTTTCTGTCAACTCCGTCCTTAAAGCGAACTCTATGAATTGTATCTGTGGATGAAGCACCTGTTTCGTTTAAAACGAGTTTCGGATAGTCACCAACCTGTCTTAATGCAAAAGCATCTGGCACCCATAATGAAGGGGTGATGTACCAACGCTTTCTAATTCTTGTTTTATATCCGGTGTTAAAACCTTGCTGCTCACCATATTCTATATACTTCTGACAAACTTTGGGCAATTTTTCAAAATCCTCATTGGGGGGTATGAATAAATGAATTGAATTTTGAGCTTTGGAGTTTTCAGAAAAATCAGATTCAGAAAAAGTAATGCCTTTCAATTGATTGGATTTACTGGCAACAGGGATAGTATATGGTTTTAGCTTCCATTGTTTAACCTGGTCTTCTTTGAGCATAAAGAACTCGTTTCTACCAGTCACCAATCCAACATCAACCTCCATTATATCGCTGCATGAAATTACCCTCTTATCCTTTCTTAATTTCTTCAAAAGAGCAATTTCGTTTTCCTCTAAAAAATACTTTGTCCATTTTTCAGTGCTATGATCTATTGCCTTTACATTGGAGCCATTTATAGATTTAAAGTTGATAGACTTTAAATCTTCAAGGTTCTCGCATTCGATTACTCTAATTCCTTTGCCATGGTCTACTTTTTTTTCACATAACAACAGAACTACTTCTTGTTGAATGTTGGCAAAAACCAATTTTTTAAAAGTTACTATCGTGATTCTTTCAAAGAATTTTGAGAGAAATACCCTTGTTTCAGCCGCATACTTGACCTGAAAAAGTTCCGCTGGTATTACCATAGCCATTCTTCCGTTTTCGTTCAGTAGAGAAGCCGATATAACCAAAAAAGGAACCCATATATTAGTTAACTTATTTGGATTGAGTCCCAAATTCTGCATCATCTCAATCGCCAGTTTCCTGTGTTCTTCAGGAAAGTTCTGGTATCTAATGAAAGGAGGATTACCTAATACAGCATCATATTTTACTTTACCATTACTGCTTAAATAATGAAAGAAATCATTGTTTTCGATTGTATTTGAATTCAGACCCAAATTTGCTGCCCTTGACTTTGCTTTGATGGATTCTTCTTCAATAAGTTCAATCCCTTTTATTCTACCTTTTAAGTCCTCTCCAACAACTCCTAATTCTTTAAATCTGAGAATAGCTGCTTCAATAAAATTACCGTCACCACAACTAGGTTCAAGTACTTTTTTAGTACTTTGTTGAATACACCAATTACATAAGAATTCGGTAATGGGTTGAGGTGTATAGTAGCCACCTCTTAATTTTTGATCACTTAAATTTTCTAATACTTGTCCCATTAATCTTCAATTGTTAATTCAGTAGTAAACATTTCATCATTAACTACTTGGTTAAATTCATCATCACTTATATCATACAGACTGTTTACAGTCTGTACCAACATTTGTTGGAGTGTTTCCATTTTTCTCTCAAGTATGGTTCTTCTTGTACCATAGCTTCCATTTTTATAAGCATCCTTAGTTTCAATGAGTGCTTTCACAGTTTTTACAACTTGATTATGTAGCTTTTTATCAGCATCAGAATTAATCAACCTGACGGGTAAGTTTTCAATGAATTGCTTACCATGTGAATAATATGCACCCCTGAATTCACTGGCTCCTGATTTAACCATATTCTCAAATAAGGGGTGTGATAAAATCCCTAAGAGATAATAAATTGAATAGTCTGATGTATTGATTAACGCATAGTATGGACCATTACCACCTCCGGTAAATTGCAAATTATCACTATCAAAAACGTAGGGTGCTGATGTAGATAAAACTGACCATATAAGCTTTGGAGTATTTTGGAATCTTGTCAAGCTTTGTGATCTGCCGAATTGATACCATTTAGGAGTATTTCCTTGTAAACTTCTTTTCTCTAAGCTTTCTTTAAATTCATTTAAGTACTCCCAGGCATTAGGATATTTTTCACTAAAGAATTCTTCACTGTAAACCTCAGCTTTCCCATCTTGAATTATGTAAGGAAAGATTATTTGTGCATTTGACTTAATCGTATCAAATACTCCAAACGATAGGTCATAAATTGCTGGAAGGCAAATCTCTTTTTCTATCTCATACTGTTTCCCATTCTTAGTAAAGATGAAATTAGTAGGCGTTTCTTGAACAGGCTCGAAAATATAAACCTTATCAGCACTCGTTTGCAAACCAACACATATTTCAGCTAGACTTTTAAGAGGTGCTGTTTGTCCATTGTGCATTTTATCGAATACGGTTTTCGTTTCAGGTGATAGAAATATCCAAGGCTCTGAACCGTAGCTTTCAGAATTGTACTCAAGAAAGTTGGTTTGATCTGATAATATCTCTGGTGTAATCCTTTTTACTCGTTTGAATGGAAATGTATCTTTCTTTTCCTTTTGAAGTATTAGGATAGCGGTATAAGTTGAGCGATCTGGAAATACTTGAGTTACACCAAAATGTGTGATTCTAGCTATTTGACAATTCGATACTATAAATTCTCGTAGAGCTTTTCCCCCTTTAATAAGGAAAAATTTGTGAGGCACAATGTATCCTAGAAAGCCATTATTATTAAGTAGGGCAACTGCTCGTTGAATAAAAACATAATATTTATCGATTGTTTCCTTTTTGGCTACACTGAATCCAGAAAGCACTGATTGATAATACTTGATTTCCTCAGGTGCATATTTTACGAGATTTTGAATACGTACATAGGGAGGGTTACCAATTATCGCGTCAAAGCCATTGGTCTCCTTTAAAAATGGAAATTCAGTATTCCAATCAAAGGGTTTGACATTATATAATAACTGATCATTTTCGAGGGCATCTGGTTCAAATTGAAAGAATGCGGAATCCACCAAGGAATTTCCACACTTGATATTGCCTTTTAAATTTGGAAGAATTTTTTGTGAATGCTGGTTGATGAAGTTATTGACAGTTGCTTCATTTTCGCCCTCTAATAGCTTCAATAGCAAACTAAACTCAGTTACTTCAGCAGCATATGGATTGATGTCAACACCGAAGAGATTCAGTTCTAAGATATTTCTTTTCGCTTTTAAAGTAAGCGTAAAAGAGGTGTCATCTATCTGGTTTATTAGATCATTGTTATTAACCTCTTCCTCAATTAGCTGTTGAAGTGATCTTTCCAAAAATAAGTCAAAAGCAGAAATAAGGAAGGTGCCTGAACCACAACATATATCTGCAATTCTAAGTTTTTGAAGCTCCTGAAAAGATTTGCCACTCGTCAATGGCATTAACGTGTCTTTAACTATTTGTTCAACTATCAATTTTGGAGTAGGAACTACTCCGTTTGATGCAGACACTTCTGGCTCTTCAAGTATGGACAATTGTTGACCTTCCTCTAGAATGATTCTGCTTCCTAAAAAGCGTTCATATATTTGACTTAAAATAGTCGGATCTACCACTGTAAAATCATAGGGACTCAGTGGATAATAGAGCTCATTGAAAATTTCAATAAGCACATCTGAATCAATGGTGATATTTAAGGAAAGTGTATCTTCAATAAAGTCAAAAAGACCTGAATTAAACCTTTTATCAGACTGTTGAAACAATTGTTTGAGTGCCGAATAGTCTTGAATATTTTTCAGCGTTTCAAATTTCTCGATTGTCCTATCCTCGCATATTCTAAGGAAAATTATTCGGTTGATTAGACGCTGAATAAGGAAATTAATGTCCTCACTGTCCAAACCTTCATTTTTGTTCAGTGCTGACTTAGCAAGCTGGGTTCTCCATTTTTCAATCTGACTTAAAAAATAGTCGTCAAAAGTGTTGCCCTTCCGTTCATAAACTGAGAATAGGTCATCCAATTGTCCAGAATTAGCAGACTCAAATGATACCATCTTACTGATTTCATCAAATGCATCAACGTACTCTGTGAAATTGAATATTTTTATGCGAGCTACTTGCTCGTTTTCGGATGCATCAGGCTTGAAACGACAATCATAAATAACAAGATTTTCAAAGTTTGTAAGAATAGAAATGCCAAGATTGGCATTCCAACCATATCTTCTTGTTTGAAAGGCTGCCTTGGAAGATTTTAGGATGTTGACTGAAGGTTTTTTAACTTCTACAAACAGTTTTCGGGTTCCATTAATGCGTAGTGTATAGTCGGGATTCTTTTTACTCGTTTCATCCTCAACTACAATGTATTCTTCCTGTATAACATCTCTTAGGAAATGAGTTTTAGCCTTCTCATTATCTACGTCCCATCCTATACATTTTAATAATGGGTCAATGAAATCATTGCGTAACTGTGTCTCATTATAAGAAGACTTCAGGCAGTTATCCCGATCATTTTCGTATTTATCAACTAATTCTTGTATAGTCATTTTTTGTCGAAATCAATTTTGCCCTGCTGAAGGCTTCTGGTCTTTAAATACTTTATTTTTTCTTCAGCTACCTTAAGAATTTCATTTGAGTTTGCTTCCTGCATTAAATCAGTGGCAACTTTGTCGCTTAATAAGATCACTCCAAGTGTTTCTTCATTTTCACTAAACAATTCAGCCAGGAGAGGTAGCATTTCTTTGTTTGCCGACCTTTCGCCTCTCTCAATCTTACTCAATGTAGAAGGATCAATATCTAGGGTTGCAGCTACCTTCCTAAGAGGTAAGCCAAATTGCTCCCTTAACTTCCTAATGTGTTCCCCAAAGGTCTCTTGAATAGACATTGCCTTATTTTTCTTGATTAAATATTTTGGACATTATTTGTCAAATGTACGTATCCAATTGTCTATTTCCAACAATTCAACCATTGAAAAACAGTTGTCAGGATTTTAAGGAAATGGAGGATACCAAGGATTAAGCTTCCTTAGTATCCTTAACATCCTCATTTTCCTCAATCGAGGTGTTTATGTAGTTGTCCTGAGACTCACGGTGAATCACATTGGATTTACAGAAGTCAGTAACATAACCTTCTGCTGTTTTATGAGGAATACTTAATACGGTAGCCACTTCAAGATACTTTTGACGATTGAAGTGCTTTGGTAGCTTATTCAAGAACTTCTCTTTCCTGTTTAAACGAGTAGGTTTCTGAATATCCTCTGGGAGTTCTGCAAATACTTTACTCGAATGCTTTACCAATACTTTCACCATTGCAAGCGAAGCTTGAAAGTCTCTTTCTTCACAAATCATTTTATTTGATGTTTCACCAGTTTCCATGATCCGCAAAGCGGAGAATATCATGCAGAAACGATAGGCAATCAATCCTAATCTTCGGATGGTTGCCATATAGTCGATTCCCTGAATACTCATGTACTTTTCCTGTATCTGACCAAAGAACTGATTGAACAGGTCTTGCTGATCAGCGGTGAGAAAGAATTGAACATCCTGTCCAGCTTTCAACGAACTGTAAAGGCTAAAGAACTCATTTCCTAACGCATCAAAGTAGTCATCTAATCCATTTGTAGTTTGCGAAGCAAATACATTCTTCCACACTGGTCGAACATTCATGTAATAGAATATGAAACGGCTAAATAAGCCGTTTTCTGCATTCGGGATTAAGGCCGCTACTTGTTTGGGCGTACCTGAAAGGACAGTAGAAAGGCAAGGGCTTTCAATGTCCACATATTCACGGTCTGTCCTGCGATAGTAGGAAATAGTCTCATGGTGAAAGGCTTTTCTAAAGCCGTCACTATAATTACCGTAATCGCTCTTAAAGGCATGTGCAAGTGTGTCACCCTCAGTTTCAAATATCAGTCCTTTACCGTCACTATCACCCAATAATTGATAAGCTCCTGTGGAGCTGTTATTGGCGGGGATAAAGAGCATCTTTTCGGGTGGCTTCTCGGGTTTCTCTATTCCTTCAACTTTCCCTTTGTTGGTGTTGTATTCAGCCAATTCCAGTTCGTAATGTTGCTTGTGGAGTTTGGCTTGCTCCCTGAACTCTTTGTGTACTGGATTCACCAATTGGCGACAATGCACCAAACGACCTTTACCTGCAGAGGCTTGGGCGGTAATGAATAGAAACAGATTGGAGTAGACACGCTTGCCATCATAGATCCCTGACACTTTGGGTAAACAAGCACTAATGGCCACTAAGGAGCCAAGGAGTAGAATATCACTTTCCTCATTGGAAGTGGCTATCTGTATTACCTTTTGCAAAAACTCAGGAAGTTCAGGAAACAAGGAATCATGAAAGGTTGGCATTTGTTCCGGTTCTTTCTTGATTTCTGCCTGAGTATTGAGATTCTTGCTTTGATTCTCAGACCTGCTTGCAGGGCTGTAAGTCTGTCTTTCCTGCTTTGGTGTAGTCAATGGTATTCCTGCTTCCTTGGCATGATAAAAGAAGGTTTTCAGGGAAACTCCCTGACCTCTTGCCTTCATGCAATTATCAAACTGCTTGTCACATTCCTGTGTGGAATACTCAGGATGATATTGACTAACACAGTGGAACAGGTTTCTACCTGTCTCACCAAACTCATCCGCAAAGGCAAAGCCGATGTTTACCCAATCGCTGTAAGCGGAGGTAACATCTATACGGCTGGCCTCAATGCCTTGAATGATTCGTTCAACTTCTTCGAGTTGTGTATTTGTAGTGTAATTGCTCTGCTCTGTAACTTTTACTCGTTGGTCAGGCTTATCAAGCCACTCCAACGGATTGAATGTTTTTCGCTCCATAACCTATATGTATTTAGGGTTGATGAATATGTCTGTATCGTGTGGAAGGAAACATGCTCTTGAAATGTCCTTTCCTGATTGGTCTACTTCAATCTGGTAGGTGTGGGAAACGTAGTTTGCCACTGCCTTGAAATAGTCCTGGTGTTTTGCCTGTGTCAAATCAATCGGTATGACCCATTTCAATCCATCACCTGAAGGAGACACAAACAGTAGCTCCGTTTCAAAATAGTGGTCATTGAGTAATGATTGCTTGAGTGTTGGGATGTCCTCAATGTGGTCAAAATCGATTGTGAGCAAACCTGAGTGTCTTTGGAGGTTTGCATCATTCCGTTTAGAGAATGAGCCTGAGAAGGTCACATAATCGAAATTTTGAGCCTTGTACTTTCGGGCATCCTTTGGCTCGGAGATATTGCGAAGTGTACTTGTACACGTAGCAAAATCATTGCCTTTGATGAGGTGGTACACCTCAATCAAAGAGACTTGGCGACTTGGTTTCACATTAGATACGGGCTTTTTGAAATAGCTGAATACTGGTGGTATAGGTTTTTGAATTTCAGGAATAGCAACCACAGGTTGCGTTTCCTCTTGGTGATAAAACCCTCTTTCCTTGCCAATTCTCAGATATAGTTCCTCATTGATCTTATCGAGAAGGGCTTGCCCTTCGAGGCTGAAATGCAATGAAGCAAAATCAAAGACATTGCCCTGTGCAATGGCTTCTTCTGTATCTGTGTGTTTCGCAATCCCGTCAACCACTTTCACCATCAATGTGGGCTTGTCCGCATTGAATGGATTCTTAGCAGGTTTACAGTCCCTTCCCGAAAGGGAAAGAACTGTTTCACCCTGATAGTAGTGGCGTAACACATGGGCATAGATATTTAAGCCGTAATGTGTTTTGCTCAATATGGCTTCTCTACTTATCTCCATAATGCTTTGATTTTGAAGGTGAGTAGTTGGATTCCAGTAAAGCTTCCATATCAGAAACTTTATAATAGAACTTGCCATTGATTCGGCTGTAGGGAAGAACCCCACTATCCCGAAGGGATTGAAGGGTTCTTTTGCTAATGTGCAGCGTTTGCATCACTACCTGTCCGTCAATCCATTCATCACTGAATTGCTCCAATCGTGACTTATGGAAATTGAGGAGGTATGCTTTGATTGTTTTTATGTCTTGAGCTACTGTCAAGAGCATATCGAAAACCTCTGTCATAGCTTTACCCTCCCTTTTTTGATTAGGTAATCCGCAGCTCTACGGTCTATTTCTTCCTGAGTGGCATTGCGGTTGCGTAGCAACCAGCTTTCTAACTCAGTTCTCTTGAAATAGAGCTTTTTCCCATTTGGCTTGTAGTGTGGAATATTCCCTCCACTTGTCAACTTGTACAAGTGTGATTGTGAAAGCTCCAAGTACTGGCAAGCCTCATTGAAGTTTAAAACTTCTTTCGTGTAAATCCCCTGGCTCTCAATTAGGCGTTGGAGATTTTCAAGACGTTCAATTATTTCGTCCATCTTAAATCGTATTAAGAATTAATGAATGGACTCTTGGCCAAAAGTCATATTCGATTGTCGAATACGATGCTAAAGTAGGAGGCTAAAAGGGGCGTTATGAGGCTCTAAAGCATGGTGCAGTGTAGAGTGCAGAGTGCAGAGTGGGCTGTAAAAATTGATAGCCCACTTTTAAGGTAAAAGAGGACTAAACAAAAACAGAAAAAAGATAAAAGGAGTATAGTGCAGAGTGGCTTATATCAGGTGCGAAACTGCCTTTTCTATTTTATCTCCTGATAGGCTCGGTCTTTTTAAAGACCTGAACTTTGACCTGTCAAAGGAATTTCCATCAGCATCAACGAAGCATAGGCAAGTCACTTCCCATTGCTTTTGCTTTAGATCATCCACCAACTTGTGCTCTGAGTATATCAGCTTAATGAAAAAGAATAGCTCGCTGATATTTCCTGTCCATTCTATAGGTGTTTTGATTTCACCTCCTGAGAATACCTTTTTGAAGTTGAGTAGGGTTGTGGATTTACTAATGAAATGATTCAGCTTTAGACTATCCCATAAATCGGTCAATTTATCTGGGTTGGTGTTTAGCTGCTTGTAAGTAAATGAATGAAATGAATTTGCCGTTGCTGCGGTTTCCGTTTTGGCTGCTGGTAATGGTTTGGATTCAACTTCAATTACTTGAACTGGTTTCAAGAAATGTTTGTCCGGGACAGGTTCTAAAAGTAGTTGGCTGTAAAAGTCCTCCAGTATTAATTTATCATCTACCCAAGTGCTGAAAGCATCTTGGATTTCTAAGTAAAGCTGCATGTATGCAAGCTTTAGAAGCTGAATGATAAATGTGTTTGCCTTGTGGGTTTGGTCTAATTCAAAGGATGTTTTCTTAGGATCTATGTACGACAGTGCATAGTCCTTTTCTTTAATGAGTTTTCCAAGGTCTTTTAAACGGGTTTTAAACCGTTTGTTGAGTGTGTCTTCAAGCCAATACTTGATGAGGTTTTCGTTGTTGTCCTCCTTGATTAGCTCAATGAGTTTGATACACTCCGTTTTCACATTGTTCAATATCAGTTTGGAGTAGTACTTTGTTTTGTGATCGAATGGCCTGTGAAAACTGATTTCATGCTTGAATTGAAAATCTGTGGAGGCTTCCTTTACGCTGCTGAGTTTGGAAGCATACTTTTCATCAAGGCTGTTTTGTCCTAACCAAGGGCGAAGCCCCTGGTATAGGATGTCATCAAGTAATTTGGTTTGATTGCTCATAGGTCAAGTTTAATTTTGTTGGCTGCTTCCTGTTTCTTTTCATCTATGATTTTGGCATAGACTTGGGTGGTCTTCAATTCCTTATGGCCTAAGAGCTTTGAGACTGTGTAAATATCAGTTCCTGCCGTAAGCTGCAAAGTGGCATAAGTATGACGAGCACAGTGGAAAGTGATGGTCTTGGAGATACCCGCTTTCATCATCCATTGTTGCAATTTCAGGTTATGCCATGCAGAGTATTTCAATCCTTTGAATACTCGTTCTTCTGGAGCTTGCCTTTCACCGAGCAAGCCAAAGGCTTGTTCTGAAATAGGGAGGGTTTCTGCTCCTTTGGTTTTCTTTTGTCTGAATCGGATATAATACCCGTTATCATTTGAGTGCTGCACCTCTGACCAGAGTAGCTTATTAATATCTGACCACCTCAGACCTGTAAGGCATGAAAATATGAATGCCGTTTTCATCTGAGGTATTTCACATTCGGTATTGGCTGCTGCTTGTAATTCCTCTAAGGTTAGAAATTCTCTTTCTGATTCTCCTTGCTTAAATGCGTCAACTCCCTCACTTGGGTTGGTAGGTAGAATGCCGTCTTTCACTGCTTGCTTTAAAGCTGCTCGCAGCTTGTTAAAGTAGGAGTACTTTGAGTTTTGAGATAATTTCTGGTCACCATGTGCAATAGCCTTCTTATCAAGGTGGTATTTGAAATCCTGAATGAACTGTCTGTCAATGTCTGAGAAGGATACCTCATAGGAACAGAATGCCTTTAGATGTTTCAGCATACTTGTCCAGTTGCCGTAATTGCCTGGGCTGTCTTGTCTCTGGTTAGCCAGTAGCTCAATGTATGCAAGGAAGCTGCCTTTCAATTTCTCATTGTCTCGGAATCCATAAACACCGTTTTGGATTTCAATTTGTCGCTGTGCTCTGATAGTCTCGGCTAATTGGAGAGTCTTTTTATTGACTTCCTTTTCCTCCTTAGTCTTTGCATTGGGAGAAAGGTATAATTTGAGGTATTCGGTTTTCCTTTTCCCTTTGTGGTAGTAGTCGAGGTATAGACTGGTCTTGCCACCTTGATTGCGTTTTCTTAGTGTTACTTTCATGCCTGAAACAGTTTTTCGATTTCTTCTCTCTTGATAATGGTTCGGCTCCCAATTTTTGCAGCTTGTATTTTTCCGTTCTTGATTTGACGGTACAGGGTCATTCTACTTGCTCCAAGTAGTTTGCAGGTTTCGGCAATACTTAGAAAGTCTTTGTCTCTGACTTGCTCCTGATTGTATTCTTGTTTCTGTACCGCAGTAGGGGCAATCTCCTGCACCTTCTGATCTCTTTTGCGTTTTTTGTAGGCACGCTTGGCACAGTTATCACCACAAAATTTGGTCACAGTAGTCTTGGCGATAAACTCAGTACCGCAATGCTGACAGATTTTGGGAACTCGAATGTTGCTGCTCATGGTGTTTCCTTTTTGGGCTTGTTTCTGTATCAGAGTGTATCCCTTTGTATCAGGATGTATCTCTATGTAACATCATCTCGCCACTATCTTAAAAATCTGTTGCTAACAACAAATATTGATTGGTCAGCAACAAATTAGAAACGAAAGATAGGAAAAAATAGGAAAATTAGCAACAAGTAAAGGAAGTAAAAACAGCTTAAAAGCAAGAAAAAGAAGGCTTTAGCGTACTATCTGAAAAGTAATTACTTTCCTATACAAAACCGAGAAAATATGTTTTCTAACAAGTCATCCGTTGATATTTCCCCTACGATTAAGCCTAAATGGTGCAACGATTGTCTGATATCCATGGCTAAAAAGTCGCCCGAAACCCCGTCATTGAGTCCTAAAATTACACGGTCAAGTGCTTCTTTAGTAAGTAATAAACTTTCATAATGGCGAGCATTGGTAACCACTGCATCCAGCTTTTTAAACTGCCCACTCTCAATAGTTTGCAGCAACTTAGTCTTTAGCTCCTCTAAACCTAACCCCGTAGAAGCAGAAATTTCAATATAATTCGAAGTCCTGATTCTCGGCTCTTGCTTCTTGCTTCTTGTTTCTTGACTCTTGTCTTTTAACTCTTCACCCTCCGTCTTTCTATCATCTACTTCATCCTTTATACTTTGTACTCCATACTCCATACTTTGTACTCCATACTCACTACTCAAATCCACCTTATTCCCAATCACAATAAACGGCACACCGGAATTTTTGACGAGTTCTAGTTCCTTTAAGGTAGCATTTCGGGTCTTGGCATCTTCATTGACATCGTACATAAACAGCACCAAAGAAGCTTTTTTGATGTTTTCACGCGTTCGCTCTACGCCAATTTTTTCAATGGTATCCTCGGTATCACGTAAACCGGCCGTATCAATAAATCGGAATTTAATGCCTTCTAAAAACAGTTCATCTTCAATAACATCACGCGTAGTTCCTGCTATTTCAGAGACGATAGCGCGTTCTTCATTTAGCAAAGCATTGAGTAGGGTAGACTTCCCCGCATTGGGTTGTCCAGCAATCACAGTTGGGATTCCTTCTTTAATCGCATTTCCCAACGAAAAGGAGTCGATCAGGTCATTGATCACTTTTAATAAGTTGTTAATCAGCAAGCGGAGATCATCACGATCAGCAAACTCCACATCCTCTTCACCAAAGTCGAGTTCCAGTTCTACCATGGAAGCAAAGTGAATCAGTTGCTCCCGCAAAGCTTTAATTTTTTGAGAAAACCCACCACGCAGTTGGTTCAAAGCAGATTGGTGTGAAGCCTCTGAATCGGCATGAATTAAATCGGCAACAGCTTCGGCTTGCGCCAGATCAAATTGGCCGTTCATAAAGGCACGTTTGGTAAACTCCCCAGGAGAAGCTGAACGGGCTCCTTTGCGAATGAGCAGTTGGGTAATTTGTTTGATGATATAAGGCGACCCGTGAGTGGATATTTCAATAGCATCTTCTTTGGTGAAGGAGTGAGGAGCCTTGAAAAGGGAAATCAGCACTTCATCTAAAATTTTATCCCCATCCCGAATGGTACCAAAGTGAATGGTGTTGGGCGCTTGTTTTTCTAAATCTTTGCCCTTAAACACACTGTTAACAATAGCAATGGATTGCTTGCCCGAAAGTCGAATAACACCGATAGCGCCAATTCCCGAAGGGGTAGCAAGGGCAACAATGGTTTCTTGACTATGTAATAAGTTATTCACGTGTTATTTAAATTCGTAGTTAGACTTAAACCGAGCATAGGAGGTTGTTTTGTAATGATTGCCTTGAATATATTGTAGCGCAATCTCCATTTCATTGGGTGAAAAGAATTTCGCTTCCTGGGTGATTAAGTTCCCTTTTTCATCAAAAAATAAGAAAGTAGGGTAGGCTGAGATTCCCAGCGCATGTGTTAACGCATGTGTTTTTTTGGTAGGGAGGTAGGTCTCGTTTTTGAAAATAAGCGTGTCACTACTTTCTCCATTAAATTTAATCGGATAAAAATTGGTGTTAATGTAGTTGATGATCCTGCGGTCTTTAAAGGTATATTCATCCATTTTTTTACATGGAGGACACCAGGAGGTATACACATCGATCAGTACTTTTTTCTCTCCCAATGTTTTTAACGAATCAATATCATTAATTGAAAACCATTGGATCCGCACCTCATTCTGATCACCCATTTGACTGTATGTCAGTCCACAATGTAGGAACAAAAGGATGAAGCAGGTATGTTTGAAAAAAGCCATGGTCATAAGTTAGAGTGAAGCTTCTTTCACGGATCTGTTTTTGAAAAACACACCATGTTTTGGTGCAAAAAAGAGGGTAAGACCAAAAAACAGTCCCATCACCGTGGTGATGGAAGAAGCAATGTCAGCATTAATGAGGCTTGCTAAACCATACCCGACCACCGAAGAACCAATACCAATGAGCGAGGAATAAATCAGCATTTTTTTCAATTCATCCGTTAACAGGTAAGCCGTTGCAGCCGGGGCAACAATAAAGGCAATTACAAGAATAGCACCCACAGATTCAAACGAAGCTACGGTGACAAATGAAACGGCTCCCATTAGCAGGTAATTCCAAACGGAGGATGAAATGCCCATGGCTGTAGCAAATGCTGCGTCAAAAGTAGTGATGTACAATTGTTTGAAAAAGAAATAGACAAACCCTAAAATGAATAAGTTAATCACTCCCAGAGTCCACACATTCACGGGCCCCAGGTTGATGCCGCTTTCCAGGATCCACAGATTAAAAGGCACGTTTAAAATTTCACCATGAAGCACACAGTCCTGATCTAAATCAGTGCCACGAGTAAAAACGGAAATCAGTATCACCCCAATGGAAAACATCCACGTGAAAGTCACACCAATTGCTGCATCTTCCTGCACTTTAGCTTTACGGTGAAGAAATTCGATTAAGAAGGTAGTGATAATTCCGATGATGCCTGCGCCTAGCACCATGTAGATGGATTCAAACGATTTAGTAATCAAATAAGCAATCACAATACCTGGCAGCACTGCATGAGAAATGGCATCACCCACCATAACCATTTTACGAAGTACTAAAAAGCACCCTAAAATGCTACAGGGAATAGCTACCAGGCAGGCGGTTAATATGATCCAGAAATCACTCACTCTTCAAATATCAGTTAAGCGTTATTATAAAGCAAAAAAGCCGAACATTTGTTCAGCTTTTTTAAAATTCATTCGTTGATGAATACTTAGTTTACATTCTTCGGATTCGAGCCAATAAAACCGTAGAAGGCGATATAAGCATAACACATCAAAGGCACAATAAACGACAATTGTAACGAGCCTGAGCCATCCCAAACCAGCCCTTGTAAGATTGGAACAAATGCGCCACCAACAATAGCCATTACTAATAAAGAGCTCCCTTGAGAAGTATCAATGCCAAGTCCTTTAATTGCTAAAGAGAAAATGGTTGGGAACATAATAGAGTTGAATAAACCAATGACTAATACTGCCCACATAGCTGGAAAACCATTTCCAACGATGGCATATAGGAGTAATCCACAAACGACTAAAGCAAAGATGCCTAGTGTCATTCCAGGTTTTCTCTGTCCAATAAGGAAAGCGATGATGTTTAGGATAACAACTCCAATAAATATGAATGCAGAGTTAAAATCCCAGACAAGGGATTTTGCTCCTTCACATGGAGGGATAATAAAGCTAAGGATGATTTCTTTGTTAGTCAGAAATAACGCCAAAACAACTCCGAAACCTAAAATCCCAAGAATACTACCGATTTTATCTTTAATAACCGTTTCTTCATTTAAGAAAATAGAGGCAAAGAAACGACCAATCATGGCACCACCCCAATAGACTGCGAGGTATTTGTCCGCCTCTTCATTACCCAGTCCGGCTATATTGTCTAGCCCTAAGAAATTAATAATGGTGGAACCAATTGAAACTTCACCACCTACATAGGCAAAAATACAAATTACACCAAGCACCAAGTGACTGTAAGCGAACGCGCCTTTCCCTTTTTTAAGGCTTTCTGATCCACTGTCTGTAACGGCAGGTAAATTTGAAAACAAGATTAAAAAAGCCAGCGCCATTAACGTTAACGCTAGGGCAACATAGGGCATTACGACTGAATCAAGGGGGTGTTCTTCCGGAAGACACGAGAAGATTAAAATCCCACCAATTATAGGTGCTACTGTTGTACCTAACGAGTTAAAGGCCTGGGTCATGTTTAATCGACTTGAAGCTCCACCTGGGCTACCTAATAAAGTAACATAGGGGTTAGCACCCATTTGTAAAATGGTAACTCCAGAAGCTAAAATAAAAAGAGAAGTAAGGAATAAATTGTAGGAAGCCATGTTTGCTGCCGGAATAAAGCCGAAGCAACCCAATGCACACACCAATAAACCAACAATGATGGCTTTCTTATAACCGTATTTTGCAATAAGGTCATTTCCTGTAATTGAAAGAATGAAATAGATTAACGAAACAAAGAAAAAAGCTCCAAAAAAAGCACTTTGAACCAATAGGGCTTCAGTACCGCTTAATTCAAACACTTTTTTAAACTTCGGAATTAGTATGTCATTCATACAAGTGATGAATCCCCACATAAAAAAAAGGGTCGTGATGATCGCTAATGGAACATTATAATTCTTATTAGGATCAAACGATGTATTATTACTAGAACTAGGCGCTACTCCTCCTGCCATACTGAATAAATTTGTTATAAGTTTTGAACTTATGTTTTACATTTAAAAATACCGCACAATATACTACATTTTATTTAAATGAAAACGCTTGATATTTTTCCCAAGCGGCTTCAATATACTTTGAATTGATGGCCTGTTTTTGGAATCGTTAACTTTTTTATGTATATAATTTATTGATGATCAATATAATTACGGTTAACTCTTTACCTGTGATGTATCTAATTAGAACGAATTCCGTACACAAAACTCTTGGTGAATTAAAAAATTAGAAAAAATGCTGTGCTCAAGAGTAAAGATTTTAACTTTGCCCTTGAATTGTTATTCATGAAGTACTCCCTTTTAATATTAATAATTTCCGGATTTTTATTCTCAGCGTGCTCACTTTCCAAAAAGAAGTGCCCCATACCGTCATGTAAAATTTCTAAAATGCACCAACACGCATTAATTTTCACCAATTCAGGTAAGGCAAAAAAAGCAAAGAAAAAGCTGAAAAAAGAACTTTCTGATACAACGGCTGTAGGAGATGAGGGAGTGATTAGTGATTCAACACAAGTTGATGCCTCATCAAAAAAGAAAAAAGACAAAAAGAAAAAGAAGAAAAAAAACAAGGATGAAGAGGAAGATGAGTTACTCACTGACGAAGAAAAAAGTTTGTTAGAAGAATCAGGAGAAACCATTGATGAGCCAGTAAAGGACAAGAAAAAGAAAAGAAAGAAAAAGAACAAAGATAAAGATGACGATGAAGAAGGGGCTGAAACAGGAGGGTTAACAGCCGAAGAAAAAGCTATTCTGGAGGAAGAAAACATGGACGATGCTGACGACTTAAAGCTTTCACCTCGAGAAATTAGAAAGGCAGATCGAGAGGCTCGCATGGAAGAAAAGCGGGCAAAGAAAGAAGAAAAAGAAAAAGATCCCTTTAACGTGGCTTATCGTTCACGCATTACTCCCTGGTGGGGTAAAGATCAGCATCCTGAAGTAGGTGAAGATTGGAAGCCAACCAAAAAAGTATACGACCAACCCGATCAGCGTAAAGCCAGAAAACTTTTCAGAAACATATTCGGTTATCCTACTCGATAGAAAGCAGAAACAGTAGTTTTCGCTTTATAAAACTAAATCAAATTACATTTGTTGATATTTCTCACTTGTACTACAAGTGGGTATTGTTAATTTTATGCATTAGAAAATAATATAGCATGAGTAAAGAATTAAATCTAAAAGTAGTTGAGGTAAGAAACGAAACTGCTGACACAATAAGTATCGTTTTTCAACAACCAGAAGATAAAATAAGCTATAAATCAGGTCAGTTCTTAACCCTGCTGATTCCGATTGATGGTAGAGAAGAACGAAGAGCCTATTCGATATGCACTTCACCATATAATGATGAAAATTTGGCTGTCACGGTCAAGCGAGTGAAAGGCGGTAAGGTGTCTAATTATATAAATGATACGGTGAAAGCTGGCGATGAACTCCGCGTATTGGCTCCGATGGGAACCTTTACCTTAGAGCCACACCCCGGCCAGCAACGGCACGTGGTGTTGTTTGGTGGTGGAAGTGGAATTACACCGATGATGTCAATTCTAAAGACGGTCTTGAGTCAAGAGTCAGGAAGTTTAGTTTCATTAATTTATTCAAACAGAGGAACCGATAGCATTATCTTTCAAAAACAACTGGATGAAATTAAAGTCCAATATGGCGAACGGTTTCGCTTGATTCATCATTTAGATGATCAAAATGTATCGATTCAAGTAGAAAAGAGAAAAGGGTTTTTAGGTTTTGGGACTAAAAACGTTGAAATAGAAGTACCAGGTTTTTTAACCTCTAAAACGATAAAAAAATATTTTGCTAACCTCAATATTGAAATTACTGATCCCATCGAATATTTTGTGTGTGGCCCCACTCCAATGATGGAAACGGTGGAGGAAACATTGGTAGACATGGGAGCAGATATGACTCGCTTCAAGAAAGAGGTATTTGTAAGCCTGGCTGCTGAAGATACACTTTCAAAAACAAGCACTACAGAAGGTGATGATGTATATAAAATAACAGTGAAAATTGCGGGCGAAGAGCACCAGTTTGATGTTTCAGAAAACGAAAGTATTTTGTTTACTGCGTTGGATAAAGGTATTGATATGCCGTTTTCGTGTCAAAGTGGTTTGTGTACAGCTTGTATGGGTAAATGTACTAGCGGTACCGTAGAAATGGATCACGAGGATGGATTGACGGCCTCACAAATTGAGCAAGGTTATGTGTTGACCTGTATTGGTCACCCAAAATCAGATGGAATTGTAATTGAAATTGAGTAAAACACACTAGGGAAGATGGTAGAGGTATTGGAAAGAGGAGCAAGAAATTTCTTGCCAGAAGACTTTATAGTCATCGATTGGGAAAGCTTAAAACCTTTTTTTATCGAATTAAAGGATCGCAAAATTAACTCTGCCAGCGAGTTGAAACGCTGGTTTCAGGATAAGAGTGAGCTGGAATCCATGTTGGAGGAAGATCTGGCGTGGCGCTATATCAAAATGACTTGCAACACCAAAGATCAAGCCTTGACCGATAGTTATAACTATTTCATTTCTGAAATTAGTCCCCACATTGAGCCGATTGAAAATGAGTTAAGTAAAAAGGCCGTGGAATCTCCCTTTTTGGATGAATTAAAAAAACAGGAAGGATACGATATCATGATTCGTTCAATACGAACAAATATTGAATTGTTTCGTGAGGAAAACATCCCTTTAAATGTGAAATCTTCCCAGGAGTCACAAAAATTTGGCGCTATTAATGGCGCAATGACTATTGAGCTGGATGGAAAGGAACTAACCTTACAACAAGCTTCGGTTTATCTGAAAGACACTGATCGTGCAATGCGTGAGAAAGTGTATTTTATGATTCAAAAACGAAGAGAGCAAGATAGTGAACAATTAGACGAACTGTTTAATACCTTGATTGGTTTGAGACACCAAATCGCTCAAAATGCGGGTTTCGATAACTATCGGGATTATAAATTTAAAGCCTTAGGTCGGTTTGATTATACGCCCCAAGACTGTTTCGATTTTCATGAATCAATCGCTTCGGAAATTGTTCCTTTATTAAACCAATTTGCAGAAGAAAGAAAAAGAAAACTTGGAGTAGATACTCTTAGACCATGGGATGGATCTGTAGATGTAGACGGAAACAAACCCTTAAAAGCATTTGAAACAGGAGAGGAATTATTGGACAAATCTATCCGCTGTTTTGATCGCTTGAGCACGGATTTGGGTGATAAGCTGCGCATCATGAAAGCGATGAATCACCTGGATTTGGATTCAAGAATTGGCAAAGCTCCAGGTGGCTATAATTATCCACTTGACGAAGTAGGTGTTCCCTTTATTTTTATGAATGCTTCTGGTCAATTGCGTGATGTGGTGACCATGGTACACGAAGGAGGACATGCATTTCACTCTTTTGTAACAAGGGATTTAGAATTAAGTGACTTTAAGCATACGCCTTCAGAAGTGGCAGAATTGGCGTCAATGTCGATGGAATTGATGACCTTAGACACGTGGGATGAGTTTTTTGATAATGAAGAAGACTTTAAACGCGCTAAACGTGAGCACTTAGAGCAAGTGATTGAAACCTTGCCATGGGTTGCTACCATTGATAAGTTTCAACATTGGATTTACGAAAACCCTACCCACACCATAGAAGAAAGAAAAGCAGCCTGGAATCGTGTGTTTGAGCAATTTAGTTCTTCAGTAGTTGATTGGTCAGGTTTAGAGTCTTACAAAGACTATATCTGGCAAAAGCAGCTGCATTTATACGAAGTACCTTTTTATTATATCGAATATGGTATGGCTCAACTGGGTGCCATTGCGGTCTATAAGAATTTTAAAGAGAATAAAGAAAAAGGTTTAGCGCAGTACATGGATGCGTTGAAACTCGGTTATAAAAAGCCTATTTCAGAAATATATGAAGCTGCTGGAGTACGGTTCGATTTTTCCAAATCGTACATTAAAGAGCTAATCGATTTTATCAAAGCAGAATTGGAGGAAGTTAAATAATGGAAGGAAAGTCGGTAATTATATTAGGTGCTCAGGGGTTAGGAAAAGTTGCGTTAGATATTTTTAATCAAGGAAATGTAGTAACCTACTGTTTTCTTGACGATGACCAGGAATTACATCAAACCGAGGTAGAAGGGGTAATGGTACTTGGAAGCACAGATGATGAAAGTCTTTTAAAGTACATCGACCATGAATGTAATGTGTTTATCGCAAGCGATGACATGAGTTACAAAAGAAGTCTTGTGGAAATGCTTCATGAAGAGTGGAAAGTAATGCCGATTAATGCCGTTCATCCTTTAGCCAAAGTGTCTGATCTGGCATTTTTAGGTTATGGTAATTTTATTAATGCAGGCGTGTATGTTAATGCAGGAGCTAAGGTGAATAACCATACACTTATTCATAGTAACTCACTCATTGATTTTGATGCTGTAATTGAGGATTTTGTTCAAATTGGTGCTGGTACCATTATCAACTCGAGTGTCGTTATAGGTGAAGGTGCATTCATTGGATCAGGTGTAACGGTAGTTTCTGGAGTGAAAATTGGTGCTGGTGCACGTGTGGGTGCTGGTTCAGTAGTTATTGAAAATGTACCAGAAGGTGCCACCGTTTTTGGTAATCCTGCAAAAAAAATGTAGTTATGAGAAATATTAAATGTTTAATACTATGAAAAAGATACTTTTACTATTTGTTCTCGCGGCAGCTGTAATGGCTTTTACTCCGCAAACACAATTAATCAAAACGGCATTAATTGTAACCGTGTTAGATGACCTCGGAAACGTACAAGAAGGTGCAACAGTCAAATTGTTTAAAACCGAAGAAGATTATACCCAGCTTACGAATGCTATCGGTCCAGAGAAAACGGACAATAAAGGCAAAGTAAAGTTTCGGGATTTAGAGCCGATTGATTATTACATCCAAGTGGAAAACGGTAAGAAAAACAACATGTTTGGCGGAGAGAAAACAGGGCAGCTTGAGGGAGGTAAATACAACAAGGTAAATGTTATCATCTCTGAATAGTTCAAGCCCTATTGGTGTTTTTGATAGTGGCATTGGGGGGTTAACTGTTGCCAAAGCGATAGCAGACTTATTACCTCAAGAACAACTTTTTTATTTTGGTGACACAGCTCATTTGCCTTATGGAGATAAATCGGCTACGAGCATTCAAGCCTATTCCATTAAGATTTGTAATGTGCTGCTTGAACAAAATTGTAAGGCGATTGTGATTGCCTGTAATTCTGCTTCTTCAGCGGCTTATGATTTAGTGAAGGAATATGTAGGCTCCCGTGCAATCGTTATCAGTGTGATTGACCCTGTGGTTGAATATGTAGCTGCTAAATACACTAATGACAAAATTGGATTGATTGGAACGAAACAAACCGTTTCCTCGCATACCTATGACTCAAAGCTCGCCAAAGCAAACCCTGGCTTGGAATTAAGTTCATTGGCAACCCCTTTGTTAGCTCCCATGATTGAAGAGGGGTTCTTTAATAATTCGATTAGCCATCAAATCATTGAAGAGTATTTAACCAATACTTCGTTGAAGGATGTTAAAGCATTGATATTAGCTTGTACACACTATCCATTGATTAAAAAAGAAATCAATGCATTTTACAACAATACAATTGAAGTCATTGATGCACCTAATGTGTTAAGTAAGGTGCTGCAGCAATCGTTAAAAGAGAAAGGGTTATTACATACTGGAGAGAGAAATAAACACACCTTTTTTGTGTCAGATTTTACGGATTCGTTCAAAGAGTCCACCGCATTATTTTTTGGAAGAGAAGTTAATTTGAAACACTATCCCTTATGGGATTAAAGTTGGTTTATCTTTAAAAACCCAAAATTTTTGACCAAAAAAAGTAAACACTGCACTTGCACCTGCAGCAGATATAAAGGCGATTAAATATTTGAAGGGAAAATCGATTGTGTCTTGAATAACAATCAAAACTGTTAATGCTAGTGAGTTGATGCTGACATTGATGATTAATGAGACAGTATAAAGTAGCAAAAACTTCACAAACCTACTTTTCGATTTATCGGTTTTACCCCACGTCCATTTTTTATTCAAATAATAGGTGACCGTAGTTCCAACTATAAATGATATTGTTTTGGCAAGCTTTGCGGTAATAAGCAACGATAAGCTCTCTTTATCAAGTAAGTTTAATACAAGATAATAGGTTCCTAAATCTGCTAAAAGGGCAATAATACCGAAAGAGGTAAACTTAATAATTTGACTACGTAGTTCTTTAGAAATTGCCATTTAGAATATTAAACATCAAATATACAATTGATAGGTAAACAGTCTATCATAAAACTTGATTTTCTTACTTATTTACCTCTCCAATTCTACTTTCAACAGAATTTGTCTTACTTTTTAATAGACCTATTTTATTTTTATTGTAATCCATATTCATGACGCAATAGATACGGTCAGAAATAGGATCCATAATTTCGTAGGCTTTTTCCACTATTTTTAATAACTCAGGTACAGTGGGGGCTTCAATGATTGTACCCATGGGACTAAATTGGTAGTCCACACCACTTGCTTTAATATAGGCAATTACCTTGCTGACATACTCACCGATGTGATCCCCCTTATCAATAGGAAATATAGCGAAGTTCATGATGGCACTCATAATAGCGTTATTTTAATTAAATTATATGTTTTCAGAAACTACCCACGCTGTGGTCCATGCATTTTGAAAGTTAAACCCACCCGTGATTGCGTCTACGTTGATAACCTCTCCAGCAAAGAAAAGGTTTTGGAGTAGGTTACTTTTCATCGTGTTAGTGTCAATTTCTGATAACTTGACTCCACCACAAGTTACAAACTCTTCTTTAAACGTACTTTTTCCAGTGACTTGAAATTGGGCGTTGGTCAATTCCTCTGAGAGCTTATTAATTGTTTTGCTGCCAATGTCGCACCAGCGGTTTTCAGGATTCACTTGAATATATTTTAACAAGTTCTGCCAATAGCGTTTAGGTAAATCAAAAGGCACTGTGTTTTCAGGTAGTTTCTTTGGAGATACCTGAGCAAGTTCCATTAAAGCCATTTTGACTGTTTCAAAAGGCAACGACACGAGGTTGATGTTGAGTAGAAAATGGTAGTTTTTTTCGGCTAGCTCTAATGCACCCCAAGCAGAAAGTCGCAAAATGGCTGGAGCACTCAACCCCCAGTGTGTAATTAATAAGGGACCTTCAGTTATTAATTTTGTACCGGCTACCTTGGCAGTAACCTGTTTGAATGCCACACCTGGCAAGTCTTTAATTCTGGGGTCGTCAATTTTAAAGGTAAATAATGAAGGTACAGGAGGTTCAATGGTGTGGCCAAGCTTGTTTAAAATTTGCCACATGGAAGTTGCTGATCCACTTGTAATCACTAAATAGTCGGCCGTATAGTTGTTTTCTTTTGTTGCGATGAGCCACTGATCCTTTTGTTGAATGTCGTTTACAGCGGCTTTTTTAAGAATGTTAATTTTTAGCCGTTGTGCTTCACTTAAAAAACAATCAATAATCGTTTGAGAAGAATCCGTAATCGGAAACATGCGTCCATCTTTTTCAATTTTGAGTGGGATACCCCGCTTTTTAAACCAATTGACCGTGTCTTCGGCTTGAAAGTGGTGAAGCAATTTTAAGACTTGTTTCTCACCTCTAGGGTAGTTTTTGCTAAACGGTTTAATGTTAAACTCATGGTGGGTAACATTACAGCGGCCGCCCCCGGAAACTTTGACTTTGCTAAGTACTTTATCAGTTTTTTCTAGAATAGTGACCTGATAATCAGGGTGTTTTTCCGCAATATTAATTGCTGCAAAAAAGCCTGATGCTCCGCCACCGATAACGATTACCTTTTTCATGCCTCAGTAATTGCCTGGAGAATAATGTCACAAGAGTGATTGATTTCTTCTTCGGTAATAATCAGGGGAGGGGCAATGCGCATGGAGTTGTCACAGAATAAAAACCAATCTGTAACCACGCCCAGTTCAATCGCTTTATCAATAATCGGTTTCACAACTTCAAACGACTCGAACTCAACAGCCAGCATTAATCCTTTACCTCGAATTGCTTTGATTAAAGGATGCTGCAAGCGCTGACGAATTAAAGTTGCTTTTTGTTCTACTAAATCAACTAGGTTCTGGTCAATAATAGTATTTAAACAGGCTAATGAGGCAGCACAGCTTACTGGGTGACCACCAAAGGTAGTGATGTGACCCAAAATAGGTGCTGATTTTAACACGCCCATAATCTCTTTTGACGAAATGAAAGCACCAATCGGCATTCCTCCACCCATTCCTTTTGCGGAAACTACGATGTCTGGAATGATGTCGTGATGTTCAAACCCCCAAAATTTACCCGTTCTGCCAAACCCGGTTTGGATTTCGTCACAGATGAGTAGTGTACCAACTTCAGCACATTTTTTTCTAAGAGCCTGGTAAAAAGATGGATCACCTAAACGTACCCCCGCTTCACCTTGTACCGACTCGATTATTACTGCTGCAACAGAAGAATCAATGTTATCCAAAGCAGCAATATCATTAAAGGGTAAATGGTAAACTTCGGGTAATAGCGGACGAAAGGCTTGTTTCAACCCTTCATTTCCAGTTACAGAAAGTGCTCCATGTGTTGAGCCGTGGTAGGCATTGTTAAAGGCAATTAGTTTTCTTCTACCCGTATATCGTTTTGCCAATTTTAGGGCTCCTTCTACAGCTTCACTACCAGAATTTACAAAATATGAGCTTGAAAGCGAAGGAGGAAGGGTAGTAGCTAGCGCTTCAGCTAGTTTCACTTGGGGGCTTTGTACGTATTCGCCATATACCATTAAGTGCATGAATTTGGTCGCTTGATCTTGTATGGCTTTGACCACATTGGGATGGCAGTGCCCCACATTACTTACGCCTATTCCAGAAATCAAATCAATGTATTTCTCTCCCTTGGAACCATACATAAAGATTCCCTCTGCTTTTTCAATTTCAATTAATAAAGGAAAATCGGAAGTCTGGCCTAAATGTTCAAGGAATAATTGTCGGTTAGAAATCATAAGGGAATATCATAAAAAAATCTCTTAAGGGTAAATTAAGAGATTTCTATTTTTATTAAGAGTGGTGTTTTTACTGCTGCATTAAGTACGCTTTCATGTAGACATCCAAATCACCGTCAAGCACATTTTGGTAATCGGAACGCTCCACGCCAGTTCGAATGTCTTTCACCAGCTTGTAAGGGTGTAATACATAGTTTCGAATTTGAGAACCAAAATCTACACGTTTTTTTGTTCCTTCAATTTTATCGCGTTCTGCATTGCGTTTATCCACCTCAATTTGATAGAGTTTTGACTTTAACATTTGCATAGCGCGCTCCCGGTTCATGAGTTGCGATCGGTCTTCCTGGCATACGACAACAATACCTGTTGGTCGGTGAGTTAATTGTACTTTTGTCTCCACTTTGTTGACGTTTTGACCACCAGCACCACCAGAACGAGAAGTGTGAAGTTCCACATCAGCAGGGTTAATGTCAATTACAATGGTATCATCAATTACAGGGTAAACAAAGACTGAAGCAAATGAAGTGTGTCTTCTACCGCCTGAATCAAAAGGAGAAATACGCACTAAACGATGTACTCCAATTTCAGATTGTAAATAGCCATAAGCAAAATCACCTTCAAATTCCAGGGTACAAGACTTAATTCCAGCAACCTCACCTGGGTTGACATCAATTTCTTTGACCTTAAAACCATTTTTTTCACCCCACATGATGTACATTCTCATGAGGATGCTAGCCCAGTCGTTACTTTCTGTACCACCAGCACCAGGGTTGATTTCAACCATAGCACTCATCTTATCCTCTTCGCCAGAAAGCATCTTTTTAAACTCAAGATCTTCTGCAAGCTTTAAGGCTTTATTGTAAGCGTTTTCAACCTCTTCTTCGGTCACTTCTTTGGCTTCGTAGAATTCAAAATAGGTGTCGAATTCTTCAAAAGCCGCTACCGTGTTAGCAAAGCTGTCTGTCCAGATTTTTTTTAATTTTATTTCTTTGAGAATTTTCTCAGCCTCTCTTGGGTTGTTCCAAAAGTCAGGAGCGAGGGTGACTTCCTCTTCTTCTTCTATTTCTTTAACTCGATTATCGTAGTCAAAGATACCTCCCCAAAGCCTCTACTCGGGCTTTCAACTCTTTACGCATGTCTGCATTCATATTATGAGCTGTCTAAAATGTGATGAATAAATTATTAGGCTGCAAACCTAATTAAAAAGAACCTTATAACAATGTTAGTTTGAGTATTTGATCAATGATAAAAGTAAAAGGTGTTAGTTGATTATAATTTAAACTAACACCTTTTTTATTGATTTAAAGTATTGTATAGTTTACAAGGCTTACGTTTAGTGCTGGTTGATCATTCGATTCTTGGAATATTAAACCAATTCCGTTTGCAAAATATTGGGTTTGAATTATCTTAATTGAGGTGCCATTAAACGACTCTTTTAAAAAGTCAATAGTTTCTTGATCTGCACCTAAATCTTTATAATATGCCTCATCTAAAGATGCCGAAGTTGAGGTGGTGAATTCAACCTCTGTAACATCTTTATATTCTGTATTACCAACAGTATATACGTCCAGTTTGTTTTTTATTTTTCCAGTATAAATACTATTACTTGTTGAACCAGGTTGTTTAACGCTGATAGACCCTGCTTCATAACTTTCTCCAACCTTGGCGTTTCCGTTGAATAAGATTAATTCAAAATCACCTATGTTCGGCTGAGTTACTTTTGTGACAATATTTCCATTTTTGTTCTTCATATATGAAGTTGTTTTTTGGGAACTGTTTTTATAAGCCGTTTCTGCAATTAACCATGTTTCGTTATCAATAATTTTATCGCCAGTTATTGTAACTGTATACTCACCATTACTAGCTCCGAAATAAGTCCAAGAATTCCCCTTTTTCAAAGGGTAATAACTTGACCCAGAATTTGTTGATTCTGTGTTCGTGTCATCTTTAGATGTAGGTGTTGGAGTTTCATTTTCATCTTTTTTACAAGAAGAGAAAAAAGAGATAATACATAGAAGGTAAATTAGTCCTTTGGTTTTTTTAGAATACATAATTTTTATTGATGATTATAATTACAAACATAATCTATTTTACTTATTTTTTTATACTTTAGTATAATAAAAATGTTGCCTGTAAATTTTATAATAATCATGAATAAGAAAAAAATATTTCTTTGGATATTAGTGCTGTCTGGTTTGAGTTACAGTTGTGAAAAGGATGAGCCCGAAGAGCAAAAAAAATCGGAGGAAATTTTAAAAGATACTTTGAAAGTGGTGGATCCCACTACTCCAACAGAGGTGACTTTTTTAAAAGTAGGTTCAGAATATAGGTATCTTTCTAACTCTCTTTTCTCAACAGATTCTGTTAGGAGTGTGGTAGAAGAACAAATTGATGATAATACTTATTTGGTAAGGAATTACTCTACATCAGGAAGATCGGTACCTACACAGTATTATCGTATTGAAAATGGGGATTTTAAAATTTCTTTCCGATTAAGAGATGAGGCATCGTATATAACAGAATGTAAGTTTAATAAACCCAAAGGAACTTATTGGTCAGTTACGAAGTATGGGAAAAACTACAATTATCAAATTGTGGGTGTAAATGAGGTTATATCTACTCAAAATAAAGTGATTACTGATGCAGTAAAAGTTCAAATTACTTTATCAGGAGGAACTAGTACCTCCTTTTTCTACTACTCTCCAACAGTCGGTATGATAGGTACTGGAGATTTTAGTAATGAATCAACCCAGTTTCGTTTAAAAGAATTTTCAATTGGAAATGAACAATATGAAACAGGTAAAACAATTAAAGCTATCACTTATGGTGACTTTGAATTTTTGAAAGTTGGAAATTATTGGGAATATAACAGTGAGGCAGCAGGTAAAATAGTACAAACTATAGTGAGTAAGGATCAAAATAACATATACAAAACTAAAACTTCAATTGACGGTGTGGCGAGTAACACATATTGGTATGAAGATAATGGCTACTTAATGGTATATGAAGAAGGCGAAACAGTTTTAGAGGCAGATCCTATTTATGTGAAAGATTCTAAAGCTGTTGTAGGACAAGGATGGTTAGGTTTAACTCAATCAAATAGCACTTATATCTATATGATTGATAATGTTAATGAGATGTATTTCTCTGAATATTATAATTTAAGTTTACCCGTTACACAAATTGGCGTTTCATCAGGTCTTGTTTCAAGCCAGACAAATAATTGGAATAGTGAGAAAGGTGAGGTGTCTGTTACAGGGCTATTTTCTCAAGAATTAATACAAACAAATGTTAGAGAATCATCTAGTGGTTCTTATGAGGTTTTAGCTCCTTTTTTGGCGTATTAAAAATGACTGCCTGTTGAAATAAAAAAAGCTTCTTTTAGAAGCTTTTTTTATTTCCTTCAAAAACATTTTCTGGGATTTTTATCAGAATATTCAATTTGTGAATATAACGAGAAATAAAAAAACCACTTTAACATTGTTAAAGTGGTTTTTGCGGTCTGGACCGGGCTCGAACCGGCGACCTCCTGCGTGACAGGCAGGCATTCTAACCAACTGAACTACCAGACCTCCTTAATAAGGAAGCACAAAAGTATATGTTCGAGTTTAATAATGCAATCATTTATAGAGAAAAATGTAAAGATAATTTGTAAGATGTTGATACACAGAAAAGATGTTTTTTTCTGGGGATAAAAAAAAGGCTTTTCCTAATGTATCTTCATCAAAACAAGTAATTTTGGGGTTCTGGAATAAAAAAACATTTCTATGGAACTGGAATTTGAAAAACCGATAGTTGAGTTAGAAGAAAAACTGAAAGAGATGCGTGTGCTTGCTAAGGACAACAACGTAGATATGGAAGGTGCTGTAAAAGATCTTGAAAAGAAAATCAGTGTTCTTCGAAAAGATACCTATGCCAACCTTACTCGTTGGCAACGCGTTCAAATGTCTAGGCATTCTGAAAGACCACAGGCTTTAGATTATGTGCAAGCGATGTGTAGTACTTTTATTGAACTACATGGTGATAGAAATGTAAAAGATGACAAAGCGATGGTCGGTGGCTTAGGATCAGTAGATGGTCAATCATTTATGTTTATAGGTCAACAAAAAGGGAAGAATACTAAAATGCGTCAATTGCGTAATTTTGGTATGGCAAACCCGGAAGGGTATAGAAAAGCACTCCGTTTAATGCGCATGGCTGAAAAATTTAATGTGCCTATCGTAACGTTGATTGATACAATGGGAGCTTACCCAGGTTTAGAAGCTGAAGAAAGAGGTCAAGGTGAAGCAATAGCGCGAAATCTGAAAGAAATGTTCATGCTAACGGTGCCTGTCATCTGTATTATTATAGGAGAAGGTGCTTCTGGTGGAGCACTGGGTATTGGCATAGGTGATCGCGTGTTGATGTTAGAGAACTCATGGTATTCAGTGATATCTCCTGAGTCTTGTTCGTCCATTTTATGGAGAAGTTGGGATCATAAAGAAGAGGCCGCAGAAGCTTTAAAATTAACATCTCAAGACATGTATAAAAACAAGCTGGTAGATGGGGTAGTGAAAGAACCTGTTGGAGGTGCACATGTGGACCCGGAAAAGATGTATCAAAAAGTTAAAAAAGTGATTTTGGATACTACTAAAGAGCTTCAAGCAATATCTGCAGAGGATAGAATATCTCAGCGTATCGATAAATTTTCAGCCATGGGTGTATTTCAAGAATTAGCGGATTGAAATTAAGCGTCATAAATACAGGTTTTTTTAAATTAGATGGAGGAGCAATGTTTGGTGTTGTTCCGAAGTCTTTATGGCAGCGTAATTATCCAGCAGATGAAAACAACTTATGCCCTTGGGCAATGCGCTGTTTACTTATCGAAGAAGGCAATCAAAAAATATTAATTGATACGGGGATAGGAGATAAACAAGACGAAAAATTTTTTAATCACTTCTCTCTACATGGTGAGGATTCATTAGATAAATCACTCCATCGTTTAGGGCTTTCTGCTGCAGATATTACTGATGTAATATTAACACACTTACACTTTGATCATGTAGGTGGTGCTGTAGTTAATGTGAATGGTAGCTTAGTGCCAAAATTTCCTAAGGCGACCTACTGGACAAACGAAAAGCATTTAGAAACGGCTACAAGTCCTAACGTTAGGGAAAAGGCTAGTTTTTTAGAAGAGAATATTTTACCTCTGGAGATGAGTGGTCAACTGGGAATTATAGAAGAAGGGACTTCTCCGTTTAGTTTTATTTCGTTTCAGTGGGTTAGTGGTCATACCATAGCTCAGATGTTGCCCATTATTACTTACGGAGACAAAAAAATAGCCTATTGTGCTGATTTATTCCCTTCTGTAGGACATATTCCGCTTCCGTATGTGATGGCGTATGATATGCAGCCGCTGTTGACTTTAAAAGAAAAAGAGCAGTTTTTAAGACAAGCAATAGAAAATGAATATGTCTTGTTTTTTGAGCATGATCCTTTTATCGAGTGTTGCACACTTCAAAAAACAGAAAAAGGAATACGCCACAAAGACATATTCCTTTTATCAGAAATTGTTTAACTTATTTATATTCGATAACTCCTTTTTCTATTTCTTCTGAAATTTTAAAATATTTTAGGATGGAGGTTAACGAGTTATCTTTGAAGTTATCAGCAATAAATTCAAGTGCTTCTGTCGTTGTTTTGATGGCTGTTCTTTCAATAAGTAGCGGAGAGATAGTAACTTCTTTACTAATTCTTGAAATGGATTTTTCTATTATTCTATTTTTTAACTCTGTTCCCGCTTCAGATTCTGTTCCTATGAAAAGTAAATGAACATCATAAGTTTGACCTTTGTTACACGCGTCAATGATGATTTCACGGATAGATTCAAAAGTACAAACCTCGAGGTTGAGTAACTGCTCCTCTGGTAGATGACAAGTTTCTCTTAAAACAGTCATGATGTCCTTGGCGGGCGTTATATCTGTTTTTTTCATAGGTTATAATTGTTTGGTTTGTAGATGCTTAATACCACAAAATTGAATTTATGTTGTGTTTTGTGGATAAATATAGATAAGAATTACACGAGTACTCCTCAGTGTTTATACTGATAGCATCATTAAAACATAAAAAAACCCCAGCTCTAAGAGTGGGGTTTTCGCAATGATTTTTATAATTGAATTATTCAGCTACAACTTCAAATGAAAGTTCAACTTTAACTTCTTTGTGTAAATCTACAATTGCCTGGAATGTACCTGCTTCTTTAACAGCGCCAACGATTGCAATTTTTCTTCTGTCTACTTCAACTCCTTTTGCTTTCAAAGCATCCGATATTTGAAGCGTGGTTACAGCACCAAATATTTTACCTGAATCACCTATTTTTGCTTTAACTTCAATAGTTTGACCTTTGATTTTTTCAGCAACTGTTTCGGCATCAGCTTTTAATTTAGCAGCTTTGTGTTCTGCTTGTTTGATGTTCTCAGCAATCATTTTTGAGTTTGACTCGTTTGCAACGATAGCCAACCCTTGAGGTATTAGGTAGTTTCTTCCGTAACCTGGTTTTACAGTTACAGTGTCATACTTATATCCTAATCCTACTATATCTTTAGTTAGTATAATATTCATTTTTTCTCAGATTATTTAAGTGAATCTGTAACATAAGGTAATAATGCAAGGTGTCTGCATCTTTTTACAGCTTGAGAAACTCGTCTTTGGAATTTCAAACTTGTACCTGTTAATCTTCTTGGAAGAATTTTACCTTGTTCGTTTACAAACTTTAAAAGGAAATCAGGATCTTTATAATCGATGTATTTGATTCCACTTTTCTTGAAGCGGCAGTATTTTTTACTGAATTCGTGCTTCTTGCTGTGTATTGGTTCGTTTACTAGACTCATTACTTTGCTGCTTCCGCTTTTTTAGTTTTAAATGCTCCTGATCTTCTCTTCTCGTTGTATGCTACTGCATATTTGTCAAGCGATGTAGTCAAGAATCTCATCACTTTTTCGTCTCTTTTGTATTCAAGCTCGAGTTTTGCGATCGTTTCTGGTGCAGCCTGAAATTCGATTAAGGTATAAAAACCTGTTTTTTTGTGTTGAATAGGGTAGGCTAATTTTTTCAATCCCCATTTCTCAGAATTGATAATTTTAGAACCAGCCTCTTTTAACACATCTTCGAATTTCGCGACAGCATCCTTCATCTGATCATCAGACAAAACGGGAGTTAGTATGAATACCGTCTCATAGTTTTTAAGTTCCATTCGTATTATTTTATTAAATTTTGGGCTGCAAAGTTACTGATTTTCTTATTTCATTCAAACAAACTACCATAATTATGAAGTGTATAGCCTGCTTTATTTTGTTTTTCCCTTATCTTCTAGTTGCCCAAGTACCTTTTTTTGAAGATGATTTCGAAGCGTTAAAGGAAAAAGCAGAAAAAGAAGAACGCGTTTATTTCATCGATATGTATACCTCATGGTGTGGTTACTGTAAAAAAATGGATGCGACAACTTTTCAAGATAAAGATTTAGGTGCTTATGTGCAAGCAAAGTTTTTAGCTTTTAAATTAAATGCAGAACAGCAACCAGGTAATGAGTTAGTAAATAAATATGGTGTAAAAGGTTACCCTACTGTGTTGGTGTTTAATCATAAAGGAGAGTTGATTGATAAAATTGTTGGTTACAAAGATGCGGTAAACTTTAAAATTGCCTTAAGTAAACATGAAAGCAAGAGTCATGTAAAACCCATTGATATAAGTATATTAAGTGAATACAGTGGTTACCAACGACAAGATATGCAACGACTTGAACAGGGAATGCTGAGAAATTCGATGGATGAATTTTCCACCTACAAGCAAGAAGCAATGAAGTTTGGAGAAGAAAATAATCGGTTTGAGTTTGAAGAGCTTCAGTTTGATTTAGAACAAAAGTATGGAAAAGCAAAAGCTAAAGAGATGGAGCTTTATTATCAGCTTGGGGTAAAAGATGAGGAGGCGATTCAATTAGAAATTATAAACTTGCGTAAACAAGGTTTTTTGGGAGATAATCAACTCGCTTATTTCGTAAGGTATTTTTCTATAGATAACAAACCGACTATACAACAGCTAAGATGGGTGAATGAACTTTTATTGAAAGATAAATCAGCGGATTTATTGGAGTTAAAAGTGTTCGTTCAGTTTCGTTTCGGTGATTTTGAAGATGCAAAATCAACTTTAAATGAGTTGAATAAGAGCGTGGGTAAAAAAAAATCTACACGTATTAAATTACTCGATAATCTAGTGAATGATTGATTTAAGTGCTAAATTCATTGTGATTAAAGCACGTTTGATCGAAGAACATTTCTTCTTGATTTAACGCATGTTGTACGTTAACGAATTTAATCAGGTGATGTTTTGCTAAGTTAATTCTCGTTTTTACTTTATTGGTTAATCGAAAACCTTATGCGCAAACTGTGTAAATGCTTTTTTAATTCTTCTAGAAATAGTATTTTTAGAGAATGTGCCAATATTGTTTTTTGGTTCAAAATAATCGAAAGAGTATGAATAAAAACTTACTGTTAATCTTATTGGGTATTTGTGGTGTTTTAACACAAGCACAAGTTGTTATTAATGAAATCAGTCCATCAAATATCTCCTTACTTGAAGATAATTATGGCGAATTCCCAGATTGGGTGGAGCTATATAACAAAGGCAATACTGCTGTTAATTTGAAAAATTATACGTTGTCAGACGATGTGTTGGTTTCTGATAAATGGACATTTCCTGATGTTTCAATTGAAGCGGGTGAATATTTGGTAGTTTACCTTTCCGGTAGAAATACAATAGATGCAATAGATCACTGGGAATCACCTGTTTTGGATTCAAATACGTGGAAGTATGTTGTACCTGATGAAAACACGAGTGCGAATTGGAAAGATAGAACATTCAATGACGAAACTTGGTTAACCGGGGTCGGAGGAATAGGTTTTGGTGATGGAGATGATAGCACCGAATTAGCAGAGATTGTGGGCGCAGTATATATGCGTACTAGTTTTAACCTTATTGATACGTCTCTAGTGCAAATGGCTACTTTTTACATGGATTATGATGATGGCTTTGTTGCTTACCTCAACGGAGTTGAGATTGCAAGAGCTAATATGGATGGTACTAATTATGATGATTATTCCACCTCCTATCATGAAGCCGTTATGTATGACGGGGGTAAACCTACTAAGTTTGAGTTAGACAGTAGAACAATTCGTTCTTTGTTAGTAAATGGTAACAATGTATTATCTGTTCAGGTTCACAATACAGATAGCGCATCTTCTGATTTAACAAGCAGACCCTTTTTAACCTTTGGATTACGGACCAGTGATACGTTTTGGAATCCAACTCCCGCTTTCTTTGAGGCTCCGGCAATGGGGGCGCATTACCACACTAATTTCTCTTTAAGTAATGGAAATGAAGCATTAGTATTGTTTAATCCAGCGGGTACTCCTGTCGATGGAGTGAATCCACCGCGTGTATTAACCGATGCTACATATGGCCGTCAAACTGATGGAGCAAATACCTTTAAAATGTTTAAACCGGGAACTCCGAATGCTTCTAATGCTGAAGGTGTTTCTTATAATGGTATTACAACAGATAAAGTGACCTTTAGTAAGCCAGCAGGCTTTTATTCTGGCACTCAATCTGTTAATCTATCTACTTCAAATTCAGGCGCCACCATTCGCTTTACTAAAGATGGATCTAAACCTACCTCATCATCTACGGCTTATACTGGAGCAATAACGGTATCTGAAACTCAGGTAATTCGTGCTGCTGCTTTTGTGGCAGGAAACCTGACTGAGTTTTATGAGACAAACACCTATATCATAGGAGGAGGGGATAACCCTAAATTGCCTGTAATGTCAATAAGTGCCAATCCTGCAGATTTTTTTAGTTCAAGTAGTGGGATCTATGTAAAAGGACCAAATGCATCGGGAGTTCAACCTAATTACGGAGCGAATTTTTGGGAAGATTGGGAAAAAGAGATTCATTTCGAATATTTTGACAAAAATGATCAATTAGGCATCGAGCAAGATTGTGGTGTTAAAATTTTTGGTGGATGGTCAAGAGATCAGCCGATGAAAAGTTTACGATTAATTGGTCGTGATGAATATGGAGATAAAGATTTTGACTATAAATTTTTCGCTAGTAAAAACATTGATAGTTTCAGACAGCTCGTCTTAAGAAATTCTGGTAACGACTTTAATTTAACCCATTTCAGAGATGCCTTAAATCATGAAGTGGTTAAAGATGTCGGTCACCATGATTTAATGGCCTATCAACCAGTAGTAGTGTATATTAACGGAGAATATTTTGGGATTCATAATTTAAGAGAAAGAATGAATCATCATTATGTTGAAGACAATCATGGAATAGATGATGACGATATCGATTTGATTGAGAACAGTGGACCAGGATCCGAAAACGCTAAAAGAGGGGATGATATTGATTGGAAATACACGGTAGATTTCATACTTAATTCCGATTTATCAAATGCGAGTAATTGGAGTCAAGTAAAGCAAATGATTGATGTCCCTAACTTTATTGATTTTTTTGTGTCGCAGACATATCACATCAATTGGGATGCTCCCCATAATAATGCCCGGACTTGGCGGCCAATGGATAAATCTAAACCATGGAGATATATGTATTTTGATACAGATTTTGGTTTAAATCTTTTTAACGTAAATTATACTAGCGCAACTTATAATGAACTTAGTCGCTGGATTAATGATGATAGAAGTTCACATTCATTAATGTTAAAAAAATTGCTTAAAAATCAGGAGTTTAAGTGTTTGTTCGTTAGCAGGTATGCCGACTTAATGAACACGGTATATTCGCCATCTAACTACAATGGAGTTGTTGATAGTATTAAAGCACTTCTAAATGACGATATGGGAAGGCATTTTGATCGTTGGGGAAGAGATTATGAGAGTTGGGAAGGCGAAATAAGCTCGGTTAAATCATTCATTGATGATCGAAGAGGAAATGTTAGGGACCATATCACCTCAACCATAACTGGAGCAGGTGATTTAAGTGATTTGTTAGTCAATGTCGTACCCGCTGAAGCAGGGAAAGTGATGATAAATACGGTAACGCCAGATAGTTATTCTTGGGAGGGAAGTTATTATGGTGGTTGCCCTGTGGAGTTGACTGTAGTGCCTAATGTGGGTTATAAGTTTGATAATTGGTCTGGAGCAAATACGAGCTCCACTAAAAAAATCTCTTTATCGTTAACGTCAGATAAATCAATTGTAGCAAATTTTAGTGTAGATAATAGTGTTCCAAAAATCACGGTTAGTGAGATTAACTATAACTCTCCTTCTGAGAAAAATTCTGGAGATTGGTTGGAATTACATAATTACGGTACCGATGAGCGCGATATTTCAGGTTGGAAAATAAAAGATGGTAATGACTTTAATGAGTTTGTAATCCCTAATGGTACTGTTTTGGGTCAAAACAAGTATTTGGTCATCTCGAATGATTTAGTGGCTTTCAAAGCCATAAATCCATCAGTCACCAATGTAATTGGGGGAATATCTTTCAAGTTTAGTAACTCGGGCGAAACCATCCGGTTATTTGATGAATTTGATCGATTAAGGGTGTCTTTTACTTATGATAATAATACGCCTTGGAGCAAAATAGCTGATGGAAAAGGCGGTACCTTAGAGTTGATTAATCCGGAAGAAAGCTTGAACGACCCTAAAAATTGGTTTGGCGGGTGTTTGGGTGGATCACCAGGGAAAAAATATGTGGAGTGCCCCTGTGAAAGTCCTGCCTTTGGCGAAAAAACTTACTTATGTGAAAATGGTGGAAGTGTTCAACTAAATACGGGACTCAGTCAGGAAAACCGGCAATTTACCTGGTATTTAGATGAAGATAAATTACCAAATACAGGGCCCTCTATAACTGCACTTAGTGAAGGCACCTATTCAGTTTTGATACAATCATTAACTTGTGTGAAGGAAACTAGTATTGATGTACTTGATAATATTTCCTTTGATTTAGGAGATAACTTTGAATTGTGTTCACCTGCAGAGCGCGAGTTGAGTAGTGGTATAAGCATGAATAACGTGACGTATTCATGGTTTAGAAATGCCACTAATTTAAATATCAATAGAAGTTATTTAAAGGTGACATCTCCAGGGATTTATAAATTGAATGCTAGTTTAGGCTCATGTGCCACTGTAACAGATCAAGTAATAGTGACTTCATTGAATCCCATACCTGTAGATGTTAAAGATTGTGATGGAGGTAGCGTAACCCTAGCTGTTCAAGGTACAAATAACTATAAATGGTACGCAAACCCAACAGGTGGTTCCAGTTTAAAATCAGGGAACAGCTTTACAACCACTCTAACTAGTACAACTACTTTTTATGTGGAAAATGCTGATGCAGCAGGTATTGACTATTTTTATGCAGGACCGGAGAATACCTCTTTTGGAGACACGTGGGGACATGATAATTTTGAAGGCTATAAAATGCGATTCAAAATTCTAAAACCATGTTATTTAAACTTTATAACTGTATATCCAAACGGAAGTAATTCTATAACCATTAACATTACTCCAGATGATGGGACTAAAAAAACAGTTACGGTCCCATCCAAAGCTGCTGGCACTGCTCAAAGAATTTTCTTAGGTTTTAGTTTAACCCCCAACTCTTATACGATTGATGCTATAGGAACCGATGGGGAATTAAGAATGAATAATGAAAACTCCAACTTTCCTTATACGGATGGGGATGGATATATCAGTATTTATAGAACAGAACCTGAATGGGCAGGTGAAACTAATAAGTGGTATTTTTTCTTTTATAACTTCGAACTTGGAGATGATTTATATGTACCCGTTTGTGACAGAACACCAGTTACAGCTTATTTATGCGAAGCTCCAGAGGTGACTATTTCTACAAGTAAAAATGCTATTCAAACGGGCGAGTCAGTTGAGTTTAATGTGAGTGTTGAAGGAGACTATTATTCTGTGAGCTGGGATTTTGGTGTAGGTGCATCACCACGGAATGCAACAGGTGTTGGTCCCCATCTTATATCCTATTCTAAGCGAGGTGCATTTAATGTGACAGTTACTGTAGTCGATGATGTTGATAGTTATACCTACACCTATGGCCAGCCAATAACAGTTTGTACTAAACCCACTGTAGCGAGCTTAACATCTGATGATGATGTATACTGTAGTGATCCTATCCTAATGACTGCTAATTATCTGGACGGTTATCGTTATATATGGAATAAAGATGGTGAGTCCATTGCCTCTGTGGTGAATGGTAATACCCGTGAAGCGACAGATTTTGGTTTTTATAAAGTAACCATAGCTGACCCTGTGAACTTAAATCTATGTAAAACTACCTCTAGTGAAATTGAAATTAAGGATTGTATATTAGGTAGTGTAGCAAGCTTAGACGCAAAAGGTCAAATCGGATTATATCCAAACCCTGTTACTAATAACGTGTTTGTGACAGGTGTTCAGGGTGCTGTGAAAATTCAAGATTTAAGAGGAGTAATTTTGCTAGAACAAGAGACAACTAGTAATGGAATTAATGTTGAATCCTTAAATCAAGGAGTGTACATATTAACTGTCAAAGATGAAGTTGGTGAGTATGCTATTCGATTGATAAAAGACTAAAAAATACAGTTGAAATAGGTGTAAAAAAAACCGAAGCTTGTAAGCTTCGGTTTTTTTATTAATTCTTATTGAACTTTTACAGCTTTTATCGGCATTCCAGTTTCATCTTTTGTATCATAAATATCTACTAATCCTTTGCCACTCATCATACGTGCAAGGGAAAAAGTAGGGCCTGAGGCATACCCTTTTGGTACTAAAACATCATTAACAAATGCTTTTAAGTCGATAAAGCTATTGCTAGAGCTTTCCGCTAGTCTAAGTTCTTTTAATAGATCCTCTTCAGTAATCATTTTAAAAGAATCATTTGTTTTAGGTTTCTCTTGCGGTGTTGTTTCAGCTACTTCTACTTTTGGCTTATTATCAATTTCCTCTACAACAGCTTCTGTAACCTTTTCCAGTTTAGAAGGTTCAGGCTGTATTTCTTGTGTTTTTTTAGGTGTAGCTTTCTTGGTTGTTTTGTTTATCGCTTTCTTTAGTATACTCTTCTTCGGTTCTGCTTTTTTTGTTCCGGTAGATTTGACAGTAGAAGTTTTTAAGCTATTCACCTTCTGTTCATTTTGAGATAGGAATTTTAGTAGTTCATTTACCGTTTTTTTAGTAGCTGTGAAGTCTTTATTCGTTAAAAAATCATTGTGTAACACCTGATCTCTAATCGATGATAATTCACTCCATTTGGATTTAAAGTTAGAATCAGAAATACAAGTGCTAGAAAGTTCAGTTAAATCCTCAAAATCAGCTAAACTTATATCCATGTCAACTAGTTGACTGAGGGGAGTTTGACTTTTGTTTCGTGAGTTTATTTTTTTAATTGTAGCAGATGATGCGACACTTTTCCACCATTGAATCCCTGTGTTTTTTAAATGATATTTGGCAATAAATACCCTTAATGCATTCTCTGCTTCTGCTATTAATGGATAAATTTCTAATGCTATTTTTGAAGATATACCATCCGATAATACCTTAATTGTCGAAAAACCTAATTTATTTTTGAGATGACTTAATAACTGGAGTCTAAAATTCTCAATTTTATCAAAGCTGCCACTTTTTAGGGTGATGATAAATGCATTTTCATCGCTTGATGATATCTTTTGAGATTGTAAAACAATCTCAAGACTTTTGTCTTCAATAGATGACGGTTTTAAAACCGCATTATTCCACAGCTTGTCTGAATATGAAATTGCCATGAGTAAGGATTTCTCACAGGTGATTTCTGCTTTTCCTGATTCGTCAACAATCAAGATCTCGTACGAATAAATTTCTTTTGTCTTCATGGATTTAGTTAGTTAAGGTAAATGAAATTTAAAATTTCATTAAAAGGACTTATAATTTACTTTTTTTATCGCATAATCAAAAGGGTATGAGTTACTTAATCATATTTTTTGTTTTATTAATTTATATATGTGTATAACTAGCTATAAGAAAGCTTTAGGAATGAATATGCAGTTTTTACTTTTGATAAACATTATCTCAGAGGGTGAAAAAAATAGTTTCTTTTATTACTCTATTTTTAGCAATAGCTATTTTTGTCAAGGGTCAAAATCAAGCCCTGTACACTTTTGATAAAGACTTATCAGATAAAAATGAAAAGTTTTCTGATTTGAGTGTTGTACATCACAAGGGTGACTTTATTGCAGATACAATCGATCTTGTTAACCATGTTGATCGGTATGTCTACCAGTTTGAATCATTAGCTGGTTTGAAGTTTACTAATCCCAGTCTACAAAAAAACTTAAGTAGTACATTTACAATTGAGTTAGTATTTAAACCGGAACTCTTTGATGATGAGGTAGAAATAATAAAATTAGTGTTAAAAGATGAAACAACAGTTTCATTTACATTTTTAAAGGAGTTAAAAAACACTGACAAAGAGTACATCCATTATGTATTAACCCGAAAAGGTGAGGGAGAGCCAATTCAAATTAATGTTAACGGTCATTTAATTCCACAGAATAAAGGTATAATGCCTTCTCAACCTATCAAAGAAGTGGTTTTCTTTGGGCAAAAGAATAGAAAATGTCAAGGGAATGTTGCTCTTATACGAATAGATAATAAGTTCTTTACAGCCAACGATATCGCTTTATCAATGACTCAATTACCAAAAGTGTTAAAACAACGCGAAGATTACCCACAAGTAAACAACGAACGATTAAAAGTAGATTTTTCTGATGCAAACACTGGTGAACCCATGAAAGCACATTTGAAAGTTTTAAATGGCAAAAGTGAATTGTTTAATTCAGCCACAGCAGAAACAAGCTTCGAAATTACTTATGTGAAAAACATAACCTATAAACTCATTATCAAACCAGAAGAAAAAGATTACATGACTACTATTGAAAATGTAACAATCACAGAAACTCCTACGTCACGGTCAATCAAGATCAAGCCCGTTTCGATAGGAGATAAGTTTGAGTTACATAGCATTCAATTCAAACAGTCCGAACCGATAATGGTTGAGGGAGCCGAAGAAGAATTAGATTATCTAGTAGCCTTAATGATGGATAACCCTAATATGGAATTATTAATTGCAGGTCATACAGATGGCATTGGTAATGAGGAATTAAATAAAGAGCTTTCTAAACTTCGTGCGATGGTTGTTGAAGAGTATTTGGTGGAAAAAGGCATCGAAAGACAGCGGTTATTCACTGAAGGTTATGGGGGGAGGCAACCTATCGCTACTAATAAATTAAATAGTGACCGAAAGCTTAATAGACGGGTAGAGTTTACAATTTTAAAGCTCTAATTGTTGAGCATACTCATCATTTTTTATTAAGAAAGGACCATCTAAGTCTACCCAGTTAGCTAAAGGAGCTAAATTCCAGGCTGCATTTACTGCGACAGAAGATTCACTCATGCAACCAAGCACTGTTTTTAATCCCTGAGTGGATGCTTGAGTAAGGCAACTATAGGCTTCAGCAATGCCACCACATTTCATTAATTTGACATTAATTCCATGAAACGCATCTTTCACTTTGTCCAAATCCTTAAGGCGTTGAAAACTTTCATCCGCAATTATGGGAATAGGACTTCGTTCTTGGAGCCAGGCATGTGATTCAAAATCATTTTTATTAAAGGGTTGCTCAAAGTATGCCACCCCCATTTTTTTTAATTCAATACACCATTCTAAAGCGGCTTCTTTGTGTTCAAAACCTTGGTTGGCATCAATTACAAAAGGTTTGTCGGTGTTCACCCGGTAAAGGTTAACGATGCGGGACATTTCAGCTTCATTCACTTTCAGTTTGATGTATTCGAATTGTTCCGCGAAGGCTATTTTCTGCTCTAATTCTTCGTTGGAAGAGATTCCAATAGTGAAAGAGGTGTTTTTCTTTTTTTGGTGGATCTGGTAAAGTTCAGCAATAGTGCTTTGTTTGTGTTTTGCTAGTAAGTTATGTAAAGCAATATCCAAAGCTGCTTTGGCAAAAGTGTTATTGGGTATTTGTTCGTCTAATTGTTTTAAGTACGCTTTAATGTCAGTAGTTAAAATGTCTGTTGGTAATTGTATTGCCTCCATAAAGGAAGTAAATGTTTCCAGAGTTTCTGGGTAATAGGGCGGAAAAACTAATTCACCATAGGCAGTATATCGTTCGTCTGTTATTTCTAAGTAGGCATTTAGCGTATGGTCCCGGACGGTATGGGCTAGCCGAAAGGGAAATTGAAAATTAAGTTGGTATGGAAGGATGTTATATTTCATTAATTCATAAATAAACACAAAATTGTCAATAAATAGTTGTTTGAAATTAGAAAACCTTTCATCAATATTGTTGCCTTATTCTTGATTTTTAAACAGAAAAATGTAGGTTGAAGACTTAATGAATTTATAACACATAAATTAGAAATGTTATTAATTGGTAGAAAGGATGTAGTTGATTTTCCAGAATGGAATCTAAATGCAATCGATGCAAAAATAGATACTGGAGCATATGGTTGCGCTATTCATTGCCACAAAATTGAATTGATTGAGGAAAATGGAAAATCTAAGCTTCAGTTTGAATTACTTGATCCCGGGCATCCTGAGTATATCGGGACAAAATATAGTGTGTCTTCATTTACAGAAAAGCGAGTAAAAAGTTCTTCTGGGGTACAGGAGAAGAGGTTTGTTGTTAAAACCAAGTTAAAAATTTTTAATAAAGTGTTTATAGTAGAGTTTTCATTAACTAATAGAAAAAAAATGAAAAACCCAGTTCTACTAGGAAGAAAGTTTTTGAAAAAGCGCTTCTTAGTAGATGTTTCAAAGAAAAATTTATCACACGAAGGAGAGTTTATAAAAATATGAAGATTGCAGTATTATCAAGAAACCCCAATTTATATTCCACATCACGATTAGTTCAGGCTATCCGTGAAAAAGGTCACGAAGCTGTGGTTATAGATCATTTAAAATGTGATATAGTCATGGATGATCAGGGACCAAAAATATATTATAAGGGAGAAGCGATTAAAAACATTGATGCCATAATTCCTAGAATTGGTGCATCGGTTACATTTTATGGTACTGCTGTAGTTCGTCAATTTGAGATGATGAATGTTTTTAGTGCGGTAGATTCGTTAGCTATTACCCGTTCACGGGATAAATTAAGAAGTTTACAGATACTTTCTCGAGCTGGTATAGGGATGCCTCGCACAGCATTCGTGAATAGCAGTAAAGGAGAGGAGAAAATTTTAAAGCACATAGGTGAAGCGCCAGTAGTCATCAAGTTATTGGAAGGAACTCAAGGAGTTGGTGTGGTGTTGGCAGAAACCAATAATGCTGCGAAATCTGTAGTTCAGGCATTTGAAAGCTTAAATACACGGGTGATTCTCCAGGAGTTTATTAAAGAGGCCGGTGGTGCAGACATTCGGGCCTTCATTATTGACGGTGAAATTGTGGGTGCCATGAAACGGCAGGGTAAAGAGGGAGAGTTCCGCTCCAACTTACACCGTGGAGGTGCGGCTAATTTAATCAAGTTAAGTAGGGCTGAGAAAACAACTGCCTTAAAGGCTGCTAAGAGCATGGGACTTGCCATTGCTGGTGTGGATATGCTGCAATCTTCAAAAGGCCCAATGGTATTAGAGGTAAACTCTTCCCCTGGCTTAGAAGGCATTGAAAAGGCTACTGGTGTTGATATAGCTGGAAAAATTGTGGAATACATCACGCGTAATGCGGGGAAAAAGCGTGCTCCTAAAGATAAAGTGAAAGCCTAATCAACGAGCAAGGGCGGTGTGGTTTTTAGCACTTAACCACTTATTAATCTCTGTTTGCCAAAGGTACATGGAGATGATAAGGTTATCAGACAAGCCAAGGGGGATGTATACCTTGGCTAACTTTCCTTTTTTGTAAATCCCTTCAATTCCGTAGGCATCAATCGAAAAATTAGGACCTTTGGCATCGTTCAAATAGAACCAGCGTTCGTAGTTTTTGATATCAACCGTGTTTTTTGTCGTATACAATAAGTATAACTTAGACAAGTCAAGGTATTGCTCAATATTAAAATGTACCATTTCGGTAATTTCTTCCGACTCCCGGTAAAAGTTATTTAACTCAGTAATTTTTTCAATAAGTGAATTTGCTGTTTTTATCGTGTTTTCTGTTCTAAATCCATTCACAAGCTGATCCAATTCATGCAATTTTTTCTCTAACAATAACGGCTGAGAAGCAATTGGGTCTTTAGACAGTTGAAGCCTCACTAAACCTGAAAACGTAGCAGTTTCAATATCGTATTTCTCTTTTCCTGTAAAAAATTTACTCGTGGCATTAATCGCACTTTTTGCCTTGACCGAAATTGATTTATCGTTTAGCTTATATTCTCCTTCTGCCAAAATAGCAATATCTTCATTGTTTTCTACTAAGGGGATTTTTCCTTCATCTTTCAGTTTTTTGTATTCAAATACATTGGTAGGAATGTATAGCTCTGTTTGATACACGAGTTCATTTTTGTTTTCTCGAGGTGAAATCATTTCTAATAATGCCTCAATTAAATCCGTGATTTTGATGTTGGTAATGGGGATGTTTAAAAGGGGAGAAAGTATTCCAAGTAGGTCACTCGCATTATTTTTAAGTTTAACGAGTCGTACTTCAATACGCACATTGGATACATCCTTTAACACATAGTTTGATCCTATCGTTTGGTTGTTTAAGGTGTATTCTATGAACTGTACTTCTGATTTTGGCAGCAAAGAGTCTTCCAGTGTTTTAACCTTTTTAATGACATCTTTAAAGAGAATGGAAGAAACTGCTTTTACCTTCGGTTTTGAGTCATTTGTCTCATAACTCAACATCGATACTTTTAATAAAACTAAATAATCACCATCATTAATTTCTGGAAAAACAAATTCTTTAAGTGTAATGGTTAATGCATTTTGACGTGTAATCGCTTCTTGATTGGTTTCTTTTTCAAACTTTTCACACTCGTCTAATGAAAAAATGCCTTTGATGTCTTTTTGAGCATAGGCAGAAAACGTAGTGACTAGAAGGAGAAGTTGGAATAAAGTTTTTTTTAGCATTTACTGCAATCGGATTTGAAATACTATTCAATATAAAGACAACCGCAGTAATCTTTAATACAATCAGACCGTTTATTTTTTGAAATTTTTAACTGGATATTTCCGATACCGTGATGCAACATTAATAAAAAAAGCTACAATTAAAAGAAGGACTACTCCAGCCGCCACAGGATACAGCACAAATTTATACCCTAGCAGTTTTATTTTTTCACTCCCTATAGTGGCTATTAATGCTGTAGCACCTCCTGGTGGGTGAATGGTTCGGGTCAACTGCATCGCAAAAATAGCACACGAAACGGCTAGCGCTGAGGCTAACCAAGGAGTAGTATAAAAAAACTTATACATCGTTACCCCGATTATAGCGCTAATCACGTGGCCTCCAAATACGTTGCGGGGTTGTGCCAAAGGACTTTCGGGTACACCATAGATCAATACAGCAGTTGCGCCAAATGAGCCAATTAGAAGTGCAATATCCGAAAGGGTAATCATGTGTAAATTAATCACAGAAACTAACGAAATGCCACAAAAGGAACCTATGAATGACCAGATTAAGTCAGAAATGCTGAATGATGTAATTTTGTAAAGTGTGTACCGGGTGATTCGATAACCCCGGGTGAATAATTCGTTCATGATAGAATAGCAAATGAATTATATTTGCGTTCAATCTTGTCTTTTTTAATTCATGATTGAATAGGTATAAATACTGATTAGCCTTATTCTAAAACTTTAATTGTTGACTTCATAAAAAAAGCGAAGTAAATACTTCGCTTCTTTAAAATTGATTTTTGTGACTTAATGATTTTATTTTGAGAATGTTGTAGTCTGCTCTTTACCTTGAGATTTAGTTTTTAGGATATACATTCCAGACTTTAAGTTGGAAACATCTAAATGTTTTGTTCCAGCAATTGTAAACAACTTTTGACCAGTTTGTGTAAATACACTTATTTGTTCGAGTGAAGCTTCAGTAGCAATGTGTAAAACAGTAGTCACAGGTTGTGGGTAAACTGATATTTTTGCTTCTTTTTCTTCAGATAAGCCTGTTATTTTACCTAGTCTTATTCCTTGTTTTAATCGAGTACTTTCTGAAGCAATGCGAAGTCTTTGAGTATTATTAGCTGTTTGAGTAATATTTAATACTAATTCTACCACTATAAGACCTTGATCAGATGTTATTTCATAAGGTACTTGGACAACAAAAGACTCTTCGTCAGTAAAGATTATCCAATTCACTAATAAGGTGCTATTAGTAAGTGTCCACTCAGAAATGTAACCTTGGGCATTTTCAGATTGAAATGATCCGCTCACTTCAATACCAGCTGTCTCAGTAACCTCTTCAACAGCTTCATAATTACAAGTATTATTAGAATAAGTGGCCAACTCATCATAATTCAAGGCTAAAGGATCAGTACATCCTGGTTGAGGTTGAAAACAGTTATCCACGTTGACATGATAACTAACTTCTTCTTCTATTAACTCGTTATCGCAGAAATGTTGAAGGGAGGCCGTGTAAATAGTTGGTCCAAATTCAACTAAGGTGGGGTTAAAATAAATAGCATTACCGATTTCTTCTATGCCTTCACCATCAATTATAGCATAATCACTTTGAAACCCTTCGCTGATAAGAATTGGACTATCAGTTTTACATACTGTACCGGTTACGGGGTTAGAGACTTTACCAACTCTTTCACAAGAACTAGGGATACACTGTTTAATTTGAATGTAGAGCGCTGTATCAGTAATGCCTTGACATTGGTCCTTGTATCCAAAAAGAATTTTTAGATTTCCATAAGCATCGAGTTGATAGTTTGATATATCTAATATCCAATCCCCCTCTGATTTTTCATAAAGATGTGGTGAGAATGATCTTTCTATATTCCCACTGACGTGAATGGTGTCAGAATCACTACACACTGTTGTAGGTATATAAAAATCCGTAAGTGGTAAACAATAATGTGGCTGCGCGGTGATGCTGAAACTAATAAGGGCAAGAACAGCAATAATAAATTTTTTTAAATTTTTCATAATCATAAATAAGTTAGGTTATATATGATTACTAGTAGGAGTGGTATTTAAAAGTTACATTAAAAAAAAATATTTTTAACGGATAAGGGTCACGATTTTATGAATAAATTCTTTCTGATTGTTTTTAAACTCAATGATATAAACGCCAAGTGATTGTACTTGTCCATTTTGATCTTTCCCATCCCAAAAAACGGTTTCATTTTTAATAACATTAAGCGTATTAATTAAATTACCATCAAACGTATAGATTGAATAGATACCGTCTTCAGTTGAGGGTAGAAGGAGTGGTCCATTTATTGGCGAAAATAGTTCTTCAATTTCAAGGCGTTTATTATCCTTTGGTTCTTGTTCGCAGTCTTTAATAGTCACTAATTGTTTTTTTTTGTAAAAAGTCAGGCTGTCTCCACATTTTAATACGGTTGTAATATATATTCTAACTGTATCATTTTGGACTAAGGAAGGATCAAAAACTGTTGTATTTTCAGTATTTATAATACTGTTACCATCCGCTGTTACTGTAGCTAATGAATTTTGTTTGTCTGCTATCATAGAGATTGGAGAACTGCTTGAACAAACCGTATCTGAAAGCGGGTTGTCTGGCTCATAGAGAATGCATGAATCCTGTTGACAAACACTTAACTGAAATTGGTGAAATAGAGTGTCCATTCTTTGTGCACAATTGTTCTGGGCAACTTCTACGAAGGACACCTGTTGTGCTTCATTATTATGATAATAAATATCATTTACTATATTTTCACCAATTAAGAAATTATTGTTGTTAATTGAAGCAATAACTACAGAATCTCTATTGCTTTCGATGCAAACCGTATCTTGAATAATAACAATAGACTGATAACACGAATCAATTTGAGTCATAGCCTTTATTCCGAATGGGAATAGAAGGATAGTCGCTAGTAAACTGATATTTGTCAAAATTTTGTTCATCCTAAGGATTAACGAATAAGTGTAATATACACTATTTGTGGTCCATCTGTATCAGTAAAGGTAAGTGCATATACACCAGATAACAAAAGATTATCCTGTATATCTGTACCATCCCAAAAGACTTCTTGACCCCTAACTTTGTAAAGTCTTTTAACAATATTCCCGTTAAGATCTCGGAGGATAATTTCACCTTCTAGTTCATTTTCTAAGGGCAGAGCCAAAGGCCCACTTGTTGGATTGTATGCAATTTGATTGTTTCTGTTACATCTTTTCTCAATTAGTTCTACTTCTATCAATGTGTCACATTGGTTAACATCGGTAATGTGTAAATAGTAATTTCCAGAGGAAAGGTTTTTACCGTGTAATTCATCGTTTAATACTTTATTGTTAAGTTTTACAGAATAGGGCTTTACTCCACCAGAGAGTTGTTTAATAAGTATTTCACCATCAAAATTATGAGTACAAGGTTGGTTTAACTGAAGTAGCACATTAAAAGGCTCACAATGGGGTAGTAATTCTTTTTCTTTGGTAGTAATAGTGTTGTTTGTCTCAGAATTAGTGATTGGTAGTTTGTTCGATACTATCGCAACACTGTCAGGGTTGGTGCCAGGACTGGTCGCTATTGCAATTTTCTCATTTGTAAGAACAGAAATTTTTTCTCTTGATGGTGTGTTTTTTTGTTTCTTGGTTTTTATATCCTCTGATATTGGTTCTTCATTAATCAGGTTCTCGGTAATGGAAGAATCAACTTGTATAGTGTTGCGTTGGAGCTCAGAGGTTATATTTTCTCTGTTTTGAGATGTTTTTTCATCCTTTTCAAAAAGAAAAAAAGCGGTAATCCCTAGTAATAATAAACAGCCAACGCCCAACAAACCATTTCGTAAATTATTATTACTGCGGGGTTTAAAAGCGCGTACTTCCTTGTCAAGAGCATATAATTCATTCAAAATGATTACTTCGTGAATCATTTTTTGCTCTTCATAATATGCTTTAAATGCTGTGCTTTCAATCATTCTTATATTAAAAAGATTGGTTTCTTGTTCACTAGCGACATCAAGCAAAATATTTTCAACTAACGATATGTCTTTGGGTAGCATCATGGTTTTAATATATCAAGAAGCTGATTTTTTAATTGTTGGTTAGTGGAAACCAAAGCGCTTAATTTTTGTTTGCATCGGTGGTATCTAACTTTTACTGTTTCAGCCGTACCTATTCCAAGTTGTTCACTCGTCTCTAATATACTTTGCTTTTCAAATATGATTAGTCTAAATAATTGTTTGCAGGTTTCTCCCACTTGGTTAAATAGTTGAGCTATAATTGCTTTTTTTTCTTTATCAAATAAGTATTCATAGGTGTAGTTTTCATTTATTTCTTGTAGTAGCTCAGGATTAACCTCAATGGTTTCTTTTAATTTCCCTTGACTTTTTTTCCAAGAATTTCTTCCAATAGCAAATAGAAATGCACCAATTTGATAGGACTCATTAAACTTGCCTAGTTTTACATAAGTAAAGAATGTCATCAAGGATTCTTGAAACACGTCTTTAGCATCATCTTCATTACCACTGTTACGTTTAATGTAGTTTCTGATTTTTGGAAACTCAACTTTATACAAGTACTCCAGACACTTTGTAGGATCTCCAAACTTTACCTGTATAAGAATTTCTTGCTCACTCATATTCTGCTCTTTCTAAAACTAGTCATTGATGTCAGAAAAAGTTACATTTCGATATCAAAAAAAAGTAAAAAGCTTAAGTTTGGTTTTAATAGCGAGTTTAGGGCACACATGAGTAGGTTTCTTCGAATAGGTTTTTTAATAATAAGCTATTGTAGTCTTCACTCAATTTTTTCACAAGATGTTGTTCTTAACCCCGTAGCTTCTCCAGATCTATTTACTGGTTATAAAGAATTTGTAAATCCTGCGTACAAAAAAAAAAACGAATATATATATGTAGGATTAAATAGATCATCCTACACAGGGATTAGAAAAATATTTCATGCAGATTTTGTGTCTTTGCAGTATAATTTAAATGAAAGACATACTTTTTCTGGTTTGGTTATAAGTGAGAAAATTGGACAGTGGATTAATAATACTGGCGCTTTATTGGGATATGGAAATCATCTATACCTTAATGATAGTCTCCTTTTTTCAGCCGGTATACAACTAGGTTTTCATCAAACAGGGGTTGCTCCTAATTCTACTGGTTTTGGAGGTACAGATATAGTCACTAACGCGCGAGTAGGACTTTATTTGCAAAGTCCAGTTTTTGAGTTCGGTGTTTCTTTTCACGAATTTTTAAAAAGAGAAATCCTTATTATTGAAGAGCCTCAAAAGTTACCTCACAATTTAAATGTATATGGTTCTTATACTATTTCTGCCCGGGGTGACTTAGATATCAATATCGGTGGACTTTTTCGTTTTATACAAAGTGAAGAGCTTCAATACAAACCTTTTTTATTGGTTTATTTTTTAAAAAAAATTGGGGCTGGCTTTATTCTGAAAAACACAAATTCTGTGATGGGAATTGTTGAATTAAAAAAACTACCTCTCTACACGGGGAAACTTTCTGTTTTTTTGGGCTATGAATCATACTTCAGAAGTGAGATATCAGAGCTTTCTTCTTCAAAATATTCGCTTGGTATAGCATATGGTTTTTAAGCATACTAATTCACCTTTCTAACCACCGCGATAAGAAACAATCATACACTTGATAGTAGGTCTCTTCTTCACCAGTTTCTTTGTAAACCATTTCTTTGCTTACCAACGCTTCTAAGCTTCGTTTGACCGATGCAGGGTTGCCTAAGTTGTATTTGCTTATAAAGGCATTGCCTGTGGGTTGAAAAACTTTATCTTCTTTGGCAATGGCTTTTAATACATTCCATTGGGAAGAAGTTAATAAGTTTCTGAATTGAAAAAAGACGCCTTCTTGTTCTTTCAAGAGCGAATCACAGGCATGAAAAACTAACTCTTTAGTAATATTATTTTTATTTAAAGAATAAACCTTGTTGCATAATGCTTGAGTGTAATAAGTATGTGTACGCGTCCAATCTAAAATAAAATCGATAGCTGCTATCTCAATCTTTTTTTTGTTGCTTTCAAATAATTTTTGAATAAACGCACTGTATTTCTCTCCTGGAATGCTGTTTAGAGAAATGGTGTGTGTGCTGGAAAAGAAGGGTCTTTTTGCACTATTAAACATTTCTAATAACAGGTGTTTGTGACTACCACTAAAGATGAATGTGATGTTTTTTAAGGTTTGAATAATGGTTCGAAGAATTGCTTCGGTGTTTTTTTCAGGGTAGTTAGCGATCTGTTGAAACTCATCTATTGCGATGACAATTGGTGTTTGTTGGGTTTCTAAAAAGTCAAAGAGACTTTTTAAGGAGTGTTCGTATTGTTTTGCTTGATTGTAATTAAATGATATTTCTGGTGCTCCTGTCAGGGGATCGTAGCTAATACTTGTACTGAGCCCTTTGATGAAATCAATAAACTTCTTTCCGATTGATCGGTTTTGTGGGAATGTTTTTAAGATGGCAGATGCAAGTTGATTCGTAAATTCACTTAACGACTGAGTAGCATAAATATCAATATAGATAGTTTGCCAATTGGAATCTTGTTTGAGTGTTTCAAAAGTATGTTGAATTAGACCCGTTTTCCCCATTCTTCGAATAGAAAGCAAGGTGGTATTAATTCCATTTTGAGCATTTTGCATTAAAAGAGCCGTTTCTTCTTCACGATCACAAAACAAGTCGGCCCCGTGGTAGCCTTTTAAGTAGAATGGGTTGAGTTTAGTTAACATACCATAAATATAATTTACAATTTGTGTTTTACAAAATGTATTTTACAAAATGTAAAATAATTAGAAGGGTTTGATTTGTTTGATAGTATTACAGTGTTAATAAGGCCTGGCATGTCTCGAGCCTTGACGGGTAGAACAATAGATAAGGGAAATGAAACCGCCCTAAAAAATGAAAGAAATCAGTAATTAACGAAGCTGACTGAGTTTATAATCCACACATCTGCCTCATCAGACAGTATTAAATAGAATTAAAAAGGGGCGTGGGGACACAAGCCTTGGCAAATAAAAACGCACTTTAACAAAGACTAAAAACCAATGTTAAAGTGCGCATCACCAATAAATCTGAAAGGTTAATAGTTAGTGAAGCTTTCTCTAACCAAATTCTCAATACTCAATACTCACTTCTCCCTACTCAACACCCAATTCTTGGCATTCACAAACGCCTCAAACCACGGGGTACACTCTTCTTGTACACGATCAGCAGGGTAGTGGGCACATTGCCACGGGAAGATTGCGCGTTCCAAGTGAGGCATCATAGCCAGGTGGCGACCATCTTTGGAAACAATACCAGCAGTATCGAAGTTCGATCCATTCGGGTTAGCAGGATAAGCACTGTAAGCATATTTTAAACCAATGCTATAGTGTTCTTCACCTTTCGGGAACACAAACTTACCTTCACCATGTGCTATCCAGATCCCTAAGCGAGAACCTTCCAACGATTTTAATAAGATAGAATCCGTTGATCCAATTTCCACATTCACATAAGTTGATTCAAATTTGTGTGAATCATTATGTGCCATTTGTGGTCGTAAATCCGCTTCTGGGTAAATTAACCCTAACTCTACCATTAGCTGACAACCGTTACACACCCCTAAACTCAAGGTGTCTTTACGCGCATAGAACTTATCTAAAGCTTCTTTCGCTTTCGGGTTATATAGGAAAGCTCCAGCCCAGCCTTTGGCAGAACCCAAAACATCGGAGTTGGAGAAACCGCCCACAAACACGATAAAGTTGACATCTTCTAAGGTTTCACGACCGTTGATTAAGTCGGTCATGTGTACGTCCTTCACATCAAAACCAGCCAAGAACATGCTATACGCCATTTCTCTATCACCATTTACCCCTTTTTCACGGATAATTGCTGCTTTGATGCCGCTAGGTTTACGATTTTGAGAAGCACTATACTGACTTAGTTTCCCTGTAAACTTAGACGGGAATTTATAGCTAAGCGTCTGTGTTTTATAATTGTTAAATCGCTCGGTAGCAAGCTTTTCAGTGCTTTGTCTCTTGTCTAATAAGTAGGAAGTTTTGTACCATGTATCACGCAAGGCATTAATATCTAACGTACGCGCTTTGCTGTTGTGAAAAAGCACCAGGTCACGCCCCTCTAATAAGTTGCCGATGATGGCGGATTTTACACCTAACTTTTCTAAATAAGTTTGAATTTCAGCCGCATCTTGTACTTGTAGCACCACTGCTGGTGATTCAGAGAACAACACCTTCACCAAGTCTTTTTCGCCTAACGCATTCGTGTCAACAAATAATCCCGTATCGTTTGATGGGAAACACATTTCTAATAAACAAGTAACTAACCCACCTGCAGAAACATCATGACCAGCTAATACGAGTCCTTTTTCGATTAACTCTTGGACAGCATTAAATGCTTTTTTGAAATAGGCAGCGTCAGTAATATCAGGCGTTTTAGTGCCTAGCTTGTTGATGATTTGTGCAAAGCTCGATCCACCTAAGGCAAATTCGTTATGATCAGAAAAGTCGATGTAAAGCAATTCTGTTCCTGCTTGATTTTTTAAGTTCGGAGAAACTACTTTTTTCAAATCAGTCACTTCACCACAAGCAGAGATAATCACAGTTCCAGGCGCATACACTTTCTCTCCATCCTTGTACTTCTGTACCATGGATAGCGAATCTTTTCCAGTTGGAATGTTAATGCCCAAGCCGATGGCAAACTCCGAAACCGCTTCAACAGCATTGTAGAGTCGAGCATCTTCTCCTTCATTTTTACATGGCCACATCCAGTTAGCACTTAGAGAGACACTGTCAAGTTTTTTGGTTAGAGGAGCAAACACCAAGTTGGTTAACGATTCTGCAATTGCTAATCGAGAACCAGCTGCTTCATTAACCAAAGCGGCAACAGGTGCATGACCAATTGAGGTCGCTAAGCCGCTTTTGCCTTGGTAATCTAAGGCCATCACACCTACGTCATTCAAAGGCAACTGTACTTCGCCACAGGTTTGTTGTTTGGCCACACGGCCAGTGACAGATCGGTCTACTTTGTTTGTCAACCAGTCTTTACAACTTACCGCTTCCAATTGCAACACTGCTTCGATGTAGGTTTGCAACTCTGCTAATTCATAGTTGACCTCAGCATATTGGTTATTAACTGATTTATCAGCCATAATAGTCTTTGGAGGGTTTCCAAAAAAGTCTTTTAGACCAAGGTTGATAGCAGTTTCATTGGTTTTTTTGTTTTCAAATACAAATTGATGATCACCAGTACAGTCTCCCACAACATAAAAAGGAGCACGCTCACGGTCAGCGACATCTTTTAATAATTGAATATCTTTTTCATTCATCACCAAGCCCATACGTTCCTGGGATTCGTTTCCGATGATTTCTTTGGATGAAAGGGTTGGGTCACCAACAGGCAATTGGTCAATTTGAATTTTACCACCTGTTTCTTCTACCAATTCTGATAAACAGTTTAAGTGTCCACCAGCACCATGGTCATGGATAGAAACAATCGGGTTATTATCCGACTCCGCCATGGCACGTATGGCATTGTATACCCTTTTTTGCATTTCAGGGTTGGACCGCTGAATGGCATTTAGCTCGATGGAATTGGAATATTTACCAGTTTCTACGGAAGATACGGCACTTCCACCCATCCCGATGCGGTAGTTGTCACCACCCATGATCACGACCTTGTCACCTGTTTTAGGGGTATCCTTTAAAGCATCTTTGTTGACACCTGTTCCAATACCTCCAGCTTGCATGATGACTTTATCAAAGCCAAATTTCTTGTTGTTTTCCTGATGTTCAAATGTTAATACTGACCCTACAATTAATGGCTGACCGAATTTGTTTCCAAAATCAGATGCTCCGTTAGACGCTTTAATCAATAAATCCATTGGGGTCTGGTATAACCATGGACGAGCAGCCACGCCATCTTCCCATTGTCGACCTGCCTCTAAGCGCGAGTAAGGAGTCATGTAAACGGCTGTCCCTGCTAAAGGAATACTAGCTTTTCCACCGGCCATACGGTCACGGATTTCCCCACCTGAACCTGTGGCGGCACCGTTGAAAGGCTCTACTGTGGTTGGGAAGTTATGCGTTTCTGCTTTGACAGAAAGAATAGAATCCACTTCCTTGATTTCGAAGTAGTCGGGTTTGTTTTGCGTGATGGGCGCAAATTGCTGCACTTTTGGTCCTTTAAGAAACGCCACATTGTCTTTGTAAGCCGAAATCACCTCGTTGGGATGAGACTCGGTGGTTTTTTTAATCAACTTAAAAAGCGAAGTTGGTTTTTCAACTCCGTCAATAATAAACTGACCATTAAATATTTTGTGACGGCAGTGTTCTGAGTTAACTTGTGAGAACCCAAATACCTCTCCATCCGTTAATTTTCGGTTGAGCTTTTTGCTTAATCCTTCCAAATAATCAACTTCTTCAGGGTTTAAAGCCAATCCTTCTTGCTCGTTATAAGCACGAACATCGTCTATGTATTGAACCGCTTCTGGTTGTTTGTCTATAGTGAAAATCTGTTGGTTCAAACCGTGATACAGCACTTCCAACATGGGGTCAAAAGCAGAAGCTTCATTGCCTTTTCTGAATTCTTCAATTCTGATGATTCCCTCAATACCCATGTTTTGAGTAATCTCTACCGCATTGGTACTCCATGGAGTGACCATTTCCTTACGGGGTCCAATGTAGAAACCTTCTAGCGTTTCAGCAGAAAGAACAGTTCCATTAAGGAGCCACTCGAGTTTTGATTTTGTTTCGTCTGACGGTTGAGACTTAGTTTCTAAGGCATAAAAAATGCCTGTTTTGCTTTCTGCGAAGAGAATCATGAGCAGCTTTTTCGGTGTTTGTTAAACAAGAATGTTGTTTGAAGAAAGGGTGGGTAGGCTTGTAGTTAGATGATGTTGTCATTCTACTTTCTACCTTTCTCTTTCTACTTCCAAAAGGAGCCACAAAGTTAGCCAAAAAAACAGGTAATAGAAGTGTTAAATATCCACAGTAGATGCCGATGTTGGAATTGTTTCTAACAACTTGTTTATGAAGAGATAATGATTAAACCCCATCAGAGTTACTCAAAGAGAACTCTGTATGAAGATTATTAACTTTTCTGAAAGGTGAAAATATAACAGTGCGATAATCAATTAATCACCGCACCGTTTTCTACTATCAATCAATCAAGTTAAAAAAGCGATCAAAACGTAAACGCTTCAATACACTTGGTTGGTCATATCGGGTATACATTAAAACGCCTGGTAAGGTGTTGGACGTTTGGTAGATATTTAATTGCTGCGCATTAATACGTCCGGTTTGGTAGCCTTGCATAATAGAGTTGGTCACTTCCTGACATTGTCTGTTGCTGGCAATTTGATCCCGGAGACTTTTCTGAATAGAAATAAAAATCATCGCAGCTTCACCTACCACATGGGTTTCAGGGACAAATCCCCAGAAACGGGAATCCAACGAATTGTGTCTGTTATCTCCCATCATGAAATAATAGTTGTAGTTGAAGGTGTAAGAAGTAACTTTTTTACCATCAATGGTCAGTTCATCCATTTCATTACCAATGATTTTCACATTATCACCGTTACCATCAAATAACTGAATCGTTTCGCCATATAACGCCACATTTTCTTTTGTTAACTCAATGGTGAATCCTTTATAAGGAATGACGAATGGGCCGAAATTGTCACGGTTCCAATCGTTAAAGTAGCGGGGGGTACTAGGAAACAAAGGACTATGGTTTTCACCCACAGCAAGGGTGTCTAACTCTACAGCCGCTAACTTGTAGCCGTATTTCTTTTTTAAGGCAGCGATTGTTTCTTCATTTCCAGTAATGGAAAACAAGGAATCAGAGGAATAACTCAACTCTTCAACATTGAAACCTAGTTTATACAGCTGTTCAGGCGTAATTAATCCTTGTGTGTGAATTTTGTAAAAATTTTGAGCCAGGGGATAGGTATCAATCTTTTTGTCATTGGCATATACCGTATTGTGTCGCATCTCAAACTTATCGCCCGGTATTCCTATGCACCGTTTGATGTAGTTGGTTTTTAAGTCAATCGGTTTATCCAATTCATCGGGATAGTTGAATACGACTACATCATTGCGTTCGATTTCACTAAAACCAGGAAGTCGGAAATACGGTAGTTGAATTGCATCTGAATATGATTTTTTTCCAGGAACCCCATTCACTTCATCCCCCGTAAACCACCAGTATTGATGTGTTAGAGGTGCTTGAATAGGTGTAATTGGAAATCGCGACCCATAGCTTAATTTATTGACAAATAGAAAGTCACCTACTAATAACTCACCTTCCATGGAGGGTGTAGGAATTGTGTATAATTCAAACGTTGACCAGCGAATAATGGTAGCCGCCAATACCGCAAACAAAATTGCATCTCCCCATTCTCTTGGAAACCCTTTTTTAATTTTTGGCATTAATGCACCTGGCGAAACATATTTATCTTCTTTGTTAAAACCGATGTAAGGAAAGTAGATAAACGGAAACAACATGGCTGCTGCTTGCTGAAGAAAACCTTCTTTGCCGAATGATTTGGCCAGTTCAAGTGACCCCGTTACAAAAACAAAAACATTGCTCACCGGAAGTACACTCAGTATTACCCAATACTTAGGTTTTCCGATAATGCGCATTAACTCTGCCATTCCTACAAAGGGCGTTAACGCTTTCGATTGGCTTACGCCAGCCTTCATAAGGCAACCAACGGTTATCAGTTGATAGAAATAAGCGAGTGCTAGGAAAAGTAATATCAGTGTCATTGTTATAATTTAAGTAAGTCGTCCATTCCAAATAGACCTTTTTTTCCAACCAAGAATTCAGCAGCCAATACGGCTCCTAAGGCAAATCCTTGTCTGTTATGTGCAGTGTGTTTTATTTCGATGCTATCAATAGGAGAGTGGTAGTTGATGATGTGTGTACCAGGAACTTCACCTTCTCTTTTGTGTTTAATGTTAATTTTATCAGCAGCAGATTCTTGATCTAATTCCCAGTCGTTTTTGCGATCAAGGTTTTCAATCACTCCTTCAGCCAGAGTAATAGCAGTGCCACTAGGGGCGTCTAGTTTATGCACGTGGTGAATTTCCTCCATCTCGACATTGTATTCGCTGAACTGGTTAATCATTTGCGCAAGCTTTTTATTCAAATGAAAAAACAAATTCACGCCTACGCTATAGTTAGAAGCATAAAAGAAAGCCGTATCATTTTCTTTGGTCATTTGTTTGACTTCCGCTTGTTTGTCTAACCAACCAGTAGTACCACAAACTACAGGTACTTTGTTTTTAATGAGCGTTACAATATTGGCATAAGCACTTTCAGGTCGTGTGAATTCGATGGCAACGTCTACCTGGTCTAGTGTGGTAGAAGACAAATCATCCACGTTGTGTGTGTCTATAATTACAGGAACCGTGTTACCTCTTTCTAATGCTATCTTTTCGATGGTTTTACCCATCTTCCCATATCCTACTATTGCTATTCTTGCCATTGCTTATTTAATATTGACCGTCAAAGATAAACCTATCGAGCTAGAAACCGAAGCTGAAGGGAAAAATGTCGGTTCTAAGCTCATAATGTATTGTTCACCAACTTTAAAATCAATAAGGTGCGCATCAACGGCTGCATCAATAATATTGGCAGAATAAAGTAATAAAGCATAGATGAAATTGATGTCGCGCTTCCGTTTGTAAAAATCCTTACGGGTTCGTAATTGGCTATCAGAATATTGACTGCCAAATGCTAATGGTGTTTGAGTTGTATCTTGTCGCGCATTGAGCGCATCTCTGTAATCAGCATATTCGCTATGGCTTGATGTGATGTTGTAAACGAAGAATGCACCGAGCCCATAAATGATAGGTACTTTCCAATATTTCTTGTTGTAAACTTGACCAAGTCCAGGAAGAAAAGTGGAGTATAAAGTTGCTTTAGTGGGGCTATGCTTCTTTTTAAGTATAGTTTCTTCTTTAACTTCCTTTTTTAGAGGAGTTATAGAGGAAGTACTATCTGCAATTTGTCCAAATGAGGAAAAATGAATACACAGACTAAGAAGAAAACAACAAACAAGCTTCTTTAACATTAGAAATCTAATATTTCCAAAATACGATTTAAATCTTCAACGGAAACAAATGGTATTTTAATCTCTCCTTTGTGCTTTTTATTATCACTATTTACCAAGACGCGTGTTCCGAAGTGCGAAGATAACCGATCCTGTAATTTTTGTATCTCTGGATTTCGTGTTTTTTCTTCAGTTTTGGTCTCTTCTTTTTTTACTGCTTGTGCTCCAGCATTATTCACTACGCGGGCTAATTCTTCAACTTTTCTAACAGAAAGCCCTTCATTAAGTATTTTTCTGAAAATATCCAGTTGAGCAGCTACATTTTCAATAGTAATTAACGCGCGTGCATGCCCCATAGAGATTTTAGTTTCTCGAATGGCTGCCTGAATATCAGGAGGAAGTTTTAATAGACGTAAATAATTGGTCACCGTTGAGCGGTTTTTACCTACTCGGTCGCCCAACTCTTCTTGTTTAAGACTACACTCGTTCATCAGACGCTGGTAACTTAATGCCACCTCTATCGCATTTAAGTTTTCACGTTGAATGTTTTCAATCAATGCCATTTCGAGCATTTCCTGATCATTTGCTGTACGAATGTACGCAGGTATTTTTTTGAGTCCCGCTAATTTGGAAGCTTGAAAACGTCTTTCTCCAGAGATTAATTGGTATTTAGTAGGAGTGAGCTTACGAACCGTAATCGGTTGAATAATCCCCTGAACTTTTATGGATTCAGCTAACTCATCTAAGGCTGTTTTGTCAAAATCTAAACGCGGTTGGTAGGGGTTGGTCTCAATCGAATCAACGCTAACTTCGGAAAAGTGTACGTTTGCTCGTTCAGTAGCGGAGGTGTTTTTAACATCTACACTGTCAGAATCTTCCAAAAGAGCACTTAGTCCTCTTCCTAATGCTTGACGTTTTTTTATTTCTTTTGCCATTTTATTTATTTCGCTAGGATCACTCCGTTTTCTCTAAAATTTCATTTGCTAAGTTGATATAACTAATCGCTCCTTTGCTTTCTGCATCGTGAGCAATGGCAGGAATACCAAAACTTGGACTCTCACTCAAACGGATGTTTCTAGGTATAATCGTATCGAATACAATGTTTTGAAAATGTTGGCGAACTTCTTCGACCACTTGGTTGGATAAGCGTAAACGAATGTCATACATCGTTAACAGGATACCCTCAATTTCCAAGTCGGGGTTTAGCCGTGCTTGAATAATTTTGATGGTATTTAATAACTTCCCTAATCCTTCGAGTGCGAAATACTCACACTGTACAGGAATTAAAACAGAATTGGCAGCAGTTAATGCGTTTACAGTAATTAAACCTAATGAAGGAGAACAATCGATTACGATAAAGTCATATTTGTCTTTTACGCTCTCGAGGGACTGCTTCATACGACCTTCCCGATTGGCTAAGTCAATCATTTCAACTTCAGCACCAACCAGGTTAATGTGAGCAGGATAAGGTCTAAATAGTTAATATCGGTCTTTAGAATTAAATCTTTAGCCTCATTACCCTCTACCATGCATTCATATATGCTGTCTTCTATTTCTTTCGGGTTAAAGCCCAACCCTGATGTGGCATTTGCTTGCGGATCCGCGTCTACTAAAAGTGTTTTGAATTCAAGAGCGGCAAAGCTAGCGGCTAGTTGATGGCCGAGGTCGTTTTTCCAACTCCACCTTTTTGATTCGCTAAAGCAACTACTTTCCCCATATCCGTACGAATTAACTTTTTAATAACTCCATTAAGTGAACTTTATGATAAACCCTTCAATTAATTCAGAGCTTACCCCTTTTTAGTTAAGTTTGTTTTTCCTCAATGAACTACAAAGATAGCTAAGGAGAATTCAATTTATGCAGAAATCATAACTGAATAATAGAAGTGAATTAATTGTTGAAAGACGGATGAATGATGTTTATAACTTTGTTAGAATAACCCTTAAT
>CAWKJU010000018.1:0-38455 GCA_963849955.1 uncultured Cytophagales bacterium | reverse complement strand
CTATAAAAGCGATAATACCGGAATCATCTTTAATGACCGTGAACATAACATTCCTGTTCTAAAGGATGTTTGGGATGAAAAGAAGAAACGCATCAAGGCACGAAACTTTGCCATTTTCGCCCCAACTGGCGAAGGAAAATCCTTTTTAGCAAATAACATTCTGCGCCAGTATTTTGAAAGTGGCGTTCGCTTGGTCATTATCGACTTAGGTGGCTCGTACACCAAATTCGCAAAGCTCTATCCTGAAAAATATACGGTGCTTCGCTACGAAAGCGGAAAGAACTTGGGTATCAATCCATTTTACATCAGTCATCAAGATGACTTAACACCAGAGCGATTGGAAGACTTATCCGTTTTTCTATTTGAACTCTTTGCTTCAGATTTAAAAGTTACGAAAGCACAATCGGTTTCCGTTAAAAAGATACTGCGCCATTATTATGATAGTACTTCTGAAAATTACTCGTTAGATGGTTTTTACAGCTTTATAGAAAAAAGCCAAGAAAATCTACTTGACACTCTTAAAATCCATCCCGACTACTTCAATGTCACGAGCTTCTTGCACGTAATGTCCGAATATGTCGGCGATGGTCTATACAGCTTTCTATTTGAAGTCAGCGAAGACCAGACTTATAAAATCGAAGACAAACGATTGATTGTTTTTGAACTGGATGAAGTAAAGGATAACAAAGAAATCCTATCCGTGATGTTGAAGCTGATTAAGTCAGCCATCCAAAGAACCATTTGGAAAAATAGGGCTGAAAAAGGCATCATTCTTTTTGATGAGTTTGCCAAGCAACTGAAGTTTGAAAACGTATTGGAAAGCGTTGAGTTCTACTACCAAGCAATTCGTAAACAGAACGGTGCTATTGGGATTATTCTTCAATCCATTAATCAGCTTCCGAACAATTCAACTTCAGCGAGCATACTGGAAAACACACAGGTCATTTATAGTTTGAATAATGAAAAAGGCTATGACGAATTGGTCAAACGTCTCAATCTATCCAGCCACGATTTGAACCAATTAAAATCCATCAAGAACAATCTTTCTGGACCACGGAAGTACACCGAAATGTTCATCAAGATAGGCAGGGAAAGTAACATCTTCCGTCTTGAAGTTCCGAAGGAAGTGTACGCAGCTTATTTGACCGATGGTCAGGAAAACGAAGAAATAATGAAGCTCTACAATGAGCATCACGATATGCAAAAGGCAATAATTCAATTCACTTCTAAAACATAATATTATGAAGACAAAAATCAAAATTTTAGTAATGACAGTAGCCCTTACCTTATTTATGTCGGGCAATGCTATTGCACAGGGAATGCCCACTTATGACAACACCAATTTTATCAGTTTGGTAAAACAACTGATAGAATCAGGTAAACAGACAGCTCAAATGATTAAGTCTGTAAAATTCCTAAAAGATGCAAAGGAAAGCATTGAGAAGGTATCAAGTGTTGTGCAACAATTAAATGCGGTTCAAGAAATTGGACAAAATAATCAACGCCTTATCAATATGATGCAAAACGATTTACAGGATATTTTGAACTCGCCTTACATCAAGCCAGGCGAAGTTAGCAGAGTTGTGGAATCATTCGATGCCATAGTCCAAAACTCACTGGACACGATGGATTTCATAGACGAAATCCTATCCAGCGATTATCTAAAAATGAGCGATGCTGAACGAGCTGAAATTCTTAAACAAAAAGAACTGGAATCAAAGGAAATGGTTTCTAATGTCAAAGCCAAAACCAAACGATACAAGGATATTATTTCCTTCAGAAAAATGCAGGATAAAATAAATAACCGCGAAACCGAATATTAGAGATGACCGCAACCATCATTTTAGGGATTGGACTGGAATATATAGACACGGTTTTCCAGACGATACAAAACAGCAGTTTCTCGCAGTACACTATTGCGGGAATGAAAACGCTTGCTGTTCTGTTTTTTCTGGTAAATATCCTTAAAAAGTACAATGAAGGTGTTGCAGATAAGGAAGGTTACACTTGGGGGTTAAGTCCTGGGGATTTGATGAAAAATTTCGCCATTGTCATTCTAGTCATTTTTTCAACACAAATATTAGGTTTTTTTGACAGTATCTTGGTTTCAATAGAAGGTCAATACCGTGGCACCGCACCTGCCTTATTGCCTTTGCAGATGCAAGATATACCTATTGAGGAAGATGTCAGTATAATTGAGGTAGCAAAAGCGGCAATGACGCTCTTATACGAAGCATTGGTAACACCACTATACGGGTTCAAGATATTTGCTTTTATCGTAAGTATCATTCTGTGGATTTTGGATTTGTTCATCTATCCACTATTTCTTGCTGAACGTTTTTTCCTTTTGGGGATTATGCAGGCATTTTTTCCTTTAGTAATCAGTCTCGCGGTTTTTGAAAAATTCCGTTCACTCGCCTACACGTTTTTCAAATTGTATGCAGCGGTCTATATGTTGGTACCAGCTTTCTTTTTGGTCAACGTATTCGTTAATGCGCTATATACCGAAATCAATACTAATTTCTGGGTTAATCTTTTTGGAACAGACGTTGGCGAAGGCTTTTTTGCACCTGTAGTTCAGCTCGGTTCGGTAGGCTTTATAGTATTCCTTAAATTCAAACTGTATAAGCGTGCCACATCTTTTACCCTTAGATTATTTACTACTTAATTCAACCCAAAATGAAAACACCTTATAAAAATATTTATGCAGTCTTAAAATTGAACAGGTTTATCGTGTTAGCAGTTGTCATTTTCGCAATGCTATCCAGCACATTTTCTTTATGGATGGCATTCAGCACAAATCAAAAAGCGCTCAATAGTGCTTTTGCCATTAATACCGACGGAAGCATAATCCCCTTAAAAATAGTAACCCAAAAAGAAAATTTCAAGGTCGAAGCTCTTGCGCATTTGGACCTGTTCCATAACTATTTCTATAACATCGATGCTAGTAACTACGAACGCAATTTAGAAAAGGCACTTTGGTTGGGCAATGGTTCTGTAGATAATCTATACCGACAGAAAAAAGCCGATGGTGTTTATAACAGATTATTACAATATTCGCTCGTCCAAAAAGTATTGAGTATCGATTCTCAAATCGAGGAACAAAACGGAATGTATGTTTTTAGAACCGTCACGGTATTTGAAATCAATCGAGGTTCAATAATAGATACCTACGAGCTTGTTTCTAATGGAAACTTAATTCCGGTTGATAGAAACTTTCCAAACAATCCACACGGGTTATTGATTACAAATTATTTTGAGAACTCACTAAAAAAATTAAGCAATGAAAGTTGAAAAGAATAAAATAGTATTTGCAGCTGTATTGGCTGTGATTTTCATATTCCTTATTTCCTATTCCGTAGTGGTAATGGGCGATGATGAAAGTGAGAATGAAAACCTAAAACAAACTTTAGTTCCAGATTTGGACGAAAACCAAAAAGAATACGATTCGAAATTGGATGCTATTAACGACCTAAAGGAAGTGCGCGAGAATAATGCACCAAGTATCTATGACGAAAAATTGATTGATTCCCTAGGCTTCTATGACCCAGATTTACCAGAACTAGAAAAAAAACGTATCGTAGATAGTATTTACGACTCGGGCAGAATTCAATATTCAGAAGAGCGCTATCAAAACTTCGGACAAAAGAAACCTGCTAGAGAAATCACAAAGCAAATCGACACAGCTGATGTAAAGCGAGAACAAAAGATTGAGGCAAAAGAATTAAGTCTTGAGCATCAACTGTTCTTTGCAGCTTCGCCCAAACCCAATGACCTTTCCATCATAGAAAACACAGATGAAACCATTTATGTAATCGTAGATGGTGATCAGGTAGTAAAGGCTAATTCACGTTTACGAATGCGTCTTTCCAAAACTGCCAAAATCAATAATAGAACCATTGAAAAGAACACGCCTATTTATGGTTTGATAAGTTTTCAACCTAATCGAACCATCGTAAAAATCGAAAATATTAATCACAACCCTACCAGTTTAAAGGCTTTTGATCTGCAAGATGGAAGTGAGGGTATTTACGTTGAGAATAACCTTAGGCAAGAGGTCACTACTGAAGTTTTAGATGATGTTATTAGCGATATAAATATCCCAACAGTACCGCAAGTTGGTGGGATAACCAAAGTATTTAGACGTAGTAACCGAAACATAAAAGTAACTGTATTGAACAATTACAAACTAATTCTAAAACCAAAATTATGAGAACAATTATAGTAATATTCACGATGTTTTTTTTCGCTTCAGCGAAATCACAAACACATAAGATCCTCGACACTATTTACGCAAACGATACCAAGAACGTTGCGCTCTTCTTTCCAGAACCCATAAGACAAGGCGTTACTGGTGCAGACAATTTTGTGTTTACTTACAATCGAGAAAAAGAACAGTACTTTGGACTGCTTCAAGCAAAGCCCGGAAAGGAAAGTAATCTATTGGTAATCAACAGAAATGGTTCAATTTTTTCGTATATTGTAAGATATAAAAAACAGCTATCTAAGCTCAATTATTTCATTCCGCTATCAAATAGTATAGGGAATGAGAAACCTATTAAAGTCGATTCGATTCTTGCTGAATCCTCTGAAGAACGTGTAGATAATAGAACGTATTACTACCAACAATTCTGCTCGTATCTTCTTAATAGAAATCAGCATATAGGTCAAATTAAAAAGCGAAATGAAGGTATCGTTTTGAGTGTTGAGAATATTGTTTTTGATAAGGAAGAACTCTACTTCGTTATCCAGATTGAGAATAATTCTACTTTGGATTACGATTTGAATTTCTTGAACCTTTCAATTGAAACAAGACAGAAGGGGAAAAGAAAATCGTTACAACGCCTGTATCAAGAACCAACGTACAAACATAATCTGCCTTCAACAATTGTAGAAAGTGAAACTGTGCGCTTCGTTTATGTATTGCCCAAATTTTCATTATCTAATGACCGTAGGGCGATTTTAGAATTGAATGAAAAGGATGGCGAACGCAATATAGAACTGAAAATATCACATAGATATATCAATAACCCAAATTAGTAACGTTATGAAAAATTTAGTCATTTGCTCGCTCTTATTGTTGTTCTTCTCCTGTTCAGAAAAAAATAACCTTTCCCCTTCTGAAACCACCAAAGTTGTTGCCGAAAGTTTTTATCACGGTGATGAAGCTACCTTAAAAAAGCATACAACTGCGGAAGGCTATGCAAACCTTTCAAGCATTCAAGAAATGTTTACTGAAGATAAAGATTCAGAGGCTAATTTTAAAGTGGTCGATGAAGCTATGGATGGCGAGGTGGCTTGGGTTAAATATTCAACAGCTTACGACCCAAAACCGGGTGTTTTAAAACTGGTTCAAGAAGATGGTCAATGGAAGGTTACCCATAATGGACCGAGGGATAAAGGGCCTTTTTGAAATGTTATTTATTTTTTGCTAAGTTTCAATATCAAAACCTGCTAATAATCACAAACTTTGTTAATTTTATTGATTAACAAATTTGTGATACTATTTAATGGCATTATTCCAGACATCAGTTCTAAAGAAATATTTAGCACAACAAGACGAGACAGCAGTTGATAAAGCGTACCGCAAGTATTCCAAATACTTTTTAAACCCTGAAGTACAAGAAAACATACGCAGTAGTAAAGAAGAGCAGTTTCAAGCTACATTTCTTACTGAACTTTTTGTGAATGTGCTGGATTATACTATAAATCCAAGCCCCAAATACAATCTTACTACTGAATATAAAAACGAAAAAAACAATCGAAAAGCCGATGGGGCTATTTTACACAACGAACTTACCGTTGCAGTTGTCGAACTCAAGGGAACTAACACCAAAGATTTAGAGAGCATACGTAGACAGGCATTTGATTATAAAGTAAACCATAAAGGTTGCCGGTTTGTAATTACCTCTAATTTTGAAAAGCTTCGTTTCTACATTAATGATGCTACCGATCACGAAGAATTTGATCTCTTCCAGCTTACACTAAAGGATTTTGCGTTGCTGTATTTATGTCTTCAGAAAGACAATTTGCTTAAGGCTGTACCATTAAAAATCAAGCAAGACTCATTGGTAAAAGAAGAGCAAATTACCAAAGATTTTTATAAAGATTATTCCCAGTTTAAGCGTGAACTTTATAGAGATTTGGTAAAGCGAAATAAGAAAAAACTTAAAACTACTCTACAAAGTGACGTTAACATTACTGATGATTTAGAACACCTAAATGACTTGGAACGTCTTGAGAAGAATATCAAACTCACACTTTTTAAAAAATCCCAAAAACTTATCGATAGATTTCTATTCATCTTTTTTGCAGAGGACAGGGATTTACTAGAATATAATTACACTAAAAAGTTGTTGGAGGATTGGCAAAATGTTCGCAAATTAGATATTGATGAACCTTTATACGACCGCTTTAAAAAGCATTTTAGCTACCTAGATCAAGGTCGTAAAAATGAAAATGGAAGAAGTGAAATTTTTGCTTACAACGGAGGATTATTTAAACCAGATCCTATACTTGATAATTTAGAGATAGATGACGATTTACTCTATAATCATACATATACATTATCAACTTATGATTTTGAAAGTCAAGTAGATGTCAACATTCTAGGACATATTTTTGAAAACTCTCTTAATGAAATAGAAAGCATTACTGCGGAAATAGTAGATGGCGAATTCGACAAACAAAAAAGTAAGCGAAAGAAAGATGGTGTTTTTTATACGCCTAAATACATTACCAAGTATATCGTAGAAAACACTATAGGAAAGTTATGTGAAGAGAAGAAAGCTGAACTTGGTTTTAGAGAAGAAGAATATTTTAAGGGAAGGAAAAATCGAAAAGGATTTTTTCTTCAAAAGTTGGTGGATATACTTGACACTTATCGCGACTGGCTCTTACAGATTACCATTTGTGACCCTGCTTGCGGGTCTGGAGCATTCCTAAATCAGGCATTAGATTTTCTCATCAAGGAACATCAGTACATAGATGAACTCAAGGCAAAAGTTTTGGGTGGTGGGTTACAGTTTCCAGATATTGAAAACACAATTTTAGAGAATAACATATATGGTGTGGATCTTAATGAAGAGTCGGTAGAGATTGCAAAACTCTCACTTTGGTTACGTACCGCTCAACCACGAAGAAAGCTCAATGATTTGAGCAATAATATAAAATGCGGAAACAGTTTAATAGATAGCAAGGCCATTGCAGGAGACAAAGCTTTTCAATGGGAAAATGCTTTTGCTAAAGTGTTTGCAAATGGTGGGTTTGATGTTGTAATTGGGAACCCACCTTATGGAGATTACTTTTCAGAAAAAGAAAAAATCTATTTGTTAAAGAGATATCGACGGTCATTTTCAGGTACATTTGATATGTATATATTTTTCTTTGAAGTAGCCCTCGATTTATTAAAAAACGCTGGAAAGTTATGCTATATTACGCCAAATACTTTTATAGATTATTCTCAATTTTCAGGAATAAGAGATTTACTCAAAGCAGGAAACAATATAGAGCAAGTTATTGGGCTAACGAATGTTTTTGAAGATGCAATAGTTGATACGGCAATAATTTCTTTAGAAAAGAATAAAAATCAAACTTCAAGCTTTTTAGGCAATATCATTAAAACGAAACTTTTATCTCTTGACAATACAGAGTTATCAGCCATATCCTCCACTAATTTATTTTCTAAGGGCTTTGTAATTAGAGAGACCAAAGGTATGGATGTGTTGAAAATTATTACTGAATGTACTCACAAACTTTCTGATAAGATTAAAATAACACAAGGAATTACCACAGGAGGAAATTTAGCGTTTCTTAATACAGAAAAATATTTCACAGACGCTAAAATATCTCCTGAATATATACATAAGGTTCTTAAAGGAAAGACTATAAATCGATATCAAATCTTGTTTGATGATGAATACATATTATATTCAACGAAAGAAACTAACGAACAGGATCAAAAAAAAATCGCGAATTTATTAATTCCTTTTGAGGAAAAACTATCAAATAAAAGAGAAACAAAAAGCGGTAAATTGCCTTGGTATTGTCTTCATTGGTCAAGAGATGAGAAGGATTTCAACGAACCAAAAATTCTAATACGCCAAACAGCATCCGAAATAATTGGAGTGCTTGATGTTTCTAATTATTACCCAATTGATACTATTCATACACTAAACTTAATCCATAAAAGTGATAATAACGTAAACGAACTAAAATTCATACTAGGATTATTGAACTCATTATTTTTCAAATTTCTATACAATTGGAAGTTGGACGAAGCAGGTAAAGTATATCCACAAATAAAAAAAGTGAATATTGAATGGATTCCATTACCAAATTATACTATTACCGAAGTTGATTGTATGGCAAATCTGGTTAATACTGTTCAAGTTTTGATACAGGATTTGAATAAGCTCAAATATCAATTTAAAAGATATTTGATTTCTAAACTTCAAATTGTTAAGATAACCAACAATTTAGAAAACTGGCAATTCATAGATTCTACGGAGTTTATAATCGAATTAAATAAAGCTATAAAAGAAACCAACAAAAAACGTGAAAAAGAAAAGCAAAAACCGATAAACATCCTTACAAAAACAGATGAATTTGAATGGCTTGACCTCTTTGAGCAGAATAAGAAAAAGGCCCAAGAGCTGCAATCAAAAATTAATTCCATAGAGCAACAAATAGATGCTATGGTTCACGAGCTGTATGGATTGAGTGAGGAAGAAATTAAGATTGTGGAGAATGGGTAATATGGAAGGAACTTGTGCATTATATAGAACAGAAGGAGAATTAAGGAATAGTCACATTCTCCCAAAATTCATCATTAAACATTCCAAAAAAACAGGTTCAAAGTATCAAAGACGTGTTGTAGAACCTAATGTAAGAATGCAAGATGGAATAAAAATTCCTTTACTAAGTCCGAAAGGTGAACAGGAATTTGGTAAGCGTGAGAAATGGTTTGCAGAGAATATTTTTCATCCTTATTTAAAATCTAAATACAAGCTTCCGTATAATGAGAATCTTTACTATTTCGCTATTTCATTACTATGGAGAACAATTCAATTAGAGCTAAAAACGTCCGAAGGAATTTCGGATAAATGGCATTATCAACTTTTATTAGATTGCGAAAAAGAATGGCGAGACTTTCTCACAACATCAATATTCACTACAAAATATTCAAATTGTTATTTATGGTTTACAGATAGAGTTAAGTTTCATACAACTGAACTTGAAGGTGTAGATTATTATATGACGAGAATGTATGATCTCACAATAATCAGTAATCCTGAAAAAACTTACCTAGCCATTTATGCAAAGTTCAACAGGTTTATTTTCTTTTCAGTAATCAAGTCTCCAGGTGGCGAAGATGATTTGACTGCATTAGCTATAAACCCTATTCGAGGAACTTACTATATACCGCAACAATTCAATTATTGGGCTTTGTCAGAATTTTTAACTAACAGAATACACGGTATAAGTAAGCACAATTTTGCTAGCGAAGATCAACAAGAGAAAATATATGAAGAGATTGCTAAAGATCCTGAAGCATTTTGGGAATCAGATGCAGGACAATCTTTATACAATGATCATTTCAATTTAAAGAAATAAAAAAATGAGACTAGATTTTTTACACATACAAAATTTTAGAAAACTTAAAAACTGCCGTATAGATGTGTCAGCTAAAGAAACTTTATTAGTTGGTGCAAATAACAGTGGAAAGACTTCTGCAATGGATGCACTAATTCTATTTCTTACTAAAAATAGAACCTTTGATCTTAAGGATTTTACTTTATCCAACTGGTCTGCAATTAATAAAATTGGAGATAATTGGTTAAAAGAGAAAGATCCTGATAAAATAGATCTAACCAGCAAGCCTTGGGAATCTGAAATACCTACACTCGATATTTGGCTGCACGTTGAAAATACAGAATTACAGCACGTAAGTCATATTATTCCTTCTCTAGATTGGAAAGGTGGTTTGTTAGGTGTACGATTGCGTTTTGAGCCTACCAATATAGAATCTTTATATGCCGATTTTATTAAAACCACTCAAAACGCAAACAAAATCTACGATTCTAAAAAAGGGAAATCTGCAACTTTTAATTTATGGCCTAAAAACCTACACGATTTTTTAGATAAAAAACTGAGTTCTTATTTTAAAATACAAACCTATTTGTTAGATCCTGCAAAAAGTGAAACACCACAATTGCTAACAGATAAAGATTTTGCAGTTCAAAATGAAGTCTTAAATAAATTGATAAATGTTGACATTATAAATGCTCAACGAGGTTTTACTGATGTGAACACAGATGCTGTTGAAGGTAGTGGTACAAAAAATCTATCATCGCAATTGCGTACTTATTACGAAAAACATCTGAACCCTAGTGTTAACCCTACGAAAGCAGATGTTGACGCTTTAGTGCAGCTACATCAGGCAAAAGAAACATTTAATATAAACTTAGAATCTAGTTTTAAGGATGCCTTGGGAGAACTGGAGGATCTTAATTATCCTGGTTTTGGAAATCCACAAATAAAGTTAAGTAGTGAAATAAATACGGCAAGTAGTTTACAACACGACTCTGCTGTACAATATGCTCTAAATGATGGTGTTTCCGATTTATCGCTACCAGAAAAATATAATGGTTTAGGTTATCAAAATTTAATTTCTATGATTTTTAAACTTATCAGTTTTAGAGATAAGTGGATGAAAAAAGGAAAAAGCTTAGACCCAAATGATTCAGAAATTATTTTTCAACCCATTCATTTAGTTTTAGTGGAAGAGCCAGAAGCGCATCTTCACGCCCAAGTGCAACAAGTATTTATTAGAAAAGCATATAATGTTTTGCGTAAGCATAAAAACCTTGGAGACGACAAAACTTTTATAACACAATTAATAATAAGTACCCATTCTAATCACGTGGCTCACGAAATTGATTTTACAGCTTTACGTTATTTCAAAAGAAATATTTCAGAAAAAGGCACAATTAATACATCTTCTGTAGTCAACTTGTCAAAAACTTTTGGAAATGATGATGAAACTACAAGATTTGCAAGAAGATATTTGAAAACAACTCATAGTAATCTTTTCTTTTCTGATGCGGCGATCTTAGTAGAAGGTCCAGCAGAAAGAATGCTATTGCCATACTTTATAACCCATCATACCCAGTTAAGTAGCTGTTATGTTTCAATTTTAGAAATCGGTGGTAGTCACGCTCATACCTTAAGACCGCTTATCGAATCTTTAGGATTAATAACCTTAGTGATTACTGATTTAGACTCTGTTATTAAGGACTCTAGAGGGAAAAAAACGCAGCCAGCTTTAGGTAAAGGTTACGAAACCGGAAATTCGTCACTCAAAGAATGGATTCCTGCGGAAAAAGATTTAGATAAATTGCTTGCTACAACCTATAAAAACAAGGAAGATAAAAATAACCCAATACGAATAGCTTTTCAAACACCTTTAGAAATAGAGGAAGGTAAAAAACAAGTCAAGGTTTATCCATACACTTTTGAAGATTCACTCGTACTTGAGAACGCTTCAATTTTCAAGAGTTTGACAGATGCCAAAGGTTTACTAAAGAAAATGGTTGATGCTACTAATGAAGTTTCAGTTCAAGAATCAGCAGATAAAATGTATAAAATCATTACAGACCCATCATCAAAAAAAGCTGAATTTGCTTTAGAATTATTTTATTTCAGAGAACCAGATATACTTAAAACTCCAAAGTATATTGAAGAAGGACTTTTATGGGTTGAAGAGAAATTGAAGATGGAAAAAACAGGTTTGCAAATTAAAACAGTAGAAAAATGAGTTTAAATAATGGCAACAATGTGGATGACAACGTTGATATTCAGATATCGGAATGTTTGAATCCCAAAAGCCCAAAGAGTTTTTTTCTCTTTGCTGGAGCAGGTTCTGGCAAAACCAGATCGCTAGTTGCGGCATTAACTGACTTCAAAACAAATCACGGTAATAAGTTCATTCTTAATAATCAAAAAATTGCGATTATAACTTACACAAATGCTGCCGCTGATGAGATTAAGCAACGATTAATGTTTGATCAAATATTTTACGTGAGCACCATTCACAGTTATGCCTGGGAACTTATACAGCTCTTTACTTCAGATATAAAATCATATGTGCAAACTAAGCTAATAGAAGATATAAAAGACCTCGAGCTAGCTCAATTAAAATCTAGGAATTTACAAAATAAGACATCAATAGATCGGGCACGAAAAATTAAAACGAAAACTAAGCGATTAGAAAACCTTATAAACGTTACTAGATTTACTTATAACCCTAACGGAGACAATTTTAAAAAAGACTCATTAAATCATAGCGAGGTCATTGGGATAACAGCAGACTTCATTGCTAATGAAATTTTGATGCAGGATATTGTAGCTGCAAGATTCCCTATAATTCTGGTTGATGAAAGTCAGGACACAAAAAAGGAATTAATCGATGCGCTGTTTACTTTACAAAAAAATAAAAAAGAAGTGTTTTCTTTAGGTCTGTTTGGAGATACTATGCAGCGAATTTATGCAGACGGAAAGCCAAACTTGGGAGAATCATTACCTCCAGATTGGGTACTTCCTGTAAAAAAGATGAACCATCGCTCTAACAAAAGGATTATAAAATTAATAAATGACATCCGCCAAGATGTCGATAAGCAAAAACAACAACCACGAAAAGAAAAATCAGATGGAGTAGTCAGATTATTTATAGCCGATAGAGCTACGGATAAAGTTGCTACTGAAAAAACTGTAGCTGAAAAAATGTCTGCACTGACAGAGGACAAAAATTGGATAGAATCTGATAACGTCAAGACTTTAATTTTAGAACACCATATGGCGGCAATAAGGATGGGATTTTTTGGACTTTTCCAACCTTTATATAAGGTTGACAGATTAAAAACCAGCTTAATAGACGGTTCGCTATCCACGTTGAACCTTTTTAAAAATACAATTTTACCTTTGATAGAAGCTCACAAGACTAATGATAAGTTTTCAGTTATGCGGATCATCAAAACTAACTCTACTTTATTTGACAAAAAAATAATTGAGAATTCAAAAGATCAATTAAAGCATTTATCTAATATTAATGGTTATGTAACAAAATTGCTAGCATTATGGGATGGTGAAAATGATCCAAGTCTAAAAGATATACTTCACGTGATTTACGAAACCAAATTGTTTCCTTTACCAAGTATGTTTAAGGTTATTAGTTCGAGAACTAAAGATGAAAAATCAACCTTTGAAAATCTGGATACCGAAGATGAAGAACCAAATGATGAAGCTATTGAAGCTTGGGATCTAGCGTTAGAAGCTAAGTTCTCCGAAGTATCTAAATATAATGAATATTTGAATGAAGGGTCTAAGTTTGCTACACACCAAGGAGTAAAGGGATTAGAGTTCCCAAGAGTTGTAGTAATTATAGATGATGAGGAAGCAAAAGGTTTTATGTTTAGTTATGATAAATTATTCGGCACTAAAGATCCAAGTGCTACTGATATAAAAAATGAGGCTGAAGGCAATGAAACAGGGATAGATAGAACAAGAAGATTATTTTATGTTGCTTGCAGTCGTGCGGAAGAAAGTCTTGCAATAATAGCTTACTCAGACAATCCTGATCTAGTCAAAACAAATGCTATGACTTACGGTTGGTTTGCAGATAGTGAAATTGAAATAATATAAAGCCAAAAAATATAGAGAATATTTTGAATCATTGAAATAATCCACTTACCTCCTTATAAATTCGCTCAAAATTCGCTGCTAAATCAGCTTGAGAAAACTGCTTCAATTCTTGTGGAAACTCTCTTTTTATGTTGGCTAACTTGAACTGTATCTTTTTATCCTTCCCATCCGCATACGTAATAAACTCGCCCTGTTTCAATCTAAAAAAGACATCAGCCCTTATCTTTGGAATCTCTTTTTCTCCAGTAGTAATTCGGGTATCAAAATCAAGGTTATGTCCTCGGCTTATACTTTTTGTTGGGTCTTTAACTATCTCAAAAAAGCGTTCGTAATATTTTGCGGTGTCCGGGTCATTGACCTTTCCAAAAAACTGGTAGGAAAGATTGCTCAAAATTGCCTTGCTCGCTTTATCGCCATACATCATATCGTTTTGTATTTTGTCCTGCATTACGTAAATCGTAGAAATATTATAGCTCCGAAGTGTCGCAGGAATACGGTGCATATTCAACAATCGAATGGTAGGCGCTTCTTCCATCAAGAGAAATGACGGTTTGCTATTACGAACACTCATTTGCTTTGTAATGGTGTGAATGATGGTCGCTATTACAGGCGAATAAGATGTTTCAAATTTGGGGTTGTTCACTATCGAAATCACACAAGGATTTTCTGGACTATTTATATTTAGTGGTACTTCATCCGCAGACAATGCCATAAAAATACGTTGTGTGCTAATTCGTTTCAGCGCATTGGCCAAGGTGCTTTTTACACCTGCGGTCTGTCTTTCAGAATCCTTGCCACTAATAAAAGCATCTGCCATTGCCCTCGATGTCGTATTGGTTTCCAAAAACTGGATAAGGCTGTCTGTGTCCAGATATTGATAAATAGCAATCAAATGTGGAAGAGTACAGAATTGGGGATAAGTAGTTTTTAATTTCCAAATCAATCCACCAATCAATCCTTCCGCAGCATCGTTGAAGAATTTTGTCGTGCCAGTTGTTCCGCTTTCTCTTTGCTCTAAAAGGTTTTCGATTAACACCCTCGACACCTCATTTACGCTTTCCTCGTTCTCTAAATAACGTGGCGCAATAGGATTTACCCTGTGGATGATTTTATCAAAGGAAATGACCTTAAATGGGATATCGCCATCCTTAAAGAGTGGATAAGCCATTTCGGTCAGTTCAAAATCTTTGTAATCGTGAATAATTCCGCAAAATCCTTCTTTTTGAAAGTGTTTCAGGAATCCATACACAACACTCTCGGTCTTTCCACTTCCGGCAGAACCGATGATTGATGCTCCACGTTTGATGTTGTCCAGTTTAAAGTTTCCTTTTGTAGTGGCAAAGTTGACCTGATATTTGGCATTTCCATTTTTAGGCGTGTCCGTTTTATGCAAGAAAACATACATTCCTATATTAATTAATATCAAAGGACAAACAAAATAAAGTGCTATTTGCACCAATGGTAATTGTTCATTTAAATAATACACAAGAGCACCAATCAGTAGAAAATTGACGACAAATGCATATCTGCTTATCCGAAATATTCCATAGAAAACACTACTGGCCAAACCAATAATAAAAAGTACCGTTACGAGATTGTCCATTTGCATAGTTTTAGATTAGATTAGATTCCGATGGAACTTGATTTAATGGCCACCTCTGCACCACGTCGTAGCCTATTAAAAATTTTCATCGCCAATTGTGCCTGTGTGACTGGAATACTGGGCATCATTGGGATGCCACTTTTCCCCATTATTTTGAACGCCAATGCTTTTTCGTTGGTGGGCAATTTCATTAGTGAAGCAAAATAGATTTTCGGATTCTTAATGAAATCCTTTCTTGCCTTATAAGTTTCAGCGAAGTTCCTTTGATAGTCAAATGTCCTATCGAAAGTCTTTTCTGCTTTTGTAAAAAATCCATCTCTGTCAAATCCCCGTTTTACCGTTTTACCATTTAATTCAACATCGGAAGCTTTGTATTTACTTCCTGGGGACAAGCTGAATTTATTGGAAGCATCCTTACGGCTCACAATTATATGGATATGACTTTGGTTTCCTGCTTTTGGCATTCCTTGTACGATTCGTTTTCCGTTCTGTTGGTGTGGGGCTTCTCTTTCGAGTTTCCCTATTTCTTTTTCCAATTTTTTCACATTCCCTTCTGCTCGTCCATCTTGCAAATTTCGGATTTCAGTTTTTAGTTGAAGTATTTTTGTGGCATACGGTTGGTTTTCTTTTATCTGAAAGTCCGTTCCTTTAAAGGCTCTTTGGTGTTCAATTTTAGCATAATATTTTATGTCGTCGATACTGACAGGTCGCCCTTTGATTTCCCTGTTGAATGAAGCCACATAATCCTTCATCAGCTCGCGAGTATATCTTTTTAAATCTTCGCTACTGTTCTGAAGTTTTCGCAATTCAAAATTTGAAGGACTCACGGTAATTGAATAGAACCTTGGTTCGTGTTTTTCCAATTTTGCGGTATTTCCATCTATTTCTTTGACTACTTCTTCAGCGGAAATCTCATCGCCATATTGATTGAAAAAATGTTCCATTTCGTGTTGTTCCAATCCTTGGTTTTCCTTCTCTAAATAGCCAACAAAATCTGCTGAACTTTTGGAAAAGTTACCGCCCATTTTTTGAGGTGTGATTGTGATGTACATAAGCTAAATCTTTAAAGTTCATTGTTGGTGTTTCGCTTTTCGCGAAAGCGTACTTCTTTCTTTTCCTCAGCATATTTTTTTTCCAAAATGAGCGGTTTCTTTTTAGGTTCGTCCATTACAAAAAGGGATTGCAACATTGCGACTGTAGGTTTGGTTTGTGTCTTTTCCACATCTCGCATTATGGCGATAACTGCATTGATTCTTTTGAGTAACTTAGCTTCTATGGTACGTCCAGTTGGTCCCAATTTTTCCTTTGGTGATATCTCGTTGTAGAGGAAAAAATCAAGGATGTTTTCCATCGCTTCCGTGTGCGTTTTGAAGTGCTTCTTGGAAAATTCCTGAAACCTTTTGGCGGTTTTCCGTTTGAACCTGATAGTGATGAATGAGTCCATTTCCTTTCGCTTTTTTAAAGATTTGACGTAAATCCATCCCTGTTTGCTGGTGTTTCAAAACCATTTGACGCAAATCGATGGATTTTTTACATCTACTTTATTTTTAACTGCTTAAAAATCAATAGATTAAAATGAAAATGGAATATGTAACGCGGCGCAGCCCGTTACCCTCTTGCTATTCCTTTTCGTCACGCGCAAGCGTGACAAAAATCCATACAATCCGGCTAAAAAGCCGATTGCCATTTTCAGGGAAAATGATTTTCCGATATGTTATTTTTCGATGTGTATGGTTATCGGCGAAAGTCGAAAAGTGGATAACCCTACTTAAATTTGAATGCTGAATTTCAGCGAAATAAAGATACGTTTTTTTCTTGACTATATATTAATTGCATAGAAAAACACCTCTAAAATTTAGAGGTGTTTTAAAATTATCATTGGGAAATTATATGTTGAAAACGAAGTTATAAGTGTATAAATTCTTAATCATTTCTTCATCTATCAAACTATCATAATCTGCCCCAGTTTCGTCAACATATTTTTGGATGGATTCCCCATAAATATGTGTAACGTGTTCTCTCGAAACCTGTAAGAGTTCCTCTTGTTTTTCCTCGCTCAAATCTTGAAATTTAATGTAAATCATAACTTCAAAATTTAGTATTCACTTGGCAACATCAGCGTATCATTTACAAAAAATAACCGCAGTTCATCGAGTGGAAAATCGGTTGCTCTGTAACCGTGTTTTTCTAAAATATTATCGTTGCCATCGCTGTAAACTATCTCGGCTTCGTAACCTGTAAAATCCTGCTTTTCTTCGGATAATCTTTTGAAGTCAATGGTTACAAATTCGCTTCGGTTCATCAGACTTTTTGCGATTACGGACGTGTCCGTAATGAGCCAAAAACATTCTGCTACTTCCGATAAATATTTCAATCCGTCCGTAAATCGGGTTCTTAATAATGGGATTTGGTAGAACATTTCTGTTCCTGTAAAATATTGCAATCGCTCTTTTATTTCGTTAACTTGTGCTTTCATTGTTATCTGATTTTAATTAATGGATAATGTAAAAAGAGGGCGCATCTTTCGACGGTTACGCCCTCTTTCTTTTTGAAGATTACTTGTCGCTCTTGCTTCCAAGTAATAGGATTTCATCGGCTACAACTTCCGTTACATAACGTTGGTTGCCATCATCGGTGGTGTAAGTTCGGGTCTTTAGTTTCCCTGTAATTCCTACTTCTTTGCCTTTTTCGACAAATTTCTCAACGATTTCAGCAGTCTTGCCCCAAGCTACTACTGTATGCCAGTTGGTGTCCGTTTGTTTTTCGCCTTTTGCATCTTTGTAATACTCGTTTGTAGCGAGTGAGAAGCGGGCTACTTTCTTACCGCTTTCAAGGTTCGTAATGGTTGGCTCTTGACCAACGTTTCCAATCAATTGTACGTGATTTCTAATAGTACTCATAATAAAATATTTAAGTGATTTATATTTCCCCTATTGATTTAAAACAGATTAAATTTTAAGGGGTGTTTGTTCTTTTCTTCTGTGCATCGCACAATGGATAGAGTGGGTTTTGTCAAGACTTTTGGGGAATAAATCAGGTGTGTTTGCGACGTAGTAAATTCCTTGGAATTTCAAGGAAGTAGAAACCTTATTTTTCACTAAAACTCGTACAGTCTTGACAAGTTCCATAAGGGCATTAGCAATTCTTTTAAACGCAGTTGCGTTTGAGCGTACCGACAGTTAAGCGAGATAAGTGGCTGTGGTTAAGTTAGAATTGGTTATGTCGTACCTGTTTTTCGACGACCCGAAAAACAACAAAGGCTTTATCCATTATAAACCCCTTAAAATGTGTAAGACAGCGGTTTGGTTTTTAAGGATTTTCGAGTGAGGGCTCAATAAGACCGCGCCGAAAATCCTGTCAAGAAAATCAAGCCGATGGCTTTCCGATGTAAAAGCGGACTTAATTCACGATTTTGGCTCTGGAATGAAGTGTTCCTTCCCAGCATAGCGGGAAGGGTTAACGGAATGGAAAGCTGAAATTGGGGATTGTGTCCAAGACCTTTGTAGTGAAGCTCTTTTCCCAAAATGAAGTGGTTGCCTGCTTTTTCAGCTGGCGAGCGTGGAATGTAGGGGAATGTGCTGAATGGGATTAGAAGTAATCGTTCGTTATATGCTCAGCCATCCAGTTTGAGGTACTGGACAAACCTTTATTTAATTTATGCCATAGCATAGACTTCATCAAACAGCTTTCTATCCAACCGTTCTTGTTGACCAAAGCTTTTCTTTAAGACATTATGAAGTACTGAATTAAACGCATTATAGCCCAACCAGAGATTTGGTTCTTCATTGAGCAACAAGGCTTCATAGTTCAAGATTTCTATGACCTCACGAGACTTTTTTGAAGGGTCGCTGTTCTTATCGCTACACTCGTATCTGAACAGTTTCGTTCTGTCGAGAATTGCCTTCACAAATTCTTGTGTATCGATGATTTTAAATTCCTTCATTTTGTCGAATTTCTTGGTAATAGTATAGAACTCATTGTCCAGAAATTTATCGAATAGATTATTTAATCTCGGCATAATCAAGTGTGTATTGTTCTTACTGTGTTTGATTGAAAACTCAATTTCAGCCTGTGAAACGTGCAGACCATTTGAGCATACTTCTCTATAAATCCCGAAGTGTCCAGAGGTCTTTTCGCTTCCATCATACGAGTTCTTGAACCGAAGCATCGGCAGTATCAAGTCCTTATCATTCTTGACAGTAAACTGGCTTTTGTCATCGATGATAAAATCTGTAATGAACGACCTATCGTTTTTATTGATGGTGCGTTTGTGGAAATTCAGCTGTGCATCGGTCAGCATTTCTTCAGCTTTCTTGAAGAACAGTTGATTCGGAATATGACCATAGCTGTTCGAGACTACATTGACGATTTTACCATTTGAGATTATGGCGTTTTCAAGACCTCGTCGAGATTCCATCTGGGTCAGACTTTTCAAGGATTTCATTTCTGATGGTAAGAAGATTTCATCCTGTTGCAAATTTTGTAAATACATAGCTTTTGAATTTTAGTTAAACAATATTTGAGCAGAACCCAAACGGAAGCTAAAATCTCAGCTCAAAAGGAAACGGAATAAATGAGTAAGGGAAGAAGAGTTGGCTTTATGCCGTAGTCTTTTGATGGGTGTATTTTACGAGTTTATCTTAGTGATAATATTGATTGATTATTTTTTTAAATTTATCAAATTTCATCATAGTTGTGGCTTACTCTTCTTAAAACATTGGTAGGCGTATAAAGTTTGCCTCTTCTATTTCTCCTACCTGTTTCAGATATTAAATGAAGATTCTTTCTGGCTCTAGAGCCTATTACATATATCAATCGATTGGCAGATTCATCTCCACCAGAATCTAAAAAATGAGGCACATAATCTTGTAGCAATCCAAAAGCGATTACGGTATCGAACTCTGCACCTTTTACACCGTGAATAGTCGAAATAGTAGTTCCGTCCTTCTGTTGAAACACTTTTTTAAAACTATCTATGTGCTCAATAAAGTCATTACCTTCATTCTTGATTCTGTCGATACGTTTTTGTGAACTATCAAAAAAAGAAGTAAAACTTTCTGATAATGCATTATTGGTAGTAATATCAATATTTAGAATTTCCAAAAACGTTTCAAAAAATAATTTTAAATATTTTAATCCATTAATCTCGTCAATGGTAATTGCATTACAAGTTCTTAAAATTATTTTATGATTAATATTGTCGATATTGAAACCAGAATCTTCTAATTCGCCTAAAACTTCATTCGCCCATCTTAATCGTCTTAAATACATTCTAGGCGATGCTTCTGTAAGTACAATTCGGGAAAGTTTATACCAGAAGTTATCTAAATCTCTTGAAAATGGTGCCATACCTGGTCCATTGAAATTATATTCTGGCATTTCAATCATCAAGCTTCTTGATATTGGCGCCAAATGAATCCATTGTGGCCCAAGAATGCAAATTTCATTTGGGTCTATGCCAAGTTCTTCTACATTATGTCTAAGCAACCTGCTCATCTCTTTTACTAAATTATCTACGTGCACTTGATTGTTAAACGATACGATACTGGCATAATCCTTTTCCTTTCCAGAAGCCAAAACCACATTTTCAAATGTTTTATACTTATCAAAATAATCAACTATTGATGAAGAACTACGATAATTCTGTTCAAGTTCCAATCTTTTAAATTCTAATCCAGAAAGATTTTCTAAATCACTGATATCTATAGGATAACCACCCAAACCGCCATATATGGTTTGATTAGGGTCGCCTACTATTAACGCTCGTGTTGCACCCTGACCAGAATTCCAGAGTTTTGAGATGATATGATATTGAATTTCTTTGGTGTCTTGATACTCATCTACTAGAATAATTTCGAAAAGTTTTGAAAGTGTACTAGCGATTACAGAATTTTCATCAAGTAATTGGTGGGAATACAACAAAATTAGTTCATAGCTTATAAACTTATTCTCTTCCAGATACCCAAAATAATTCTGCAAGACTTCACTAACGCTATTATACTTGTTTCCGTATTGGATTTTTTGGACAATTCCAGTTGTTGTTGCGTAATGGCCACAATCCCAATGTGTGATTCTTGGGTTGTCATATTCTGAACAAAATTCGTTTAGTATGTTTTCGGATTCATTAGAATCCATAATTCGATAGCCAAATTTAAGCACGTCTAAAAGCGAAGAATATGGCTTCAATATCCATTCGTTGCAAAATGAATGTATCGTTCCTATCCAGAGTTGTTTTGTTGGAACCCCTAATAATTCAATACGTTCTTTAATTTCATCAGCTGCTCGATTTGTGTAGGTAATCGCTATCACGAACTTTTTATGAGAGTCTAATTTCGATAGCTCGTTAGCAACTTTGTACGTTAAAGTTCTTGTTTTACCACTACCAGGACAAGCGACAAGAAGTATATTAGCATCGTCTTTTACAACAGCACTTTGTTCTTCATTTAATTCTTTATCGGTCCATACAAACATCTTACAACAATCTTAAAAAACCCAAACCTCTATCAGCCAGTGCAATCGTTTCAAACTCATCTACGATTTCGGGTAAATGTATTTCGGCATTGCGATAACGACTTAGATTGGTTTTGAATGCATCAAAGTCTAGTTCTTCCCCACTTTCAAGCAGTACTTTCATTCTGTAATTTATGATGCCTGCAATTATTTCCCTATTCATTTTTGGTGTTGCAAAAAGAACTGCCTGTAAAATATAATTGGGAATTGCAGTTTTGAAATCTATATTACTTCCTAGTAAAATTGCAAACCATCCTTTTCCTTGTTGCTTCGCCATAGTCAATATTCTTTTTCCGGCGATGGCCACATCTTCAGAAGCTAATTCTTCCTTTGCCAAGGTAATAGTAGCTGGGTCAGTATAAACTTGCTCAACAATATCCGTAAATATTTCAGAATCATTTGCCATAAGAAAATCTACTTCAAAAGTATGATGTGCATAGAAATCTTCCAACCATCGATTACCGTCAATGTATTCAGTAATGCTCTCTCGTCTTTCGCGACCTTTTCTTTCAGAATTGTGACATTTGGTTTTATACTTTTTGACTGCTTCTGAATCGCCTTCTTCAAGAGCAACGCTAGTAATTGAGCTGTCTAAATCTGTAAGAATGGCACAATTTCTTTGAATTCTATCGTCGTGAAATATATCTGCAACATTTTCAAAACCTGTGCTTCTAATATTAATAATGCTAACTCCAATTTCATCTAAACTGAAACCGAGTACTTTCCTAATCAAAGAAGGTATCAGTATTTCTTCTGCATCTCCTTCAACGAGAATTACACCTTTTGCAAAAAGCAGATTTGTTCTTATGGCGTCTAGGTATCTTTCCAACTTGACAATCCTTGGTTCGTCCAGACCATTGGCAGGTTGATATGCTACCGCATAATTACTTTTCTTACTCAGAACATTAATGTTTGAGAGGTTGCTTACTTCTGAAATTTGAGTAGAATGTGTTGAATATATAATTTGGGTATCACCATAATCGAGTTTATCAAATAAGGTCTTTTGGATATGGGTATGAATATGAGCTTCAGGTTCTTCAATTAATAGGAAATTTGCGAAGGTCTCGTTAGCCTTTTGGTATTTGAATTCTAAAAGTTTTAAAGTGAGATAAATGAGGTTAGCACCGCCAAGACTTAATTCGTGAATCCCACCTTCGTGGTCTTCTCCTGGTTCTCCAATAAAGAGTTTAAGCGATTGCAAAAGTTTATTGGCTTCATCTGACAAACTTGATTTAATGCTAAGGGACGATGGCGAGTAAGTTTCGCCAACTGTTTCCTTTATGGTTTGTGAAATATTTTTGGTAATATCCAGAACGTCCGGCAATTGCTCAATAGACTCATTCAATGCTAGAACCTGTTCTGAAATATTTGCGTAATCATCTTCGTCTATATCTTCACTCTTGGCTTTTAGTAAGGTTAATAAGGGATTTGTTCGATTGTTATGAAAATCGGAAACAACATCTCTTAGGGCTTGGATAAACGTAAAGGATATTTCACGAGATATGGAAAGTTGATGTGGAATAAGAATTCCTATTTTAGATGCATCATCAGGAAAGCGGAATTTTACATTTTGAAAATCCCCAACTATATCTTTATACACGTCTTCATCATTGAAATCTACTGTGCTTTTTCCTGTAAATTTAGTTTCATAATCTTCTATTGATAATTCATCAAGTATAGTACTCAACCCTTCAGTATCGCCTTCTGCTAATTCTGATAATCTTAGTCGAATATCGGGCTTTGGTCTAAATAAAAGTGTATATGTTGCTTGTGTAAGGGTTTCTTCTGTAGCATCTCCAGTTCCGTGAATGAACAACGATTGTATTTCTTCGTCTGGTGCTAGGTCGCTGAACTCAATACTTATGATTATCCAATGTCCTTTCCAGTCTCCTAAATGTCTATTGAAATCGTTTTCATTTAACCTATAAGCCATCCTCAAAAGGTTATCATCTAAGAGTAAGCGAATGGCTCTAAATAAATTTGTTTTTCCAGACCCATTTTCTCCAATAATTGTGTTGATACCCTCTTTGAACGAGAATTTGGTGCTTCTGAAACTTTTATAATTAACTATTGATACGTTGGATATGAACATTGGTCTTTACGTGGTTTTGATTATGTTTTTAAGTTGAGACAAGGTATAATCCATAGGGATTTTCTCTTGCTCTAGACGCCATTTGTTGGTGGAAAGTAGGTGATACATTTGTTGCTCCTGTTCCGTAAGGTTTATGAGTGTTTTGCTTTTGGATGTATTTTCTAAATCATTTTCATAATAGGTTTCAAATGTTGCTCTATCCATCATTAGGCTTTTTGTTTGAGGATAGTAACCTCTTATGCCAGAGAGTATTTCAAATCCTTGTGCGTCTAAATCTCCCCAATAATATATTGCGCAATTTTTTAGCCAGTCAATATTTTTTAGTGACAGCACTTTAAATCCTTTTCCAAAAATTGCCATTGTATATGGCATATTTGGTAGCGTAAGCAGGTTCATAAGATTTTCTACAATAACTACCTTTTTTATTGGCAATTCAAGTTGAGAATAATCACTTGTTCTTATTGTGATATCTTCTAAACCAGAATAGAACTTTTGAGCGATTTTGTTATCCAATAGCCTAAAGCGCATTAAGGGTTCACTATATTTTAAATGGAATCTTTGCTCAAAATGTTTTTGTTCTTCTTTATTTAAGCTATCGCATAGCACAATATCCAGCAATTCCCTAAGGACAGCTTTGTTTTTTTCGATGAATTTAGTGTGAACTTTAATTGGTAGTTCTCTTATAAAGAGCTTTGGGATTGGGTTAGAATTGAAATAACTGACCACCTTTAATATATCTTCCCATTGTTCTAAATTGGCAATAACTTTTAATGGGTTATTAATCAGCCATTCTTTAAGCTCCGGAAAATCCAACAACGTTTTGTTATATGCTTCTTTAAAGTTTTTTACTTCACTAATTTTATTTAAATAGCCTACATAATCGTGCTCATTTGCAAAATAAATACGTTTGGGTAGGCTTTGTGAACCAATAAACCGAGTCTTAGTCTTAACACAATCTATGGTGTAAGCGTATTTTTTATTCGCTTTTGAGGATGATAACAAATCATCCATTTCCTTTCTGTACGTTTCAAGTTCTTTCCCAGGGGATTTGTTACCCCTAATTTCTAAAGGAAACATATCTTCTTGGGTTACCAACGATGATAAAAATGATGCATAACTTCTTGTAGCATTCTTCTTTATTTGAGCCGATGAAATCATTCTACACTAAGATATTTATCCTTTTCCTTTTGAAATTGCTCAATTGGCATATCATAGAGTGAACTGTTTTTGCTATTCTCAATTTCTGTGAAATGTACAAATGATATGTATGGCTCAACAATTTCAATATTGTCGCTAGGCGTAACTACGAGCACTTGAAGATGTAACTGTTCACACAATTTTAAAAGATACTCTGATTTATCTTGGTCTTGGGCCTTAAATGCCTCATCAATAGCCACAAACCTAAACGAGTTGGTTTCCAATCCCTCTTGTGAAGTCAATCCAAATTGATAAGCAATTGCAGCACCTAATATGGTATAGGTTAGTTGGGCTTTTTGACCACCAGACCTATGGCTCATACTTTCATAGGTTGCCAATTTATGGTCATCTTCTCTAGCAAATTCTTCAGCTCTATACTTGAACCAAAAACGTACATCCAAAGCTTGCTTACGCCATTTTTCATCTTCTAATCGCTCGATTAATGGTTCTATAAAATTTTCAAAATGATGTCGCTTTGACTCTGTAGTTGTGATTTGTGAAACATCTGGCAATGCTTGGTGCAGTAATTTTCTGAAATCCTCGGCTTGTTCAGATAGGGCCATTCTTTGCGATAGCTGAATATATGTTTTTGCAGGTGCTACTTCAAAATCGATAGCATATAAAGAGGCATTTAAGGTTTTAATAGTTGTCTTAATTCCTTCAATCCATTTTTCAAAAAAGAAGTTGAACGCACCAACCTTATCAATAATAGTATCTTCTAGATATGTGTCAAATTTCTTTTGGAAACTAATCAAATCCTCATCTTTCAGTTTTTTATAAAGATTTTGATATTGATATAAGTGGTCTAGGTTGCTAGTCAACTCATTTACATCTGAACCCCAATCTGGATATTGGTCTAGAATATTTTTATGCGGACTTTTAAATGCGGCTATTTTAGGACTTAGGTTCTCTCTAGTTGTAGAGATTGAAGCATTAATATTATGTATAGCTGATAAGTTTTCTTCCTGAAATTTAGACCTAACTTTCTTGAAATTGTCGAACTGCAATTCATCTAAATTGATATTTGTGGTATCGAAACTAGACACATCAACTTCGGTATCTGAAAGGTTCTCTATTTGGGTCGTAAAGTCGTCAAGCTCTTTATCGATGTCGCTTAATTCCCTTTTGGTGTTGAATATTACTTCATTTTTTGGCTTTTTATCTGCTATTTTGTTTTTAATAGCTTTATCGAGCCTGTCCTTTCTTTCCCTAAGTGCTTTTGCTTTGTCGTTACCTTCTTCGAGATCTTTTATAGTGTCTTGAATATCTTGAATTTCCAATGCATATTTTTTCCAGTCTATGTCATCAAATGCCGGATAACTGTCTAGAAGCTTGCTGTAATTTTTACTTAATATCCCTAATTCTTTTATTGAGGAATCCAAAGATTTTCGCTTCTCGACAGCTTCGTCGCTCTTTTCTTGCAGTTCGGTGTATTGGTTATGCAAGGATTCTATCTTAGCTTTGTTATCCCATCCTAGCACATAATTGTTTTTAGATTTTATATGCGGACGGTCATCTTTCTCGTGATTCCCTTTTCCTCTTTTTATAAGTCCATTAAGAGTGATGGCTTTTTCTGCTCTCGCGAAAGCGTTCATATCTTCTGCACAGAAAAAATTAAACCGAGATTGTATGTTGTATTCAACAAAATCAGTATATGGCGAATCAGTTTTGAAGTTCAGTTTACTTAAAAGTTCATTAGCGTCTGGAACATACGTTTTCAAATTATTTAGAGAAAATGAGTCTTTATAGCGAATGTAAGTGATTTTACCTTTTAAATCTGTTTCATTAACGTAGTTATTCACTTCTCGATAATATCTTTCTGGAACAATAAGCCTTAGTGCAAATGAATAAAGTACTTTCTCAATGGAAGGATGCCATTTTGCTTGGTCGTCGGCAACTTTAATGAGCTCGCCAATGAATGGGATTTCTTTCTTGGTTGCACCCGTTTTCGCTAATAATTCGTTGCGTATAGAAGCTACTCGACCGGAAATATTATTATCGTTTTCCTTAAGCGTTGTAATGGTCTCAACAATATCGTCAGCACTTTTCCCTAAATTGGTAATTTCTGTTTCAAGTGAAGTTTTCTCTTGTATTTGTTCAGTCCTTTGCTTATCCGTTTCTGCGGCTTTTATACTTGCGGTTTTTTGATTGCTTTGGAAAGAAACTTCAGTAGGATTTTCTTCTAAGGTCAATTTTCGAGACAGCAAATTATATGCATCGAGCTTAGTTTGCCTTTGCGACCGTTTAGCATCAATGATTTCTTTATCTTTTGTGAGCTTATTTATTTGTGCGCTTATTTCGTCATTTTGAATTTGCTGTATTAGAATACTCAAATCTTCTCGAAGTGTGTTTTCCTCTTCTTCCAAAACTTCCAGTTCTGCTTCAGCTTTTTCTTTAAGCACCTCTAATCGGTTTTTTTCTTCAAGGAAAAGTTCATTACCCTTTTCTGAAAACCAAAGCACAGCCAAATCTCTAGAATTTTCTAGTTGTTCTTTACGGTTCTTCTTTTCATTTAATTGAGTTGCGAGATTATCTATTGGCTCTAGTTGCCTCAGTTGTTCTTTTGTTTTATCAATTTTGTTTTTTGCACTACGTAAGGTTATGAAGCTATTGTGTAATTCTACATATCTGGTTTCTGGCTCTTTATCATCGAGCATATTGATTCTGATGAAACCATCTAAATCTTCGAGTACCTTGATTCCAACAGTTTGGTTGAATAGCTTTAGGGCTTTTAATGATTTCATCCCTAGAATGCTTACTAGGCGTTTGGCATATTTAGAAGGGTAATTGTCAAAAAATTCGATTTTATTTTTTGTGTTATTGGCATTGAATTCTTGCTCTAACCTGTGTTTCCAAAGGTTCTTATCATCAAATTTTGGGAAATGTGTTTCTATGGATAAAGGCACGTGAGCAATACCAAAACTACGTTTCATATCATTTCCTGAAAACCATCTAAGTTGAAACAATGTAACTGTGCGCTGGTCCGTATTGCTAAAAGAAGCCAACAAAATAGAATAGGTGTCTTTTGTTCTCAATCGCTGTGCAGTTGCACTACTTGCGCCATCTTTTAAAATTGTCCCGTAGTTTCCCAGAACATAACTTTCTTCGGTTCGGTCGCCTTTTTTTTCGGCACCAGAAGATTGATTGTAAAATCTGTCCTTCTTTTGAGGAACAAGCAATGTTAAAAGTGCATCTATAAACGTTGTTTTCCCAGACCCATTTGCCCCAGTAAGCAAAGAGTTATTTCCTTTTGGTTCAATCTTTATGATTTCGTCATCGAACGTTCCCCAATTGTATACCTCTATGTAATTGAGCCGAAATCCGGATGTATCTGACCTTGTGCTAAATAGACTCAACATATTCATTCAATTTGGTTTTAAATTCTTCTAAAGCATCAATATTTACTTTTTCCTTAATGATTTTGTGGATTTTATACCGAACGTTCCTCTCATCTTCATCTATTTTTTTGATATAGCCCAGCTTTTCTATTCTCTTAATGTAGTTTTCCAAATCTTTTAAATAGCCGCTTTTGTCATACTTTTCGGGAAGAAAAAGTTCAATTTGGTCAATTAGCTCATCTCTATCAATAAATTTTTCTGAACCACTAAAATTAGTAGGGTTGTTTTCAAAATCTTCTAATATTTGCCTTAAAACCACAAGTAAAACAGAAGTTTCAAACCCTACTTGTTTTCGGGATACAAGCCCAATTGTGTTATCATCATCATCTATATTAAACTGCTTTAAAAAAGCATAGCCGTCATTTTCTTTAATGATAAGTTCTAGTCCGATGACGTTTACATACTTTTGGATTGCCGTTCTATAAAGCAAAACATCGTCCCATACAGTATCGCTACTATTGACCGTGCCTTTAAGCAATCGAACAACTGCAAGGGAATATTCTTCTAAATTTGATTTTAATCCGCTCATTTTGTAATAATAATTTCAGGGATTTTTATGGTTTTATTTTCAGTTTTATCAAACAAAATCTGAATTTCTTTCCTATCGTTGAACGTGTGTTTAAAGTTCTTCAGCACACTAAAATATCCAAAGACCTCTGGAAGACCTTGATTTATTCCACCACAATCTTGAATAATTTCTGCAAGTGAGGCCTGACCTTTTGCTTTAATTGTCTTTTTAATGTTTTTATTAAGCACTTTTTTATTGACAGGTCGTTTGCTCGCTATTTTTTTGAATTGATTTGATTTTTCTATATTCTTGGTAGTAACTTTTGGGCGTTGGTCATAGGTTCTGCTCTTCTTCTTTTCCAATGTCAGCCTTTTATCAAAATTCAATTCTATTTCTGGCTCGCCCTCTAACCATATAGATATGTCTGGTGCTTTAGATGATTTGCTGGATTGGATTAAAAGGTTTTTAATTTCGGCTAACAATCTTTTTAAACTTTCCCTGTCCAATGAATCACTTTCTCTAATAATATTGCTCACTTTTTCGGCCATCTTGTCGTTTGACCTATAAACCTGAAGACCTGTTTCAAAAAGATTGTTTTTTATACCTAATAGAAAATCATCATCTATCTCAATACCTTTTTCTTGTAAGTTGACCAACAGCTCTTCAATTAGCTTGTTCCATTCTGTTTTCAAACCTCTGTCTATAAGAAATTGCCAAAACGCATAAAAACTTTTTCCTTGATGGCTTTTCTTCAACTTGTCGATAGCATCGAACGTGAAAGCGAGTACATCTTTTTTCGATAGTCTCGTATCAGTATGTTTTAGGTAAATCTCTTTAGAAATTTCCTTGAAGTTCAACTCTACTTCTTTAAAGTCAGAAAGCAGTTCTTTTGCCGTATCATTGATGTTTTGAAACCTCGGAATTATCTCATACTCTTGATAGGTATCTACCGTACCGCTTATCTTTAAATCATTAATTTCCTTTTCAATATCGCGCTTTCTATCCTTTAGGATTTCAATGCGTTTTTCAACATCATCATTGGTCCACTCTACAAGTTCTTTTAATTGATTGAATACCTCTTTAAATTTGGATTCCGTCCCTACGAATTCTTTTTTCTTTAGGCTTTCTAGCCAAATAAGAGTTTTGGTAGTATGGTTGGTAAGTTGGTAGTAATCTGCACCGTTTTTATTTCTATAACTTGTAAGAAAACCTAATCGTGTCCAACGTTTCAGTAATTTATTTGCCTTTATTTCATAGCTGTCAGCAAATTGCAAATCGCTCTCATCATCTTCCTCTAGCTGAATGCTTTCTAAATAGTCCGCAAGTTTAGTGTGTAGAAAATCGTAGGGATGACTTTTGCTTGTGTCGGGAAAAGTGGATATAAGAAATAGCAGTATGAGTTCCCGATTACGGGATTTCAAAATCTTAACACTTGGCGCGTGTTCAAGGATTAATCTTATTTGTTCTAATTCAAAAGTTCTCAAATTGTTGGAAGCACTTTCAAATTATCAGAATGAAATTAATTGTGCCGAATAGTTTTTTGTTAAAATTGACCTTAAAGGTAATTGAAATTTATGGAAAAAATATTTGAAACGATAGAATATTATGTTTTTGCCTAACAATCCTTATTACATATTTAGTGTCATTCAAAATAATGCCAATCTTTTAGTTCTTCTATAATTATATTGGAATTATTAATCATCAATAAAATAATTCACATTCAACATAATATGGTAAATCTCAGTCCCACTTTTATGCGTACTTCTACATATCTTAATAGCTGAATTATTAACATTAAAATCGTCGGTTGCATCCCAAAGAGTAGTTTTGTCAATCTCATAACCTTTTGGGTATTTGAGTTCTTTAAGAGTCTTGTTTTTATAATATTTCCAACGATTTTTAAATGTATTTGAAGGCTCCAAGTCATATGCCAAGATAAAAAACACATCTCGCATATGTGTATAATTAAAAATCTTGGTTAAATGTCTTTGGACCACTGTCTTCGTTGAATGCTTGAAAGCTTCTATAACCGATAGTTCCCCAGAATCGTCACAGATTATCAAATCGCGCTCGCCAGCCTTTTTCCCATTCGCAGATTTTCCACCTTTCGATTGGTCTTCAATATGAAAACCGAATGAGGTTAACTTATTTTCTAATATTTCTTTAATAAATCCGCTATAGTCATCTTCATCAGCGTTTGGATTGAAAAGTTTTGTGTTTTTTAAAAACCGCTTTGAGGCCGTAATTATTTCGTTTGCCATTTGCTTTCCAAAATCTTCTTCGTATTTAAGGGGCTTAACAGAACTCATTGAATTTTTGGCGCTTTGATGTATGTCCCCAATCATTTCTTTTATTTCTTCAAGTGAATTTGATTTGGAAATCTTACTCTCTAAATCTTTAAGAAACTTAAAAGCATCTATATTAAGAGCGCTATGGAACGACAAGGCGTTTTCCACAAGCGTTCTTGCTTCGTTAATAAATTCATATTTAACGAGCATCTGTATTCTTAATTCTACCATATCAGGCGAAAATTTTCGAACTATATTTAGTTTCTCGTAAAGCTCGTTAAAGGCATCGACATCGTCAAGATTGAGTAGAACTGTGAGTTTATTATAATTTACCTTTTCTTCTACGGTCTTTAACGTGGATAGTGGACACGTCTTTTCATAACTCAACCACTCTCTCATAGCTTCTTTAAATTGTTTCTTATCATCATTTTTTAGTGCAAGATTCACTTTTGCACCAAAACGATTGAGCGCAAATGTGGCGTATTTAGGATAGCTTTTTGTTAGACTATCAAAAATCCGGTAAGCATCCTTAGGTTTATCCTTATAACGTATTAAACCTATAAAGAAACGCTTGTGATCTGAAGGCTTAAATTCATTGTGGATAGCAAAACCAGATTCAGGCTCTTCAATTGAGTTAATTGCATATTCATCATTCGCATAATAAGCCTGCATCAATTGAGCTTCATAAATATCCTTAAGAGTTTCCCTTTCCACTTTTCGTTTACCGATTCGGTTCTGCCAATTTTTTAAAGCTTTTTTTGCTTCAGTCTGCAATTCTGGGATTTTAGATAATTCGGTTGTTACATATGTAATTTCCGGAAGCCAATTTTGTTCATCAATGAAATTTGCTATGTCAACTTCTTTAATCCTGTTAATTGCAGATACTCTGACACCTTCGGTTTCAGAATGTGAGAATAAATATAGCAATTGAACAACATTACCAGTTTTTAATATTTGACTGAAAAGTGAAGATTTGTCTTCGAACACATCGCCCATTTCAATAATAAAAGGCAATAGTTCACTTTCTATGGTTCTGAAATGCTGCCTGTCAAAGCGTTGGTCCAGAATATTGATATTATGAGCTGAATTCTCTTGTCCATATTTTTTCAAAATATTAATAACCGTACTTTCAATTTCTTTTTTTACTTCAATAGTGATTTCCTTTTTTAGATAGCTTTTTTGATTTTGTATGGACTTTAATACTGTCAACAACACAAAGAGATGTGTTCTGATTTTACCGCCCTGAAAATTGTTCTTTTTGTGGTACTCATCTTTAGTACTCTTTAGTTTAAACCTTGGGTTTAAAAATTCAGTTAAATTACCCGATTCATAGGCAACAAGGGTAAATGAAAGCCAATCTATTCTTGCAAGTTCTTCATTCTGGTTTGGCCAACTCGGTAATGCCTCTATTAAATCTAAAGAATTAAAACTTCTTCGCATTACTTTGACTTGCTCAATTTTCTCTATATAAAGAGTGATAAAGCTTGAAGAAATTTTCGATTTTCTTTCCGGCAGTAAATTTTCGGATAGCTTATAGCCAGTGTAGGTCAGGAATTTACACAACCAACTCATTGCATCTAACTTAACGTATGGCAAGCTAATTACGCCATTAAAACATTTTGATTCTATTTGATATTGGTCAATTTCGCAAACCAATTCTTCAAGGATATGAAAGAGTAACGAGTTGTTTGAGCTTCCACCTACAAAACCACCATTCACTTCACAATTTTCTATAATACTCAGAAGTTGTTGCGCAGAGTTTTCTCTTTCTTCAAGTATTAATCGACGTTCTTCAGCCAATCGAATGCGACTTACCGAATCTGTTTTTTCCTTTGTAATTTCTTGAAAAAGCTGAAAAATAAGTTTTGCCGTTTTGTCCTTATCGGTTTCCTGTTTTCGTAAATAAGAGTTTAACAACAATTGCAATCCATCTTCCAGAATTTCCTTTCTCAAAAGTTGCTTTACATTTCTTTTTGAAATTTCATTTTTAATACCATTTAACAAATGAAAGCCAAGGGAAGCCAAATCTTCTTCAATCAATAGATGCGGAATAACCTCTGGTCTATTTTGTTGTACAAAATGTGCCACTTCCCAAACCAAGTATGGCTTGTTTAAGCCCATACGAAGCAACTGCTTTATAAGATGATAATGTACTTGTTTAGATGTTCCGTCAATATCTACAGTGTCATATTCTTTATCTAAAAGAACCACCAACCTGACTAAAAAAGCTAATTCGCTTCTTGATCCTTGGTCGTAAAATATATTGCTCTGATTCTTACTCGAAATATTTTGAAATTGCCGATATAATTCCGAAACGTTATCAGTACTTTCAAATGAATCATCTGGTAGCTCTTGGTTTGATTTAAACCCATAATGTGATCCAAACCGTTGGTCTAAATAACATTTTGCAAACTCATTTTGAATACCCTCAATATCTTTTTCTTGTTTTATAAGATTTTCGGATGTAGTCAACAACGTTTTTTTAGAACTATCTGAAATGAAATTGTGAATATCAGGCCAGTGTGCACCTTTTAACATCGTATCAATAAAACACAACACTCTCTCTTCATCATTTGAAAAACGATTATCTTGTACTAACGCTTCCCAATAATATCCACTTATTTCATCTTTTAAATCGTGCCAGTAGTCAATTTCATTCTGTGTGGTTCGGAATAAATAATCCTTATTGTTTCTAATGAATGTCTTATTTTCCTTAAATTCAGCAAGCGAAGGTGTAAGTGGAAAACAAGTTCTATGGTCGTTTAATATTGTCTTTAATTTCTTGGAACTAATTTCATAATCTTTTCTTTGGCATTTATAGCTCTTTATTTTGAAAGCGTATAAAAAGGCAAAGACATCCCAATTATCCAATAAATTGAATAAATAATCAACGTTTCCTATTTTAAGAATTTCCTTGTTTTTTGAAGGCTTTATCCAATGTGTATCAGCTATCCACTTTCGTGAAATTTTTATGCCATTTTCTGCTTCATATTCAAGTATTTGTGTTTTTAAAGTACTTTCTTCAATAGTTTGGTCTGGATGATTACGATATAGATTTCTCAGGAAAAATATTTCGCCCTTAAGATTTTCATATTTTTCATAGTCATTTGTTACTACCCTAACTGCATCAGGAATATGCACATACCCCAATACTTCTCGTAACCAAAATCGATTGAATAAAGTATCAGCATCTATTGCTGTAGAATTTTGTGTGTTGTACTTAGTTACAAATTTCTCAAAGTCATTTGTTGTAAACAAACGTCTATTTCGTTTAGAAGCTAAAGCGATTTTACTGAACAACAATGAAGCGTTCCAAAGTTTATTAGCATCATCAGCTTTGTTTGGTCTTTTTAAACTGGGTGTTTTAAATTGATTTATAGTTATTCGTAAATTCCTGATGCACTCGCTTTCTTTGTGATCCATTCTAAATTTCAGTTTTAAAAGCGGGTTCCATTAAGAGTTGTTCCTTATTGGAAATTCCTGTTTGTTTCGCGACAGATTTCCAATCCTTGACAACATCTATAACTTCATTAATAATAGTATCCATTTCATCTTCACTTAAGCGGAAAAATTCCCCAACACTTTTTGCAAGTCCAAAGTCAAGCGCATTATCATCAGTATCAATATTAAGAGCCAATCCGTCTTTTTCAATTGAAGGGTTTAAATCGTACGCAGGGGAAAGTTCCCAACCTTTTTCATTGAGAATAAAACCGTGGTTGCGCAGATGGTCGTCCGTATTTGACACAGCAATATTGAAAATAACTCTACGCCATAATTGATGTAAATTTTCTTCTACGTTGGTTCCGTAATTCTCAATCACATCTACAATGTCCAAATAGCTTGTTGCTGTAGTTTTCAAAGATTCTTCGGTGTTGCCAGTCATTGTCATTGCAGATGCAAAATGGATGCGACCACCATTTTCGCGGTCAAATCTTTTGGTAAGAAAGGTGTGGTATTGGCCAGCTATCATTTCAATTTTTGATTCTGCCATTTCGATACCACAATTGACCGCAAGTTTATAAGTCAGAAATTCCCAAGCAGCTTTATCTACCGTATCTGTTTTTGAGGGAAATTTTGCAATCCATAGGTTTTTATCATTATCTAAAATATTCGCTTTTGGACGTGCGCCACCCAAAGAAGAACCTGGTGCGATAAGTACAGCTATCCATTGGCGTATGGCATCGTTTTGCGTATCACTTTCCAATTGGTTAACCGCTTCCTGTAAATCGCCAAGGGATGACCAAGGTGGTGTTGGGCTTTGGTCATCATTGTCTAAAAATGGGCCATCTGGGTCGGTTTTAAACCTTAACGCACCCATTCGGCTCTCGTCATATACACCAAGAAGATAATCTATCTCATAAAGGGTTTTTGCTTTCTCGTTGCGAGCTCTGGCATCTTGTGCCTCACGACGTTTCATCAAGGTTTTACCCCAAGTGTCTGGCATACTGTCCAAGAATATCCCAAAGTTTTCTTTGTCTGCTGGAAATTGAGGCCCTGAATAAAATGCAATATCTGGGTCGAGCAATTGGTACAAACCTTTTTCTAACCATTCTTTATTATACTCAAAACTGAACGCCTTTTTGGCTTTCGCAAAATGAGCCGATAGGACACCTATTTCCACAGGACCATTTAATCCTATCCAATCGGCATATACGTAAATATCAAATTTTCCCTGCGCCATAACCTATAGTAAATCTAAATCTTGTAGTTTACGACCGAATTCATCATCCAATGCTATTTTTGAAAAATCACTCTCAAGATTTAATACCTTAAGGACGTTAAAATAGATACCTATTGCGACAGTTGGATCGCCTTTCTCAACACGGTGTAAAGTAGCGCGATGAATACCAGCACGTTCTGCAACCTGCTCGGTAGTCAATTTTCTGCGTTTTCGCGCAAGTTTGATATTTTCGCCTATTCCATCAAATATCTTCTGATATTTGGGAAGAAGTATTGCTTTCTTAGAATTCATAATGTCGCTTATTAACGACAAATATACGTATTTTGTTATAAATAAGCGACATTTTTTTTAATTAGAATAAAAAAAGAAGAGCCAGCACGAATGCTGACCCTTCCTTCCAACAACAAAAGCTAATCGTTGAGTTCCTGAATTTGCTTTTCGAGAACTGTGATGCGCTCTTTCAAACGTGCTTCACGCTTGTCTCTCTTTTCGGCATATTCTTTTTCTATGCCGGCAATCTTGGATTTATAATATCCTTGAATCGCGTTATAGAATGAAATATTCGTCAGGTTATTAACGTGATTGCTTTCGCCAAAATGCACTTGCTTTGTGAGCATATATCGTATCAACTTATGGAAGATTTCCTTTTTGAACTTCTTCTTGAAATTCTCGACCATTTCAACTTTGGTCATCTTTGAAGTGTCGCCCAAGAATTTTGAGAAATACTTTTGCTGGCTCATATAGTCCACATTGTTTTCAAATAGCGATATTGAGAATGCTACCATTTCATCTGTTGAAAGTGTCTTCTTTGTATCAATGTATTTCGTCTCACGAATCATCTGCACAACTTCTTCAAACTGCTTGTTGTTCTCTATTTGCTTCTTGCGGATTTCCCTTTCGTTGATTTTTACGATTTGTTCTTCGGGCGTACAATCAGCCATTTTTCTGTTTGCCAATGGTGCTGAATAGGTTGAATTTTCCGTTTCAGATTTTTCAAGGACCATAACAAATACATCTTTGTGTTGGTACGTTTCAGGATGGAACACAATACCGTTTTTAAATCCATTTTCTTTTGCTGAATTGAATTTTTCCAATGCTTCTTTATAATTCTGCATTGCTTCATCCAACTCTGCCTTTAATTCATCTTCAGAATAATCGTAATGTTGATATTCGTCCTGAATAGTTTCGATTGTTGGCTTAATCGGGTTCTCTATGATTTCAACATCATCCAGTAAATAGACTTTCAATCCGTTTTTTTCCAATTAGGATATAATGAGTTGATTGTTTTCGTCATCTGCCCAATACTGTCGTATTTCAGGGATTAAAAGGATATTTTCTTTCTTGGACTTTACAATTAGGCTCAAGAACGATTTACTTTTCTTCGTTTCGAAACAGGCTGCCTTAGTACAGACCATTTTTCCATCGCCGAACAAATTGCCTTGATTGGCTGCATTGAACGGACATTCTATACAAGACCCAGCTTTTGGGATCAATTTTTTGTCGGCTACATCAAAAGATGCTTTTTCCAAATCATAGGTCTGGTCTTTAATCATCCTGTTTATTTGATACGCATTAAAATCCTCGCCCATCGTTTCCAACATCATCTGTTGCTCTTCCGGTTCAAAGAGTGCTACACCGACACCCAAGGAAATCGTCATTTCGCCATTGCGGACAAAGTGCTTGAAACCGTTAATCAATCCAGCCAGTTTAAGTCGCTGTCTGATGAAGTTATCAGTTCTACCCAATCGCTTCGCAATTTCGGTAGGTGCATATTTCTCGCTTAGGTAAGCAATCGCCTCAGCTTCTTCGGTCGGTTCGACATCCTGTCTTTGTAGATTTTCGATAATCTGAACTTCAAGCACATCATTGTTCTCATAAGTCCTAACGATACAGGGTACGGTCTTTTTTCCTGCCAGCTTGCTTGCACGATATCGACGTTCGCCCATCACGATGACATAATGGGCATTTAGTTGCCTTACCGTGATTGGCTGTAACACACCGTGCTTTTCGATACTCTCGGAAAGCTGCTTTAACGCATCCTCGTTAAAGGTCTTTCTCGGCTGTTCAAGGTCAGGCTTGATTTTGCCTATGGCCAGATTCTGAATTTGAAGTACAGATGTTTTCTTTCCGTTTACTTCTTTCTTGGCAGTTGCTTTTGCTCTACTGCGCTTCTTTGTGGTACTCGCTTTTGTTGTCATAATACTCAAATTTTTGATTAAACAATATTTGAGCAGAAACCAAACGGAAGATAAAATCTTGGCTCAAAAGGAAACGGAATAAATGAGTAAGGGAAGAAGCGGTGGCTTTATGCCGTAGTCTTTTGATGGAAGTATTTTACGAGTTTATCTTGCGCATATATTGTATGATAATAAAACCCCTCTAACGAAGAACTGAGGTTGAGACAACCTAAAATTTATTAATCCTCAATACAGAAAATTGTGTTTGGTATCAAATGAAAGGATATAGCACTAACGCTA
>CAWKJU010000017.1:0-182474 GCA_963849955.1 uncultured Cytophagales bacterium | reverse complement strand
ATGATGTAGTATTGTAGTGATTAACTTCGCCAAAATTTGTCTGAACCAATCAACATACTCAAACAAAACCTAAAAGAATACAAAGAAAAGTATTACAAAAACTTGATTATTAAGGGTTTAATACTATTTTTTAGTTTGATCATCAGTGCGTTTTTGCTGGTCGCGTTTTTGGAAAACATAGGTCACTTTGATAGTGACATTTCGCACGGTACTCTTTTTTATCTACTTAGCCATCGTTGGGTTTTCATTAACGAAGTGGGTCATCATACCTTCTTCAAAATTATTAAATCTCGACAAAGAACTCAGTGACGTTGAAGCAGCCAAACAAATCGGTAAATATTTTCCAGAAATTAGCGATAAGCTACTCAACACACTGCAGCTGTACAGTATTTCTGCCCAGGAAAATTCGCTTATCGCAGCCAGCATCGCCCAAAAAACCGAAAAACTCTCCAAATTTACGTTTTCTACAGCAATTAACTACAAGACTAACAATAAGTTAGCTTCTAAGTATTTATTAATACCTAGTATAATTTTTTTATTGCTTCTTTTAATCATTCCTGAGTACATTACGGAGAGTGCTAGCCGCATAGTTCGATACAATGAAGAAATAATTCCGCAAGCGCCATTCACTTTTTCGATCAAAAACAACCTAAAAACCTTCAAAAACGAAGATTTTACCCTTTCTGTAAAAATTGAGGGTGATATTATACCTGATCAGGTGTATTACGAGGAAAATGGGCTTAGAAAAAAACTCACCAAATTAAGTGCTGACTCTTATGAGCTTACTTTGTCCCGATTAAACAAAAACACATCCTTTCAATTGTTCGCCAATGGTTTTTATTCTCAGCAATATGAAATAAATGTTCTTGCTCGTCCAGAAATTAAAGCGTTTAAAGTAGATTTAGATTATCCACGTTATCTACAAAAAACGCATGAAGTAATTCAAAACGTAGGCTCTATTACGGTCCCCGAAGGAACCAACATCACTTGGACCGTGAACACCGAAGATGTAGAATCTTTAAAAGTGAAATTTGAGTCCGATTCTTCGAATACTGCAGCTGAAGAGAAATCTGATTCAGAGTTTTCATTCTCACGCAAGGTGAAGAACTCAGAATCGTTCAGCTTGAAAGGTTACAATGAAAATGGCGCAAACAAAGACAAAATAGAGTACCGCATCAATGTTATCAAAGATTTACATCCATCAGTAGTTTTAAAAGAGTTTAAAGATACTGTATTGTACTCAACCCTCTTTTTAACTGGAAATATTCAAGACGACTATGGCATCACGGATTTAAAACTTTATTATAAAGTTTCAGATAGTGAATCACAAACAGGTTATACTTCAAAGCGAATTCCTTTTAACTCCAATCAAACCAATCAAAGTTTTGTCTATAACCTTAACTTGGATTCCCTACACTTGAAACCGGGTGAACAACTGGAGTATTATGTAACTGTCTGGGATAATGATGGTGTAAATGGACGTAAATCAGCTTCTAGTCATGTGGCTGTTTTTGGATTGCCTTCTCAAAAGAACATTAAAGAGGAATTAGATAAGTCGACCAAAGAAACGGAAAAAGCATTTGAAAAAGCTTTAAAGGAAACGAAGGAGTTCAGAGAAGAACTTAAAAAGACCAATGAAAAGATTCAGTCAAAGAAAAATCTGGATTGGCAAGACAAAAAAGATGTAGAAAAACTCATTCAGAAGCAAAAGCAACTGGAAAATCAAGTAGACAACCTGAAAGAAAACTTTGAAAAGCAACAACAACAGTCGGAACGTTTCCAGGAGAAAGATGAACAGTTAAAAGAAAAGCTCAAAAAACTGGATGAGCTGATGAAAGACTTGCTAGATGAGGAAACCAAGAAACTGATGCAGGAACTCGAAAAACTCTTGCAGGAAAACCAAAATCCCGAAGAACTTAAAGAAAAACTGGATCAACTGCAGAAGAAAGATGAAAACCTGGAAAACGAAATAGACCGTACCCTCGAGTTATTCAAACAAATGCGTTTTGAACAAAAACTCGAAGAAACAAAGGACAAACTCGAAGAACTAGCTCAAAAGCAAGAAGATCTTGCCCAGAGACCGAACAGAAAAAGGAAAGCACGGAAGAGTTATCGAAAGAACAGGAAAAAATCAATGAAGAATTTGAAGATCTGAAAGAAGATTTAAATGAGCTGGAAGAAATAAATGAGTCGTTGAAAAACAAAAACGACATGGAAAACTTAGACAAACAAAAAAAGGGTGTTGAGCAGGATTTGAAAAACAGCAAAGAAAGTTTAGACAGTGGGAAAAACAAAAAGGCCAGCGATTCACAAAAAGAGGCTGCTAAGAAGATGCAAGACATGGCTCAAAAAATGGGCGATATGCAGCAAAGCATGGGTGCAGAACAGGCTGAAGAAAACATGGACGACTTGAGGGACATTCTGGAAAATCTTGTCACACTTTCTTTTGAACAAGAAGCTTTAATGCTTGAATTTAGAAAGGTACGCCAAACTGACCCTCGATTTGTAGAACTGTCACAACAACAATTAAAGTTAAATGATGATGCAAAAATAATTGAAGACAGCCTTCTTTCGTTAGCCTCTCGTGTTTTTGAGATCCAATCGTTTGTGACCAGAGAAGTTTCTGCTATGAAAAACTACATGGCAGAAAGCACTGAAATCATTAAACAACGCAATGCAGGACAAGCAGCTGGTAAACAACAATACGCCATGACCAGCATGAACAACCTTGCGTTGATGCTCAACGATGTCTTAAAGCAGATGCAGGAGCAAATGGCTAAACAAATGCAGGGAGATCAAATGTGCAACAAACCAGGAAAAGGAAAGCCCGGTAAATCCGGTTCTCCTAAGTTAGGTGATATGCAAAAATCCCTTAACGATATGATTAAGGAATTGCAAGGAGGCCAAAAATCTGGGAGACAGCTATCAGAACAGTTAGCTAAAATGGCTGCTCAGCAAGAAGCTATTGGTAGGGCCATGAAAGAAATGGAAGGACAAGGTAATGGTATTAACCCGGGAGAGAAAAAGGGTGAAGAAGGGGGAGATTCCGCTTCGAAAGAATTTGGCGATAAACTGAAAAAACTAGAACAGCTGATGGAAAAAACAGAAGAAGAATTAGTGAACAAACAGCTTTCTCAGCAAACTATACAGCGTCAACAAGAAATTCTTACGCGTTTACTTGAAGCGGAAAAAGCCTTGAAAGAAAAAGATTTTGAAAATAAGCGAGAATCCAAAACCGCAACGCAATTTAGCCGTACAACTAGCCCTGAGATTGAAAAGTATTTAAAGGAGAAACAAAAGGAAATAGAACTGCTTAAGACTATCCCTCCGAATTTAACACCTTATTACAAACAAGAAATCAATGAATATTTTCAAAGCATTGAAAAATAGGGGTATTATTAGTAGATTTCGATTGCAAAAATGACCATGGATAAAATAAACATACAAGTTCCTTCTGTTCCAGAAAATATTCGCATTGTAGAAAGCTTTATTGACAATGCGAAAGACAAGTTTCACATCAACGATGACCTATATGGAAACATCATGATTGCAGTGACTGAATCTGTCAATAATGCAATTGTACATGGCAATAAGTCTGATGCTAAAAAAACGGTAAACCTCTCTTTAATCTTAGAAGAAAAAACACTTCGTTTTACTATCCAAGATCAAGGTGAAGGGTTTGACTACGAAAACGTTCCTGACCCTACCGCCCCCGAAAACATTGAAAAAGTTGGTGGTCGAGGCATCTTTTTAATGAAACAATTATCAGATGAAGTAGCGTTTTCAGAAAATGGTAAAGAAGTTGAGTTAGTATTTAACATGTAATGGAAGAACAAGAACTAACTTTTTTCTTCGAAGATACTCCCGAGTTAGACTTGTCCGTTGAAAAGTACCTTTCATGGTTAGAACCAATTATTAGTAATCATCAACACTACCTCACTACCTTGAACTATATTTTTTGTAGTGACGATTACCTCCTTCAAATCAACAAAGAATACCTGGATCACGATTACTATACCGATATTATCACATTTGACAACGCTGATGAAGAAGGGATAATTGAAGGGGATATATTTATATCAATTGATCGGGTAAGAGAAAACGCAATAACCAATGCGGTAGAATTCACTACAGAACTTAACCGAGTAATCGCCCACGGTTTATTACACCTTTTAGGTTTCGGTGACAAATCTAAAGAAGAAGAAACCGAGATGCGGAAAAACGAAGATGCTTGTCTATCTTTGTCGCAAAAGTAATGTTCCACGTGAAACATTAAAACAATCTACTTAAAAACTTCAATAAACAGAATTGGTTTTTATCAGATGTTCCACGTGAAACATTTGCAATCATAAACACATAAATTATATATGTTTCCAAAATACGATGTCATTGTTGTAGGCGCTGGTCATGCCGGTTGTGAAGCCGCTGCAGCTGCTGCCAACATGGGTTCAAAGGTTTTATTAGTAACAATGAATATGAACTCTATTGCTTTAATGTCATGCAACCCTGCGGTAGGTGGTGTGGCGAAAGGGCAAATAGTTCGGGAAATAGATGCGCTTGGTGGTTACTCAGGGATCATTAGCGACAAATCAATGATCCAGTTTCGTATGCTGAACAAATCAAAGGGTCCAGCCATGTGGAGTCCGCGAACCCAAAACGATCGTTTTCGTTTTTCCGAAGAATGGAGACTTGCTTTGGAACGAACCCCTAATGTAGACTTCTGGCAAGAAATGGTCAAAGAAGTTATCGTTAAAGACGGTAAAGTAATTGGAGTGAAAACAGCATTGGGTCTAGAAATACTCAGTGAAACAGTAGTGTTAACGAATGGTACATTTTTAAATGGCCTAATTCATATCGGAGAGAAACAATTTGGTGGCGGTAGAACAGGAGAGAAATCTGCAACTGGTATAACGGAGCAATTAGTATCCTTAGGTTTTGAATCAGGTAGAATGAAAACCGGTACTCCACCACGAATCGATGGAAGATCGCTGAACTATGAAGCAATGGAGGAACAAAAAGGTGATGAGGTGCCTTTTAAGTTTTCTTATACGGATACACAACCATTAAAAGAACAACGAAGTTGTCACATCACTTATACAAGCCCTGAAGTACATGATGTTTTAAAGACTGGCTTTGATCGTTCACCGATGTTCAATGGTAGAATAAAAGGACTCGGTCCACGATATTGTCCTTCTGTAGAAGATAAAATCAACCGTTTTGCAGATAAAGACAGACACCAGATATTTGTAGAGCCGGAAGGATGGGATACGGTAGAAGTATATGTGAACGGTTTTTCTACTTCTCTTCCAGAAGATGTGCAATACAAAGCCTTACGTAAAATTAAAGGTTTTGAAAACGCTAAGATGTTCCGACCTGGTTATGCAATAGAATATGACTTCTTCCCTCCTACACAACTCCATTTAACCCTAGAAACTAAGTTAATAAAGAACTTATATTTTGCAGGTCAAATAAACGGAACAACAGGTTATGAGGAAGCAGCTTGCCAAGGATTAATGGCAGGGATAAATGCTTCAAGGAAAGCAAGTGAAAAAGAAGAAGTGATTCTAAAAAGATCGGAAGCTTATATAGGTGTGTTGATTGATGACTTGGTGAACAAGGGTACGGAAGAACCCTATCGTATGTTTACCTCTAGGGCAGAGTACCGCATTCTGCTAAGACAGGATAATGCCGACTTACGATTGACGAAGTTAGGTTATGATTTGGGTCTTGCCAGTCAAGCTCGTTTTGATCGTGTAAGAGACAAAGAACAAGCAATGAAAGACTTTGTTAATGAGACAAAACAACACAAATTAAAGCCCGATAAAATTAATACAATCCTCGAAAAAAATAACACCTCGGGAATTCAATTTGGAACCACATTATATAATTTACTCAAACGTCCCCAACTCGAACTCGAAAGTTTAGCAGTCGATATTCCGCGAGTCAAAGAATATTATGAAAAATATGATAAGGAATTTTTGGAGTCAGCTTTAATACAAATAAAGTATGAAGACTATATAGAAAAAGAAGCGATGATGGCTGATAAAATGAGTCAGATGGAAAATTTGTTTATCAAAGAAGATTTTAACTATGATCAACTTTCTTCTATGTCTTATGAAGCAAGAGAAAAACTAAAAAAACATAAACCAAAATCGTTAGGACAAGCTTCACGCATTAGTGGCGTTACTCCAGCTGATATATCCGTAATGATGATTTATTTAGGGAAATAAATGAAAAACTTTTGTCTTATATTCTTCAGTAGTTGTTTTATACTATTCTTTTCACGTTGTGCTAATATTGTTCCACCAACAGGAGGTCCAGTAGATAATACACCTCCAGTACTCAATGAAGAAGCGTCTATTCCAAATGCATCAAATTTGACTAATTACAATAAAGATTATATTGAAATAAGTTTTGATGAACGGGTACAGGTAGTAAATTATCAAAATGAAATATATACCACTCCATCCTTAGATATTGATAAGATTAAAGTAGTGACAAGTAAGAATTCTGTACGGCTTAATTTCAATCAAGAATTAGAAGAAAATACAACCTACACCATCAACTTTGGAAAAAGTATTAAAGATATAACGGAAGGCAATGTCGTTGAAAATGTTGTGGTAGCTTTTTCTACTGGTAATAAAATAGACTCACTTTCAATTTCGGGTAAAGTAGTTGACCATTTAACCAACCAACCTGTGAGTAAAGCCTTAGTAGGTTTGTATGCACAAACTGACACAGCAGAGTTATTCTCCAATAAACCTAAGTACTATACTCAAACCGATGAATCAGGAAGTTTTAAATTAAACTATTTAAAAGCTGGAAAATATGAATTAATTAGCATTACAGATAAAAATCAAAACTTCAAATACGATCTCAACAAAGAAAAAATAGGCTTCCTCTCCTCTATTATACAATTAGATTCAGCAATCAACAATGTACAATTAAGGATGATTCTAGAACCCGATACGCTTTTTAAAATAGTAACTATTTCTCCCCGGGATAATTATTATCAGGTAAAAACAAATAAAGGGATCTATCAAGACAAAACAAATTATCCTGAATCCTACATTAAAGTAAAGGCAGAAGATAACTTCATTCAACTTTTTGATTCTAGCTCAGTGGTGGATAGTACCACAGTACAATTCGTCTTAGTTGATTCTTTAAACACACAAATTGATTCAACTATAGCAATTAAGGTTAATCGCGATAATAAACCGAGTGGAGCTCTTAAAAAGCAGTTTTATTTTGATCGATTACAGGATACCACCTTTTTCGTAATGGAGTTTATCGAGCCAATAAAAACAATGCTTGATAGCACACAAATATTAAAACTTAGAGACAGCGTCTACCTTGATAAAGAACAAATTCAATATAATTGGTCAAATGGTAAAACACGATTACAGATTTATCATCCTTCGTTTAAAAAGGACACCGTAGAACTTCAATTCACTGAAAACCAATTTACTTCCATTAGCGGTTTAACCAGTAAACAAGACAAAGTTACTTACTTACCATATCTAGCTGATAATTATGGACTGATAAAAGGAAAGCTTGATACAAAAAAGAACAACTACGAATTACAACTAATTGATAATCAATATATTATAAAAAAATCAATAAAAAATACGCCTATATATACATTTAAAGGTATTTCACCTGGAAAATATACAATGAGAATATTGATAGATGATAATCAGGATGGAAAAATTGAAAAGGGAAACTTTAAAACAAGAACGGTACCTGAAAGTATCTATTTCAATCAGGAAGTTTTAGATGTAAAAGCGAATTGGGAGTTTGCAGATATTAACATTACTTTTTAACACGTTCTATCAATATCTTTAGTTTGGTCTATATGCTAATATGCTTAAATAGATGACTGATAATCTACGATAACTGCATATTAAACTATCCAAACTTTATGATAATTGTATTTGTTTAATCATTCAGTAAGTTATTCAGTTAGCTTCATCCATGGAAATCGAGATAAGATAGAAAAAACAATCGGTTAACTATTTGTACACATTTACACTGTTATTTATACCGAAAATAGTGTTAAATAAGCTTATCATGGGGTGTATAAACTCCCATTAGTTGATAAAATAGGTGTATTAGTTTCATCGTAACAAAACGATGTTAATTAATGGTCACTTAACCTTGAGTTATGGATACCTTTATAAACAGGGATAAGCATCTGAATTAAATGTTAATAAAATAAGTTGAATGAGAATTAAATAGATAACATGCTCATACTAGCTAAATTACAAAGTGCAAAAATTGTGTAAATGTGATTAATTGGCTATCTATAACATCAATTTGAATTAAACAAGCGTGTAGATAAATAGCTTATCCACGAATTCACATGATAATAGAATCAATAAAAGAGAATTTTAATAATCTAATTATTTATTATTAACACTACGTGAAGAAATCTATGGAAATGAAAAACTTGCTTGTGTTTATCTGTTTTTTAATAATGAACTTAGCTGTTGCGCAAAATCAGCAGCTGGATCTTGCTAACGAATATTTCAACAAGGCAGATTATGAAAAAGCTAAGGTTTTATATGATAAACTAAGTAAAAAGGATCAAAACCTCGAATTGATATATGATAACTATCGAACAACACTTTTGAAGCTTAATAAATCAAAGGAACTTCAAGATTTTATAAAAGACTTAAAAAAAGCGTATCCTGAAAACTACAAATATGAAATTGACTACTTATTAACGATTGCCAATACTGACGAAAAAAATTATCAAAAAAACATGGATAAGTTAATCGTTAAAGCCAAATACAATCAATATGAAATCGAAAAATTAGCCTCAGCTTTTAACAACAGGCAACTATACCAACACTCAGAACAACTTTATAAAGCAGCACGTGAACTTAACAAAGTGCAGCAGTATGCTTATGCACCAGAGCTGGCTTCGCTCTATAAATTTCAACACAAGGTAAAGCCGATGATTGACGAGTATATCAATACGGTTTTGCTAGCCCCTAAAGAAATGCCTTTTGTTCAAAATTCACTGCAAGCAGAATTACAAGAAGAAGATTATTCATATCTGGAATCACAGCTTTATCAACGGTTGGATGAACAATCGCCACAATTAGAGTTAGCAAATATACTGGTTTGGTATTATGTTCAGAAACAGGATTTTTACAACGCCTTTGTACAAAGCAGAAGTTTAGATATAAAATTGCACTTACATGGTCGAGAACTTTTTGATTTGGCTGACTTAGCTTTTGAAAACAGAGATTATAAAAATGCGATTACTATTTATAAACATATAGCAGACAACTATAACGATAACTTCACCTATGTCCGCGCCAAAAAATTTCTGGTTCGCTCTCGCGAACAACAAGTAAAAAACACGTTTCCAATAGACAGTTTAGCGGTTAGAGCGATCTTGACTGATTATGATGAATTATTAACAAAATCAGTAAGATTAGAAGATATTACGGACATTAACAGAAATAGAGCGTTATTGTATGCTTTTTATCTGCATGAAAATGATTCGGCTATTGCTATCTTGAATCGAATTGTTCAGCAACCACGCACCCGAAAAGATTTACTGGCGCAAAGCAAATTGGATTTAGGCGATATTTATTTGTTGAATAATGAGCCTTGGGAGTCTACCCTACTGTATTCACAAGTAGAAAAATTGGTTGGTGATGATCGCCTGGGACATGAAGCTAAATTAAAAAACGCGAAACTTTCTTTTTACCGGGGTGATTTTGAGTTGGCACAAGCGAACCTCGATGTGTTGAAATTAGCAACCACTCGCGAAATTGCGAATGACGCCATGGACTTAAGCTTACTAATTCAAGATAATTTGGCACTTGACACCTCCGATGCGGCACTTAAAATGTATTCGCGGGCTGACTTGTTGTTATTCCAAAAAAAACCGGCTGCTGCGCAGCAAACGCTTGACTCGTTATCTACAAAATTTAAAAATCACTCGCTTCAGGATGAGGTTTTTTGGTTGAAAGCTAAAATCGCAAAACAAACGGGAGATTATGCACTAGCTGAGAAATTTTATAAAAACATCATTGATAATTATGGTGAAGATATTCTCGGTGATGATGCCTTATTTAGCCTGGCACAACTCTATCAATTTGATCTGCAGAAAAAAGATGAAGCCATGGAAATATATAAAAACTTGATGATTAATTATCCAGGAAGTATTTATGTGGCCGAATCACGGAAGATGTATCGTGTGTTACGAGGAGATCGAGTGAATTAATATGACTATTTTAGAAACCTACACCCACCCTAAAAACAGTAAACCGCAGTTTTTAAATAATTTAGCTCCTACGATTTTTAAATACGTAGCGTCAAAAGCAAAGGCTCGGAAAATGATGGCCAATGGCGAATTGCTAGTAAATGGCGAAAAAGTAGCTTATGACGTCCGGATTTTTTCAGGGGATATTGTAACGAGACTTGAAGCGGCAGGAACATCAAAAGCAAAAACTAACCGGAAAGTATATCAAGAAAAAATTGAAGTCGTGTATGAAGATGAACACATGGCGATTCTCAACAAACCAGGAGGTTTACCAGTAAATGGGAACCTTTTCAAAACATTAGAAAATACCCTACCCTTCAACTTAAAACCATCTATAGAACAAGATGCGCTAGATGTCATGCGTCCTCTTCACCGTCTTGACGGTCCTACATGTGGATTAGTCTTGGTAGCGAAAACGGAAAGAGCTCAGGTGGTAATGGGACAGCAATTTGAGCAAAAGACAATTCGCAAACGCTATAAGGCCGTAGTAATAGGTAAACTAAAACAACAAAAAGGAACGATTGATACACCTCTTGAAGGAAAGCCCTGTTTAACAGAGTATGAGGTAGAATCAATATCAAATTCAGCGAAATATAATGCGCTGACCTTAGTTAACCTCTATCCGGTGACGGGAAGGACGCACCAACTGCGAATTCATATGTCTCAACTTGGTCACCCCGTAATTGGAGACAAGTTTTACTCGGAGGAATTTGATGTAGTCAATGGAAAAGGGTTGATGTTATGTTCCGATAAAGTGTGGTTTAATCACCCCATTACACAAAAACCGATAGAAGTAGCGATTGAAATACCCAATAAGTTTAGAAAATACATGGAGCGAGAAGCTCATTACGCTAGTAAAAAAATAAACTAGGCAACAAAAAGTGGTTATTCATCCTGTCTTTAAGGTATTTCATCTAAATAAAATAAATATGTATGTTCAAACACGCATATTTGTATCACATAGCTGGTTGATATAAAGCCCGCAGACAGGTTCCCAAACCATAATGTCTGCGGGTTTTTCTTTTTAGTGCTTACTGAAAAAGTTAAAGGGTGTGCTAATGCTTAATTTTGAGTTTAACGGTTATCTCCATGCGTTCAGTTAATAATAATGTTTGTGACGATTTTGTTGATTTTCATATGCTTAAGGGTTTTCAACAATTTGTTAAGGAGTGAGACGAGAGAATTACGGCTTGTGGATGGACAATACCCACAAGGGAGGATTTATAAAAGGGCAATGGGAGCCCTTTTATAAATCCTTCCAGTTTAAAGCTGTTGGTTTTCTTGTAAATAATAGTCGATATTTTCTTTTACGATTATATCAACAGGCATATTTAACCGTGAAGACACTGCTTTTTTTGCAATAAGTTTTTCATACAATATTGTAATTGCTTTATGACATTGTTCGGCTGGCTTTTGACTAATTAATACGTCTACAATTCCGTCCTTTAATAAAAAAATGTTTTCATCAATAAGATCGTAGGCCACAATAAAAATATCCTTTTTTTGCTTTTCAGTCAGACTGGCAACAGCAAGGAAACATTGGGCATTAGGAATGAAGAGGCATTTAATTGTTTTATTTTTAGTAATCACATCTTGAATTTGACTTGTGATTGACGAGGTTGCTTTCGTATCTACCTCTAAACGAATTAATTGATCAGCAGAAATTTTTGCCTCCTCTATTAAATAATTACGTAATCCCTCTTCTCGTTTTTTTAAGTTTTCAGGTAATTCATCAGCATACTCAAGATGACAAACAAGTACTTTCTGATCCTCTAATAGCTTCCAGCTAATAATTTTTCCAGCTAAAAAACCGCTTTGATAAGAATCCTGACCAATAAAAGAAAGCTTTTGTGGATGATCTAAATCAGTATCAATGCAAACTAATGGAATATTTTTTTCGGTACATTCATCAGCAAAGGCCAAAGAGCGTTTTCGGAAAAGTGGCGCTAAAACGATAGCATCATAATGGTTTTCCAATACTTTTTCGGTAGCGGCAGCAAAAGATGCTTCTTTATTAAGATCAAAGAATATTGGCTCGACTTCCACACCGAATAAGTTTACCTGAGCTAAAACTTTTTCAATACCTAGTAAATGTTGACCCCAATATGGGTTAAATTCACTTTTTTCAGGAAGTATAACGGCTATTGTATAGGTCGTATTAAAGCTAGCTAATCGTCTGGCTAAGGGGTTAGGGTTATAGCCTACTTCTTCAATTATTTTTTTTACGCGGTCCTTAGTTTTAGGAGAAACACCTGGACGATCATGTAATACACGATCAATGGTGCCTATTGAAACGTTTGCTAATTTTGCTAAGGCTTTAATGCCTACTGGCTTGCTACTTTTTTCTTTCACCGTTGTTTTTTCCTCAATAATTGATGTGCGTACATAAATTAAAAAATCTATCTAGTATATCCAATCAACAAACAATAACCAACTGTAAATCAACGTAAAACAAAAATGTGCTGTTTTTTAAAGTCTACCGGTGAAAGCTAGCTATTTTGTATGTTTATTCGCTATAATTTTGTCCTGTTAGGGACAAAGCTTTATTTGTGATTCATTACCCTTTGATTTATAAGAATGGGTATGAATATTGTCTACAATTGATAACTTGTAAAATAAAAATTTAACTCCACCACATGAAAAAATATAGTTTAACCTTAAGTTTTGTGTTCATTTTCATTTTTTCGAAAGCTACAAAACTTGATCAATTTTTTGAGGATACCGATGCCTTTATGAAAAAATATGTAAAAAGTGGGTTAGTGAATTATGCTGGAGTGAAAGCCAATAAAACGGATATGCAAAACCTTGTCGACCAAATCGAGGACATGCCGGTGGGTAAATCGGCTAATGTGCGAACAGAAGCTTTTTACATCAATGCCTATAATGTTTTAGTGATTAATGCGGTTGTAAAGCAATACCCAGTTAAATCACCACTCGATATTGACGGTTTTTTTGATAAAAAGAAGCATAAAATTGCCGAGGAATACTTGACCTTAAACGACATTGAGAACGAGAAGCTGCGCAAAGAATATAACGATGCCCGATTACATTTTGTGTTGGTGTGTGCGGCAAAAGGTTGTCCCCAAATCACGAACTTTGCTTATACGCCCGACAAACTAGAAAGCCAATTGGAAATGCAAACAAAAAAAGCATTGAACGACCCTGACTTTATTCGTGTGAAAACTAGTTCAAAATTGGTACTACTCTCTGAAATTTTTAAATGGTATAGGGGTGATTTTATCTCAACAGATAACAATCAGGATTATATTACTTTCTTAAATAAATACAGAACGGATAAAATTAATAACGCCCTCAAAGTAGATTTTTATCCCTACAACTGGCAACTTAATGCTTTGTAGTATTTAAGCTCCAATCATATTCTCTGTAGGAAATGATGGCTTGGTCGTCAATTTCTACTTCGCTATAGGTGTTTAGAAATTGAATGATGGTGCCATTTTCCTTAAAGTCGTCTGCGAACCAATTAAATATTGGGGAGATTTTTATGTCACGTGCAGTAAGGATATTTTTATTAGGGTTATTTATAAACGCGGTCGTTTGTTCGATTAACTGCTTTTCTAGTTGATCCGCAGTGTAAGCTTCATTTCTCAAGCGGGGACAAGACATTGAAGCACAATTAATCGCAAAATGCACGCGTGGGTCATTAAAGCGTGGACGAAGAATTTCGTGTTCAATTTGATCCAGTGAACCTTTTTTCCCGCCAATGGTAATGTGTTGAATGTGCCAGACGGTATTCACAAAAGGAATGTATGGTGTCGGATGCAAGTCCCGAATGCTTTTAATTGGGTAATTTTCTAAAATTAGCCCAATGGTCGCGGCATTATAGGCATTGATCCAGTAGGCTTTTTGTTCATCCACAGACCAATTTTCATTGGGTGGAAAAGAGTCTAAGGTCATTAAATAGTACTCCAGCGTATCTTTTTCGGCTAAAAATTTTTTGTAATCGACCATTCCTGTGGAGTCTACATACGTTTGAAGCAGTCTAGAAAATACAGCATGATTAGGTACGGCTGTTTTTTCTTCAGAATATAATTCGGGATTTGATGTACAACTAAAAAGTGTTACCCACAAAATTAACGAGTACCTATAAATCATCGAAATCAATCATATTGGTGGTGTCTTCAATGTCTATTTGAATGTAGTTGATCTCATCGTCATCGGGTTTAACCAAATTTTGAATTTCATTGCCGATTTTCTCCTTTGCACTTTCAATTGTTTCTTTTTTATCGATGTTGATCTCAAAATTTTCTACTGTGCCCACCAATTGCATGTGTAGATAAAACTCACCCGTATCGTTATTTCGGTTGATACCACGGTCCTCTCGATCTGCTCTTTTTTGGTAGTTAATTAGCGGTACCGAGACATAATAATCAATTTCATTATTAAAAGAGTGCGTGCCGCGGATGGTAAAGTCAGCTGAGCTGGACTTAATTTCCATTTCAGGAATCACCATTTTTCGATTTTCAATGTGTATGCTATTTTTTAAAGTAGAAAACGAAATGTCAGACAGGTTGCTGTTTTTTAAATATTTATCATAGTTTTTTGTTCGCATAAAAAACCCCATTTCTTCAAGTGGTGCCAGGTTCATCAACTTACCATTCTCAATGCTAATGTGTAAATCTCCCAATAACTGATCGCTATCAAAGACTAACTGATTGTTAAAAAATAATTTGGTGTCAAAATCGGCAGAAACCGTTCCCGATAAGTTTTTTTCAGTGATAAAAGTTTGACCAAAGTTTTCAAAGATATCAAAGAAACGATCTACTTGCACCGTTTCAACATTACCTGTGATGTGTGCTTTGTAGTTGGCCGTGTCTTGCACATTCACAAACCCATGACTACTGATGCGGCCACCAGCCAAATCAAACTTAATGCTGTTGAAGGTGAGCCTTTGATCGTATAAATGTAAATCGCCAATAAGATTTTTACCGATGTTATTACCCGTCAAGTGTCTAAATTTTAAGTTTTTCACATGGCAGTCAATGTCAAATGAAAGTTTTGGCGACAGGTTAAAACGGTAGTTGTTTTTGTCTGTGCTCACCGTGTTATCAGAACTTAAGAGTTCATCCAAGTCAAGCATGTTGCTTTCAATGCCTGCCTCCATTTTTAAGTTGACATTATCTACAAAGAGGTAAGCCACAAAGTTTTTAAAGAAGCCTGAAAGTGAAAAATCACTGTTGCCCACTTTTCCACTAAACGCAGTAATGCCCAGATCGCTGTTGTTAAACAAAAAGTTACCATCAAGGTTTTGCACTTTTAGTTTATTGGGAACCCACAGAAACCCTACTTTTTGAATATCAAATGAACCACTGCTTCTTACTTTATGGGTATTGGTTCGCAGGTCATGCAGTGAACCATCAAAGTTGGCCTGTATGCGAAAGATGCCCGAAGGGGAAGCAATTTCTTTTACTGGATACATCAACATGATTCGTGAAAAATCGAGGTTGGCATGCAGGTTCATTTTCAAATAGGGCGATTCAAAATTCCGGTAATTAAAATTTCCGTTAAAGCTACCCGAACCGATGGACCCCGAAACATCTTTTAAGTCGATAAATGAAGTTGAAAGATTCCGTTGTTCGCCATTAGAATAGCGCCCGGTGAGTGTAGCGTTGTTGATGGACTGCTTGGTGGCAGGATGATAAAACGAAGCATTTTTAAAACCAAAATCACACGTTATCTGAGGTGACTCCTGTTTGCTGATGTTGCCTTTGATGTCTCCGCTAAAAAACACATTGCCTTCACTTTGGTATTCATTTAGTTTTGTAGCAATGTCATTCGGTAAAAGAGCGACAATCGTTTGTATGTTGGTGTTGTCCCCTTCAATGTGAATATCTGTGGTGTTGTGCTCATTGTTGATGTAAACCCCTGAAATGGAGAAAGCAGAAGCACCAATTTTTATGGTTGACGGACTAATCACTAACTCCCGCGAGTCCGACAGGAATGCTAAATTACAATCCAGTGCCACCGCTTTTTGTTTTAAGTACCGTTCGCCCCGAATTCCAATATGATCAGAATAAAGGTCCCCTAACAAATCAATTTTAATGCGTTTGTCTGACACACTTAACGAGGCTTCTAATTCCTTCGCCAGCACGGAGTGGTTATTGTTAATCCGCTGATCGATGTATTCGAGGGCGACATTCGAGAGCAACACCTTTTCAAGGTTGAATTGAAACGAAGTATCTTTTTCTGTGGCGTTGGACTTAAAGATGGTGTAGTTGTTATTCCCAGATTCATCAATTTTAATTTTGATGCGCGCATTTTCAATGGAAACACGGTTAACGGAATATTCACCGCGAATAAGTTCTAATAAATCCAAAGAAAGGTTGATGTTGCTGGCGACTAAAAAGGTGTCAGTGCTACCTTCAATGGCATCAAAAATTAAGGGGTTATCCAGCTGAATAGAAATTTGCGGGAAGTGATGATAAAAATCTAAATCTATTTTGTCGACTTTCACCTCAGTTTGTAGATAGTCGTTAGCCTTATTTTGAAAGGCGAGCAAAATTTTGTCTTTGTTATAATAGGCTAATAACCCGATACTTAGACCTAGGATTAGGAAAAAGAAGAAAAGAAATTTGAGCGATTTTAGTACCTTATTCCACACAATAGATAAAGTTATCATTATCTGATAACAAGAAAACGAAAGAAAGCGGAAATATTTCTTTAAGTTTTGTTTTGCAATTAAAAAAAAAGCGAATATGTTTGCACTCCCTTAACAACAAGGGCAATTAGCTCAGCTGGTTCAGAGCACCTCGTTTACACCGAGGGGGTCGGGAGTTCGAATCTCTCATTGCCCACACAAACAAAGCCTCGCATTTCTGTGGGGCTTTTTTTATGCATTAAATTTAATTTTTTTTAAGATTTAAAGGAAAAACCAAGGGTTTTGAGATCGCATATTTTTAAATTAAAAATAAAAAAAGCTTCACATTTCTGCGAAGCTTTTTGGGGTGAATGATGGGGTTCGAACCCACGACCCTCGGTACCACAAACCGATGCTCTAACCAGCTGAGCTACAATCACCATTTTAAGGACTGCAAAAGTAATAGTCCAGTTGTAGTTTTGCAACTAATTTTTAGTGTTTGTTATAATCTATCAAACAATAAGCGCTGCCCTCTTGTGGATTCGTCAAAGGTTCCTTGGTTATAAACCAAGTTTCCAGATACAATCGTATGCGTCACTTTCGATTTGAAATTCGTTCCTTCAAAAGGAGACCAGCCACATTTATATAATATATTGCTCTGTGTAACACGCCATTGATCATCCAAATCTACCAATACCAAATCTGCCCAGTACCCTTCCCTTATAAATCCTCTCTCCTTGATTTGAAAACATATCGCTGGGTCGTGGGACATTTTTTTTACAATATGCTCCAATGAAATTTCTTTTCGGTGGTAAAACTCTAACATTGCCGGTAGCGCATGTTGTACCAAAGGACCACCTGAAGGAGCATTCCAATAGTTGTTTTGTTTTTCCTCTAACGTATGTGGTGCATGATCTGTCGCAATAATATCAATATGATCATCTAAAACCCCTTGGAAGATAGTTTTTCGATCCTGTTCCGACTTTACTGCTGGGTTCCACTTGATAAAAGTACCGTTATCATCATAGTCGGTATCATTAAACCATAAGTGATGAATACACGCTTCGGATGTGATTCGCTTTTCTGCCAAAGGTAAAGCATTAGAAAACAAGCCAACTTCTTTCCCTGTCGAAATATGTAAAATATGTAAGCGCGTGTTGTGTTTTTTTGCCAAGTTCACCGCCATTGAAGAAGAAATGTAACACGCCTCTGCGCTTCGGATTTCTGGATGGTATTTGATAGGCATCCCGTCACCAAAATCTGCTTTATATCTTTCTGAATTGCTTCGAATTGTAGCTTCATCTTCACAGTGAGTAGCAATAAGCATATCCACTTGAGAAAAAATGTTGTTTAACGTTTTTTCGCTATCTACTAACATGTTTCCAGTGGAAGAACCCATAAATACTTTAACTCCGCAGACGTTGTCTTTATTTGTTTTGAGTACTTGCTCGATATTATCATTAGAAGCACCCATAAAAAAGGAGTAATTAGCCAACGCGTCTTTTGCGCCTATTTGGTATTTATCTTCCAACAATTTTTGAGTGAGCGCTTGTGGATTGGTGTTTGGCATCTCCATAAAAGAAGTGATTCCTCCGGCTACTGCTGCACGTGCTTCTGTATAAATAGTTCCTTTGTGTGTTAACCCTGGTTCACGAAAATGTACTTGATCATCAATACAACCTGGTAACAAGTATTTCCCAGCAGCGTCAATAATTTGATCCGCTCCATTAGCTATGGATGAAGCTATTTTTTCAATACGACCATTTTTGATGAATACATCAGCATCAAAAATCTGGTTTTCATTGACTATTGTAGCGTTGATTATTTTTATTGTTGGCATATTCAATTCATGTTAAATGATGTAGTTCAAAATTAGGTGTTTCTTTCACTTTGCCAAATTCCAAAAGTCAGGGAAAGCAATTAAAACATATCCTTAAAAACTGATTGTCTATATTTGCACTATGACTTTCGAAGATTTAAAGCTTAATCGTCAATTGCTTAATGCTATTGACGATTTAAAATGGAATCAAACCACAGAAATTCAAGAAAAAGCTATTCCGCTAGTTCTTGCTGGACATGATTTGGTGGGCATTGCTCAAACTGGCACCGGTAAAACAGCTGCTTATCTCTTACCTATACTCCGAAAACTTAATTATGCTTCTTCTGACAATCCTCGTGCATTAATTTTAGCACCTACGAAAGAACTCATCATTCAAATTCGTGAACAAATTCAGGAATTAGCTAAATATACCGACTTACGCTGTGTAGCACTCTATGGAGGAATTGGACCAAAAGCGCAGATTGAAGAAATAAAAAAAGGCACCGATATTATCATCGCTACACCTGGTCGTTTAATTGATATTTATTCACGAGGTGCGCTTCCTACCAAAGAAATTAAAACAATGGTGATGGATGAAGCCGATCGACTTATGGATATGGGGTTTATGTCTCAAATCCGAAGCATTCTGGAATTTGTACCACGAAAGCGACAGAATTTATTGTTCTCAGCTACCTTTCATGAACGAGTAGAAAAATTGGCAGGTGAGTTTTTAAAATTCCCGGAACGAATTGAAGTTACCCCTCAAGCGACTGCTGCTACAACAATTACACAATCAGTGTATCACACTGAAAATATTGCCACCAAACTTAACCTAATGGAATACCTTCTTAACAAAGAAGAGTTTTCTAAAGTGATGATTTTTGTGAATTCAAAAAAATCGGCCGATACGGTTTATAATCATTTAAAGCGAAAGTTTCAGGGCGGCATGCGAGTCATTCATTCCAATAAAGGCCAAAACTCGCGCATTAATGCCATGAAAGAGTTTGAGGATGGTATAGTAAAGGTGCTGGTAGCCACAGATGTTTCCGCTCGCGGTATTGATATCGATGATGTCTCTCATGTTTTTAATTATGAAATTCCTTATCTCTACGAGGAATATGTCCACCGCATCGGTCGAACAGGTCGGGCATTTAAAAATGGTGTAGCCATTTCATTCGCAAACAAAGCAGAGCGAAAACATTTAGAGTTAGTGGAAGAAATAATTAATCAAAAAATTACTGTGGCTAAAATGCCAAAAGAAGTGGTGGTTCCAGAAACTCCCAAAGCAGAAATCATTGAGAACGAGCGGCAATTGGACTTTTTCAAGCGAAAAGCTGATCCAACTTTTAAGGGCGCCTTCCATGAAAAGAAGTTTGTAATCCAAGAAAGAGAAGAAAAAGAGAAGAAAAAGAAAATATTTAAAGGAAAAAGCTGGAGGAAGTAAACTTTTTTGAACGCTTCTTGGTTATGTAGTTGTAAGTTTTAGCGGACTTACATAGCTGGTTGAAAGAACCCGGAAGAAATAGAAGAGCTCCCAACCTCTTCTCTTCCGGGTTTTTATTTTTTATAACAAAAATTCTCTTTTTTTGTTGATATCTTCGAGTAGCATTTCCTACAACTCTCTACTTACTAAATTATATTTGTGCCTTTAAAAATAACACCTATCATTCAAGGTGTATTTTTGAAGAAAGCATCGCTAAGTACTTACGTTTCAAAAACTAATCAAACACTTTATGAAATTTGATTTCAGATACACCGATCAATTTGATACCCGCCACATAGGCCCTTCAGAAACCGAAGAAAAGGACATGCTGAAAATTATTGGTGTTAGTACTCTAGACGAATTGATTAATAAAACCGTTCCTGAAAACATACGCTTAAAAGCACCTTTAAAACTGCCTAAAGCTGTTTCAGAATATAAATTTTTAAAAGGGTTTAAAAAACTCGCACAACAGAACAATGTGATGCGATCTTTCATAGGAATGGGTTATCATAATACAGTAACTCCTGGAGTGATTTTACGCAACATTTTAGAAAACCCAGGGTGGTACACGGCTTACACACCTTACCAAGCAGAAATTGCCCAAGGCAGATTAGAAGCACTAATTAACTACCAAACCATGGTCACTGAGTTGACAGGAATGGAGATTGCGAATGCGTCTTTATTAGATGAAGCGACTGCTGCTGCTGAAGCTATGACCATGTTTTTTGCTTCAAGAAAAGGAGTAAAAAAATCAGCCAATAAATATTATGTCTCAGATGGTACACACCCTCAAACAATTGATGTTTTAAGAAATCGTGCTATCCCCTTAGGAATAGACGTAGTTGTGAGTGAAATAAAAGAAAAAGCCTTCACCGAAAAAGATTTATTTGGCTCCAACTTCTTTGGTGCTCATTTTCAATACCCAGATACTAACGGTGAGGTTGTTAACTTATCGAGTATCATAAAAAATGCTCAAGACAATAATTTGTTAGTGGCTGTCGCTGCTGACTTGATGAGTTTGACTATTTTAACACCTCCAGGTGAAATGGGTGCGGATGTTGTCTTAGGATCTACACAACGATTTGGGGTTCCAGTAGGTTATGGCGGACCACATGCAGCGTATTTCGCCACACGTGAATCATTTAAAAGACAATTACCAGGAAGAATCATCGGTGCTTCGCAAGATGCTCATGGTAACTTGGCTTACCGCATGGCGTTGCAAACACGCGAACAACACATCAGAAGGGAAAAAGCAACTTCTAACATCTGCACGGCTCAAGTTTTATTAGCTGTTATTGCTGGAGCTTATGCCGTATATCATGGCAGTGAAGGGTTGAAAAAAATTGGACAACGGATTCATGCTTTAACGCGCATTTTAGATCACTCATTAACTTCAATCGGAATTAAACAAGTGAATAAAAATTACTTTGACACAATTAAAATTGCCTTTGAAGACACCGACCTACTGAAAAGTATTGCTGAAAATGAAGGTGTGAATTTCCGGTATTATGACAATGGTTTTGTAGGTATCTCACTAGATGAAACCGTAGACCAAAAAGATTTAGAAACAATCATACGCATTTTTCAAAAAGCGAATAACCAAAACCACGACCAAATTCAATTAGTGGAAAAATGGGATTCACAATTACCCGCTAGTTTAAAAAGAAGTTCTGCTTTTATGCAGCAAACAGTCTTTAACAAATACCATTCAGAGCATGAGATGCTGCGCTACCTAAAGCGATTAGAAAACAAAGACCTTTCTTTGGCTCATTCAATGATTTCATTGGGTTCATGCACAATGAAATTAAATGCAACTGCTGAAATGATTCCTGTAACGTGGGAAGAATTTGGTTCGATTCACCCTTTTGCACCAGTCAATCAAACCAAGGCTTACAAAGAACTGTTTGAAAAATTAAATCAGTGGTTATGTGAAATTACTGGTTTTGACGAAGTTTCTTTTCAGCCGAACTCAGGAGCACAAGGCGAATATGCAGGTTTAATGGTGATTCGTGATTACTTAAAAACCAAAGGCGAAAGCTTTAGAAATGTGGCGCTAATTCCTACCTCGGCTCACGGGACCAACCCAGCAAGTGCTGCAATGGCGGGCATGAAAATCGTTTTAGTTGGTTGCGATGAACGCGGCAACATTGATGTTGCTGATTTAAAAGCTAAAGCGAAAGAGCATGAAGAATCGTTAGCCGTATTGATGGTGACTTATCCATCTACACATGGCGTTTTTGAAGAATCCATCGTTGAAATGTGTGAAATTGTTCACCAACACGGAGGTCAGGTTTACATGGATGGCGCAAACATGAATGCACAAGTGGGTTTAACAAGCCCTGCCAATATTGGTGCTGATGTCTGCCATTTGAACTTACACAAAACTTTCTGCATCCCTCATGGTGGTGGTGGACCAGGTGTAGGCCCTATTGGTGTCGCTAAACATTTAATTCCTTTCTTGCCTAACCACTCTGTAATTGACTTAGGTTATGCAGGTAAAAGTGCCGCAGTATCTGCTGCTCCTTATGGTAGTGCTAGCATTTTACCAATCTCCTATGCTTACATTGCGATGATGGGAGGAGACGGTTTAACCAGAGCTACAAAAACGGCTATTCTTAATGCTAATTATATTAAATCACGTCTGGAGAAACATTATCCTATTCTTTACACAGGAAGCAACGGTTATTGTGCTCATGAAATGATTGTGGATTTTCGCCAATTTAAGCAATCCGTTGGCGTGGAAGTAGAAGATGTTGCTAAGCGTTTAATGGACTATGGATTCCATTCGCCCACAGTATCTTTCCCAGTAGCTGGCACACTTATGATTGAGCCAACTGAAAGTGAAACAAAGGCTGAGCTAGACCGGTTTTGTGACGCTTTAATTTCTATTTATGATGAAATTCGGGAAATTGAATCAGGTGATGCTGATGCTGAAAATAATGTGTTAAAAAATGCACCGCATACAGCTGAAATAGTAATGAGTGATTCATGGGACAAACCCTATTCGAGAGAAAAAGCTGCTTTTCCTCTTAAGTATCTGAAAACATATAAATTCTGGCCAACGGTAAGCCGAATAGATGGTGCTTATGGAGATAGAAACTTAATGTGTACTTGCGCTCCAATTTCGGATTATGCTTAACTTGAAAAAATAAGTGTTGTGTAGCAAAGCCCATCGTTATAAGAAACGATGGGCTTTTTTTATGAATACTTGATGACTTTATATGCTGTGAAAATTTAAAAAAGCCATTTTAAAAAATAAAGTAACCATAGACTGTGTCGCTTTAATTTTACTTATAATTTTGCTTCAATTTGTATTTTCGTTTTTTTTTCTGTTTTTGTAGCACCTTAATTTTGAAGAAGTAGAAATGTGTAAAAAAATTAGACTCTTAATCGCTCTGCTGCTAACCCTGCATTTTTTTTCCTTTGCCAATAAGATTATTGTGTTACATGACTCCACGACTAACCAGACTATTTCAGAGGAAGATAAAACCTTATTTATTGACACCAGTGCGACCTTAACACGGTGGCAACTAACAGATAATTTATTTACCAATGAAGTAGTTTCATCGAACGAAAACATAGCTGCTGCTTATTGGTATAAATTTACTATTAATAATAAATCCAAGACTAATAACTGGATTATTGAGTTCCATGACCCGCACATATCGGAAGTGGAATTATATAAAGGTAAAGATTTACTCTACCCATCTACAGGCTCAACGCGTGATTTTGACACAAAAAACTACAGCCATAAAAACCACACGTTTGAATTAAACCTGCCATTAAATAAAGCAACTACTTTTTATGTCCGACTAAAATCCAGTTATCATTCTGATTTTAGTTTTGTGATTAAAAGTCATAAAGAATTTTCTAAATACGCGCTTATTGAATATTATTTTCTTGGCGTATTTTATGGTGTATTAGCCATACTAGCTATCTATAATCTAATATTATACTTTTCTATTAAGGAAAAAACCTATTTGTTTTATGTGGCTTATATTTTCTGTGCGGCTCTACACACTTTTTCTGAGGACGGGCTTGGCTTTCAATTTATTTGGCCCAATTACCCACTTATTAACAAAATAGTCGACCACAGTAGTTTTCCTCTTCTACTCATAACTTTTTTATTATACTCAAACAGTTTTATAGAACTGAGCAAACGTGCACCCAAAACAAGGAAGTGGGTGATGATTAGTACGTGTGTTTACCTTTTAGGCTTTTTATATTTTAATTTTTTTGGTGAGTGGAACGCAGCCATTTTTTTTATTTACATCATCCCCTATTTAGTTACTTATTATGCTGCTATTAAGATATATAAACAGGGTTTTAAGCCTGCACGGTTTTTTGTGATGGGTTTTTCAATTGTACTAGTAAGCTTTGTAGTGTTTTTCTTCAGAGTATTTCTTAGTTTACCTGGAAATATCTTCATCGTCTATATCTTTAATTTTGGGTTTATATTAGAAGCAATAATTCTTTCTTATGCCTTAGGGGATAAAATTAAAATCACCAAGGAGATCAGTGAATCTGCTCAAAAAAAGGTGATTGAAGAACTAGAAAAAAACGAAAAACTAAAAGATAAAGTCAACCGCGAATTAGAAACAAAAGTAAAGGAACGAACTTTAGAGTTAGAGGAAAAAACGAATGAACTTATTGATGCAAATGATGAGTTAGCAAGCTTAAGAGACAAGCTTTATGAAATGAATTCCTCACTGGATAAATCAAACTGGATGTTGCAACGTGAGGTAAAAGACGTGATGCGATCCAAAATTCTTTCTGAATCAGTTGCGTACGCTGATTTTGTTAAGATATTTCCTGATAACCTCACTTGTATGAAACACTTGGAAGCCATTAAATGGGGAAAAGGATTTAGTTGTACTAAGTGTGGAAATAATAATTTTTTAAAAACAGCAAAACCATTTGTTCGCAAATGTTCTAGTTGCAAACACCCTGAGTCAGTGACTGCTCACACTTTATTTCATGCCGTAAAATTTCCAATGAATAAAGCTTTTTACATTGCTTATGTAACGTGTGAAAATCAAAAGAAATTTACCATTGATGAACTTTCTGAAATATTAGATTTAAGACGAAATACCGCTTGGATGTTCAAGAAGAAAGTGGAGGCTAGAATTGAAGAATTATCTAAAAAAGGAAAATATAAAACAGGGGAAAGTTGGGAAAAATTAATTGTTTAGTCGGTATTTTACTTCTTGTTCTTGAAACATTGGAACCTCTAACTCAATTTCACAAGCAAGTTCAAAATGCTGATGTATAATCTTTAAGTCAAACTCTTTAACTATACCCATAACTTGATTCATCGTTTCATAAGCGAAGTGATGTTTTAATCTCAGTGTTGGTGTTTTATTTTCTATTGTAGCGTGTTTCAGCGCATCCTGTGCAGCGGTTTTATATGCAGTAATTAATCCGCTCATTCCTAGTTTTGTTCCACCAAAATAACGTACAACCACTACCAAAATATCAGATAAATCAAATGATTTTATTTGGTTTAAAATAGGGTCTCCTGCGCTGTGATTTGGTTCTCCATCGTCATAAGTTCGGAATTTATCTTTTTGATAACCCAAGATATAGGCAAAACAGATATGTCGGGCATCATAATATTGCTTTTTGAACCCATCTATAATCGTTTTTATATCTTCCTCCGTGGATACTGAAAATGCAAAACTTAAAAATTTACTCCCCTTTTCTTTATAGAGACCTTCAGCGGTTTTTTTAATAGTTTGATAAGCAAATGTATCCATTAATGTGCTTCCAGAAAATCTTTGGCTTCTTTTATCACCGATACATATTCTGCAATTTCAAGTGATAAGCCATAATAAGTTTCCGCTTTTTCTATATTACCTGCTTTAGCATAATACCTTCCTAACCCATTATAGACCATACTTAAATAATCATAAGTTACTTTAACATTCTTTTCCCCAATCTCCTTAGCCAATGCAAAATTGTTTCGGGCAATTTCATCCTTTTGCTTATACTGCTCATAATAAATTCCATTTAAGGTATAACCTACAAACTGAAAAAACTCATTTTTTGAATCAAGTAATTTATTTATCTCTTGCTTAGCTGCTTCGGCCTTACCCCCAAAAAGTAACGATTCCGCATAACGACATTTATTGAAATCATTACCGGGAAAAAGTTTAATCATCTCCTTACTTGTCTTCTCGGCTGCTGAATAATCATCTTGGTATTTCAAATAAATATGAATGAGATAATTATAGCATTCTGGTTTGGTAAAGGTAGCTTTTTGAGCCCCTAACTTTATGTATTTGATACCTCGAGCTTTATCGCCAGCAGGGAAAAACCACATAATAGGTTTTGCAATGGGGTAGGCTTCTGGATACCTTACTACATAAAAATCGAGAAGACCAGAAGTAAGGTAAAATTCAGGGTTACTTTCTTTTCTCTTATAACCCTTTTTTAAATATTTATAGGCTCGCTTCCCTTCTCCCGCAGCACTTAGTACATTTTTATTTTCATTGTGATATAAGGCTAAATAACTATGAAGAATGAGTTCGAAAAAAATTGCTTCATCGCTTTGACTATTATTGGTATAAAGCTGATCGGCATACTCAAGCCCTAACTTGAGCTTTGCATAATAATCGAGCGCCACTTTGTCTTTAGTTAAATCAAATACCGATTGCTGGTACATGGATAAACATTGAAGTGTAAGATAAGCGGGATGATTTCCATAATCCTTTTTTAGTTGCTCAATATAGATTTCTCCGCCTTTGAAATCATAGTTATAGATTTTACCAACCGCATTTCGAGCAATTTCTAAATCTTTAGGATGATCGAATAGCATCTTCTGCTGCGCAACACCTGATAGTGTTAAGCCGAATAATACGAGAAGAAAAAGAAGTTTATTCATGCCTAGTTTCAGTGTGCAAGGTAGTCGAACATTTCTTGATATGAAATAATCGCTATTGCAAATACTGCACAAACTATCCCCAAAACATTTATGGTGGTCAGTTTCTCTTTAAAAATAAACCAAGCAAAAATTGAGGAAAAAACAATGACACTAATGCTAATTATCGGAAACACAAACGCCCCATTTCCCTGATAGTCTTCCAATGTGCGCATCAAAAAGTAAATAGAGAAGTAGTTGGGTATTCCAAGAAAAAATCCAGCTATAACACTTCTTCCACTAAAGGGGTTTTTTTGAATGAAAACTTTATAACTCAATAGCAATGAGCCAAATAAGCTAGCCATCACGAACACGCTTATTGGAAAAAGTTGAGCAAAGTTTGGGGTTCCGCTAAAAGTTGAATTAGCAAAATTTACCGAAGTATCTACCGCCCCTGATAATAAAAAAATTAAACTAGCATATTTCAAATAGGACTCTGACTTCACTGGTGAGTGGGGCTTTTTAGTACTTAAGTAGATTGATATTAACGCTAAAACAAGTCCCATCAGGTAAAGAAGCAAATTTCCTTGCTCTACCTTCAAGTAGAAAAAACTAAACATAACGGGCAATATCATCGACATTTTGCTTGAAACAGTCGAAACTGTAACACTGATTTTTTGTGCACTCCAAGCCATTAAATAAAAAGCACTAATAAACATTAACCCCATTATTATGCTTAAATATGCCCAAGATAGATCTTCCAAAAAAGGCTGTTTGTCTGTGTTTAATGAAAACAGACTACCTACTAACACACACGTGATATAATTAAAAACAACTGCTTGAAAGGTGTTTACTTTAAGGACTTGAAAAGACTTGAAAATGAGATAAAGTAGTGTTGTGAGACCTACAGTGATAATGAGATTAACCATCAATATAACCCTTTTAAGGTGTTATAGATAGAGTCGTCTGTAATTAAGCAACCACTTTGAATCATTTCGAAAATTTCTACTTCTCGCGATTTAATGTATGGTTTAGTCTGACGAAATGATTTCACTTTTCCGTCTAGCATCTCACTGTTCAACAACATACTCACAACTGAAGCTTCATTGGTCAAATCAATTGCTAATTCCTCTGAAACAGTTAAACCAAACAACTCGATTTCATCTTTACCGCAGTGAAACACAATTAAATCACGTTCGTCTCTGTGCTCAATGAATTGTACCTTTTTTAGCACTTTATCTAAAACGACATCACTAAATAGTTCAATTAATACCTCCGCTTTTTCCGGATCAAACTCTTTTATTTTCAACCAATCATCGGCTGTAATTGTGTTAGCAACTAAAAAATTAACAAACTCTTTCTCGAGTTCTTTCAGCTCTGGATCTGTTAATCTCCTATACTTCATCAATTATCTTTTTGAACCTTCGTAAATGGTGTAACAGTTATATCGACACTCTAATGAACCGTTGTACAAGGTATGACGCTTATCCGTACGCAACCCGATGGCTTCCATGGCTTCTACATTGGAAGAAATCACCCAGGCTTTCCAGCCGTGGTAATTATTCTTAAAAGTATCCCCAAATTGACCATATAAGTCAATTATGGAATCTTTTTCTAATCGCTCACCATAGGGAGGGTTCATAATTAGAACGCCTTCTTCAGCTGGCTTAGCTGTTTTTTCAAACGCCCGTACCTGAAATTGTATCTTGTCTATTAACTGAATATTTTCCAAGTTGCGTTTCGCGATAGCCATGTTTTTTCTTGAAACATCTGCGCCAAATAATTCTGCTTCTATCGGAATTACTTGTGCTTTTGCTTCTCGTATCAAATCCCGCCAAACACTGTTTTCGTAATTGCTCCAGTTTTGAAAGCCAAACGATTTTCTATAAATATTAGGAGCAATGTTAGCGGCCATCATCCCCGCTTCAGCTAATAATGTTCCAGATCCACACATAGGATCCAAAAAAGGTTGTTTTTTATCCCAACCTGATAGCATAATCATCCCCGCTGCCAAAACTTCATTTAGAGGTGCGGCATTCACGTCTATTTTATAACCTCGTTTAAATAAGGGAGCGCTGCTGCTATCAGCAAAAAAGGTGACTTTGTCGCCTCTTATATGGACATTTAAATGATACTCAGGGCTTTTAAAATCAACATTGGGACGTCTTCCCCCTGCGACTTTTCTAAAGCGATCCGCAATGGCGTCTTTTACTTTAAGTGCTACGTATTTAGAATGGTTAAAATTTCGAGACGAAACTACGCCATCGATGGCAAAAGTGCTGCCTACTGAAAAAATGGTTTCCCAAGGATAGTCAAAAGCGAGCTGATAAAGTTCATCTTCATTGGTTGCTTTACCCTCCCCTAAATAAGCCAGAATCCGAATGGCTGACCGCAGGTGTAAATTGGCTTTATACATCAAGGTTTTATCCCCGGTGAAATTAACTGCTCTAGAGGCTTTTTGCACATTTTGAGCACCTAGTTCTTCCAGCTCTTGAGCTAATACATTTTCGAGCCCAAACAAGGTTTTGGCTACAAATTGATGGTCTGATTTTATAAACTCCACTACTTAATTATAAACATGAAATCACTACCTGGCTCATTGTCTCCAAACTCTCCCCAACGAGGCTCAGGTTGAACCCGCTCCAGATAATGTAAAATTTCGCTAAAGGTAAGAATTTTATCTTCGCCTCCATGCGAACGAAGGGCTTCTAATATTTTTCGCATAAATGGTGAGTGATAACCTGGCGGCCATCGGGTACATATTCTTTACCGCCACTTGTTAAATATAGTCGGGTATCGTATTGTAATTTATGATCAATGTACTGCTTACGTGAAAGCTCATCATACACATCTCCATCACCCCGATGGGAGGATCGGTTAGCTAATTTTTTGTCAAAGGTACCACCAAAACAAACATCCATCATCAAAAACACATGTTCACATGGTATGTTGTTAACAACCGTTTGCAAATTGGAATGTGATATGTGTGTGGTATTGCCAGCGTCTTCACGCAAAGAATTTGAGCACACCACATAACCTTCCCCAAAAGCTTCGTCATATTTCCCATGTCCAGCAAAAAAGATTAATAATTGGTCTTGTGCGTTATATGTTGCCTTTGCATATTCTTTTAACTTAATCATAACTTCTGAAATGTTAGCATTTTTAACTACCTCCACCTCAAATCCATAATATTTTTCTAATTCTGCAGCCAGTATTTGTCCATCGTTGATGGGATTAATAAGATCCATCCAATGTTCATATTCATCGGTTACAAATAATAGGGCTAAATCTTTACGCTCCTCTTTGTTATCATCAACAAGTTTGACCACATGTGTTTCTTCCAGTTGATGGCCGCGCACATCTTCTACTACAACTTTAATTTCATTAACGCCAGGCCTTAAGTTTACATTTTCTGTAATAATTTCATCCAAATCTGTCTCTCCTCTTACTAGTTCAAATCCTTCATTTTTTGAAACTAACACATGATTATGATACAAAGATACGTGGTGTAGCAATTCAGAAGAGCGCACGCCTACTTCAATATGCAACTGATTTTTATCTGTAGTCGTCATAGTATGCGTTGGGTTCAGCCATACTAACTCAAGGGTTGAATTGGCCGTTGCCGTACCAGCAGGTAAGGTGACGCTGTAATCGTCCACTAATACTTTCATATCCATGTTTAACACGAGTCCCGTTTTTGGTCCCATTTCTCCTTCAAAAGGCATTGTAAAAACTTGTTGGTTGTTCACATAAAACGAGATGGTATTACCCGATTTAAGCAATTTCAAATGATTCCAACTACCACTAGGTCGAACATAATCTTCTAAAAATGTGTTTTCTTTCAAGTCAAAAAAAGCTCCTTCTTCAAATTTATAAATAGCAAAACTACCTTTGGCACTTACTGTAAAAGCGAAATAATTGCGACCATCAGCCCCACCCCAAGTGATACCATAACCATAATCGGGGTTCCCAGTGAGGTGTTTCATGTGTGTTTCCACAACATAATCTTCATAATTATTGATGCTTATACCGGTATTCCAAATCAGCTGAGCTCCTTGTGTCGTTTTTTTATCTAACACATACCTACCATGCTCTATGTGAGTTGTTATTGCTTCTGAATTTTCAAGGGGCCAGCCTTGATTTGAATGTTCAAAATTATCTTGAAAAATTGCTCTACCCAACTGGGCTTGGGTAATGTTGTAGCCAAAAAGCAAAAGAAAAAAGCAAAAGATATGTGGCTTTAAAACAGACATCTAAGATGGTTTATACGAAGATGCTAAAAATTGTGCAAGGCAAAAAAGGTTTGTGGAAAAGAAAGCCTGTAGTAAAAACTGAAAACAAACAGCTCAGTAACTTTGTTTAAAAACTAAAATAAGTGTATTTCTTCTACTAAAGAAACCCTTTATTTGTACATTATGAAAAAACAAGCCTTAATTTTATTTTTATCACTGCTCTTCCTAGCATCTTTTACATTCACCGCAAATGAAGATTGTAGTACGCAACTCACCTCAGAAGTGTATCAAGATACAGCCAGCAAATCGCTGTTAATGATGTGCTCACCAATCACTGAAGAAACCATTAATTCATGTAAAACCCTCGATTATTTGTTAACTAATAAAGAAGGAGTAGCATCTGCAATAAATTTAAAAACGGTCTATGCAGTAAATTTTTATTTAAAAAATAACACTGCCATTACTTTGAACTTTTATTTTTGTTCACTTGACCAACAGGGACAAGAACAATGGACTAAAAGTAGCTCTGCAAATTTTAACTCAAGCGCTGGAAGGTATCAATCGTTTGCATTAGCGATTAGCCCGATTAATTCAGCTTTTCAAGTTAATGCTGTCACAAAAATACGCATTAATGTTAATTCAGAAGGTAATTTTTTGTTAGACGAATTAGGTTTAGAGTATTACAACATAGAAAAAAAAGAGCCTGACTTTGAAGTTAAAAAACAACTCAAAAAAGTTAAGGCTGACTTTAAAGACAAAAAAGATAAAGATCGTGCGGAACGTTGGGTGAGAGATCACGGAAATATTCGATAACACTAACTTACCAGATGACCTTCAGAGCCATTATTTCCCTTTGGAGAAAGTTTAAAAATAAAATCCGGTGTTAAGTTTTTTTCTTCCCTGTGTGACACATATATAATTGCTGATTTTTTTTCAGCAGCGATTGTATTTATCAAGTTGACAAACAATTGCACATCGTCATCATCTAAACCTGCTGTAGGCTCATCTAAAATTAGCAATGGGGGGTACTTGACCATAGCTCGCACAACCAATATCAAACGTTGATTACCTAGTGAAAGCGAAGAAAAAGGCACGCTGTATTGATCAATAAGCCCTATCAAATCCAACCATTCACGAGCGAGCTTACGATGACGATTAGTCGGCTTGGTGTAAAGCCCCACGGAGTCAAAAAATCCCGAAATTACCATGTTTTCAATAGTATCTCTTGTGTTGAAATTTTGAACCATGGAGTTGGTGAAATATCCAATTTGCTTTTTCACTTCCCAAACACTTTCTCCTGTTCCCTTTTTTCGCCCAAATAAAAATAAATCCTGACCATAGCCTTTGGGGTTATCACCAATAATCATGGAGAGCAGCGTACTTTTTCCCGAGCCATTTGCACCTACTAATTGCCAAAATTCCCCACAATTAATTTTAAATGAAATGTCATTCAATACCTTTTTCTTCCCAAAAGAGACTGAAACTTTATTTAATGCTACCAATGGGTTTTTTAATGCCTCAACTGGTGCAAATGAAGGCGGAACAGCTCCCTGTAACTTCGTTTGCTTGTGAGTTTCTGGTTTTTCAAAGGGCAATATCATACCGTCTTTAACCACCTTCTTGTCTGTGATAAAGGGCAAAAAATCAGTCGATCGACTTGCCAATTGAATGATTAATAACTGATGACTCAATTGGGTAAGTCTTTCTTGAATTGCCTGTTGCGATTGATGATCCAGGCTATCAAAAATATTATCTACGATTAAATAGTCAGGTTTGGTAGAAATCAGGTGTTCAAGCAATACTTTTTTCTGTTCTCCTTCAGAAAGTGAGGCCAACGTTCGGTTCAGGTGTTTCGTTAAATCAAACCGATCGTGTCGGTATTCTTCATCCAAAAAAATTTTGAGGGTAAGAGCAGAATATATAGCTCCTTTCATCTCTCGGGTTACAACATCGTTTTTTAGCAATGCGCCTTTTTCGAGTTGGGCAATGATTGCTTGCTTGTTTTCTTTTGAAGAAAGATAGAGAAGGGTATGTTGATTTTTCTCCATAAAGCCTCAAAATGATTTAGTCCTTCTGAATCAACACAGTTGCATAAGCCGAAACCCCTTCTTCACGACCAACAAAGCCCAGTTGTTCTGTGGTAGTAGCTTTGATTGACACCTGACCTTCTGAAATACCCATTACCTCAGCTAAACATGTTTTTATGGCAGGAATAGAAGGGTTAACTTTTGGAAGTTGTAAACAAACAGTTGTATCGATATTACCTATTTCATAACCTTCTTTACGAATCAATTTCATGACATCGCGTAATAATATTTTACTATCTATGCCTTTATATTGAGGGTCTTTGTCTGAAAAATGAAAACCGATATCACGCATATTGGCAGCACCCAATAAAGCATCACAAATCACATGAATTAGCACATCCGCATCGGAGTGTCCCACAGCTCCTTTGGTGTGCTCTAATTTAATACCTCCTAACCAAAAGTCATATCCTTCTTGCAACTGGTGTACATCATATCCAAACCCTACTCGTATATTCATTATTTTATGGCTTTGTAATAAATTACGTTACTGTTTTCTTCTCTTAACACTTCCTTCGCTACGCGAGCAAGTTGTTCTTTAGTCACTTTTGTCATGTCTTCTAATTCACTATTGGCTAAATCCGTATCGCCTAAAATAGTGGCATTAGCTAACGACATACAACGCTCTAGCAGTTCTAGTTGTTCGTATAAATGTCCTGTTTCTGCCTGATTTCTCAATTTAAACAACTCCTCATCTGACACCCCATTTTCAACTAAATCCGTAACTACCTCATTAATCTCCGCTTCGACTTGCTCAAACGTAAATCCCTTTCGCAGTTTGCCGCTGATCACCAACAAGCCTGCATCACTTGATCCAGTAATGTAAGTAGAGACAGAACCCATCATTCGTTTTTCCTCGACCAAACGTTGGTGCAAGCGCGATGATTTATCCCGCCCTAGTACGTCCGCTAAAATGTCTGAGGCAAAGAAATCTTCATGCAATCGATCACACATGTGATACGCTTTGTAAATAGCATCAATAGGTACTTTGCGCTCAAGAGTTTTGGTGCGTTTTTCTGTTTGACGAGGTTCTTTAGGTAAATTTCTTTTTTCTTTTGGTTGGGAAGGAATAGAGCCAAACCACTTTTCGGCTAATCGTTTTGTTTCACTTGTTTTTACTGGTCCACCAATAACCAGCACTGCATTGTTAGGCAAATAGTGGGTTTGAAAAAAATCTTTGACATCAGCCATTTCAGCTTTTTCGATGTGGCTAATTTCCTTTCCAATGGTCGGCCAGCGATAAGGGTGTGTAGTATAAGCCAACTGCCGCAGCTCAAGCCAGATGTCACCGTAAGGTTTGTTGAGATAAACTTGCTTAAATTCCTCAATAACAACTTTTCTTTGCACCTCCAACACTTCGGGGTTAAAGGAAAGACTCAACATACGATCAGATTCTGCCCAAAAAGCAGTTTCCACATTGTCGGCAGGAATGGTTATATAATAGTTGGTAACATCGGGCGAAGTGTAAGCATTATTTTCACCTCCAGCTACTTGTAATTCTTCGTCAAACTCCTCAATGTTTACCGAACCACCAAACATCAAATGCTCGAAAAGGTGCGCAAAACCAGTTTTATCTGCATTTTCATCGCGTGAACCAACATCGTACATCAAGTTCAACACCGCCATGGGAGTAGTATAATCTTCGTGTGCAATAACTGTTAAGCCATTGTCTAACTGAAACTTTTCGTATTTAATCACTTACCTTAGGGAATTAATTGAAGAGCTAATTTTGCAGTAACTACGAATACTGTAATTTTGTTTGCTCAAATCGTGCGATGAATTTCAATAAAAAAAACTATTCAAACAAACTACTAGTAGAGTTGTACACTCAACTGCTGCGTTCTCGTTTGATTGAACAAAAAATGCTTATCCTTCTTCGTCAAGGCAAGATTTCCAAATGGTTTTCGGGTATTGGACAGGAAGCAGTGTCTATTGGCGCTGCCATGGCATTGGAAACCAATGAATTCATTTTACCCGCCCATCGAAATTTAGGTATTTTCACTTCGCGAAATGTGCCTTTAAATCGACTATTTGCCCAGTTTTTGGGGAAACGCGAGGGATTCACCAAAGGACGTGACCGCTCATTTCACTTTGGCTCTAAAGAACACCACATCGTGGGAATGATTTCTCATCTCGGCCCACAGCTTACCGTGGCAAATGGTATTTCTCTTGCTGAAAAATTATCAGAAGATAAAAAAGTAGTCCTTGCCATCACAGGTGAAGGGGGGAGTAGTGAAGGCGATTTTCATGAAGCACTTAACGTGGCAGCTGTCTGGCAACTGCCTGTAATTTTTTTATTAGAAAATAACGGGTATAGCATTTCAACCCCTACAGATGAACAATACCGGATTGGTAGCTTTACTGAAAAGGGGCCCGCTTACGGCATTGAAACTTATAAAATAGATGGCAACAACATTTTAGAGGTCTATAGCACCATTCAAAAAGTGGCCTCAAGCATGCGCAGAAGCCCTAAACCAGTATTAATTGAAGCAGTAACTTTTAGAATGCGCGGCCATGAAGAATCATCGGGAACGGATTATGTGCCAAAAGAATTATTTGCCGAATGGGCTAAAAAAGACCCCATAGAAAACTATGAACAGTTTTTACTTCAAGAAAAAATTCTTACCGAAGACAAGATACAGGATCTCTATGAAGAAATAGATCAAGCTATTGATGAGGCCCTGGAAGAAGCTTTTGCTTATCCCAATGCAACCTCTACCATAGAAGAAGAAATTAAAGATGTATATGTGCCCTATGATTCGCAAGTGAGCTCTCCTTCGGGTTTAACATCTAATAAAAGATACATCGATGCCATTCGTGAAGCGATGCAACAAAGTATGCATCGCTATCCTAACCTGGTGTTAATGGGACAGGACATCGCTGAATATGGCGGGGTATTTAAAGCAACAGAAGGATTGGCAAGTGAGTTTGGAAAAGACCGGGTTAGAAACACACCTCTTTGCGAATCAGCCATTATTGGAGCTAGTCTAGGTTTGGCAATTAGAAATTATAAATCAGTTGTTGAAATTCAATTTGCCGACTTTGTAACCTGTGGATTTAATCAGATAGTGAATAATTTGGCAAAATCTCACTATCGCTGGGGTCAAAACGCAGACGTAGTTATTCGAATGCCTTCGGGTGGAGGAATTAGTGCGGGGCCATTTCACTCACAGTCTACGGAAGCTTGGTTCTTTCATACACCAGGTTTAAAAATTGTTTATCCTTCTACACCATCTGCCGCAAAGGGATTGTTAACAGCAGCTATTGCAGATCCTAACCCCGTTTTGTTTTTTGAGCATAAAAAGTTGTATCGTTCTATTAATGAAGAGGTATTTGACAACTATTATGAAACCGAGATTGGCAAAGCGAGAATAGCTAAAGAAGGAGACGAGGTTTCTATTATCACCTATGGTATGGGCGTGCATTGGGCATTGAATGTCTGCAAAGAGTTAAATATTGAAGCACAAATTATTGATCTACAAACCTTACTTCCCTGGGACCAAGAAGCTGTAAAAAACTCTGTTGAAAAAACCGGGAAAGCTATTTTGTTAAGCGAAGACTGTCAAACGGGTAGCATCATTGCAGAAATTGCCGCCTGGATTAGTGAACATCTCTTTGAAAAATTAGATGCCCCAGTGAGTAGAGTAGGAAGTCTTGATACCCCAATTCCCTTCGCCAAAGGGTTAGAAGACGACTTTCTCCCAATCAATCGATTTAAGGAAAAGCTTCAGGCATTAGTAAATTATTAAAGTTTAATTAGGAAACTGATTTGCCGAACTAACTGTTCTGTATATTCATAACTTCATATATTTCCTTATTTTTGTTTTATGCGTTATCGTCTATCAAGCATATTATTACAGAGTTGTCTATTAGTTTTAATCTCACTGGGGCAAGTCGCTTGCAAAAACACTGGTGCAGTTTGTCCTGGCACGGGTCAATCGAAAGCAGCAGATTTTAGCCCATTTAATAATGATGGTGAGCCTAAAAGTGGCAAAAAGAAAAAAGGTGAAAATGGCCTTGTCAAAAAAAAACAACCCAAAAAATTAAACAAAAAATAAGCGTGTGAAGCAACTCTTAAAACTCCCCTTTCTGCTTGTTATTTTTTTACTGTCTATCAGTTCAATTTCTTGGTCTCAATCGGATCGACCTGCTCCTGAGCATACCAAGGACCCTAAGTATAAATTCATGAATTTTCGGAGAATTCAAAAGTCTAAGGAACTAAAATCTGGACAACGCGGACAAAAGGCACCAGATAAAGTATCGCCACCCTCAACGGTTAAAAATGAAAAAGGTCCAAATTATGGCGATTTACAACGCGATAAAATAGCAAAAGAAAAAGAGCGCCATAATGCTCAAGCCCATCAAAAAGCTCCGGATAAAGCATCGCCACCTAGTCGCACAACCCAATCAGGAGGTCCAAGTTATGAAGACATTCACAGAGCAAAAATTGCCAAATCAAAAGAATTAAGTGCTGGAATGGCACAACAAAGCGGACCCGACAAAGCAACACCACCTGCTAAAAAAGGGGAAGTACAAGGTGCAACCTACAAAATGCTATATGGTAAAGCTATGGCTAAAGAAGCTGAAATGAATGCAAATAGCACTGGAAACATTGATGCTCAAGCATTAGAAAAAAAGCGACTGGAGAACAACCAGAAAAATGCTCAAATGAATTACGAGGGTAACATTGACATAGAAAAGAGACAAAAAGCGATAAACGAAAAACAAAAGGAAATTAACTATCAAGGAAATATTGATTTGGCCAAAAAAGAAAAAGCGCTTGAAGAAAAACAAAAAGAAATTAACTATCAGGGAAATATCGATTTAGCCAAGAGAGAAAAGAACCTAGAAGAAAAGCAAAAGGAAATTAATTATCAAGGTGACATTGATTTAAGCAAAAGAGACGAATTAATAAAACAGAAACAAGAGGAAATTAACTATCAAGGAGATATAGATCTTACTAAGCTTCAAGAAGTTGTTCGGCAGAAAAGTGCCGAAATTAATTATCAAGGAAATATAGATTTACACGCTCGGCAAAAGGTGGTAAGAGAGGCTCAAAAAGAAATGGCTGGATATGAAGGCTCCATTCTCCGCAAAGATTTGGAGAAAAAAGAAGCCGAAACCAGAAAGAAAGGAAGACAAATTGCCAACTATGATGGTGACATTCTTCTAAAAACGATTCAACATAGGGAGCGTGATATCCGCAAAAAAGATAAAGAGATTGCGAACTACACCGGTGACATTGTGGTTAGAAGAGTTCAAAAAGGAATGCACCCAAGTGCCGCATACCGAGGCGGTAAAGTGCAAAACTCTTATGCCGCAAAAGAACGACTTAGAAAAAGGGTTTTAAAGAAGTCTCAGAAAAACAAACGACTGCTGAACCCAGAAAAGAAAAAAGCACCAAAACCTGAATATGACAAACAGGAAAGCGAAATTTGGTATTAATTAAAATGATGGAATTATGAAGTGGCAAAAAATACAATCTGCTGATCAATTAGCTGAAATTAAAAGCCTTTCGACCAAAAAACCGGTGTTAATATTTAAACATAGCACCCGTTGTTCTATCAGCTCTATGGCACTTAGCCGACTTGAGCGTGCTTGGAAAGAGGAAGACAATAGCAAAATTGAACCTTATTACCTTGACTTAATCGAATATAGACCGATATCCAATCAAATAGCACAAGAGTTCAATGTAATGCATGAATCTCCACAAGTGCTTCTCATTAAAGATGGTAAGTGTCTGCTCTCCAACTCACACAGTGGCATTAATTATTTTGAGATTTTAGAAGCGGTATAATTACATGCGATGCTTAGCTACTTTAGTTGTTGTTTTAATTTTTTATCAATGTTCTTTTTCCCAGTTAATTGATGGGTATAGAGAAGAGGTTGAGTATGACCGAGAGGCTACGTTTGGCATAAACATGAACACCATTGGAGGCATGATTGGTGGTGTGGACGGTCGCTTTGCGTGGAAAAAAAGTGATGGCGACTGGGATGCACTCTACCTACAGCTCGTGAATATTAAAAACAGCAAAGAAATTCGTTCTCAAATCATTTCTACTGGAAACATCATTACTCCAGGGAAAATGAATTCCCTCTATGTGTTTCGGACACAATATGGTAAGGAACAACGCCTTTTTTGGAAAGGAGATGAAGATGGTGTACGTCTTTCTTGGGTATATGCCGGAGGGTTATCGTTAGGTTTAATTAAACCCTATTACATTGAATATGATTATACCATCTACCAATTTAAAAATGGCCAACTAGATTTAGATAATACCGTTTTTGAAACTAGAAATGAGGCTTATAACCCTGAAATTCACAGTCTTGGGAGAATCCTTGGTCCTGGCTCGTTTACCGAAGGGTTAAATCAGCTGTCTACAAGATTGGGCTTCAACCTGAAGACTTCCATTAACTTAGAGTTTGGTATGTTTAACAGAGCGGTATCAGGTATTGAAACCGGGTTTATGGTCGAGTATTTTCCTAAAAGCATTCGCATGTTTGCAGAACCAGTTAAGCCCATTAAATTTCAGTCCACTGTGTTTATTTCCATTTACTTTGGTAGCCGAAAGAAAAGTAAACCTAAACCTGCGGTTTCCGAAATTCCATAGTAAAAACTAACTTTGCATCCATGATAGAACTTCCTGTAGTATCAGACCAGCCAAGCCCTCGAAAAAAACGACCAGATTGGTTGCGCGTAAAACTTCCTATCGGGAAAGAGTATGCTCAAGTGCGCAAGGTGGTGGATGAAAATAAACTTCACACCATTTGTGAAAGTGGCAATTGCCCTAATATGGGTGAGTGCTGGGGAGCCGGTACAGCTACCTTCATGATTCTTGGCAATGTTTGTACCCGTAGTTGTTCTTTCTGTGCAGTAGCAACGGGTCGCCCACCTGAGTATGATGAAGATGAACCACGAAGAGTGGCAGAGTCAATTAAAACCATGGGTGTTAAACATGCGGTGCTTACCTCAGTAAACCGTGATGAGTTAAAAGATCGAGGTGCTTTTATTTGGCATGAAACAGTACGCTTAACGAAAGAACTCAGCCCAGATACCACAATAGAAACTTTAATTCCAGATGTGAAAAACAACTGGGATGCTTTAATTACAATGATTTCTGCTGGACAGGAGGTAGTGTCCCATAACATGGAAACGGTAAAGCGGCTGTATAGAAATGTGCGTCCGCAAGCAAAATACGAACGTAGCTTAGAACAAATCCAACGTACCAAGGACTATGGTCAACGTACCAAGTCTGGTATTATGCTAGGATTAGGTGAGACCGAAGATGAAGTCATCGAAATCATGCAAGACCTTTACAATCATGGTTTAGATGTTTTGACTTTAGGGCAATACCTTCAACCCACAAAAATGCACCACGAGATTATCGAATACATCCACCCTGAGCAATTCAAAAAATACGAGACTATCGGATATGAAATGGGTTACGACTGGGTAGAGTCTGGACCCTTGGTGCGTTCGAGTTATCATGCTGAAAAACATTTGGCAGGATATCCGAAGCCCCTGAGGTAATTATTAATCAGAGTTTCTTTCAGATAACTCTGATTGGATTTAATATGTAGGAAACAAAATAAATAAACTAAGTACAGGCATATACTGGATTGTTAGCAACAAAATCCAAACAGACGCTTGAACAAATTAACCTAATAATTCATTTACTCTTCAACGACAAAGTCAAGGTAAACTCAGCGACAAGTTCATCTGAAATGGAAGGACAGGTTGCTGTAATTTTCACTAATTCACTGACCCGTTCTTTGGTGGTTAGTGTTTCTGCAATCATTTTTTTAATTAACAAACCATCCGAACAGGTGAAATGCACTGCTGCTTCTGGTCGCTTGTGAAAAGCGGCTGTGAAATCTTTAAATACCAAGCTTACCTTGTTGCCACTTCGTTTTATTTGGTCATAGGCAATGAACCCTCCCGCAACATCGGCACCCACGGCTAAAGCACCAAAATACATACTATTTAAATGATTTTTTGTTCGTCTGCGCAAGGGGATTTTAACCTCCACTTTTTCCTCGTCAAAAACCACAATTCGAGGTCGACAAAAAAAGATCATGGGGACTTTAAAGAACCCAAATAGATACAACTCAAGTGTAGATTTAAACAACGATTTCGACATGACTACTATACTTATTTACGCGCTTAAAAGTTATTGAAAATCGTTCTCTTCGTAGTTACGCTAGCTAAACTATGAAGAAAGATGGAAATCAGTATTTCTGTAATGGTAGGGTTTAGTTAGTAGCTCCAACTCCTAACTCCACTTAAAGTAAGTCCAATTTCCATTTGTGATGAATAGCGGATTCTTGAATGGATGACTATTTCTTCACCATTTCGACCAAACATTCGACCCATTCAGGGTTATCGTTTAAGCTTTCTACAAGTTGCCATTTCTCTCCTCCGTTTTCAAGAAATTGATCACGGTATTCTTCCCCGATTTCAATGTTTGTTTCAAGACAATCAGCCACAAAAGCGGGTGAAAAAGCTAAAACTTTTTTATACTTTTTCTCTTTCAGCTCATCCATAGCTGTCCCAATATAAGGTTTTATCCATTCCTCTTTTCCTAATCGGGATTGGAAACAAATACTATATTTTTCTTTTGGAATATTCAGCGCTTCAGTCAATAAACGGGTAGTCGCAAAACACTGCGCTCGATAACAATAGGCATTTTTTGAATGGTACGAATTACAACAATCCCCCAATTGGCAACAACCACCAACGGATGCTTTTAGAATTTGCCGTTCAGGCAACCCATGATATGAAAACAAGAAATGATCGTATTCCTCTTCTTGCATGTATTTTAAGGCAATGTTCTTCCATGTTTTAATGAACAAGTCATGATCAAAAAACTTATCTATAAATCGTACCGAAGGAACTACCAATTCATTTTTAATTTCTTCCATCACCTTTTGAGCAACGGATCCCGTTGAAGCAGAAGCATATTGCGGAAAAAGAGGAATCACTATCAATTCATCTAAACCAACACCTTCAAAGGCTTTTAATGCCGTTTTGATTGAGGGGGTTTGATACCGCATGCCTAACGACACGATATACTCATTCCCAAGTGAAGCTTGTAATTTTTCTTTAAGGCTTACACTATGAAATAACAAGGGAGAGCCTTTCTCTGTCCACACCTTTTCATATTCTTTGGCCGATTTTGGGCTTCGGAAAGTGGCTATAATCACGTTGACCAAAAACCAACGTTGAATAAATGGAATATCTATGACACGTTCATCCATCAAAAACTCCCGCAAGTAGGCACGTACATCCGACACTTTAGGACTATCGGGGGTGCCCAAATTCACAATCAATACTCCTTTCACTTTCTTTGCCATGTGTTAAAGCTAACTAAACTTTCAAAATGTAAAAAAGTTTAAGATTTAATGATGATTTAAAATTTGCTAATCCTTTATTTGTGCTATGCTTGCAATTTATAACATGATGAAAGGTCACAATTATTACTGTAAAAATTACGGTGACGAATATGAATTTACGGTGGTAGAAATTAACTCGAATACGGATGTAGTTTGCAAAGACTTGAACACACTTGATATTTTTAACATTCAAGATGTTTTTATTACTGGCAAAGGACCAGATTATGAATTAAGAGAAATTTAAGTTTTGTATTCGTCAGTGAGGACACTGACGAAGGCGGGAGAGATTTCGTTCGTTAGTAGAGACTCTGTCGAAGGCAATTTGTTCATCGCCAATGTCAGTGTCTCCACTGACATTCTAGATACCCATTTGTTTCGATTCTATTTTTCTAGTAAGTTAAACTTATGGAAATCGGAAGGATCTATTTTTTTACTGCAACCATTTTAAACTGGAAACACCTCCTTTCGACAGATAAATACAAGGACATTCTTATTGGCTCATTAAAACATTTAGTTGAACGTAAGAAATTAGAAATTTATGGGTTTGTAATTATGCCAAACCACCTACACTTCATTTGGAAACTCTTAGAAAAAAACGGAAAAGAAATGCCCCATGCTAGTTTTTTGAAATTTGTGAGTCATGAAATTCAAAAAGATTTAAAAATTAGTCATCCAACTATTTTAGAACAATTTAGAGTTAATACAGAAACGAGAACGTATCAATTTTGGCAACGTGAGGCATTACCTATTGAACTTTATACCCCAGAAGTGATTTATCAAAAACTAGATTACATTCACAACAACCCGTGTAATGGTAATTGGCGTTTAGCTGAAAGCCCTGAACTTTATCACTACTCTTCTTTTCGGTTTTATGAAACTGGCTTTGATGATTTTGGGTTTTTAACTCATATTGGAGAGGTGATTTGAGCTAGGAAGTTCGTCAGTGAGGACACTGACGAAGGCGGGAATAGACGATTTTGAGTTTTTAACGCACATAGGGATGTGTTGTGAATAGCCATTATCTTCACTGGCAATAGGGGTTCATAAAATTCATTTTTCTCGCCCGTGTCAATGTCCTCACTGACACACAATAGCCAGTCAATTCTCAAAACCTCTTTATTCCCATCATCAACTTTAAATGCTTCATCCACTCTCTTCCCCACAACCCAACAAATTTCATTGCCAGAAAGTAGCACCACAACCTTGTTTTTTTCATGAATCGGTACTTTTTGGTCAATTAAAAAATTACGCCAACGTCAGTGTCCTCACTGACGTTCTACCTTAAATACCACTTCACTTTCTTTCTCCACCTTAAACCGTTCATCGGTTCTCCACCCAACAACCCAACAAATTTCATCGCCAGAAAGCAAGACCAACACCTTTTCTTTTTTATGAATTGGCACTTTTTGGTCAATTAAAAAATTACGCCAACGTCAGTGTCCTCACTGACGTTCTACCTTAAATACCACTTCACTTTCCTTCTCCACCTTAAACCGTTCATCGATTCTCAAGCCAACAACCCAACAAATTTCATCGCCAGAAAGCAAGACCAACACCTTTTCTTTTTCATGAATCGGCACTTTTTGGTCAATTAAAAAATCACTGACTTTCTTTTTACCTTTCATTCCCAAGGGTTGAAACTTATCGCCCAATTGCCACGTGCGCAAAATCAGGGGGAAAGTCAATTTTGAAGCATTCAGTTGTGCAATTGTATTTGGCTGTGCTAGGTTTTGAGGTTTAGCAATTGTAGCGATTGTCAATTTACCTCCTGGGAAAATCACTTCTGATTGCTCTTCTTCTATCGTAATTTCAAAATCTTTAATTACTTCCTTTTCAGAAACCAACAAACGACCACGATCATATACCGCTACATAATTTTCTGCTTCCCATTTTTTACCTGATAGTTTTGCTTTTAATAGCTCTCGAAACTGGTTTTCAACAAACCCTTTTTCTTTCAACCATTCTAATAGAATAGCATGGTTTGAAGTCGTTTTTAAAAAAGCTTCTTCAATAGTCCAACCAGTCGGTGTCTTAAAATTAGTGTCTAGTCTTTTAACTTCTACACCCACATGCTCGGCAAGTAACTTCCATCGTTCAATGTTATCCGAAAAAGTATTCAAGAAATGCGGGTTGAGTTGCTCAAACAAATCTATGGCATGATGCCGAATTAAGTTTCTTTTATACTTATCACTTTGGTTTGAGCTATCTTCTCGCCAAGTTAACTTTTCTATTTTTGCGAAATTTTCAATTTCAATTTTTGTTGCAAAGAGTAGTGGCCTTAAAAGTTGTTCCGTTACTGGCGCAATTCCACTCAAGCCTTTTATTCCAGTTCCGCGAATGGTGTTTAATAAAACCGTTTCCACATTATCATTCAAATGATGTGCGGTTACCAATTTAATATACTGGTATTCTTCCAATAATTCATTAAACCAATCATAACGTAACTTTCTAGCTATCATCTGGGTGGATTCACCACTTCCTTGTTGTTCGGTTTTAGTATCAAAAACTTTACAATGAAACGGGACTTGGTACGTTTCAGCTAATGATTTTACAAAAGCCATATCCCCATTGGATTCTTCACCACGCAACTGAAAATTACAATGTGCAATGGCAAAAGGAATGTGGGCAGCAGCAAATAAATGGGACAAAACCACAGAATCTACCCCACCACTTACTGCCAAGAGAAAAACTTGGTTTGGTTTTGGTTTATAGATCGAATTCAAATAATCTAAAAAGCGGTCTAGCATGATTACAAGATAGCTTTTTTCCTTAGTTTTGCACACCATGAAAAAAGGGCTTTACATATATTTATTACTTTTCTGCTGTTTTTTCTTCCAAGGATTTTCTCAAAAAATAGAGCGAATCAACCTAAAACAAGCCAATAAGCTAAAAGGTGGCGTGTTTAATGGGGAAAAAATCAACAAAGTATTGGGCAATGTCATTTTCACACATGAGGATGCTACCATGTATTGTGACTCTGCTTATCAATATGTTAAAAGTAATAAAATAGATGCCTTTGGTCATGTGCGAATCTTAGATAAAGGAACAACCGTCTATGGCGATGTGCTATATTACAATGGTGATACCGAGTTAGCAAAAATTCGAGGTAAAGAAGTTCGGTTGGTTGATGACAAACAAACTTTAACTACACAGTTTTTAGACTATAACCTTAAAACAAGTACGGGCATCTATTTTAACGGAGGAAAGGTAGTCGATCAAGAGTCAACTTTGACCAGTGATCGAGGCACTTATTACAACTTACAGAAGAGGTATACTTTTAAGAAAAAGGTGAAACTGGTACGGGAAAATTATACCCTTTACTCGGATACCTTAGAGTATCATACCGATTCAAAAATGGCCTATTTTCATGGACCAACTAATATTTACTCCGACACACAACACCTGTTTGCTAAGAAAGGACAATACCATACCGTAAATGAAATTTCCCGATTTAAGGACAGTGCTTTTGTCGAAACTAAAGAATATCGTTTAACTGGCGATAGTTTGTTTTTCAATAATGCCACTGAGGTAAGTAAAGCTTTTAAAAACGTAAAACTCACTTCTATAAAAGACACCATCACGGTATATGGTGACCGCGCTATCCGCTGGGGAAAATTAGGTTATTCGAAAGTCTTTGGAAATGCTGTTGCCATAAAAAAACTTGAAAAGGACACTTTATACTTGTTGGCAGATACGCTCATAAACCAAGAAGATACCTTAGGGAGAAAAAGTGGACTTACAGCTTTCAACCATGTAAAGCTCTTTCATAAAGATTTCAAGGGAAAGTCAGATTCGTTGATTTACCTTTTAAATGATTCCACCATCTCCATGTTTAGAGATCCTATATTATGGAATAAAAACAATCAAATTACTGGTGATACCGTGATCTCCGTACTGAAAAATGGAGAAATTAACCGTGCTTATGTCAACACAAATAGTTTTGTGATTTCGCATGACACCCTTACGCGTTTCAATCAAATTAAAGGACGAAACATGATTGCCTACTTCAAAGAAGGCGACTTAGATTATGTGGATGTTTTGGGAAATGGGGAAAGTAATTATTATGCTGTCGATGATGCCGATAAGTCTTTAACCGGGTTAAACTACATTATTTGTTCGAATATGGTGATTTATTTTAAGGATAATCAGTTGAACCAAATTTCATTTTTGAAAAAACCCGATGCTCGATTTATTCCGCCAGCTCAAATCACCAGCACCGACCGCCAACTGAAAAATTTTAATTGGCGAGAGGAAATAAAACCTCAACTGCATGAGTTTATCTCTCGAACAGATTTTGATAAAATAATAAACATTGAAAATCAATAATAAAACTGGTATCTTTGCCGGCTTATGTTTAAAAGAATCGTATTTGCGTTCATAATAGTTACACTCACCTTATCCGGGTGTAGTGAATTTCAGCGTATCCAAAAAAAGGGAACGTATGATGAAAAATATGAGGCTGCTTTACGCTATTACGATGATAACGATTGGTACCGAGCAAGTGTATTATTAGAAAGCATCGTTCCTTTAACCAAAGGGAAAAAAGAAGCAGAAGATGTGCAACTAAAATATGCTTATACTCAATACAATCAAAAAGAATATTATTTAGCATCTTATTACTTCAAGAAATTTTACGAAACCTTTCCTCGAAGTGAGTTTGCGGAAGAAGCTAACTACATGAGTGCCATGTCTCTTGCTCGAATTTCACCTATCTACGAACTTGATCAAACAAATACGTATAAAGCTATTAATGCTTTGCAAGGATTCATTAACAAGTATCCGGACACAAAGTACATGGCGGAGTGTAATGCTAAAATTGATGAGTTTCAGCGTAAGCTGGAAAAAAAAGCTTATGAAACCGCTAAGCTTCAATTTAAAATAGGCCATCATCGCGCTGCTGTTATCTCCTTTGATAACTTTAGCACCGATTACCCTGACTCGCAATACAACGAAGAGCTAGCATATTTAAAAATTCAAGCACAATACCTTTTTGGAAAACAAAGTTTACAAAAAGTTAAAAAAGACGGTAAAACCATCTATTTAAAAAGAAATCGCTTAGAAGAAGCAAAAGATTATTATTTTGCCTTCATCGATAAATACCAATCCAGCAACTATAGAAAAGACGCTGAGGTTGTATATAGAAATACCCAAAACGAATTATTAGAACTTGAAAACTAATTAATATTATGTCAAAAGCAGAAATTGTAACAAGAGACCTAATAGATATGTCAGAACCTACTGGCAACATCTATAAATCAGTAAACATCATCTCGAAAAGAGCACGACAAATATCTGTTACTACGAAAGAAGAATTGAGTGGTAAATTGGCTGAATTTGCTAGTTCTGTAGATAACCTCGAAGAAATTTTCGAAAACAGAGAGCAAATTGAAATTTCGAAGCATTATGAAAAAATGCCAAAGCCTTCTATGAGTGCTATCTATGAATTTTTGGAAGATAAAATAGCTTTCAGAAATAGAGAAGAGCAAGTATAAACAACGCATACATGTTGAACCAGAAAAAAATACTACTTGGAATTACCGGTAGCATTGCTGCTTATAAAGCCGCTTATCTGGTTCGGCAATTGGTAAAAAATGGAGCTGAAGTGAAAGTCATTATGACTTCTTCAGCTCAATCTTTTATTACGCCACTCACGCTATCAACGTTGTCCAACAATCCTGTCTATTCAGAATTTGAACTCAGCCAGGGACAATGGAATAACCATGTGGAGTTAGCGTTATGGGCTGATTATTTCATCATCGCTCCCGCTAGTGCAAACACATTAAGCAAAATGGCCCATGGTGCCTGCGATAATTTACTTTTAGCAACTTATCTATCCGCAAAATGTCCTGTAGCAGTTGCCCCAGCAATGGATTTGGATATGTATAAACACCCCGCAACACAGCACAACATTCAAACGTTGAGTGCTTTTGGCAATAAAGTAATTCCAGCGACTCATGGCGAATTAGCCAGTGGCTTGGTGGGAGAAGGACGCATGGCAGAACCCGAGGATCTTGTTGCTTTTTTGATTAGTGAACTATGTTAAAGGGTAAAACTGTTGTAGTCACTGCAGGACCAACGCATGAAGCAATTGACCCTGTCCGGTTTATTGGTAACCATTCCTCTGGAAAAATGGGTTATGCTATCGCTAATGAATTGGCAAAAAAAGGTGCTAGAGTGCACCTCATCAGTGGACCAACCCATTTAACTCCTGATGCTGATGTTCACCTAGTTCGTGTGCAATCTGCTCAAGAAATGTACGAAGCTGCTTTACCTTTAGTTGAAAATGCAGATGCCGTAATTTTAGCTGCAGCAGTAGCTGACTACAGACCTAAATCGGTTTCTGATACCAAAATCAAGAAGAAGGAAAACGAAATGACGCTTGAGTTGGTTAAAAATATAGATATTGCGAAAACACTTGGGGCAAATAAAAAAAATCATCAAGTGTTTGCTGGTTTCGCTTTAGAGACAAATAATGAACTAGAAAACGCAAAATCTAAGCTTGAAAGTAAGAATTTTGATTTTATCATCTTAAATTCATTACAAAAAGAAAATCAAGTCTTTGGTTCTGATTATAATAAAATCACCATCTTAGACCATAATAAATATTACGATTTTGAGTTTAAAACTAAACATGAAGTTGCCAAAGACATTGTTTCTTTCCTTGAGAAAAAATTTAGCTAATTTTTTTACGCTAGCACTCTTAGCTTTTGTAGGCTTTGCTTACAGTCAAGAGCTTAATTGTAGAGTAGTGGTCAACACTGACCAACTTCAAACTCAGGAAAAACAAATTTTTGAAGAACTTCAAACACAGATTTATGAGTTCATGAACTATCGCCAGTGGACTGATGATGAGTTTAAACCTGAAGAAAAAATCAATTGCTCGATCTTAATTCAAATCACCTCCATGAGTGCTCCGAATGGAGGAAGAATCACTGCAATCGCTCAAATACAATCGAGTAGACCTATTTATGGCGTAGATTATGAAACCCAACTATTAAATTTTTCTGATAAAAACTTCAACTTCGATTATACTCAATCGCAGGAATTAAACTACAATGAAAATAGTTACATCTCCAACCTTACCTCCTTACTTGCTTATTATGCCTACATGATTATTGGGTATGATTATGATTCATTTGCTCCTTTAGGTGGAACTCCATATTTCAACAAAGCTCGAGACATTGTCAATAATGCGCAACAATCTCCTTATGAAGGATGGAAAGCCTTTGAAGGTGTTAACAACCGATATTGGCTGGTAGATAACATGCTTAACCCACAATTTGAACCATTTCGCAAAATCACCTATCGATATAACCGAGAAGTGTTAGACACGTTTAAAGACACTAAAACACAAAAAGAGTCACAAGAAAAAATCATTGCAATGTTTGAAGAAATTCAAAAAATACGAAACATTGTTCCTACCAGTGTGCTTTTAAACAGTTATTTTTTTACTAAAGGAGATGAATTTGTAACTATTTTTAAATCTGCTGATATGCAAACGAAAATGAAAGCTTACAGTACCTTGCGCAAACTAGACCCAAGTAATGCTGATGTGTATCAAAAAATGATGCAATAAAATCATCTCGATGAAAAACATATTTAACCTTAGCTTATTTGTTTTAATTATTTGTTATTCACTTCAGGCACAATCCATTCAGGAGCGATTAAATAATGGAGAGACGCCAAAAAAAATAATTAAAAGTGGCGTTTCTGAAGATTCATTATATGGTTATACCTACCAAGGCGGTTATATTTTCCACTTTTTTGATGATACCACGGGAATGGTCTTCGGTTTGAAAGATTTGTCATACGATTATGATACCACTAAAACTCAAATCATTTGGAGTTGCCGTGTGATTGTCACGGGCGCTACGGATGCCCGCATTGGAGCAGGACTTGAAAATACTCGTAAAATAAAAGCCAAAAATTGCCCGTTGTATGATCCTGATGCTAAAGAATGGATGATTTCTGCTGCGGAATTGTGTTTGCTCCATGATGGGGGTGGTTTTAACGATTGGTTTTTACCTTCCAAAGATGAACTGCATGAAGCTTATATGAACCTCTCGCATAACTCTCGAGTACATTTTAACGAAAAGGAATACTGGACTTCTACCGAAAAAGACGGTGAATTTGCATGGATTGAACACTTTAAAGGACCAAGTGAGTATGAAATGTTTGGGCAAAGTTATTACCGCAAATTTTATAAAGAATCGGTGCGCCCTGTGCGGGTTTTTAAATAAAACCCCACACGTGTCGTATATCTTTTCCCTTCTCTTCACTATTTTTGATTTATGAGCAAACGCTTAATTCGAATACCAGCAAGTCACATCGCGGCTTCAACTGAAAAAATCATCAACCAACTCGCTAACATCGTGTTGAAATCGGGTGCGGTTTCCATTGGCTATATAAAACAAGTCGATGGAAATTCTGTAACTTTAAAAACGAAAAGAAGTTCGATACTTCGGTTTGAATTAAAAGAAATTAACGAGATAATTATCGATATACCAAAGGATGCTGCAATCGCTTCAAGTTAAAAATTATGCCCTCATTAAGTCACTCCACTTTTCTCCTTCAGAAAAGCTGAACACCATTACTGGTGAAACGGGTGCAGGTAAATCCATCATGCTGGGTGCTTTAGGGTTAATTTTAGGACAGCGTGCGGACACAAAAGCATTATTAGATGATTCTGAAAAATGCATCATTGAAGGTACTTTTAACCTCGCTGCCTATAAAATCGAATCGTTTTTTAAGGAAAACGACTTGGACTACGAAGCGATATCGACCGTAAGAAGAGAAATTGCTCCTAGTGGAAAATCACGGGCCTTTATCAACGATACGCCTACCACCTTAGATGTACTCAAAGAACTGGGTGAACAGTTGGTCGACATCCATTCTCAACACGACACCTTATTTTTAAAAAAGAACAATTTTCAACTTGAGCTCATAGATGCTTTTGCAGACACTGCACAAGAATTAAGCGCGTATCAAACCGGGTATTCGTATTATTCTAACTTGAAAAAGGAGTTGGAAAAAGTAAGAAGCAGTGCTGAAAACTTTAAAAGTGAATTAGACTACAACAGTTTTTTGCTCAACGAGCTTGAAGAATTAAACCCACAACTAGGGGAAGAAGCTAGCTTAGAGCAAGAAATACAGTTGATTGACAACGCTGAGCTTATTAAAACCAACTTGATTCAAAGCAATCAGTTGTTGGATAATCCAGATACAGGGGCTACCAATTTTCTTTACGAAGCCATTACTTCCCTCAAACAAATCCAACAGTTATCACCTGCATACGCCAAGTTATACGAACGCTTGTTAAGCAGTCAAACAGAAATTCAGGATTTGGCTCAAGAGCTCGAATCAGAAAATGAGGCCATAGAATATGACGCTGCCCGTGCGGAGGAATTAAAAACCCGTTACGACAAACTTCAACGCCTACTTTTAAAACACCATGTTGAAACTGCTCAGGAGTTAATCACCATTCAAGATGACTTAGCGGAAAAAGTTGCCAAAGTCACCAACCTGGATGATCATATTCTCGCACTTGAAAAGCAAGTCGCTCAAACTAAAGAAGAAGCCCTGGCTTTCGCTAAACAGTTGAGTGATAAACGTCTTGCATCGTTTGTGGCTTTGGCATCCAAAATTCAAGAATTAGTGGCTCAATTGGGCATGCCTGAGGCGAAAATACACATTCAACGAAACGAGTCTGGCTTAACGGCTACAGGTATTGATGACATTGCGTTGCTGTTCAGCGCCAACAAAGGAATAGCACCAGTCACCTTAAAACAAGCCGCCTCAGGAGGAGAAATGTCACGACTCGTGTTTGCCATCAAATACATTATGGCAGATAAGATGGCGCTCCCGACTATTATCTTTGATGAAATAGACACGGGTATTTCTGGTGAAATTGCCCTTCAAATGGGCAAAATGATGCAAAAGATGGCTCAAAACCACCAGGTGATTGCCATTACGCATTTACCTCAAATTGCCTCAAAAGGAGCCATGCATTTTTATGTATACAAAGATACCACCTCGGATAAAACGATGAGTGCCATGCGGGTGCTCGATGCTGCTGATAGAACCAAAGAATTAGCAGAAATGATTGGGGGGAAAAACCCTAGTGAAAGTGCCTTTGCCAGTGCCCGCGAATTGCTTGGCGCTTAAAGTGGTTTTTGCTATCTTCAATCCTTTAAAATTAGACACACAATGGCTTATAATTTATTAAAAGGAAAGAAAGGAATTATTTTTGGCGCTTTGGACGAATCGTCTATAGCTTGGAAAGTTGCTGAACGAGCAGTAGAAGAAGGAGCAGAAATCATTTTAACCAACGCAGCTTTGGCTATGCGAATGGGTGCCATCAACGACTTGGCAGCAAAATGTAACACCGAAGTTATACCAGCTGACGCGACTTCTATTCCTGAATTGGAAAACCTGATTGATAAATCAATGGAGAAATTCGGTGGTAAAATCGATTTTATCCTCCACTCCATCGGCATGAGCCCCAACATTAGAAAAGAAAAACCTTACACCGATCTCAACTACGATTGGTTTCAAAAGTCCATAGACGTTTCTGCTTTATCTTTTCACAAGGTGATGAAGGTTGCTTACGACAAAGACGCAATGAACGATCATGGATCTATCCTGGCGTTATCATACATCGCAGCACAACGCGTATTCCCAGACTACACCGACATGGCACAGGCAAAAGCAGTCCTTGAATCCATCGCTAGAAGTTTTGGGTATGAGTTTGCAAAGAAAAACGGCACACGGGTCAATACCATTTCTCAATCACCTACGGTAACTACTGCTGGAAAAGGCATCAGCGGTTTCAATGCCTTTATTGACTTTGCTGAACGCATGTCGCCACTTGGCAACGCTACTGCTGATGAATGTGCAGATTACTGCGTAACCATGTTCTCTGATTTAACGAAGAAAGTAACCATGCAAAACTTGATGCATGACGGTGGGTTTAGCTCAACCGGTATTACTGAAAGTATGGTAGAGAAATTGTCTTAGTCATTGTCTTCACCGACTAACATCCAATAAAATGTAAAACCCCCAATGGAGTACTACTCCATTGGGGGTTTTTATTTCCCGATAAAAACCTGATTCTATGGTCGTATACCAGTATTATAGAACACGTCATTCTAACCAAATAGAAGAATCTCAGTGAATTAGTAGCGAATAGATCCTTCTCCCGAATCTCGGGAGAAGGATGAAGCCCTGTTTATAATTTAGTTGTAAACTACCGCTGAATCAGATACACTAGTGACCTAATGAGTTATTGGCAGCTTTCTAAAGAAATTTTGGATATCTTTGAGGGATAAATCAGTTTTATGAGTATTGACATCGAGGTAATTGTTAATCGTCATAAAGAAAAAGACAACCATAAATGATAATAGAACCTAAAACTCGTGGATTTATCTGCACCACCGCTCACCCTAAGGGCTGTGAACAAAGTGTTTTAAATCAAATTGACTATATCAAGTCAAAAGGGAAAATCGAAAGTTCAAAAAATGTATTAGTCATTGGAGCATCCACAGGGTTTGGACTGGCTTCACGAATCACAAGTGCTTTTGGTTCATGCTCATCCACCATAGGGGTGTTTTTTGAAAAACCACCTTCAGAAGGTAAAACAGCATCCGCAGGATGGTATAACACTGCTGCTTTTGAAAAGGAAGCCCATAAAGCCGGTATTTATGCCAAAAGTATCAATGGTGATGCATTTTCAAATGAAATAAAACAACAAACGATCGAGTTAATTCAACAAGACTTAGGACAAATTGATTTAGTCGTTTATAGTCTTGCCTCACCTGTACGAACTCATCCAGATACGGGCGTTCGGTATAAATCTACCTTGAAACCTATTGGTGAAACCTTTACCGATAAAACCGTAGATTTTCACACGGGAGAAGTGAAAGAGGTGAGTATCGAGCCGTGCACCGAAGAAGATATTGAAAATACCGTTGCTGTAATGGGCGGTGAAGATTGGCAAATGTGGATTGACCAATTGAAAAAGGCAAATGCGCTTTCTCCGAATTTTAAGACAATTGCATACTCATACATTGGCCCAAAACTTACGGAGGCGGTATACCGAAAAGGTACCATTGGAAAAGCAAAAGACGATTTAGAAAAAACGGCTTTTGCAATCACCGATTCCTTAAAGGATCTCAATGGCAAGGCGTATGTGTCGGTTAACAAAGCTTTAGTCACACAATCCAGTTCTGCCATTCCAGTAATTCCTTTATATATTTCCTTGTTATATAAGGTGATGAAAGAAAATGGCGTGCAGGAAGGATGTATCGAGCAAATTCAACGGTTATATGCCGAACGGTTGTTCCTTGATGAAGTACCTACCGATTCAAAAGGACGCATCCGAATAGACGATTGGGAAATGCGTGATGATATTCAAGAAAAGGTGGCGCAACTGTGGGAGCAAGCCTCTACGGAAACGCTCCCCTCTATAGGCGATTTGGAAGGTTATAAAACAGAGTTTTTTAATCTCTTTGGGTTCCATTATGATGACGTAGACTACACAGCTGAATCAAATGAATTAGTGGAAGTCCCTGGATTACAAACTGCTTAAGCTGTTTCAAAATTATAATCTGAACCCCAATTGAGTTGTGCTTGGTTGGGGTTTTTGTTTTTATTTAAAAGCGAATTATGGATGTCCCCCGCTTAGACAGTGTCTCACTGGCTAACCCGCTAAAATGTCAGTGAGGACACTGACATTGGCAAAGAAAATAATTATCTTTTATACTGCGTCATTCCCGCTGAGGCGGGAATCCTTTTGAAATGGAAATGAATCTGTGTTTTCCAATGACTGTCCCAGTTTAAGTTTCTTTTTATCATATTAACTGGTTTACTTATTTATGATTACCTATCATGTATTTTAAATCCACATAAAAATACAGTCGGAATGTAACAGAGGGACATCAACTGTTCACCATAAATAAATAGGCAATTTTTCTAAAGTATTTACTCTTTGGCTTAAGTACAGTTCTTGCTACGTGGGCAAGAATGATAAATGAAGGTTTTAGGGTCGTTGAATCTTGAGGGTTAATCAAATCTTACTGCAAATGTTTGTAACAACAGATGTTTGACATTTAATGTTTGTGTGTTTTAAACTTCATACAACATCTTGGCTTCAATAATCACCAATAAAAAGTTATTACAAATAAAATAACTAATAGGAGCCTCCAAAAAGACTTCTAGTCGAGGAACTCAAGTTTATTTATCTTTTTTGACAATCTATTTCATTTTTAATAAACAAAAGCAAATGATCATATAATAATCTCTTTGATATTGAAGAGACATGAAAGCATATTTTGATAGCCTATGGTTCACAAACATTTTCCGGCTTATTTCAGAAGTAACCCTTTTTTTGTTTCTTGCTGTTATGAGAATAGTCAAAATCATTTTACCAATTTTTATCTTATTATTGCTTAGTTCATGCATGACTAAAAAAAAACGTATTGAAAACAGTTCGTTTGAAGGTGCAGATTCATTAACGCAGTTGGTCATTGAGGCGACTAATGGGACATGTTGGGACTCTTCTACAGTGATTCAATGGACCTTTGTTAACAACAAACACCTCTGGGACCGTAGCCGAAATTTATACCGATTAGAAAATGATGATGAGGTAATTTTACTTGATTTGGATAACCCGCAACATGGATTTATTTATGAAGATGGAAAACAGGTAGAAGCTAAATCTAAAACACTACAAAGTGCTTATGATACCTGGAAAAATGACTCGTATTGGTTAAACCCGTTTTGGAAATTTAATGAACAAGGTGTAAAACGGAAGAAATACATTGACGAAGAAGGCAAAACACACTTACTGATTTATTATATTGATGGACAAGATATCGGTGACCTCTACGACTGGACTATTGGTGAGGGCAATTTACCCACTCAATGGAATTTATTTGTGAAAATTGTGCCTATAAACAATTTCAAATTTACCTGGGAAGATTGGATTACATTGGACTGTGGCTTAAAAATTAGTACCAAACACGAAAGCGCCATCTTTGATATTCATTTAAAAGATATTGAGGTGATAACGAATTGGGAAACAAGCAAATACGGGAATGACCCTTTCTATAATTTTAATAAATAACCATGAAATATATCGCGATACTCTTCATCACAGTGGTCACATGGAGCCAAGCCCAGGTAGACTGTAACAATGAATCTACTCATTCAGGTGATGCTACATATTATACTAACCAAAAGCTTGAGGTTTCGGGTCATTGTATGTTAGATGAATCAGTCATCCAACCGTATTATATTGGAGCAATGAATCATCAAGATTATGCAACGGCAGACTATTGCGGAGCTTGTGTTGAGATTGATGGTCCGGAAGGCAGTGTTAAAGTTCATATAGTTGATGAATGTCCCGAATGTAAACCAGGAGATATAGACTTAAGTGAAGAAGCATTTGTCGAATTGGCTCCTTTAGTAGATGGGCGAATTCCAATTTCTTGGAAAGTAGTACCCTGCGAAGTTACTGGATCAGTGAAACTGATGTATAAAGACGGTTCAAATGAATATTGGACAGGGATACAGGTACGAAATCATCGAAACCCAATAGAAAAACTAGAGTTTTGGGATGGCAGTAAATATGTAGATGTGCCTCGCCAAGTATATAATTATTTTTTAAAAAGTAATGGGATGGGGGCTGGACCTAATACTTTTCGGATAACAGACATTTACGGTAATTCTATTATTGAAAAAGACATTCCCTTTATAACAGACGAAGAATTGAGTGGTAATAACCAATTTCCTATATGTATTGTAACAAATTTGCCTGAAGAAATAGCTGTTGTTCAGACTGTGCAAATTGGTGAGGAGATACTACTACTTGGAGAGGGTAATTATCAATTGTTTAATACAACCGGGAAAGTAATTGATTCTGGAGTTGGGAACCAAAAAATAACGACAGGAGCACTTGGTTCAGGTATTTATCTTTTGAAAATTCAAATGGAAGATAAGATTGTGGTACAACGAATCTTACTGAGGTGATTTTTATAAAAGTAGAAGTGATATGAAAACGCAATTTGTGAAGCTGTTTTTTTGCCTTCTCATGGTTTCATGTAATGCTCAAAACAAGTGTGAAGAAGAATTACATACTGGGAATGCGACTTACTATTATTTTAACCCTACTAAACAAGTAGGTAGCTGTAGTTTTAAAAACTCTCAAATCACCCCATTTTTAGTAGGAGCAATAAATGATGAAGAGTATGGCAAAGCGGATTATTGTGGCGCTTGTGTGGAAATTGAAGGCCCAAAAGGCAGCGTTAAAGTTCAGATAGTTGATCGTTGTCCGGCATGTAGTCCAGGTGATATTGATCTTAATGCACCTGCGTTTGATTCCATCGCTTCACGAGCACAAGGGAGGGTTGCTATTTCATGGAAAGTAGTTCCTTGTGAAGTTACCAATCCCCTTACTTTTCATTTCATAAAAACCTCGAACGAATGGTGGGCTTCCATTCAAATCCGTAACCACCGTAACCCGCTGGCTAAGTTGGAGTTTTTGAGTGACTCGGTATACAAAGAAATGCCTCGAAAAGCACATAATTATTTCACCATGAAAAATATGGGTGAAGGCCCGCACACTTATCGATTAACTGATGTGTATGGTAATGAAATCATAGAAGAGAATGTGCCTTTTGCAAGGACAGAAAGTGCACAGCAGTTTCCTGTTTGTACTGCATCTGAATTCTTGACTGAAAACCCTGAGCAATCACAGACTTTGGAGGTAGAATAAATTACTGTTTGACTTTCATAAATTCGAACTATTGATTAACGGGATTTTAAAACCCAATTATTTAGATTCGAGATTGCAAATTTCGAATAGAAAATAAAACATTTCTACCAAAAAAGAATTCATATCGATAATGGAGAAACAAAGAATATGAAGGTGTATCTAATTTATTTTTTATTGACGTTGATTTCTTTCTTAGGAATGAGTCAAAAACTAGAATATCCAGAACCTGAAATGGGAGATACTATTATAGTTCGTGGCTATTATAATAAATATGATTTGACAAGTTACAAAGCCATTAAAATAGAACAAAGATCCAAAATGGCTTTTCGTTTTGAGGGAGGTTATACTTTTTATTCATACGATAATAAAACGGCTGCATGGCTAGGAAGCGCAGGAAGCGCAAACCTTAATTTTATTGGTTCATATGATAATATAAGCCTTGGACTTAAATTTAAGCTAGCAACTATAACCCCACAAAAAGAATTGATTTTTAATAATGTGGTATTAACTAATTTGGCTGATCTAAACCCCGTGAAAATTGATTACTTCATTAGTTATTCTCTCGATTATGATCCATTAATCTCTATTGAACCATATATTGGATTTACCCAGTCAGTTTTTGAAGTAATTAATGAAGAAGAATTAAATCAGAAATATTCAATTCAAAATTCATTTGGTCCCATAGCAGGTATTACTTTAAACAAATATTTCTTAGTCAGAAAATATAGTTATATCGCAATATTCGGAACAATGGGATATGGATTTGTGGATTTTAAAAGAACACATCCAGATTTAGGATATGGATATCTAGAATACACAATTGGGATTGCTTACAAGCGTTTTGGAAATAAAATTGTATATAAGAAAATTGAGTAATACATTGTAATATGCTGTATACAATAAGATTATTGATAAAACGTTAGTTGATCAATCTTTTAAAATATTATGAAAAAACTACTTTTATTAACATTCTCTTTAACATTATTGTTTTCTTGTAATAAGGACAAAGAAAAAGAACTCCAAATACCAGATGACCAAATTTTTGATATTAACGGAGACTTAAAAGCAGATTTTGAAGTACGCTATTCTTCGGTTGAAACAACGGATATTCCCCCTTCTAGTCATTCGGCATGGGGCTCTATAAAACCACTAAATAACAATCAATTATTAAAAAATCAGAATTCAGCACTTTTCTTACGGAAAGGAGATACTATCAAAACAGATAATAATACTGATTCTGAATGGATCAATTATTCAAAAAACGTTATTCAAATCTCAGGGAATAATAACATTTGGGACAAAAACTGGACGATATCCTCAGAATTAAATCAAGATTACTATCTAGGGGTAAAAATCGAAGAAAGAGGCACGTATAAAATTGGTTGGGTTAAACTTCTATTCAACACTTCTTCTGGTGCTATCTCTTATGAAAAAATCCAATTATCGGATAATGCCTTTCTCATAATCGAATAACAAACTATGGCTTAAGTTTAGCTTGCTTAACTTAAGCTAATAAATATTGTCGCAGGTTGTAACTGCGTTTTGGCAATATGAGTAACCAAGTCACAGACTTCTAAAAAGAATAAGGCTTAAGTTACGCTGAAAAAGCTAAACTTAAGACAGCGAGTGCTTGGACATTACAACCACAACTACAATCGATCATGACTAATGATTTTCGTTTGATCAACTCGCTTGGTTTATCTGCCGAAAATAAGCTATTAGGTGTTGGTTTCTCATACAGACATCTTTCTGGTGTAGCTTTTTTAGCTAGCGTAAAAGCAAAGGGATTTAAACTATCGTATAATTTTGAGTTTTTGACAACAGGCTTACGGACATATGCAGGATACTGGTCTCAGGAAATTTTTATTAGCTATGCGCTAAGTAAGAAAAAGGGCTAGTTTTCATTAGCGCAAGTCAAGACAAACATGTTACCGCTTCCATAACACAACTATCCACTTAGGCTAAAACTACTCCTCAAGTTGTAGGTTTAGCAATGCGCTCCAACGACTTACAATTGTAGAGAGCGTCCGTTCGTACAAACAACCTACTCCTTCAACATTCCCTTAATCTCATTTAACTTCAACAAAGCTTCCACAGGCGAAATTGTGTTAATATCAATGGTTTCCAGTAGTTCCACCACTTTTTCGAATTGAGGGTTGGCCGCATCAAAAAGACTGAGTTGAAAATTGTTTTTTGGCATAGCCGAAATAGCTGCATTGGTTTTTTCAGAAACCTTGTCTTTCTCCAAGTGCGACATAATTTCGTGTGCGCGAATCACTACATTTTGAGGCATACCAGCCAATTGCGCCACATGAATACCAAAGGAGTGTTCGCTTCCACCCTCTTTTAGCGTCCGCATAAACACAATTTTATTTCCTACTTCCTTCACCGAAACATTAAAGTTTTTGATGCGTGGAAAGTCGGTGGCTAATTGGTTCAGTTCATGGTAGTGCGTGGCAAACAAGGTTTTTGCTTTGCACTTCGGGTGGTTATGCAAAAATTCTACGATAGACCACGCAATGGAAATACCATCGTAGGTACTGGTACCTCGTCCGATTTCATCCATCAAGACCAAGCTGCGTTCGCTCAAGTTGTTGAGGATGCTAGCGGTTTCGGTCATCTCGACCATAAAGGTCGATTCACCCTGAGAGAGGTTATCAGAAGCCCCCACCCGGGTAAATACTTTATCAATAATACCGATTTTTGCAGATGTAGCAGGCACATAGGAACCCACCTGGGCCATTAAAGAAATCAAAGCAACCTGCCGGAGCAAAGCTGACTTACCCGCCATGTTTGGTCCGGTAATAATCATCACTTGCTGATCGCTGTCGTCCAAATATACATCATTGGGAACATAAGGGTCATCTGCAGAAAGTTGCTTTTCAATAACGGGATGACGACCAGCTTTAATTTCCAGTTCGTGACCTTCGTGCACTTCTGGTTTACAATAATTGTTTTCCAGTGCCACTTGAGCAAAAGAAGCCAAAGAATCTATGGTACCTAACAATTGTGCATTTTGTTGAATAGGTGTTACGTATTCGCAAGCCGCGATGATCAGGTCTTGAAAAAGTTCGTGCTCAATGGCATGGATGCGGCCTTCAGCATTGAGGATTTTATCCTCGTAGACTTTTAATTCTTCTGTGATAAACCGCTCCGCATTGACCAAGGTTTGTTTACGAATCCACTCAGGCGGTACTTTGTCTTTTTGTGCATTGGAAACTTCAAGGTAGTAGCCAAAGACTTTGTTATAGGCAATTTTAATCTTTGGAATGCCAGTGCGTTCTGCTTCTCGTTGTTGAATCTGAATCAAAAAATCTTTTCCAGAACCTGAAATCGCGCGTAAATTGTCTAGCTCTTCATTAACGCCAGCAGTAAAAATTCCGCCTTGGTTGGTAACTATCGGTAAGTCTTCTCTGACCTCTTTGGTGATTTTGTCCCGAAGGAATTCACACAAATTTATTTTATCTGCAATGACCTGTAGCGAAGTAATTTTACTAGCCTTCAACAATTCCTTAATTGGAACAAGTTGATCCAATGCCCTTTTAAGCTGATAAATTTCTCGCGGATTTATTCTTCGAGCAGCTACCTTAGAAATTAAACGTTCTAAGTCACCAATAGGCCGAAGGTGCTGCACTAGCGTTTCTAAAATTTTATCATCTTTGGTGAAGGCTTCGACCACTTTCAGTCGTTCATCAATCAGTTTTTTTTCTTTGAGCGGAAGTACCATCCATTTCTTAAGCATTCTAGCACCCATGGGTGTGGCCGTTTGGTCCAAAATGCTAATTAAGGGAATGCCGTTTTCATGTTGCGGGTATACCAGCTCTAAGTTGCGGATGGTAAACTTATCCAGCCACACGTATTTTTCTTCTTCGATGCGGGAAATAGAGGCGATGTGATTGATTTCCCGGTGTTCTGTTTCTTCCAAATATTGTAAGACAGCTCCTGCGGCAATAATTCCTTCCTGAAGATCGTCAATGCCAAAACCTTTGAGATTGGTGGTTTTGAAATGAGTGGTTAATTTTTCTTTAGCATAATCCACTTGATAGACCCAATCATCTAAACGGAATGTGGTGTGTTGATCGCCAAAAGTGGCTTCAAAGTCGGCTTTCTGTTTTTTACAGTATAGAATTTCCGAAGGATTAAAACTTTGAATCAATTTATCTGCATATGCTTTTGTGCCCTCTGCACATAAAAATTCTCCAGTGGAGATATCCAAAAAAGCAATCCCGCAAGACTTTTTACCCAATTGAACCGAAGCTAAATAGTTGTTTTGCTTTACATCAAGTACATTGTCGTTGTACGAAACTCCTGGAGTTACCAATTCGGTTACTCCTCTTTTTACGATACCTTTAACATCCTTGGGGTTTTCCAGTTGGTCACATATGGCCACCCGTTTTCCAGCTCGCACTAACTTTGGTAAGTAGTTGTCTAAAGCATGGTGAGGAAATCCCGCCAGCGCAATTTCTGATGCGGACCCATTAGCCCGCTTGGTTAGGGTGATGTTTAATATTTTACTAGCAGTAGCTGCGTCTTCACCAAAAGTTTCGTAAAAATCGCCTACTCTGAATAACAACATAGCTCCTGGATATTTCGCTTTGATAGCGTAATATTGTTTCATTAAAGGAGTTTCGCTGGAGGCCATTTCGGGTAAATTTATAAGACGATAAAACTACTGATTTTGACTACGAATTAGGAAGTGAAGGATTGGAAGTTATTCACATCACATTGTCAATTAACACCTGGATTTTATAGTTTTGATAAGAATGAAAAAATTAGGTGTAACCGAACTCAACAGATTGAGTCAAGAAGGAGCAAAAAATGCTCAAAAAGCCCCTTTTGTAGTAGTATTAGACAATATAAGAAGTCTCAATAATGTAGGTTCAGCATTTAGGACGTCCGATGCATTTGGCATAGAAAAAATTGTTTTATGTGGAATAACAGGCACACCCCCACATCGCGATATTCACAAAACAGCATTGGGAGCACAAGAAACCGTAGCGTGGGAACATGCTGTAACTACAAAATTGGCTATAGAACAACTAAAATCAGAAGGCTACAAAATTGCTTTAATCGAACAAATTGATACCAGTATTTCTTTAGAAAAATATCCGTTTTCAAAAGAAGAAAAAACAGCTTTTGTCTTTGGCAACGAAGTGTTTGGTATTTCAGAAGAAGTATTAGAATTGGCTGATGTAGCTATTGAAATTCCTCAATTTGGCGCGAAACATTCATTAAATGTGTCTGTTACCATAGGAGTGGTCCTATGGGAGGCAATTAAGTAAACAAACCAAAACTTTTAACTTTTTTATAGCGGTTGAGCAACCCTTTATTCACAATCTGGTTCTTATAGATGAACGAGAATAAAATCATTACGCTATGAATACTGTAGAGCAAACAGAATATAAATCAAAAAGACAACTCCCTATCATTATTCTATTATTGATTCTTTTTGCGTTCAAATATTATAGTAGTCAAGAAGGTTCAAATTCAAAAGAGGGAGAAAAAATCAACTATCAACAAGAGTTAAATGATGGTATGGTGACTTCTGGAACTGATGATATGCTTATTCAGCCGTCAATCCCTATGAACTAATTAAAGATAGAAACCCAGCTATTGATTATTTAAGAAAATTCCGAATGAACCATCGTTCGGAATTTTTTTGTTTATTCGGTTCTGTGATTAGAAAAATTATACATATAGACATGGATGCATTTTTTGCCTCGGTAGAGCAGCGCGATTTTCCAGAGTTGCAAAACAAAGCCATTGCAGTGGGTGGTGGTGGAGATAGGGGTGTCGTAGCTGCTGCCAGTTATGAAGCAAGAAAGTTTGGTGTGCGTTCAGCCATGGCAGGCCGGAGAGCGCTAGAACTTTGTCCGCACCTGATTTTTGTGAAACCACGGTTTGAAGCATATAAAACCACTTCGCTGATTATTCGATCGGTCTTTAGAGAATATACTGATTTATTCGAACCATTATCATTAGATGAAGCGTATCTTGATGTAAGTACGAATAAAAAAAACATGCTTTCGGCAACACACATTGCTCAAGAGATCAAACAAAAAATTAAAGAAAAAACGGATTTAACCGCTTCTGCTGGAGTTTCATATAATAAATTTTTAGCTAAAATAGCTTCCGACTACGATAAACCAGATGGTTTATATGTAATTAACCCTGATCAGGGTCAAACATTTATTGAAAAATTAGCTATTGAACGGTTTCATGGAATAGGAAAGGTGACGGCTGAAAAACTCCGAAAAATGGGAGTGTTTCGGGGTAAAGATTTGAAGCGATTTTCATTGGAGGGTTTAACCCAACGCTTTGGGAAGTCAGGCCCTTATTTTTATGAATTAGCTAGAGCAATAGATCATCGCCCAGTTGTGCCACAGCGTGAACCAAAATCAATAGGTGCTGAAACCACCTTTACGAACGACTTAATTAAAAAAGAGGAACTTAAAAAAAAGTTAAATCCTTTAGTCGAGAAAGTTGCTGCACGACTTGTCAAAAATAAACAAGAAGGAAAAACAATTACTCTGAAAATTAAGTATTCTGACTTTAAACAAATTACACGGAGTACTACGTTACCTTATTTTACTAATGAACAAACAGCAATACAATCTGTTGTTTTTCAATTGTTGGATAAAGAAGAGCTACAAAACTCCATTCGATTGGTAGGGTGTTCGGTTTCTAATTTTTACTCCGAAGAAGCGCAAACACCACAATTAACATTGAGGTATTAATTTTTTTCATGATAGCTGGTAAGCGGCTGAAAAGTTCACCAGTTTGTTTTTTAAATACCTATGGCGCTAAAACAGCAATAAGAGTTCTTAACACTCTTCTGGATAAAGTAAGAGAAATTAGTTAGGAGAATTAGTAGATAAAAAGCCACAGATGTGTAATGAATGAGATATAAAAAAAGTCAATGTGATTCTGTTCACATTGACTTTTCACGAAGGTATGATAAGACTAAGCAGCATCTTCTAAAATTTTTATAGACTGCAACGTATCATTTACAACATTTCGCTGTGTTTGAATCACTTCTCTTATGTTAGCTGGAATATTTTGATCCAATAAATCATCGTACTCTTTTACTGCAGCTTTTTCACCAGTAACACATGCGCCAAGAATTGCTTCTTCTTCATCAGATGAAACGGCAGATTTAACATCCATCCAAGCACGGTGCATTGCACTGATAGCACTTGTTTCATGCTTTGGTTCTCCACCTAAAGAACGTATTTCTTGCTGTAATTCACCTGCAAATTTGTTTCGCTGAGTCGAACATTCAAGAAAAACTTCTTTTAATTCTTGGAGTTTAACATTACTCGCTGCATTTTTAAATCCTTTAGAGGCATCGTAATTTTTAACGATAATATCGTTCAATTCTTCAATTAGATTCTCATTACTTATTTTTTCATTATTCATAATTTTAATCGTTTTAGTTATACATTTATTTAAAATAGAGGGACTTTGTTTTAAGCAGCGCTTTCAAGCATTTTTGCCATTTGAAGCGTGTCACTTACCACATTTCGTTGAATTTCAATCATTGAATTCAATTTGTCCGAGAGGTTAGATTCCAAAAGGAATTCATAATCAGAAAGAATAGTATGCTCACCTGCTATACAAGTTTCCCAAACCACTTCTTCGGAATCAGAGTTAACTGCTAAAGACATATCAGCCCATAAACCTTTTCCCAGATGAGGGTAACTTTCCTCACCAGTTGGCTCGCCCCCTAATTTTTTTACCCGCTCTTGTAGTTCTTCTGCAAAAGCGTAACGTTGTGTTGAACAGTTTATAAAAATTTCTTTAAGTGGGTGCAAGCTTATGTTATAAGCTGCAGCTAAAAAGCCTCTTGAGGCATCAATGTTTTTTAGAATTAAAACATTTAATTCGTCAATTAATTTTTCGGGTGTAATGATATATGCTTTCATCGTGGTAATTGTTTGGTTATCGTACCAACTCCTTAGACAAACATGAGACCACCCCGTTTTTTTAAAATAAATGGGTTTTTTTAGTTTTTTTTGAGAAAATAAGACTACACATTGTAGAAAAAGCTTGGGGAAAACATCGTTCGAAGACCTATGAAAGAATGTTTTTAATGTTCTACATTTGTGCCATGAATAAATCGTTCTTCTTTAAAGCCTTAGGTTACATTGCTTTTTTAGCGATTGGCTTCTATTTTTTACAAAAAACATTTGGCAAAGAGGATTTAAGTGAAATCGGAACGCAGCTGCTATCCGCAAATTTTTATTGGATAGGCTTAGTGGTGATGATATCCTTTGTTGGCCACCTCATAAGATGCTTACGTTGGCAACAATTAATTAATAGTAATGGAGATCATGTAAAGCTTACCCCTATTTTCCATTCCCTATTATTAGGATATGCTATTAACTATTTAATTCCTCGTGTAGGCGAAATAATACGTTGTGCTTCATTGAACAAAACCACCAAAATACCAGTCACTCGGTTATTTGGAACTGTTTTAATAGAACGCATGCTTGATGTGTGTTCATTAGCGATTGTGTTACCCACTATTTTTTTCATGCAATACGACCGGTTTAAAGGATTAATCCATGAATATGTGTTACCGTGGATTCGACCATATTATTTAAAAGTGCTTGACAATTGGATTATTGCAGTCCTTATTATAATTAGTGGGGTTGTTGCGCTGTATTTTTTTAGTAACCATTTAGATAAAAAAGAAGAAGCAAGTAAAGCGGAAGGTAAAACTTCTTGGGCCGATGAGATGTGGCAAGGTATTTTATCAATTAAAAAAGTAAAAAACATTCCATTATTAATTTTGTATACCTTTTTAATTTGGGGATACTATTTCACAACTAACTATATATGTTTGTTTGCTTTAGATAGTTCATTACAAGAAAAGTGGAGTGCAGCGTTGGCCACAGGAGCTTTTGGTAGCATCGGTCGAAGCTTGCCTATTGCTGGAGGGGGTATGGGTGCCTATCATTTTATTATTAAAGAGGTTTTACTACAATTTGGTGTGACTGCCTTATTTGCAACGTCCATGTCAGTCATTTTTCATGGAATCCAAATGCTGTTTCATTTGTTTTTCGGAGCTATTGGGGGCATGTATGTTTGGACGAAGTCATCAAAGGATAAGAAATTTTTATAATACACATAACTATATACTGCAAGATAGATGCAGATTGGCCCTTAGATTTATTCACCTTTGTCGTGGATAAATGACCAAATCATAAGTTATTAATTTCAGATTCTTTTCAGAATTGAAAAGAATCTTGCCCGCGAGTTAAAGTTGAGTTGAGATGAGTTTGAAAAAGAGTCTGAAATCAGACCTCATATCGGGGTTTCTGGTTTTCCTTATTGCCCTACCTTTATGTTTAGGAATTGCTAAAGCAAGTGGGTTTCCACCCATAGCGGGAATTTACACAGCGGTAGTAGGGGGGTTAATTGTAACATTTTTTACCAATAGCCCACTTACCATCAAAGGTCCTGCTGCGGGATTAATCGTTATAGCATTAGGATCCGTTAATGAGTTAGGTCAAGGAAACATTGTTGATGGTTATCGACTTACACTTGCAGTGGTAGTAGTAGCTGGTGCTGTGCAAGTGGTATTAGGGTTCTTAAAATCGGGTAGTTTAAGTGATTTTTTTCCCTCCTCAGTAATACATGGAATGTTAGCGGCCATCGGTATTATTATTATTTCTAAACAAGTACATCTTGCTTTAGGTGTCGTACCAGAGAGTCACGAAACGATGGGGTTAATAGCTGAAATTCCTCAAAGTATTTTAAATATGAACCCTGAAGTGGCATTAATTGGATTAGTGAGCGCCATCATACTTTTTACTTTACCATTGTTTAAGAATAAATACGTTCGTTTGGTCCCCGCACCTTTAGTAGTCTTATTAATTGCCATTCCAATGGGCTTGTATTTTGATTTAGGGCACGAACATGATTACGATTTAGGCTCATTACATTTTCATATTAACCCGGCACAGCTGTTAGTTGCACTCCCAAGTAATTTTTTCTCTGGGATAACTTTCCCTGATTTTACTCAGATATTTAGTGCGGTAAGCGTGAAGTATATTATTATGTTTTCGCTAGTTGGAAGTATAGAGTCGTTGCTGAGCGCTAAAGCAATAGATATGCTAGACCCACAAAAACGCACTTCTAATCTTGATAAAGATTTAGTAGCTGTTGGTTTGGGAAATATGGTGGTTGGATTCATCGGAGGGTTACCAATGATTTCAGAAATTGTACGTAGTTCAGCTAATATAAATAATGGAGGAAAAACGAAGATGAGTAATTTCTTTCATGGATTGTTTCTTTTTCTGTTTGCACTTTTAGCTGCTTCGTTTATTCAAAAAATTCCTAATGCTGCGCTGTCAGCAATGTTGTGTTATACGGGGTATAAACTAGCTTCACCTCACGAATTCAAAAGAAATATAAAATTAGGTTATGATCAATTTGCCTTTTTTATACTTACTCTAGTGGCTACTTTATTAACCGACTTGTTAATAGGGGTGGTTATAGGGGTTTCCGCAAAATTAATCTTTCACATATTAAGAGGTGCGCAGTTCAATGAGTTATTCAAATCTAGAATCTTGATTACCCAAGCGGGTGATAGCGTACGATTAATTGATGTAGCCAGCCCCTTAATTTTTTCTAACTACTTAACGGCTAAAAGTGTGATTAGCCAAATTCCTAAAAATGAACATGTTGTACTCGATTTTAGTAACTCTAAAATGGTGGATCATAGTGTAATGGAAAACTTACATCACATGGAAGATGAGTTTTCTAAAAATGGAGGGCAACTACAACTGACCGGCTTTGATAAACACAATTTCACTTCTCAAAACCCCTATTCATCACGAAGATGGATAGTTAACCCCAGCACAGGAAGCCACACAGATGAAGAATTATCCAAGCGGCAACGGGAGATTAAAGACCTAGCAGCGAATCACCAGTTAATGTTTGAACCCTTCTTACAAACTGGGTTTTTACGACATAATTTTGCGGCTTTCAGTAAAATACAACGTGCAAAGTATGGGTCTAACTTTATTTTAGGTAATCAAAAGGACTTTCGATTTATGATAGCTGATATTGCCTATGATAAATATGATTCGCTTTCCAAAGATTCAGTGATCGCTACAGTCGCGTTATTATCGGACTTCAGTCAAATCTATATTCCAGATTTTGTACTGGAAAAAGATAGTCTTTTTACTTTGCTTGAAGAGTTAAAAGGGTATGAAAGAATTTCGTTTAAAAACAATCAATTGTTTACGGATAAATACTTTTTATATGGTGAGGAGCCGAATAACATTGAGAAATTCTTTAACCTTGAAATGATGAGTTTCTTAATTAAGCATGATGATTATTATATTGAAACACGTGGGCAGAAGATTTTAATTCATAAGTATTCAAAAAAACTATCTATTAATGAAGTAGAAAGTCTTATAAGTTTTTGCAAAGAACTTTCAACAATTATGTTGAAAGAGCGTGATATTAGTTAAGATAAAACGAGCATTTAACGGCCTATTTTCTTTATCACCAAAAATAGCATACAGACACCGATTAAAAAGCAGAATATGGGAGGTGTAAATAGGCTGAGCAGCAGACATCCAAGAGAGACTAATCCTACAGTTAAAGCATAGGGAATTTGCGTGCGAACATGTTCAATGTGATTACAACCGGACGCTAAAGAACTTAGTATGGTCGTATCGGAAATTGGTGAACAGTGGTCGCCAAAAACAGCACCACTAAGCACAGACGCCACACAAGCATAGACTAAATCTGATAATTCAAAAGTAGCAGCGGAATAAGCCAGAGGTATTATTAAAGGATATAAAATAGCCATGGTTCCCCAGCTTGAACCTGTTGCAAAGGAAATTGCAGCAGCGATAAAAAAAATAATAGTTGGCAATACCCACCCAGAAAAATTGGAAGGCATAATTTCAATAAGGTAATCGGAAGTTTTTAAATCGGAAATTACTTCACTTAAAGCCCAGGCAAGTACTAATACACTAATCGCTGGTAGTAAATTGGCAAACCCCTCCAGCATTTCTTCGAATACTACCTCAAGTTTTTTGACTGAAAAAATAGAAGTCATTATTAAAGTGCTCATCAAACAGATGAAACTACCCCAAAGCAATGAGACGTATGAATTAGCATTTCCCATAATTGCACTCAAGCTTTGATGTTGATCATCGCTCCCAGTAATTATCAGACAGGAAAATGTGATGACAATCAGGAGAAAAATGGGTAATGCACCATAGAAAAATGGCTTTTGCGTAATGTTTTCTTCTATTGTTTCAATCGTTATTTCAGTATTCTTCAAAGCAGCTTTCTCTGCAACTAACATTGGTCCAAAATCTTTTCCTTGCCAGGTGAGTAATGCAATAAAAATGAGAGTAAGAATAGGGTAAAAAGCATAAGGTAAGCTATTTAAAAAAACAGAATACGCGCTTTGGGAAACACCTAAAACTATAAGTGCTTCATCGATATAAGCTAATTCTGCACCTATCCATGTAGTCACCAACGCTATGGCAGCCACGGGTGCTGAAGTGCTATCCACGAGGTAGGCAAGTTTTTCCCTCGAAATTTTATGATGATCGGTAATTGGTCGCATAGTATTACCTACCACTAATGAGTTAGCATAATCATCAAAAAAGAGAATTAGACCACTGAACAACACACTCCATTGCGCTTGTTTTCTAGTTTTAATGTAACCGACAAAAGGTTGAACCAGTGCTTTCATCCCTCCATTTTTATACAGAATGGATACACTCCCTGAAATGAAAAGCGAAAATAAAATGATGTACACGTGCTCAGCATTAGCAACACTTCCTACTAGGTATTTATCAAGTAAATCCACATACCTGGAATAATCGCTTCCATGCAAAATAAGTACACCAGCTGCTAAACCCGAAAAAAGTGCTAACAGTACTTGTCGTGTGGCAAAAGCAAAGCTTATGGCAATGAGTGGAGGTAGAAGACTGACCCAAGAATTCATTGTGAAAGTTAACTTTAAGGATTCATTATTCAAACTCTTAATTTTTAATCAAAAAAATGTAGTTTAGTACAAACACTTTTTATCATGTACAGCAAGTTGAGCAACATCCTTTTTATTGACATTGAGACCATCTCTCAATATGAAAATTACGAAAAATTGCCAGAAAGATTTAAAACACTCTTTGAGAAAAAAGTAAGTTTTTACACTGAAAAAGAAGAGTGTAGCCAAGAAGAAGCCTATAAAGCACGAGCAGCAATTTTTGCCGAGTTTGGTAAAGTCATCACCATTGGCTTGGGTTTTTTTGCCAAAGAACAGCATGAGTGGAAATTTAGAGTGACCTGTTTAATGGGACATGATGAAAAAGTATTATTAGAGGAATTTAAAACGGTGCTGTCCAAATTCGATGAAGAAAATTTACTGCTCTGTGCTCATAATGGAAAAGAGTTTGATTTCCCCTATTTGTGTCGTAGGTTGTTGGTCAATGGCTTGACAATCCCTTATTGTTTAGATATGTCTGGGAAAAAACCATGGGAAGTGCAGCACCTAGACACCATGCATCTTTGGAGGTTTGGTGATTATAAGCATTATACCTCCCTGGAAACCTTAGCAGCAATTTTTGAGGTGCCTACTAGCAAAACCGATATTGATGGAAGCATGGTTGGTGAAGTTTATTATAAAGAGAAAGATTTAAAACGAATTGCAGCCTACTGCAGACAAGATGTGGTGGTAGCAGCGCAGGTTTATTTAAAAATGAAAGCGCTGCCCCTATTAAATCCTGATCAAATACTGATAATCTAAAAGTTAGATTTTCCTATCTTACATCGAAAGATGTATCTTCGTTCATGTCGCTTCTGGAAGTCAAAAATTTATCTGTTGCATTTCGTTCCGAAGGAGAGTTTATTGATGCCGTTCATAACGTATCTTTTAAAGTTAAAAAAGGAAAAAAACTAGCTATAGTAGGCGAATCGGGTTCTGGTAAGTCCGTGACTTCACTAGCCATAATGGGGTTATTACCTCAAAAGATTAGTCGGGTATCTTCCGGAGAAATCATATTTGACTCGAAGAACATTTTACAACTTGACAGCGAAGAGCGTAGAAAATTGCGAGGGAAAGATATGGCGATGATTTTTCAGGAACCCATGACTTCGCTAAACCCCCTACTTACTTGTGGAGAACAAGTGAGTGAAACATTAAAATTACATGAAGGGCTTTCAAAGGAAGCAGCCCAAGAAAAGACATTGGCTTTGTTTGAAAAAGTTAAGTTGCCGAGGGCGAAAACCATGTTGAGTAATTATCCCCATGAGCTTTCTGGCGGACAAAAACAACGGGTGATGATCGCTATGGCGATGGCTTGTTCCCCACATTTATTAATAGCGGATGAACCCACGACCGCCTTAGATGTAACCGTTCAGGGTGAGATTCTTAGTCTGATTGATGAATTAGTGACTACTCACGACATGGCATGTATATTTATAACCCACGATTTAGGTGTGGTGAAACAATTTGCTGATGAAGTCATAGTGATGTATCGTGGTAAAATAGTGGAACACGGTACTGTTGACACCATTTTTAATCATCCCAAAGAAGCATATACCAAGGGTTTAATTGCTTGTAAACCAACGTTAGAAACAGATAATTATCGATTACCTACAGTAGCCGATTTTTTGTCAGGGAACCCGATTTCCAATGAAAAAAAGAAAGAAGTAATTCATGACCAACCTTTAATTCAGGTTCAAAATTTATCTATTGAGTACATCACAGAAAAAAGTTGGCTAGGGAAAACAAAAAGTTCAGTTAAAGCAGTAAAAAATATTTACTTTGAAGTAAATAAAGGTGAAACGATAGGCTTAGTTGGCGAGTCAGGTTGCGGAAAAACAACTACTGGGAGGGCGATTCTTGGATTAGAAAAAGCGGCAACGGGGCATATCTTTTATGAAGGACAAGACATTACTACCTTTTCATCTAAAGCGTTGAAAAATTATTGGAACAAAGTTCAAATTATCTTTCAAGATCCTTATTCTTCTTTAAACCCACGAATGACTATTGGAGAGGCTATTGTTGAACCGATGCGAATTCATCACCTTTTTGAAAGCGAACAACAACGGAAGGAAAAAGCACATGAACTGCTTGAAACGGTGGGTTTAAAAAGAGAATTTTACCAACGCTTTCCACATGAGTTTTCTGGTGGTCAGCGTCAACGTATTTGTGTCGCTCGAACTTTGGCTATGCAACCAGAGGTAATTATTTGCGATGAATCAGTTTCTGCACTCGATGTTTCTGTTCAAGCACAAGTGCTAAACTTGTTGAACGATTTAAAAGAACAATTTGATTTAACTTACATTTTCATTTCACACGATTTATCAGTTGTGAAATATATGAGTGATAAAATAATTGTAATGAAAGAAGGGCAGATTGTGGAAAGAGGTACGTCAAAAAGTATTTACGAAAACCCAAAAGAAAGATACACGCAGCAGTTGCTTGAATCGGTGAATGTCTAGTTATTTCATCGCCATATTTTGTAACACTGGTGAAATTTTTATTCCCCTATCGTTGCAAGCCACCGCATTGATTTTAAATTTAATGTTACCTGATTTATCCTCTAAAAATTCTACGTCAGCACCCTTTGCAACGCCTCCAGATAAGTCAGTAACTAATAAAATATTGTGTTTTCTACAATAGGAAATAACTTTGGAAAGATCATTTATTTTGTCTTTTCCCATGAAAATTAATTGTAATTCGGGTTCATTTGGGAGCGATGATATTTCTTCAACATAAATTAATTTTTGTTCAATCCGTTTGGTGAGAGACATTTGTTTTGTAGCATTATACATCGATTGGGAACCATAAATTCCAATTTTAAATTTGATGCTTTTTTCTTGATTTAGGTGTTGCGTGTGTTTTGCCATGTAATATAGATACTCAGCATAAACAGTATAATACCAGGTTCCAGTAGAACTTGTAAAAACACTCATAAATAATAGTAAAGAAAAAACTTTAAGCGCTTTCATTTGCAGTGTTAAATATTTAGCGGAATAGTTATTACGTGAGGCACGTTAATAAAGTTGGTGCTATTGAGCAAAAAATTTATTTATTTTTAATTGTTAAAGTCAACTCAAATTCATGAGCGCGTTACTTTCTGACCGTGGCTAACCTACACAAGTCGTTATTGATTCTTAAGTGTTGTTGCTTGGCAGCTTCACTATTTAATTCAAATTGAATACCTTGTTCATTGTTAACAAAATTAATGGTTACCCCATGTCTATCTTCATGTACATTTTCACTTACTAAAAGTGCATGTACCTTTTTTGAAAAAGCTGTTGCTGATTTTAAGTCACTGTTGCGTTCGGAATCAATAAATAAAATATGGCAATTTTGGACATGCTTGATATCAGAAAATTGTTTTACCACAATACTTCTTCCATTTAACTTTTTTGTAAAAGCAATGTTTTGGATCGCAACGTAGAGGTTTTCTTTACCGATAACTCCGATTACAAAATCTCCAGAATCTTTGTCAAGAGGATAGATTGTATTTTTAGCAAACAAATATACGTAGTCAGCATAAACCTGGTATTTTACCTGACTCATTCCTTTTTCAACAGTGAAAAGAAGTAAAAAAAACAATAGCGGTTTTAAAATGACTTGCCTGATTGACATGTGGCTGGTAAGTTTAATTATTATACTAATTAGTTTATTTTTTTTCTGATTATAATTATTACTCGATGAAACCCAGTTTTTTTAGGTTAGGGTATTAAATATTTACCTTTAACCCAATTACAAAAAGCCATAGATGGAATATTGATGAATACTGTGTGCTTTTCTTTAACTTAGAGCATATTATTTACAGATGAAGAAAAAAAAAACTAACCATAAAGAACAAGTACAAAATAAAGTAAAGGGTAAAATACTTGATTTGTTTAGAGACCAGCAGGGTTCATTCTTTAATGCAAAACAACTTTCTCGTAAGCTTAATTACAGAGGAAAGCAAAATATAAGTCGCTTAGAACAAACACTTTGTGAAATGGAGCTGGAAGGTTCTCTTGTTCAGATTGAACCTGGAACATTTCGAATAGCAGCAAAAAACACTCAAACCTATGTAGGCGTAGTTGATTTTGTTAATCCCCGATTTGCTTTCATTGTTACAGAAGAAACAGATCAAGACATTAAAGTGTCTATTGACGACATGAATAATGCACAGCATGGTGATGTGGTTCGTGTTGCCACATTTCCTCACAAAAGAGGTCCAAGACCAGAGGGTGAAATCATTGAAGTACTAACCCGATCCAAGTCGGAATTTGTAGGCCGCATTGAAATCAACAAAAATTTTGCGTTCGTTATTCCTGACAACAAAAAAATGCATACCGATATTTTTATTCCCAAAGAAAAGGTAGGAAAAGCGCACAATGGCGATAAGGTAATTGTAAAAATTACCAAATGGCCTGATAAAAAAGACAAAAACCCAACAGGTGAACTTATTCAAGTATTAGGTGAGGCAGGAAACCACTTTGTGGAAATGCATGCCATACTTTTTGAGTTTGGATTGCCTTTAAAATTTCCTAACAGTGTTGAGAAATTTGCAAATGGTATTTCTGATGAAATTTCTAAAGAAGAAATCAGTAAGCGAAAAGATTTTAGAAAGGTGACCACCTTCACCATTGATCCTGTTGATGCGAAAGATTTTGATGATGCGCTTTCGCTTAAAAAATTGAAAAACGGCAATTGGGAAATAGGGGTGCATATTGCTGACGTTACTCATTATGTGAAAGAGGATACAATACTTGAAAAAGAAACGTATGAAAGAGCAACGTCTGTCTATTTAGTCGATAGAGTAGTGCCAATGCTTCCAGAAAGGCTTTCTAATGGATTATGTTCTTTACGTCCGAACGAAGATAAACTGACATTTTCAGCAGTCTTTGAAATGGATGAAGAGGCGAACATTAAAAGTGAGTGGTTCGGAAGAACCATTATTCACTCGGATAGACGATTTGCTTATGAAGATGCACAGGAACGTATAGAAACCAAAGAAGGAGATTTTGCAGAGGAAGTCAATATTTTAAATGATTTAGCGCTAAAACTTCGTAAAAAACGGTTCAAAAATGGGTCAATTGCCTTTGAAACTGTAGAAGTGAAATTCCGCTTAGCAGAAGATGGTACACCGCTAGAAGTGGTGCCAAAAGTGCGTAAAGAAGCACATAAAATGATAGAGGATTTTATGTTACTTGCCAACAAACGAGTGGCAGAATTTATTTTCAATAAAAAGGAAAACAACATCCCTAAAACCTTTGTTTATCGTGTTCATGATAATCCTGACATGGATAAACTAATAGCTTTCAACAATTTTGCGGTCAAATTTGGTCATCAAGTTGATTTGAATAACATCGCTCAAAGTTTAAATAAAATTTCAGCGGATTTAGAGGAAAAACCAGAAGGCAACGTATTGCAAAATTTAGCAGTTAGAGCCATGTCCAAAGCGGTATATACCACTGATCCTCGAGGTCATTTTGGTTTGGCATTTCCTCACTATTCGCATTTCACCTCTCCCATAAGACGGTACCCTGATATGATGGTTCATCGCTTACTTCAACGGTATTTAGACGGAGGAAAATCGGTTGATGAAAATGAATATGAAGTCATGTGCAAACATTCATCGGCCAGAGAAAAGTTAGCTGCAGAAGCTGAGCGAGCTTCCATCAAGTATAAACAAGTTGAGTTTATGAAGTCGATGGTAGGCGAAGAGTTTGAAGGACTTGTTTCTGGATTAACTGATTTCGGAATTTTTGTTGAAATTATATCGACCAAATGCGAAGGCATGGTCAAACTGGCGTCTTTATCAGATGATTATTACGATTATGATCCTGATAACTATCGAATTATTGGTAAAAAGAATAAAAAAATACTATCCTTTGGTGACAAGGTAACTGTAAAAGTCATTCGCGCAGATATAGATAACCGTACGATTGACTTTGAAATGATTGAATTTTAAATGGACATTAAAAAAGTAATTGAAGCAGTAAATTCGGAACTGGAAAAATTTGAATTACCTGCCGAACCAAAAGAGTTATACCAACCGGTAAGTTATATTCTTTCTCTTGGAGGCAAGCGACTTCGCCCTCTGTTAGTTTTGTTGGGTAAGTATTTGTTTTCCAATGAATGGGAAGATGCTCTTAAACCATCATTATCAGTTGAGGTTTTTCATAATTTTACTTTGATGCACGATGACATCATGGATGAAGCACCCCTTCGAAGAGGTAAGGCAACCGTACACACGCAGTGGAATGATAACACCGCTATTCTATCTGGTGATGCGATGATGATCAAAGCATATGATGCCTTGGACGATTTGGAACCAGTGTTATATAAAAAAGTGATTCGGTTGTTTAATCAGACTGCGTTAGAAGTTTGCGAAGGCCAACAGTACGACATGAACTTTGAATCAAGAAACGATGTGTCTGTTGAAGAATATTTAGAAATGATTCGCCTGAAAACGGCTGTGTTGTTAGGGTTTAGCTTACAGATGGGAGCTATTTTAGGTGGGGCTAACGATGCTGACGCTCAAAAAATCAAACAATTTGGTGATGCTATTGGCCTTGGCTTTCAACTCAAGGATGATATTCTGGATGTTTATGGTGATGCAAAAGATTTCGGCAAACAGGTTGGTGGCGATATCATCTCCAACAAAAAAACGTTTCTGCTCATCACGGCTTTGAAGGAAGCGAATGCTGAACAACGAAGTAAATTAGAATATTGGATTACACGAGATGATTTCAATGCTGAAGAAAAAGTGAAGACAGTAACTGACATATATAACGAAATTGGAGTTATAACTAAAGCTGAACAAGTGATGAATGATTACTTTGAGAAAGGCTTTGAATTACTAAATTCCATAGATGCTAACGCATCACGAAAAGAAATCCTCAGACTATTTACAAACGATATTTTAAACCGAATAAAATAAGTGGATTTAGATGTACTAACGGTTTTGCTTCTTACTATAGGTGGAATAAGCTTTTGGGCCTGGAAAGACTCAAACGTAATGAATAAATTGATTTTTATTCCGTATCTCGTTAAAGAAAAAGGTCAGTACTACCGGTTCCTTACTTCAGGGTTTGTACATGCAGATTATATTCATTTAGGTTTTAACCTATTTGTTTTGTGGAATTTTGGAGAAGCCTTGCAATATACTTTTCCGCATGTTTTTGGAGCTACCTGGCACTTTCATTTTTTAGCTTTGTTTCTTATAGGCGTTATTGTTTCAGAAATCCCAACTTATTTACGTCATCGTACTTCTCCGTACTATCGCTCTCTTGGGGCTTCTGGAGGCGTGTCTTCAGTGGTTTTTGCTTTCATTTTTATTTACCCTTTAGAAAAACTGTATTTTTTTCTGATTCCTATGCCAGCCATCGTTTATGGCGTTGGCTATCTAGCTTATTGCACGTATCAGGATAAACGTCAAGCGGATCATATTAATCATTCTGCTCATTTATGGGGAAGTGTTTTTGGTGTAATATATTTGGTTGTTTTAAAGCCGGAATTATTTTTATCGTTTATTAATCAGCTTTTTAATTAAGGTTGTTTTTTGTTTACCCAGTATAACACGTGTAAGTTTGTTATAAAAATTTGCAAAAAAACTTTTTAGGCATTATGTTTGTAATTAAACCAGAAAATCTTAAAAGGTAAAACTATGAGTTCGAACATTTTCAAAACAGCTGCTTTACTTAGTTTGATAATCATTCTAAGTTCTTTTTCTTCTTTACAAAACAATGCTTCTTTATTAGAAGGGTTCACCTATTTCAAAACGTTTAGTATTACGCACGAAAGCGCAGAACTTGGTCGTGACCATATTGAGCAAAAAATATTGTTAAATAAAAACATGGAATACAACATCTTACTGGAAAATAATGATTGTGATGTTGTCATTCAAATGAGAGATGAAAATGACAAATTAATTTTAACCAATTATGATGAAGCACATAACGCTTGTTTGAGCTCAGTAATTTTTGAGTGTAAGGCTACCAAGCTGTATACAATTTCTTTAGATCCAAAACGATCTAAAGCGCATGGCATCTGCAAAGTGGGATTTAAGAAAATTCAATAATCAACAATAGACATTAACATATGCTGAAGGGCTTCTTTTTTAAGAAGTCCTTCTTTTTTTGCCAAAAATTCAAAATCTGAGTTAAAGAAAATGCTCGAAGGATATATTTTGTGGGTATTTATGGTTGGTAAGAGTTTTTTGGGGACAGCTTCTTTCTCAGGATTAAAAAAAATACTGTAAAAGTGTTCATTTAGCAGGTTTATAATTTGCTTATCCTTCAAAGTGGTTTCTTCCATCATCAAACATACATTACACCATTCTGTATGTACGAATACATATACTGGTCTTGGCTCATGCACCATTAAAGAGTCAAGTTGGCTCAAGGACACTGTTTTTAGTTGACCAAAACAACAGGTACTAATAACAATTAGTAATATGGTGAAAAGATTTTTCATTGATTGAGTCTTACATTTAGTCCCAGAAAAAGTCGTAAACCTTGATTAGGTGCATACACGTATGTAGGATCAAAGCTTAAGCCGTAGGGATTGTTTGGTGTTGAAATTATTTGACCAGTACCATCGTATTCTACATTTTTATCAAATGGATCATTGCTTCTTGCAATGATAAACGGATTGTTTTTGTTTGGGGTCCAGTTCAACAGGTTTTTAACTCCACCAAAAACCTTTAACGGACTTCTCTTTTTTTGATAGGAGAACTGTATATTCTGAATACTCCAAACCGGTGATGTTGCCCTGCGCGGATCGAGTTCACTCGCTAAGGGTAAGCGCATGGAACCATAGATGTTACCTGTGTAATCTACCGCTAAATTTAATTTTGGAAAAGAGTAGGTAAACGCCCACACACTTGTCCAGTTTTCGGTTAGAAAGGGCCTTTCCTTCTTTCCTTCTTCTACAAAGGAAACATCCATAACCGTTCCTCCTGCTAATATTTTCAAACGCTCCCCAATAATCATATCCGTATTTAGGCTAATGCCTCGACTTTGGGCATAACCATCTAAGTTTTTATAAATGATTTGGTCGGGGTTTGTGGCATAGTCAGGGATGATTTGATTCGTGAAATACGTGTACCAGGCAGAAAAATCAAGGCCAATAAACACCTCTTCGGAAGGAAATATTTTTTTCTCATAGTTTAAATTCACGTTGTAGCTTTGTTCAGGGTTTAGCTCTTCTTCAATGATAACTTTTCTTGCACCTGTTAATGCAGCATGGTCTTCAGTAAATAAATTCACCACTCTAAAACCGGTGCCGGAATTTATGCGAACAATGTTCTTTTTGTTGAAAGCATATTTATAGCCTACTCGTGGGGTGAAGATGTTGCCGTGATTGGAGTTATAGTCGTATCGCGCACCTAACAAGAGTTTTTGTTTGCTGGTAAAGTTGATTTCATCTTGAATAAAGACACCCGGCAATAGTGTTTTATTAGGGTGATTAGAACTATCCAGATTGGCGGTTGCAGGTGTATTGTCATCATAATAAGTATGGCGAAGGGCTACCCCCGTTAATAAATCGTGTTTTTTGACACGTTTATCCCAGACCAATTGCCCAAAGTTAATTTTTTGATTGGCAAGATAATAGGTTGTCCCATAAGCTGAATTTTGGTCATGGCTATTCAATGAAAATTGAGCAGATACTTTTTCTTTAATAGGTAAATCGTACTTCCCAATAATTTCCCATCGGTTGGTAATGATGTTTTCACCGTAAATACTATCTCCTCCACGAAATTCGGGTGTCCAGTTCATTTCACCTCCCCATCGGTCTTCTGTGAAATAGCGTGCGGCTAGACTAAACTGTCTGTTTTGGGTTCTTTTAAGCGTAAATTTTTCAAAAATTGAAATTCTATTCTGAAGTGTCACATCGGTGAAATTATCGTGGTTGTAGTCTACCTTATGATCATAGTTGTAATAATTTACGCCAGTCAAAAAAGAGGCGTTTTCTCCAACAGTATTTTTAAATCCTAAATCAATATTGTGTTCTAACCATGAGGTTGTAAATACATCTGCCGAAACAATAGGCGCATCTTCTGGCGTTTTAGTGATGATGTTAATCAAACCACCAACGGCTTCAGAGCCATATAACGAGGAAGCCGGACCTTTCACTATTTCTATTCGCTGAATGAGCGAGTTAGGAATTCCAGACAACCCATAGACCGTAGAGAGGCTGCTAACAATGGGCATTCCGTCAATTAATACCATGGTATAAGGACCTTCTAATCCGTTAATATGAATATCTCCCGTGTTGCAAACACTGCAGTTGAGTTGCGGGCGAACACCATTTACGTTTTGTAATGCTTCAAAAATGTTTGGAGTTGGATTTTTCTTAAAAAATTCAGGCGTATAAATTTCTACTGGCACAGAACTCTCCGACTTGCTCACCGGTTTCATGGTTCCAGTTATTACGACTTCATCCAACTGGTTAATGCTTTCAGCAAGTTGAAAGTTTACCCTTTTTATTTCGTAGGGTTTGAGTAGTATTTTTTTAGTCTCCGATCGATATCCAAATGCACTGGCTGTAATTTTGTATAAACCTGAGTCAAGGCTCATGCTATATTCACCATCAATGCCAGTAGTTATTTTAAGGTCACCTACTTCTATTGTACTAAAGGGAATGCTTCCATCTTGGTTAGAAACGACTCCATGTATATTACCTTGCTGTGCACTTACATGTATAAAAATGAAAAAAGGCAGGAGGTAGAATAGGCGAATCACGACTTGGGTTTAGCTTTAGCTCAATTTATATTTAGTGTAAACATAATATAAGTTTAGTCTAATCTAAAACATATAGGTTTAATTTTTCGGATTGGCTAAAAAAAGGCGTGGTGCTAGTGTTTTTAATTGAATAGGATAAAGTGTATTTTTGGCGCTTTCTATTGCATGAATGGAGCATCATTTATTTAAACATAACGACCCCTACCAACTTGAATGTGGTGAAGAACTTCATCGATTTCAGCTGAAGTATTGCACACTGGGTAAGCTTAACGCGGATAGGAGCAATGTGATCTGGGTAATTCATGCCCTAACAGCAAATGCTGAAGCAGAAGACTGGTGGGAAGGATTGATAGGTACTGGGAAACTATATGATCCAGCTAAACATTTCATCATCTGTGTCAATAACTTAGGATCTTGCTATGGTTCTAGTGGTCCCTTAGACACCAATCCAAATACACAAAAATTGTATTTAAAGGATTTTCCCTTATTAACCATTCGTGATATGGTTGGTGCACTGGAATTACTACGACAAGATTTAGGATTTGATAAAATACATACCCTTATCGGTGGGTCAATGGGTGGAATGCAAGCCTTGGAATGGTCCATAATGAAATCAGAAGTGTTTGAAAACATGGTTTTATTGGCTACTAATGCAAAAAACTCACCTTGGGGTATTGCTTTAAATGAAACACAGCGGATGTGTATTGAGTCAGACACAACCTGGAAAGAACATCGACCAGATGCTGCTCAAAATGGGTTGCGTGCTGCTCGTTCTGTAGCCATGTTTTCGTATAGAAACTATGCTGCATACTGGAACACCCAATCCGAAACGGATATCGAAAAAATAGATCATTATAAAGCTTCTTCTTATCAGAAATATCAAGGGGAAAAATTTGTGAAGCGCTTTAATGTGCATTCTTATTTCACTTTGTCTAAAGCCATGGATTCGCATCAGGTAGGTCGAGGCAGAGGTAGCGTTGAGGCGGCATTAAAGTTGGTGAAAGCGAACACGCTAGTGATTGCAATCTCAACGGATGTTTTGTTTCCTGTTTCGGAACAACAAGCGTTGGCAGCAGGAATTACAGGAGCTGAATATGCTGAAATAGATTCATTTTATGGACATGATGGATTTCTGATTGAAGCACCAGCAATTACGGACATCGTTTTGAATTTCTATTCAAAAAATAAGGTCAACTATTAATCTTTTAACAACACAAGTATATGAACAATCCAATTAAAATAGGGCTTTTTGGTTATGGTGTAGTTGGACATGGAGTGTATGATATTTTAATTAATAGTAAAAGTCTTAATACCGAGATCATAAAAATTTGTGCCAAGCATCCTGAAAAAAAGCGGGACTTACCTATGGATCATTTTACTTTCAATAAGTATGACTTGTTGGATGATCCGTCAGTTGAATTAATTGTTGAACTGATAGATGATGCTGAAGCAGCCTTTGAAATTTTAAAAGAAGCGTTACAGCGCGGAAAAAATGTGGTGACATCCAACAAAAAAATGTTGGCAGAACATCTACAAGAAATATACGAATTACAAAAATCGACTGGTAAATCGGTGTTGTATGAAGGTTCAAGTTGCGGGAGCATTCCAATTATTAGAACCTTGGAAGAATATTACGACAATGAAATGTTGAATTCTGTAAGTGGCATTTTTAATGCGTCAACAAATTATATTCTAACTCGGGTTTGCAATGAGAATAAAGATTATGATTTGACGGTGCAACGTGCGCAAGATTTAGGTTTACTGGAAAGTAATCCAACATTAGATATTGTAGGTTTTGATGCTTTGTATAAGTTGGCAATTATCTCGGCTCATGCGTACGGTTATTTTCCTAAGACAGATGAAATAGTGACACATGGTATTCAAAACATCAACAAATACGATGTGCAATATGCTAAAGAAAAAGAAGTGGTAATAAAACATGTAGCCCATGCAAGAAAGGTGAATGACAATGAAATTTGTCTGTTTGTGTTGCCGCAGTTTGTTTCAAACGAACGTGATTTAAGTTATGTCAACTTAGATGACAATGCAGTAGAAATTGAAGCAAGCTTTTCTCAAAATCACTTTTTTAAAGGAAAAGGAGCAGGTAGTTTCCCTACAGGTTCTTCGGTTGTTTCCGATATTTCCGCTTTAACATACAACTATAAGTATGCTTACAAAAAGCGGGAGTTGCACAGCAAAATAAGCCAAACACAAGATGTGGTGCTAGAAGTATATTTCAGATATTACGATAAAAAGAACTTAGATTATTTCGAGTTTGCAAAAATCACTGAGGAATATAAAAGTGAAGACAATAATTACGTAGTAGGCCATATTTCATTGAAAGCATTATTAGCGGCAAAAGATCGATTGAATACAGCCGATATCTTTATGGCGTTTACGGGTAAAATAATAGATTGAGATAGCTAAAAGAAAGTTCTTATCTTTGTACGGATGAGGAAAATAACTCCCTACTTGTTTTTATTTTTAATGGTGTTTTCTTTTGCCTGTCATTCGCATAAATATGCTATGGGAGACCAATGTCCGCATGGGGAAACTCGTAAAGGGCAGTTTAAAACGGATAAGTGGAGTGATATTCGGAATCATCAGTAAACTATTCTTTTTCCAAAAACCACTTTACTAAAGTTCCATAGCTAACTTTTGAACCAGCTGCTAACACGCCTACCCGATAGATTCTAGAGGCCACCCAGGTCGTGACTAAAAACCCGATTACCAAACACAGCATCGAAAGGGACAATTGCCACCAAACAATTTGACCGGTTCCAAAACAAGCGGGCATAACGATGGGAGAAGTAAAAGGAAAGATCGATAAAAATTGTGCTAACGCGCCATTCGGTTGACCAATTACAGCATCTAACAACATAAAAGAAAGCAATAACGGAATGGTTATAGGAAATAAAAACTGTTGGGTGTCGGTTTCCGGATCCGAAGCGGCACCTACAATGGCAAACAGAGCCCCAAATAGAAAATATCCACCAATAAAATAAACCATAAACACCCCTCCCATTGCCATCACGTTGGATAATGAAAGCGTTGTAACTAATTGATGGAGTGAAGCCCCAAAGTCATCGGAAACACCAGGTACACTACCGCTCGTCAAGGCCGATTGAAAACGTTCGAGGTGATAATAATGGTAAAATCCTTTATAGATTAATGCCGAAGAAGTTGCCCAAATACCAAACTGTACGAGTGCCATGGAGAAGATACCGAGTATTTTTCCGACCATCATTTCAAATGGTTTTACGGTACACAACAACACTTCCATAATCCGGTTTGATTTTTCTTCAGTAATGCCTTTCATGATTTGAATTCCATAAAGGAAAATAAAAAAATAGATAAGAATAGGTGCCGCATAACTATAAAACAAATAAGAATTCGTGTTGACCGTTTGTGGATTGATTTTTACTTTTTTAATGAGTAAATGCGGTAGGTTGTAAAGTTGTTCTTTAATGCTGGCGGTTAAGTAACTCTCGATTAAAGGAAACGAATTGGTGCTATAAAAATGAATGATAGGTTCACGTTGATGGGGTGCTTGATGGTAAGACAGTACCATAGCATAATCATTTGTGAGCGTGTCGGGAAATTGTGAGGTCACATGTTCAATTTCGAGATGTTCGATGGACGGAATGCTAAACGGAAAGTTTACTAAAGCTACAGGTGTGGTGTGATTTTGTTCGGAAGAAAAGTAATACGGTACAATCAACAAGGCCAACATAAAAAGTGGTCCCATGATGGTAGAAATTAGAAAGGCTTTTTTTCGGATGCGGGTTTTAAACTCGCGAAAAGCGATGTGTTTAATTTTCTTCATTGACCAGTTTTATAAATACTTCTTTTATCGACAATTCCTTTTTTTCTATTCTGAATACTTCTTCTCCAGCACTTAACTGCTGTAAGCGAGCGGGTATTTCTGTGGTAATAATTTCTTCTTCCGTGATGGTGTCGCCCTGTTTCAGGGTGACTAAACTTGTGTTTTCTGAAAATTGTTTTTTGATGTCCTTAACTGCCCCTTTTAAGATGCAGTTGGCATTATGAATAAGTGCGATGTGTGTGCAAATTTCCTCCACGGATTCCATGCGGTGGGTGGAGAAAATAATGGTTTTACCCGCCTGATGAAGGGCTTTAATTTCCTCGGTAAGCAATTGTTGGTTCACAGGGTCAAACCCTGAAAACGGTTCGTCTAGGATGATGAGCTCTGGGTCGTGAAGTATGGTGGCGATGAACTGCACTTTTTGCTGCATTCCTTTCGAGAGACTTCCTACTTCTGATTTTTCCCATTTTGTCAAACTAAAACGATGAAGCCAGTAGCTCACTTTTTCTTCTGCTTCCTGTTTTGATAAATCACGCAAGGCGGCTATGTAAAGCAAATGCTCTTTTACATACATTTTTTTGTACAAGCCTCGCTCTTCAGGCAAGTAGCCGATGCGGTTTGTATGACGCTTAGCCAGTGGTTCACCATTAAAAAATACTTTGCCTTGGTTCGCATTATAGATTTGAGTGATGATGCGAATAAGTGTCGTTTTCCCTGCACCGTTTGGTCCAAGCAAACCAAAAATTGAGTTTGTAGGAATTTCCAAACTCAGATCGTCTAAGGCGGTGTGGTTGCTATAATGTTTGCTAAGATGTTTTATTTGCAGCATGTAGAACGAATTCAGTTACAAGTTTATTTTTTCTTCTTATTCCATCGCAGATCTTTCCATGCTTTTTGTTGTTCTTTGGAGAGGAAAGTCCATGCCACTATGCGGCTGCTTTTGTTACCTTGTCCCATCGGAATGATTTCGACCTGAGTTGCTTCTACCAATTTTAACGCTTCTACCAGGCCTTTTACATTGGACTGTTTAGAAACCAAGGTTGAAAACCAAAAGCAGGTTTCACCAAATTTTCTGCTTTCGCGAATCATGTCGCGAATAAATCGTTTTTCGCCTCCTTCGCACCACAATTCTGCATTTTGTCCACCAAAGTTTAATACGGGCTTCACAGATTTGTCTCCGCCCAAGTTCCACACTTTCCGGACGGTGCCTTTAGTCGCTTCGGCAAGTGAGGAATGGAAGGGAGGGTTACAAATTGTGATGTCAACAGTCTCATCCTTTGCAATCACACCGTAAAAGGTGTCTTTTGGATTGCTTTGCAAACGAATTTCTACGTTTCCTTTTAATACCATATTATTTGCAACAATGGCTTTTGCACACTCCACCGCAAGAGGGTCAATGTCTGAACCAATAAAGAACCAATCATATTCATTGACCCCAATGATGGGATACACACAGTTTGCTCCCACCCCTATGTCCACACAGGTGACTTTATCTGACCCCACGGGTATGTTGCCATAGTTATGTACTTGTAGCAAATCAGCTATGTGATGAATATAATCTGCTCGTCCAGGTATAGGGGGACACAAATAGTTTTCGGGAATCTCCCAAAAATCAATATTGTAATGGTGTTTTAATAATGCCTTATTCAGTGTTTTTACAGCCTGAGGGTTTGCAAAGTCGATGGTTTCATTGCCATGCACGTTTTGCTTCACAAAAGAGAAAAGTTCAGGAGTGGTTGCAGATAATGCCTGCAAGTCGTAACGGTCAATGTGTTTGTTACGAGGATGAAGTTTGGGTTTTTCAACAACAGGCAGCTTTTTCTTTTTAGACATGTTGTAAGATAAGAAAGAGGAAGGGATTTATTCAAAATCTATTTTGTGAACTAGTCGATTGTTTTCAAAATAATAAGCTTCGTAGCTTGTTGGTTCTAGTGAAAACACCTCTTCTATAATGATTTTATCAGCGGTAGTCCACTCATTCATAACTAATTGTTGATGTTCAGGGGTTAGTTCTTCAAACGGAATGGCTTGTTCAAATTCAAAGCCTTCATCATAAGTAAATTCCAGAGCAAAATTGGATCTTTGCCACTGTAGTTTCGTTTCCAGTCCTTTGTGTATTTTAGTTGAAATTAGTTGACCATTGTTTTGGCTTAACAGGGTATTAGTTGATTGCGACAACATCATTGCACCTGAGAAGAACATCGCGAGATAACCGATTTTTTTGAAAACTGTTTCGCTTAACTTGGGTAATATCCACTTCATAGAAATTGAAGAAACCACAGCCGATAAAGCTACCACAACGCCAATAGAAATTACTTTCAATGAAATTAAGCCAAACAAAGTGTATAACACGATTTTCACTAAATGTAAAATAATTTCATTAGCTGCTCTTGTGGCTATTATTTCTTCTTTTGATAAGCCATAGCGTAAATAAAATTTATTGAATAGTAATCCGACAGCTCCTGTGAGTCCTGATAGAAACCCAGCTAAAAATCCGATAAGAGAAAGAATCCAGTTTTTCTGAGGTGAAGCTTTGTTTATTTCTTTCGGTTTTTTGAATACAAAAGGTAAGTTACTTACTAGAAATAAACCCATAGCTAACTCCAAATAAACGGGGTTTACAAATTTAAGCAACCATGCCCCGAGCCATACCGCAGGTAATGCGGCTGGGACAAAATAAAAGACAATATGCCATCTAATATGTTTAGAAAACACAATTATTCGGGAAATCGAACTCGAGAAGGTACCAATCGAAAGTGCTGCTGGCACTTGGTTTACAGGTAAGAGGGTACCTAATATAGGAATCAACATTAAACTTGCCCCACCCCCACAGATGGCACTAATGCAAAAAGCAAAATAACCGCAAACAAATATAATGATGAGTGTTGTAGTCATGTTTTAATGTGGATATTAACAATCCAATCTTGTTTTCATTTATAAGTAAGAAGCGGTTAGATTCTGATTTTAATTAGAAAAATAAAGATTAAGTTAGGTGTATTTCAATGAAAAAATAGTATGGTAATCGAAGTTTCTCAGTTTTAGGGTTTTAATACCGACTGACTATGTTACCTTTGTACTATGACGGACACACAACCTTTAATGAATTACGAGATTAGAGCGGTATATAGAAGACTAGTTTTAACGATGTCTAATGCAGCTGCGCAACGACTTTTAATTAAAGGATCAGACGAAATGGCTCCAGTGGATGCAGATCGCTTAAAGGCGATTATCAAAGGCGACTGAGTTTTTTTATTTATCCCTAGCGTTGTTTTTCTTCTCAATAAAATTTACTAAGTAATTTTATTGAGAATTGAATAGGAGGTCACTTTAAGGGGAAAAATTGAATTTTTCTTTGTAAGAAGACTATTACAAACTATCACTTTTCAACGAAAATGATTTTTTTTTTTGACAATCAAAAAAATGCTAAACACATCATCTACAGCTGGTTTATCAGCAGATAAAATACATTCACTAATTAAAGACTATACTTATCAGACCAATTACCTAACCAATTTCCCCTTTGTTTTATGCCTTTGGGACTTTAAAAATGAAACGTATGCCTATGTAAGTGATAATGTAATTAATGTATTAGGAGACCCTCCATGTGATTTTCTACAAAATGGATTTGCGCATAGCTTAAAATACTTTCCCGAAAGTCACAGAAAAATATTTATTGAAAATATTCTTCCCACCATTACTCATATTATTGACATACATATTGATTCTGATCAAACAAAAGAATTGCGGTTTTCTTATTCGACCAAGTTGAAGGTGCATAATAATGAGCTTAGGTGGTTTTTACATCAACTTTCTATAATCGAAACAAAAGAAGGGATGCCTGCTATTGGTCTAAAAGTAGTTTCTGATATTCATGACATCAAAAAAGACAATAGCATTGACCTTATCGTTTCCATAAAAAACAAGAACGGCAATTTTGAATCACTATTTAATGAAACATTTCACCCCGGCAGCGACACCCTCAATTTATCGACTCGGGAAAAGGAAATTTTAGCGTTAATTGCCAATGGAAATTCCACTAAAAAAATTGCTGAAAGGCTCAACATTAGCGAAAACACAGTAAATAATCACCGTAAGAATATGCTGAACAAAACCGATTCTGCCAGCAGTCATAATTTAGTGAAATTAGCGATTCAAGAAAATCTGATTTGATGCATTCCAAAAAAAAGGGAAAACAATAGAATGCCTTCCCTTTTTAACATAACATAACTGGACTTCATAGGAAACTTAAAAACCTTTAAGGTTTATAAGTTTTAATTTTTGGTGATTTTTTTAGTGATTATTTCATTTTTGCTGGTAGTATATTTTATAAAATAGACACCAGCGTTTAATGAAGTCAAATCCAGTTGATTAGTAGGATTAACGTTATTTAAAATTTTCATTCCTTGTGCATTGTAGACTTCAATTGAATTAATATGCTCACTCAAATTAACTTTCCCTGTTGTTGGGTTCGGATAAATAGCGATCTGATTTGAACGGTCAAGATTTTTTTCATTGGCTAAAAGACCTTCTTGGTTCCATTTAACCACATACACATCTTCGGTGTATTCCGATCGACTTTTTAGAGAAATAATATTATCTGGATGGTTATATTCAAATTCATTTACCGTTGGATTAAAAATGGCATCACCGTAATAACTTCCTGCCAAATAAATACTACCATCAGCACCCAGTTTAATTGCATTGTTGTTGTCTCTCAATCGCCCGCCAACTTGTTCTGCCCAAGCTAACTCGCCATCTGCCTTTAATTTCATTACAAACACATCGTTAGTTCCGTATGCGTTTAAGAAACTATTTGTTCCTGCAGGAAACGAACCTGAACGAAATGATCCTGAAGCATATACATCACCATTAACATCAAGGTCAAGTGAATAAATAGCATCAGCATAATCATTTCCTGATCCGCCAACAGTTTTAGCCCAAATAAAGGCGCCATCGGAACCGAGTTTGCATAAATAGCTATCTATTCCGCCAGCAGAGATTCTCTCATCGACTACAACCCCTGGGTTTACATCACATTTCTCTTGAAAAGAACCTGCTGCATATACATTTCCTACATTATCTACAGCTAGAGCATAGCCAACTGTTTCTTTACCGTCCATAGATTTTGCCCAAATTAAACTACCATCTTTATCGTACTTAGCAATAAAGGCAGTAAACCCGATGACTGTTGCACCTTCATAATAAGCACTAGATAATTCAAAAACTGCAGCGCTAGGATCAAAATCAGACTTACCTACATAATTGCCCGTTAAGTAAAGATTTTCATCGGCATCAACCACCAAAGTTCTTGGTACATCACTTCCTTCCCCTCCCATGGATTTAGCCCACACAAAATTTCCAGAGGCATCTAGTTTACAAATAAACAGATCGCTGGCAGTGCTCCCTGAGGAAGTTAATGTAGACGATGCAGCACTTGGGTCGAAGTCTTTTGTTCCTTTAAAACTACCCGTTAAATAAATATTTCCAGTGCTACTTACGTCTGCAGCATTAAAGAATAAATCAGAAAAGGAAGTAGCTTCAAACGTTTTAATCCATAAAAAATTTCCAGAAGGATCAATTTTACAAACAAAAGAAGTGTACTCAAAAACGGCACTTACTTCTCCAGTCGTTTCATTCATTTCGCCAATTATTGTACCACCAACAATCAGGTTTCCATCATTATCCAGCGTGCTAAACCCAGCGTTCTCCACGTTGGTGCCACCAATAACTTTAGCCCATACATAATTTCCAGAAGCATCTAATTTACTGATGAAAATATCCACGTTTTTACCAGTTAAATTTTCAGTACCTACACCCGGGTCGAAATCTACAAGACCAAAACTGCTTCCAACAGTATACACATTGCCGTCAGCATCTATAGACATGGAGTTTACAAAATCGTTACCAGCCCCACCAAAGGATTTTGCCCAGTCAAAAGTTTGACCAACTAAAGAATTTACAGTGAATGAAATGATAGCACTTAGGAGTAATTGTTTTTTCATACGAATGAATTAATATTTAACACGTCTCAAACTAACCCATTTAAAAAAAGTGTAGAAAATTGAGTTGTCTCATAACTTAGAATAGAGGCTTTTTTATTAATAATGAGACATATTTTACCTTATTTTAGAAATAAGGTTGACACAAAATTTTATTTGTTAAAATCCTTTAATTAGGCTGACTAATAAGTTATTTTAGTTTAGTGGATGGACTAATAACACTAAACATCGTAGCTACTGCTAATTTATTTTTTGCTTTTCTCGTACTCTTTTTCAAAAGGAATAATGCTCATCCAAATAAAATTTTAGCTCTTATAATTATTAATCCGGCTATTAATTTTATTGCCAATGTTTTAATCTTGTCAGGTGCTGCAGCACAGTTTTCCTACTTCATCTATTGCTCAATTTTGACTGCATTTTTTTTCGGTCCACTCGTCTATTATTATGTCATCATTATGATGGGGATGAAGTTTAACTGGAAAAACCCAGTCCTCTATCTTACTGGTACAGCGCTTTTATACTGCCTGTACATGATTGCAAACCTCGAGATTGGTGGAGTAAATGCTGTTAATGCTTTCTTTAAAGGGTTGGAATTAGGGCCATATCCTGAGCAAATGGAAATTATGGATACGGTATTTATTGTGCTGCAACAAACATATTTCACAATGGCGTTGGTTCAATATGTACGCTACAAGGGAAAAATTAAAAAAGTGTTTTCTAACATAGCCTCAACCCGAGAGCGGTATGTGTTTTTCTTCATACTTTTTATATGGCTGTTGAACCTTGCCACCATAGCTTTATATGCTATTTTCCCTTTTTCAGAGGTGCAGTATCTGTATCTACCGTTAGTTTTAATGGCAATATTCTTATTTATTTTCATAGCAGCATTTAATTTCAATAGTGTGTTTGCACACGAAGAATTTGAACGCTTTATCTCACAAAATGAAGTAATAGAAGAAAATTTGAATGCTAAAGACAAAGAAGAAACAGAATCAAATAAAGAACGACTTGCTGCTATTGCCCAAAAATTGGTGTTAAGTATGGAGGAAGGTCATTATAAAACCACAGACTTAAATGTGAAGTTGTTGGCTGAATTAGTTGATGAGCCTGTTTATCTTGTAAGCAAATGTCTTAATCAATACCTCAATCAATCTTTTCATGAGTTTGTAAATGAATATCGCATTGAGGCATTCATTGAGAAGTCAAAAAATGCCTCTCACCTTACTATTGAAGGCATAGCGTTAGAAGTTGGGTTTAGTAATAGAGCTTCCTTTTATCGCATCTATAAAAAGAAGACAGGAATGACACCTTCACAAAATGAAGAATATCCTAAAAATGAGGTGTTATTAAATTAGTTAAAGACTTAGTGGGCTAATATAGAATTTGTCAATAAGGCTAATAAAGCGTTAAACCCGCTCCCTACGTGCATTTAATTCAATAACAGACTTATTTCTAAAGCTTGATAAAACTCTTTTTAAGAACAGTATCAATAATGAGGATATAGGTTCCTGATGTTAAACTTGAAACGTCAGTGATGGTTTTTGTTGATTGCAGCACCACTTGACCATTCGTATTTAATATTATGATTTGATGCGCTTTATGGTCAGAAAAGGATAGGGTATTTCCAACAGGGTTGTTGTAAGCCAGTTCGTTATGGAATGTCGTAAAGCCAGTAGTAACCGTTGAATAGCTGTAGCTTGTTCTTGTTGTGTTGTTCCACTCACCTGCACTATAGGATTGATTAATAATTGTACTCACTCTGTTTGATTCATCATAGGTGGTGTTCACGATAGTTAACGGAATTCGCGTTTCAGCTGAATAAGAATAAGAAGTGAGTTTTGTTCGATTACTATTTAAATCATATTCATAAGTTAAGGCAGAAACTGGAGAAAAATCATAACTATAATGGATTGATTCGATGAGCTGTTCCTTTTCATTATAGAACAAAGAGTCCATAGAGTCTAAATCCCAAAAAGTACCACCCTCATAACCAACTTCCTTTCTAACAAGTAATCCGTTTTCATATCTATTTAAAATACGTGTCCCAAACCAACCAGAACCGCTAAGGACATAGATATATTCCTCAATAGCATTTCCATTAGCATCATATTCATAATATTCTCTTCTCGATTTTGAGGCTGTGCCCGTTGAACTGATGGTATAAGTAATAATACTATCCAATGAATTATTGGAGTAATAGTTTTCAACCCGTTTATTATTATATAAACCATTACTTCCTAAGCTATAAAAATTGGTCAAGATTAAATTGCCCTCTGTGTTGTAGGTATATAAGATTTTTGAAGCGGTATCGTAAGTTATAAAATCATTCGTAGAATACGTATGTATGCTTAAGGTGATATCACCATTATCATTTAGTTCTTGATAAAATCGGTTATCCCCTTCATACCAATCGCCATCCCATCCTTCAATTTTTATGTTTACGGAGGTGTCAGAAAAACCTAAAAACGATAGCGATAAAAATAAGGTGGTTAAAATATTTTTCATAAGGCTGTGAATTGGTGATGATTGAATACGTGAAAAGCAAATTGTTTTCTCCATCTAAAGTAAAACAAAATCTTTACTAATTAAAATTGTGAGTTTATTGAAGTCATGGACTTTGGACACAAACAACATTTTACTAACGCTTTATGCTTCGTTAAAAGAGCCTATTGAGGAGTAGTTTTTTGATATAAAAAAAGGAAAAACACCTCAATGCTTTCCCTTTTCTAATATTATAAAACATCGTCATGCTCCCAGCGATTCTTCCCTCTGTTCAGAATGACGGTCTGTTAAAAGAATTCCTTAATCTTTTCAAAAAAGCCTTTCTCACCTTTGCCCGGGTTAGGGGTAAAATTACCTGACTCGCGCAAGGTTTCTAATGCTTTTTTCTCATCCGCAGAAACCTGCTTTGGAGTCCAAACATTTACATGTACCAGTTGGTCACCCGTAGCATAACCGTTTAAGTCCTTAATGCCTTTGCCACGTAAGCGAAGTATTTTTCCGCTTTGGGTTCCTGGCTCTATTTTGATTTTTGCTTTTCCAGTAATGGTTGGTATATCCACTGAAGTACCCAAAACAGCATCCACAAAGTTGATGTACAAGTCGTACACCACATTGTTGCCTTCACGGTGTAGCACACCGCTTTCTTCTTCTTCAATCATGATGAGCAAGTCACCAGGTACTCCGCCTCCAGGAGGGAAGTTACCTTTTCCACTCATCGACAGTTGCATGCCATCAGCCACACCAGCAGGGATGTTGATGCTTAATACTTCTTCCTCTAATGTCACACCGTCACCATGACATACGCCACAACGTTCTTTAATGATTTTACCCTGACCTTTACAGGTTGGACACGTAGCACTAGACACCATTTGTCCGAGCATGGTGTTCACCACTTTTTGGATTTGTCCAACACCATTACAGGTGTTACACGTATCTAATTCAGTACCGTTTTTGGCCCCTGTGCCACTACAAGCCGAACAGGAGTTATTACGTTTTACTTTAATTTTTTTCTCAACCCCCTGGGCAATTTCTTCAAGGTTCAGTTTTAGTTTGATGCGAAGGTTTGATCCTTTTCGCATGCGTGAACCGCCTCCTCGACCACCGCCAAAGAAACTTTCGAAGCCACCGCCTCCACCGCCAAATACATCACCAAATTGGGAGAAGATGTCGTTCATGTCCATGCCGCCACCGCCAAAACCACCGCCACCACGCATGCCTTCGTGTCCGAATCGGTCATACTGCTGACGTTTTTGTTCGTTGCTTAACACCTCATAGGCTTCAGCAGCTTCTTTGAACTTGTCTTCTGCTTCTTTGTTGTCAGGGTTTTTGTCAGGGTGATATTTAATAGCCGTCTTACGGTAGGCTTTTTTTATCTCCTCTGGTGTAGCAGATTTGCTAACCCCTAATATGTCGTAATAATCTCTTTTTGCCATGGCTTACGCTCCTATCACTACTTTTGAATATCGGATTACCTTTTCTCCCAAGTAGTATCCTTTTTCAACTTCGTCTATCACTTTTCCCTTCATATCTTCTGATGGAGAAGGTATTTGGGTTATTGCTTCGTGCAATTCTGCATCAAACACTTCACCAGTAGCATTGATTGGTTTCAACCCTTTGCTTTCTAAAGTTTTGTACAGTTTATTATATATTAAATCAACACCTTCTTTCAAGCTTTCAGCACCAGCTTCATCACCCACACTTTTCATGGCTCTTTCGAAGTCATCAAGAATAGGTAACAAGTCAACCACCAAACGTTCGTTAGCAGTGGTGATCATCTCTAGCTTTTCTTTATTGGTTCTTCTTCTGAAGTTTTCAAATTCAGAATAAAGGCGTAAATATTTTTCTTTTTGTTCAGTCAGTTCGTCTTTAGGTTGACTTTCTTCAGCGTTAGCATCGCTAGGAACTTCTTGTTGCTCATCAGCTACTTGCGTGTCATCATGTAGCTCTTGGTTTATTTCTTCCTGCTCGTTGTGTTGCTCTTCTTGTGTGCTCATGTTTTTACTGATGATTTTTTCTTCTCTCTGGGTTATCAATTTCTTTGCCACCCACTAATTTGTGCCAACTTGGCAGACTTATAATATGTTGAGTAGCTGCTCTTTAATTTTTTCCAACTCTTCTTTCATGCAAACGACTGATTTTTGAATCACCACATCGTTAGCTTTCGAGCCAATGGTATTGATTTCACGACCCAATTCCTGGGAAATAAAACCGAGTTTTTTACCGGTATTTTCAGCACTGTTCATCACCTCTCTAAAGTAGTTAAGGTGGTTTTGAAGACGTACTTTCTCTTCTGTGATGTCGAGTTTTTCGATGTAGTAAATTAACTCCTGTTCAAAGCGGTTTTTGTCTGTTTGCTCTGGAGTCAATAACTCGCTTATCTTATCATTAATCCGTTTTCTGAGGTTTTCAATGCGCTGTGGGTCTTGGGTAATCACCGTTTTTAAAAGCTCTTCAATGGTGTCGATGTAGCCGACAAATTTCTCTTCCAACTTTCTTCCTTCATCATCTCGAAAGCTGTTGCATTCTGCTAAAGCGGTTTTCAAACCATTCAGCACTAGCTTCCATTCATCTTCTGAAGCTTTTCCTTCCGAAACGGTTTCAATAGCGTTGTTCATGCCCAAGGCTAAACGGTAAATGTCAGCTTTGTCAGCTCCAACGGCATCAGCCGCATCTGACAGTTGTTGGTAATAGGCTTTAAATACAGGAATGTTCACTTTGGCACTTGTTTCTACATTACCTGTTTTTTGAAATTCAATGTTGAGTGAAACTTTACCTCGCTCCAGACTTTCATTGAGAAGGTTTCTCACTTCTAACTCTTTATCAGAAAACTGACGAGGAAGGCGCATATTTGCATCCAGTGTTTTTGAGTTCAGCGTCTTAACCTCTACCGCTATTTTAAACCCATCGGTTTCTACAAGTGACGAACCGAAACCGGTCATTGATTTCATCATAAGTTTGCTAGTTTTTGTTGCACGGCTTCTACGATAGTTTTTGCGTTGCCGATAAATATTTCGTTGCCAAGAATAAACACAGGTCGTTTTAAGAAGGTGTATTCTTCGAGTATGTATTTGCGATAATCTTGTTCGCTGAGCGTCTCGTTGTTTAATCCCAAAGCTCTATATTTCATGGCTTTTCTACTAAAAAGACTTTCGTATGAACCGGCTAGTTGTGCCATTTCATCCAACTGCTTTTCGGTGATAGCTGTTTCTTTGATGTTTTGCTTCTCAAACGATTCAGGCCAGTTGAGGTCCTTTAAAATGCGTTGACATGTAGAGCAAGTATGTAGATAATATACTTTGTTCATGGTTAGAAATTAGGGTGCAAAGAAAGCTTAAAAAAAAGGGAGATGCAATTTTGAAGAGCACTAAGGAGGTTGCACTAAAAATTCTTCAGCACCTCATCAATCATCGCATAGGTGATGATGTGATGAATACCATCTTTTTTATCGCCTCGTTCATGGCCAAGGCGCACGATGATGATGTTCTTTTCCGGGATGCAAATAATAAACTGACCTAGAATTCCTCGGGCATAAAAAATGTCGTGGCCTAAGTAGTTAGGGATAAGCCACCATTGATAGCCATAGAAATCACAATTAGTTTTACTCTGCGGGTCGAAATAACCATTTGGCTCTAGGCTAGCAGTTATATATGAACTATTTAACAGTTGCACGCCATTCCATTGTCCATTATTCAAATACAACTTGCCAATTCTAGCATAATCTTTTGCAGTAGCGCTGATACAACAAAATGCTTTTTCCCGCCCATATAGGTTGTCGGTACTCCAAAGTGCTTCATTTTCTGCACCAACAGGATTCCAGAATTTTAAGTGTAAATATTCACTAAGCGAATAACCGGTTGCTTTTATGAGCACTAAACCTAAAAGTTGAGTGTCACCACTAAGGTATCTAAATTCTGTTCCTGGTTCAGATATCACCTTTAAGCCTTTGATAAGCTTTTCTAAATCGTTCCCGTAATACCCTTGCGTAGTAATTGATAGAGGACCAGTATACGACTCATCCCAACTTAAGCCCGATGACATCTGTAACAAATGTTTAATGGTAATTTTTTCTTTTCCCTCGCTTCTAAAATAAGGTAAAAAATCCCCGATGGGCTGATCTACCGAACGAATGTATTTGTCTTGAATGGCAAAGCCAATCAGCATGCTTACATAACTTTTTGCAATCGAAAAAGAGTTAGAAATCACAGAAGTGTCGCCATCTATCCAATAGTTTTCTTGAATGATTGAGTCATTTTTTATCACGACATAAGCAGTTGTTTTTATGTGCTTGTGAAGCGCTTCTAACTCGGAGGAAAGAGGGGTTTTATTGTAATTAGCGGACGTTGCCCAGGGCTGTGGGTTTGTGGATGCTAAAATGTGATTGTTAAAAAAAATCTCGTGATCATATATCCCAGGGAAATTGTACCAAATGGCTTTCCAGATATATGCTTTTCCTGTTATCAGCAAAAGCAGGTGAATGCAGATGATGATAACTCCTAAGGAGACAATTTTTTTACCTAATTGTTTGAGGTACATACCAATCTAATATACGTAAAATTGTAATTTCAAGTGTCGATTATCAGTTATTATTTGAAAGACTAATTGTAGTCAAAGTATTCCTAACTTGTTAAATGTTTAATAATTGCAACTCCTTGGATATGAAGAACTACCTTTTTTGGGTTTGTTTAGTGTTTTCAGTTTATGCTTTTCCTCAAAATGAATCTGCAATAAATAATGATATAAAAATTAATCGTTATTCATTGGATAGGGATACCTCCGTGTATTTTTTAATACGGGATTTTTGGAAAGCAACTGACAACCTGAGTTATCTTACTTTCCCTGTGGTTAAAAGTATTAACGACCGAAAAATTGATTTAGTAGAACGAGAAGGTAAAAATGGGTATAAATTTGAAACTAATATCAATATTCGGTTCCCGATATTACAGCCAAGAATAAACTCTGTGACTTTAGCAAAAATTTCTCGAATAACATTGGACTACGGCACAAATTTCCGCATGACTGGAGATGAGTCGAGTCCACTAACACCTATTTCTCAAGAAGTTGGTCTTGGCGTTGATTTACAAGTTTGGAACAATAAAACAAAGCCTTGGAAACATCTCTTCGAGCGGACAACTGGTGTTGGAAATAGTGCAGAAACAATAAAAAGTTTGTCGTTTAACATTCAAGCGCATCATTTTTCTAACGGTCAACCAGAAGGAGTATTTCTTTATACTGCTGATAGCACAAAAAGAAGAAATGACTATCGACAAGGTGATTTCTCAACTAATTTTGTAAAAATTTCCGCCTTATACCAGATTTTGTCAGAACAAAATAACCTCTACAGTTTTAAAGCTTGGTCCCGTTTTGATGGTGATTTTTTTGGCTTTGAATTTACTCCTGATCAACAATATCGATATGGACAAAACCGGGTTGGTTTTGCTTTCGACTTTTACTCTAAACCTCATCAACGCAAAAAAACTCAATTATGGGAGCAAGACGGAGTTAAATACATTATCAAAAGATTGCACACATTTCATGTGCAAATTTCAACAGAAACAATTCTTGGTAAGTTACATTTGTTTGAACCCAATTTGTCTAATAACAGTAATCAGTTCAGAACTAACCTAAATGTGATTTTGCACTACCAACCACTTAGTTCAAGATCTATTGGTTTTATATTGAAAGCCTATACTGGAAGAGATTATCTTAACATTAGGTATGATGATATTATTTGGACAGTACAAGGAGGTATTAGCGTGTCTTTGGATCAACATTACCCTTTTCGTTGGAAAAGCAGTCAGTCAATAGTTGAAAAAGTAAATTAAGTTAGATTTAACTTCGCCTCGCCAGCCCGTAACAACGACCCCGTGATTTTAATTTTTTTATAATCAACCGTTTCAGGCACCACATAAATTTCACAACTACTGTTGAGTTCGTCATCCAAAGAAACACCGCTTGCACCGAATTCGATAAAAAGTAATAAAGGATATACCGCTCGAATAGGTAGTGGATTTAATAATTGGACCACAAACCAATTAGTACTACTGCGGTAAATTTTCCTTTCGACAATAGTTCCTTTTAATTCACCGAGATGCACTAACTTATTTGTTTCTGTCGGAGTTATTCGAATTTGTTTGCCTACATATTCGTTCGTATTTGCGGTTCGCGGAAATAACAATTCGCGGTAAGGAGGCACCACTGGCTCCCAATAGTTTTTGAAAAAATCGAGGCGACCGAGCGTGTTAGAAAGGAACAGCACCAAATAAAGTCCCGGATAAAAGAAACTCAATAAGCTTTCAAAAGCGTAAGTTTTCCCGATGGAAATGGAGGTTAATAAATATTCCGTGATGATGATGCTCAATAGCACAATGGTGGCTTTAAAGTGAAAGTCTTTTAATTTGGGTAATGCAGAAAAGTTAAAATAGGATGAGTTGTTGATGCAGTTGTTCAACATAATAGACCACATATGCACCAGCGCTAAGAAATAAAGAAAGAAAGCCATTTTCAGGAATAACACACCACTTTGTGATCCGATCAAAAAGTTGAACGTACCATGAAGTAATGCGGCAACCACTAACCCCAAACCAACTAAAACTACTGGAGAAGCTAACCTTTTCTTGAACCGTGAAAAAGCTAATAAATACCCTACTGTAGAGGTAAACATCGCATGACCAATCACTGACAACATTCCTCTGATTTGCATGATTCCTATTCCCTGGTCTGTGAAATAAATGAGGTTTTCAGTAAAAGCAAACCCAAAGGCGACTAGTGAGGTAAAGAGCATATAATCATAAGGCTCTTTCAATTTTTTTGTAAAAAGAAGTAATAAGATGAAAGGGAATAATTTCACATACTCCTCCACCAAACCGACATTAATGGTGAAAAAAAGAAATTCTGACACCAACGTATCACCGCGTTGCCAGCCCAAGCCATAACTTAAAAAATCACTAAAAGGAAAGACAAAGAAAGGGCTGATAACGCCATAGCCAACCAAAAGGATTACCCATCTCCATTTTTCTTTGTTAAACAAATCCAGCTCGCGCAGGAATAAGGTATAAGCGATTAAGATAATGAAAGCCCCGATAAAACTGTAAATATTCAGCTTATGGTAGAGGTGCAGAAAGATGCTTGAAATGTACCGTATAATATCACCATGTTGAAAATACACACTGCCAGCTAAGTGGTTGGGTAAGTAGTTTAAGTAGGTGTCAGACTTCACTAAGTCATACAATAAATCGTGTTGGTTATTATTTAAAAAATAACCGCTTAGCAGCGGGTAGGCTTCTTTTTTCAAACCATCGTTTTCGATTTCCTTAATTAAATAAGCCACAAAATTGGCGGAGTCGCCCTGGTACAATGCTACTTGTCCCTTGAGGTAACAAACCACTGGCTGCTGTTCATTCAGGGTGAGCACATAAAATGATGCTTTGTCAAAATCGAGTTTTAAGGTGTTGAGACACGCTAATTCAAAATAATTTCCTGGGGTGGATTTATTTTCTCCAATTAAGCCGTTGGTGCGAATGAAATTTTCATCCATTTCGACTACTTTTTTAAAGTAGTGATAAGTGATTATCGGATCATTAGGGTTTTCATAATGTTGAAGCCGCAACCCTTCCAGTTCCAACTCAGGAGCTTTGGTGAGTTTGCCGTACCTGGTCAATTCCGCAGGGGTAGATGGACTATTATCGGGTAGAAAAAAAACGACCAGGGAAGTCATGACAATCATACCGATAGCCACAATGATGGTTCTAAAACGCTTGAACGTAAAAAAACGGGTTTTTACTCGCGCTCTTTTGTGGGCTCGGTATAACTCGGAGAGGTTAAACACCACCAGTGCTAGAATAAACGGAAGAATATATAGGGAGACAGAGAAAAAATCAAAGGTGTCATGGTGAGGTGAACACGAGACCGTAACCAGTGTTAAGAGGAGAAATAAGATAATTCTGCGAAAAATCATTCATTGAATATAATAAGAAGGAGGTACTTTATTTATATTTAATGAAAGAAGTAATCAGCATAGATGGAAAAACCCTACAAAGGAAGATCAGTAGTTACCGAAACCATTCACGGATTAACTATTGAAATCCCTACAAAAAGAAATTGGCTGGGATTGGCTTTTCTTTCTTTTTGGTTGTGTGGTTGGTTTGGAGGTGAATTATTTGCACTTATCATGGTGTTAAGCGCAATAAATAAAGGCGTTTGGGGTCCAGAGCTATTTGTTTTATTTTGGTTGTTAGCTTGGACAGCAGCAGGGTTTGTCGTGATAAGAATATGGCTTTCTATGATAGCTGGAAAAGAAATTATCAACTTCAACAGGGGCATACTTACTGTACGAACAAGGTTTAAATTTTTTAGTCCTACAAGCACTTTCCACATTAAAAAAATAACACAGTTTGGTTTAAATAATAATGAAGTGATGACTACCAAACAATTTGGTAATAGAACATTACAACTCAAGTCAAGTGGCGCTTTTTCGTTTATGTATGAAAACACACCTCAAGGATTTGCTCATGGGCTTGTTAAATCGGAAGCGGATATGCTGTTTGAAAAAATCAAAGACAGACGTTTTTTTAAAGAAGAGCAATATAAAGTTGATGGCTAATTTTTTTTTCTTTAAACAATATCGTAATATTGCGATATGGGAATAACAAAAACCGATGGCTTTACCATAGAAACTACGCAGATGGCTGAGGTGCTTAAAGCACTAGGTCACCCCGCTCGGTTGACTATTATGCTGTATTTAGCAGATAGCCCTTCCTGCATCTGTGGTGATATTGTAGAGGAATTGCCCTTGGCGCAATCAACGGTTTCACGACACCTATCAGAGTTGAAAAAAGTAGGGCTCATTCAAGGAACTATCACTGGAAACAACATCTGCTATTGCATTAACCCAATGATCTGGGGGCAAGTGGTGGAATTGTTCACGGGTATTTCTACGTCAATTTCGACTAAAAACAACTGCTGTTAATTTAGATAAAATAATAAAGTAGAAGGTAGAAAGATTCAAAGAACCAAGGTGCAAGAGAGTCTAACTTCTAAAATCTAACAATTTCAATACTAATATCTCCAAATATGAAACTATCAGAAATAAAAAATCAATTAGCGTCAATAAATCAGGTAGTCTTTATCTTACCCGATGGCTCGCAAATACCTCAACACTTTCATGTGACCGAAGTCGGCATCGTGACTAAAGACTTCATCGACTGCGGTGGAACAGTTCGCCAGGAAAAAATAGCTAACTTTCAGTTGTGGGAAGCAGATGATTTTGACCACCGTTTGGCACCGCAAAAACTGGCAAGTATCATATCCCTTTCAGAAAAGGTATTAGGGATGGAGGACCTGGAAGTAGAAGTCGAATATCAAGCAGATACCATTGGAAAATATGGCCTCAAATTCCACGAAAATGCCTTTCAGTTGACCAACAAACAAACCGACTGTTTAGCAAAAGACAACTGTGGCGTGCCAGCTCAAAAACCCCGCGTCAGGATTTCTACCAAACCCGCAAGTAGTTGTGAACCGAATTCTGGATGTTGTTAATCTAGAAGCAAGATACAAGAGCCAGGTATCAAGACAGAAGAAAAAAGAAAAATCAAAAGCTTCTATTTTCTAAAATCTCTGTACTCATATCTCGATACTCCATACTTAAATCTCAAAAAATGGTAACATTAACACTTACAGAATACATCGACTCGGTGAAGGAAGAATTTTCACTTATTTCTGATGATCGAAAAAGGCGTTTAGAGCCGCTGACAAAGTTCGTTCAGGAAAAAATGGAGAAACAGGAACTCGCCAACTTGATTTTAATATGCACGCATAATTCCCGCAGAAGTCATTTGTCTCAAGTGTGGGCTCAGGTTGCTGCTCGACATTATGGAATAGCTAACGTTTTTGCTTATTCAGGCGGAACCGAAGAAACAGCTCTTTTCCCTTCGGCAGCAAAAGCATTGGAAAAAGCGGGTCTACAGGTTATTCAATTATCAGAGGATAAAAACCCTGTCTATAGCATCAAATATGAAGAGAACGAACCGGCAATTGTAGCGTTTTCTAAACGATACGATGACTATTTCAACCCTCAAAGTAGTTTTGCTGCCGTAATGACGTGTAATCATGCAGACCAAAATTGTCCTTTTATACCAGGTGCTTTACGCATCTCCCTTCCTTTTGAAGACCCTAAAGCATTTGATAATACCCCACAGCAAGAAGAAAAATACGATGAGCGATGTAGAGACATTGCACGTGAACTATTATATGCCTTTTCTAAAATCAAGAAATAATGAGTGAAGAAACTAAAATAGGTTTTTTTGAAAAGTACCTTACGGTGTGGGTACTCCTATGCATTGTTGGCGGTATTGCTTTGGGTAGTGTCGCTCGCGACTCCATGATGGTGCTCGGTGATTGGAACATTGCTACGGTAAATATTCCTGTGTCTTTGTTGGTCTGGCTGATGATATATCCGATGATGGTACAAATCGATTTCTCTTCCATCAAATACGTTTCTCGCAATTGGAAAGGGTTGGGCTTAACCGTTGTAGTTAACTGGCTAATCAAACCGTTTACTATGGCTTTATTTGCCTACATTTTCTTCTTCAAGCTGTACCAAGCGTGGATGACACCCGAAGATGCCGAACAGTATTTAGCAGGAGCTATTCTTTTAGGAGCAGCACCATGTACTGCGATGGTATTTGTTTGGTCTTATCTGACAAAAGGCGATGCCAACTATACACTGGTACAGGTTTCAGTGAATGATTTAATTCTTTTAGTCGCCTTTGTTCCAATTGTGGGTGTGCTCTTCTCTGTGTTTGACATTGACTTCCTTAACAAAAGCGGTGAGTTGATTGGCATCCCTTACAACACACTTTTCACCTCCGTAATTATTTTTGTGGTCATTCCTTTGATTTTAGGCTATCTGACCAATCGGTTGTTGATCAAATCTAAAGGACAAGCATGGTTTGAACAAGTATTTTTAGCCAAGCTTAAACCCGTTTCTATTCTTGCGTTGCTTTCTACTTTGGTGTTGATTTTCGCCTTTCAGGGGCAAACCATTATCGACAATCCCCTTGCTATCGTACTTATAGCGGTTCCGCTAACCTTGCAAACCTATTTTATCTTTTTTATTAGTTGGTTTGCCGGCAAATTTTTAAAACTCAAGCATAACATTTGTGCGCCATCGGCAATGATAGGTGCCAGCAACTTTTTCGAACTGGCAGTGGCAGTAGCTATTGCTTTGTTTGGTTTAAATTCGGGAGCATCGTTGGCCACCGTGGTTGGTGTATTAATTGAAGTTCCGGTTATGTTGTCTTTGGTGAAATTGGCTAATAAGTGGAGGTATTGAGTTGATTTTGGAAATCCTATATCGATTAATTAGTGATTTGGCACTTCGTCATTCTGACCAAAGGGAAGAATCTTCTTTTATAATTGGTATTATATTATCTTTCGAAAATCCTTTGCTATAGCTTAACTAACTGATTGTTTAGAAGTCAGTTATCAAAAATCAAGTCGTAGGAACCACTTTTAGATAACATTTGTAAAAATCTCCAATTAATTTGAATCAAATCGGTTGATAGTGTTGTTAGATGTTTCTAAGTTTAAACATACACTAAATATTAATTACTAAAATGAAAAAATTACTTTCTACCATTGTCTTGTCAGCTTTAGCAGTGACAAGTTCTTTAATGGCACAAATTGACTCTCCGAAACCTAGTCCAACCGCAACGTTGAAGCAAACAGTTGGCCTCACGGATTTTACAATTTCTTATTCGCGTCCAGGCGTAAAAGGGAGAACTGTTTTTGGTGAATTGGTTCCTTATGACGCTGTATGGCGTTTAGGAGCAAACCATTGCACGACCCTTGAAGCATCTTCTGAGTTTACTTTAGAAGGTAATACAATTGCTGCAGGTACCTATGGTGTGTTTGCCATTCCTACAAAATCAGAGTGGACTATTATCATTAGCAAACAAAATGATATCTGGGGAACAGCTGGGTATGATCAAGCAAAAGACGTGGTCCGATTTAAGGTAAAAACGACTACGTTGCCGACAGTGGAAGAATCGTTGACCATTGATTTTTCTAATTTTTCTGAAAATGGTGCTACATTAACAATTTCATGGGATAAAGTAGCCGCAGCAATTGCAGTTGGAGTAAACTCAGATTACGTTGTTGCGGCTCAAATTCAGAAACTATTAGTGGATGGAAAAGAAGATGTAGATGCAGGCTCGTACCACAACGCAGCCGTATTTTATCATCAAAAAGGTAAAGATTTAAACCAAGCTTTGATTTGGATGAACAAGTCGATTGAGAAAAATCCTACTGCTTTTTATTTCTTATACCGCAAAGCGGAACTATTAGCCGATATGGGCAAAAAGAAAGAAGCAATTGAAACAGCTACTAAGTCATTAGAAATGGCAAAAGCGAATGCTGATGGTGACTTTGGTTATGTTGCTAAAAATGAAGCATTGATTGCGAAGTTGAAGAAGAAATAAATTATTTATTCTATCCAAAATAAAAGGTCGACATCGCGTGAAGCGATTTCGGCCTTTTTTAGTTTTAGAAAAGCTAAAATTATATTATGACTGACCGATAGTTTATAGGTGTTTTTTTATAAAATAATTCCCTCTCTCTAAATCGTTCGTTTACCTCCTATTCATCCACTAAAATTATCCTATGAAATTGCTTATGTTTCATCCATTCATCGGCCTCATCAAAAATGCGCGAAGAAATTTGCTGATTCTAGCGGTTAGAAACAAAACACTGTTTGAGCCTACTTATAATGAATGTTTTTAAGAGATGTACTTAGTGGCGAGTTTGTTTTGTTTCAGCTAGAACCAGCAAATTTTAGTATTTTTTATGTAGCCTTGATTTTTTGGTTACTTTTTCATCTAAGGAAAAAGTGACAAACCTTAAATCGGAGCGATAACGTAATTAAATCTAGCAAGTTTTAGTTTTTGGAAGGTTTCCTGTAAATACCTGTATAATCAGATATTATACACTGTCAAACCAATTCAGCGTCTTCACCCAAAACTCCTTTTCAAACCTTCTGCTAAAAAAACCAAAGTGCCCTACCGCACTAGATCCAGTTAGCACTAGCTGTTCTTTTTCTGCGTGGCTAAATAAATCGTGAATTCGTTGTATGGCTACAGCTGTCCCAATTGGGTCGTCAGCAATACCAATAGTAAGCAGTTTTCCTTTGTAGGAATTAAAAAACAAATTACATCCCGAAGTTTTAAACTGTTTAGCAATATCTGGGGATTTTCGTCTTTGGTGCCAGTCTTTCATCACTCCGTAGGGGATATCTTCAATCAACTTAAGTTTTTTACCCGGGACATAACCAAACACCTCATTTAAAATGGGGAAGAACATGTGCCATATAAAGTAAAACTTAATTTTTTTAGAAAAGGGACTCCAATCTTTATAAAATGCGGGTTGAGAGCCAATGGTAATGATGCCACTTATGGCCTGTATGTTTTTACTTATTCCAACAAGAACACCACCAATGCTATGACCTAAGACTACTATTTTATGGTTTGAAAAGTTATCTTTTACATAATCTACTACACTATGAAAATCGAGTTGCCCCCAATCACTAAACGAAGCTTTAAAACCACGAAGCGTTGCAGGTCTCGAAGCCGCAATGCCTCTATAATCATACGTAAGCACGGTGTAACCATTATTCATCATAAAAACAGCATAATGATGATACAATTGCTGGCTTACACCTGTGGCAGCGTTAATAATTAAAATTTTCTGCTTGCTGTTTTGAGTCCTGCACAAATACAGTTTGGCTGAGAGGGGACCCCCATCGTTAGCAGCAATCTGTAATTTTTGAAATTCAGCAGCCATTTATCCAAACAGACTAATTAATAAAACGGTAGTCGAGTTTGAATCCAGAATTTGTGCTATATATAATTAGGCACATCATCAAACTGGTCGCTGGTATAACCGCGGTAGTCGATGTAGTCTTTCATCACCTGTGGTTTAAAAATAGACTTACCTAATAACACGCGACAACATTCCTGAATTCCTTCAATTAATGAAGGGTGAGGATGAATCATTTCTGCTAGTTCTTCTACGCCTTTGTTCATATACATGAGTAATCCAACTGCTTGAATAGCTGTAGAAGCTTGTGCACCAACCACACGCATGCCCAACACCTTCATTTCTTTGTCATTGGTAACCAATATTTTAAAAAACCCAGGAGGATTTCGCATGGCGATAGCACGCGGAATTGCACGGTAATCAAGTTTAACCACCTGATAACTCACACCTTTTTCGCGACACTGCTTTTCATTCATGCCCACTGAAGCAACAATAGGCTTCAAAAACATGATGGAGCAGATGTTATCATACGAAAGCGGGCCTTTCGATTCACCTACAATACGTTTAATTGCATGTCGACCCTCTAACTCACCCACGTTCACCAAAGCGATGTCAGCCGTCACATCACCAATTGCATAAATATTTGGTACAGATGTTTGGGTATCATCATCCCAAATGCTGCCTCTTTCTGTGAGCTTAATGCCAACATCTTCTAAACCTAAGCCTTGCGTATTGGGTACTCGGCCAACGGATATCAAAGCTTTTTCAACGCGGTGTACACTGCGGGTGCCGTTGCAGTCAATTTCATACTCCACCTCACCATCAATAATTTCCATGCGGATGAGTTGTGCACCATGGTGAATTTCCACACCATTTTTTTCCAATTGTGTGGTCACCATTTCTGAGACATCTTCATCTTCAAATGGAATAATACGGGGTGCTTTATCAATAATTTTCACCTTGGTTTCTCCAAAGTTGGAGTAGATGGTAGCATACTCACAACCAATCACACCAGCGCCTAATATGACTAAGCTTTTTGGCAGCTTATCCCATTGGTGAATGGAATCAGATGTGACGATGATATTTTCATCAATAGGAATATGAGGCAATTTGCGCGGTCGGCTACCCGTAGCAATGATGATGTTTTCAGCATATACTGTTTCAACCCCCTCATTTGTGGTGATTTCAATTTCGTTTTTAGTTTTCAGTTTTGCGGCACCGTACTTTAAAAAAAATACATTTTTATATCCTTCCTCCAACAAACCCGCAAGGTGAGATTCCAACTGAAAAGCTCTTTCATTTACAGCCGTATCAAGCTCCTGTTTGACAATTTTAAAATCAAGGTTAAAATTGCAGTTAATCCCAAACCGGCCTACACGGTTGTGTGTGTGGTTGACATCTTTAGAAAGTTCCCATAAGGTTTTAGAAGACAGAGCACCATCATACAAACCGGCTCCTCCTACTTTGTTTTTATCAACTAATAAAACTTTTTTTCCGAAATCAATTGCACGCATGGCTGCGGCATATCCTGCAGGGCCAGCCCCTACCACACAAATGTCATACTTCTCCATAAAAGCGGGATTTTTTGCTCTAAAGTGAAGGTAGTGAATTTAGGATGTTGAAAAAAATGTATCTACTCAAATAAAAAAAGGAATGACTTACCTTATTAAAAAGGTAAGTCATCAGAATCATCACTATCACTAGCAAAAGAAGGTTCTTCACTTGGGAAAGGCGTATCGCCAGCAGGTGTATTTGAGCCAGTGCTCTCAGCGCCTACTTTTTCTATTCTCCAAGCGTCAAGATTGGTAAAATAAGAAACACGTCCGTCTTTTTCCCATCGACTTCCTTTAATGTTGAAGGATACTTTTATTTCGTCATGCAAAGCAAAAGGATCTAACATCCCACATTTATCTTGCACCAATTGGAACTTAATGATGTCGGTGAAAACCATGCCACCGTTGTTGTCTTCTTTTTCTATAACAAACTCACGTTTTTTAAATTTTTCACTCACTTGTTGGGTGTCAAATTTTTCAATGAGTTTTCCGCTTAATTCAAATGCCATAATCTTTCTGAGGATAAGTAATTATTTGGCTAAAATACCAAAAGATTTTTTTAGATGAGACCTAAGTTTTCTACATCACTGATTATTTTGGGTTTTAGCCAATTATTTGTTAGAATAAGTTTACTTTTGTTAAAAAATTATACTTTGAAATTCAACGAATTACCAATTCATCCCAAAGTCTTAGAGGCAATCACCGCCATGGGCTTTGAAACTCCAAGTCCAATCCAAGCAGAAGCTATTCCTCTCGCCATTGAAGGCAATGATATTTTAGGCTGTGCTCAAACAGGAACAGGAAAAACAGCTGCTTTTTTAGTTCCCGTATTAAATGGCATACTTTCTCAAAAGTCAGAAGGAAAATTATCTGCATTAATTATTGCACCAACGAGAGAGCTGGCCTTACAGATCGACCAACAAATCGATGGTTTAAGCTACTTTACAGGCATCGTTTCGGCAGCCATCTATGGAGGTGGTTCTGGTTTTGATTTTGATGTGGAAAGAAAAGCATTGACTTCCGGTGCTGAAATTATCGTTGCAACACCCGGACGATTGATTTCTCACATTAACTTAGGTTACGTAGATTTTTCTAACATCAACTTTCTTGTGTTGGATGAGGCTGACAGAATGTTAGACATGGGCTTCATTGAAGACATTACTAAAATTAGCAACCTGTTGCCTAAAACACGACAGACTTTTTTGTTTTCAGCAACCATGCCACCAAAGATTAAAAACCTGGCGGCAAAACTTCAACGTGATCCTAAAGAAGTTAAGATATCCGTTTCTCAAACTGCTTCTAAAATAGAACAGAAAGCCATTTTGGTTTATGACCAGCATAAACTGAAAGTTATTTTGGACATTGTTACGAAAAGCAATTATAGAAGTATCATCATCTTTTGTAGTACAAAAAGTGACACCAAACACATCAGTGCTGAAATGCAAAAGCGTGGACTGAGTGCGAAATCATTCCACTCTGACTTGGAGCAAGATGAACGCGAAAAGCGGATGTTAGCGTTTAAAAACCGATCCATTCAAGTGCTAATCGGTACGGATATTATCTCCAGAGGTATTGATGTGGAAGACATTGATTTGGTCATTAACCATACTGTTCCGCCAGATGCTGAAGATTATGTGCACCGGGTAGGTCGTACTGCTCGTGCAGCTGCAGAAGGAAAAGCAATCACGTTAATTAATGAATATGATCAACGTAAGTTCCAAAAAATTGAACAATTGATTGGCTTAGAAATAGAGAAAAGTAAACCAGCAGAAGGTTTAGGCGATGGTCCTGATTATGACCCGGTGAAAAATTTTAAAAGCAAACCTAAATTTGGTGGTAAAAAACCAGGTTTTAAAGGCAAGAAAAAATTTAATTCTGGAAACAGAAATTAAGAAATTAACTACTTTTCATGTTTCCTCATTTCTAAAAACGCTTCTATTGTTAAATAGAGGCGTTTTTAATTATTGGCACAGTCATTGTAAAACCCTTCAACAGGTTACATACAATTCTCAATCGGAGAATGCACCTCGGTGCAAACAGAAGCCGCAGTTGTCCCCCCTTCTGCGGTTTTCTTTTTTTAAATACCTGACAATTTGTACCTATTCCTACACTTGGTTTATTTATTGATAAGTGAAACCAAGGTTTTCACATCGGTATTACATGAAATTTCAGTAATATTGTGATTCATACAACACTTAAAAATTTGCTAAAAAGCACGTTATGTTAGATTTTGTTACAAAAGGACTGTCTAAAATCTTAGGGAATAAAAACGACAAGGACCTAAAAATAATAAGACCGTATGTCGGAAAAATAAATACTGAGTTCGAAAAATTAAGTTCTATCACGGATAATGCCCTACGCAAGCGCACCCAAGAACTAAAAGATATCATCGCTGAAAAACTATCATCCATTGACAGCCAAATGGATGAAATCCGCAATAAAGTTCAGGTTGAAGGAATAGATATTCATCAGAAAGAGGCTCTTTTTGACGAATTGGATAAGCTTGAAAAAGACCGCGACACTGAGTTGGAAGTTGTGTTGCTTGAAATTCTTCCTCAAGCCTTTGCCGTAGTGAAAGAAACTGCGCGAAGACTAAAAGAAAACAAACAGTTAGTAGTAGAAGCTACGTTGTTAGATAAAACATTGGCTGCCGAAAGTGACTATGTTGAAATCCAAGGTAGCGATGCCGTTTGGAAAAACGAATGGACAGCCGCGGGTGTTCCTGTAGTTTGGGACATGGTACATTATGACGTGCAATTAATTGGTGGTGTGGTGTTGCATGAAGGAAAAATTGCTGAAATGACTACTGGTGAGGGTAAAACATTGGTAGCAACTTTGCCCGCTTACCTCAATGCGTTAGCTGGTAGAGGTGTTCATATTGTCACGGTAAATGACTACTTAGCAAAAAGAGACTCCGAATGGATGCGTCCTATTTTTGCCTTTCACGGAATGAAAGTAGATTGTATCGACAAGTATCCTGCTCACTCACAAAAGAGACGCGATGCTTACAACTGTGACATCACTTACGGAACAAATAACGAATTCGGTTTTGACTATTTGAGAGACAACATGTCAATGAAGCCGGAAGAGTTGGTACAACGCAAGCATCACTTTGCGATGATTGATGAGGTCGATTCCGTGTTGATTGATGATGCAAGAACACCTTTAATTATTTCTGGTCCCGTGCCGAAAGGGGATCAACACGAGTTTTATGATTTAAAACCTCGTATCGCTAGAATTGTTGAAGAACAACGCAAAATGACGGCTAACTTTTTAACCGAGGCAAAGAAAAAAATCGCTGCAGGTGACACGAAAGAAGGTGGACTTTCTTTATTTAGAGCTTTCAGAGGTCTACCAAAACATAAGCCATTGATTAAATACTTGGGTGAGCCAGGTATGCGAACTTTACTTCAAAAAACGGAAGATGAATATTTGGCGGAAAACCAAAAGCGTATGCCAGAGGCAGATGCCCCTTTGTTTTTTACCATAGATGAAAAAACAAACTCCATAGAGTTGACCGATAAAGGTATCGAGTTAATCACAGGTGATGGGGAAGACCCTCACTTTTTTATTCTCCCTGACATTGGTGTTGAATTAGATGCCATTGAGAAAAGTGGTGCAGCTGATGAAGACATTGTGAAGCAAAAAGATGCTTTAATAAAAGAATATTCAGCTAAATCACAACGAATCCACTCGATCAATCAATTGTTGAAGGCCTATACGTTGTTTGAAAAAGATACAGAATATGTGGTCATGAACTCAAAAGTCATGATTGTGGATGAGCAGACGGGGCGTATCATGGATGGTAGACGTTATTCTGACGGTCTACACCAAGCGATTGAAGCCAAGGAGAACGTGAAGGTGGAAGATGCCACGCAAACGTATGCTACGGTAACACTTCAAAACTATTTTAGAATGTACCACAAACTAAGTGGTATGACTGGTACCGCTGAAACAGAAGCGGGCGAGTTTTGGGAAATTTATAAACTGGATGTCGTAGTGATTCCTACCAACAGGCCAATTGCTAGAGATGACAGACAGGATTTGGTTTACAAGACTGTTCGTGAAAAATTCAATGCCGTAATTGACGAAATTGGCGTGATGGTACAACAAGGTCGTCCAGTATTGGTGGGTACAACTTCGGTAGAAATTTCAGAAGTAATCAGTCGTATGTTGAAAATGCGTAACATCAATCACAACGTGTTGAACGCAAAACAACATAAAAAAGAAGCTGATATTGTAGCTGAAGCGGGTAAGTCAGGTACCGTAACTATTGCCACCAACATGGCCGGTCGTGGTACCGATATTAAGTTAACTCCAGAGGCAAAAGCAGCAGGTGGTTTGGCAATTATTGGTACAGAACGCCATGAGTCCAGACGTGTGGATAGACAGTTACGTGGTCGTGCTGGTCGTCAAGGTGATGTGGGTTCTTCGCAATTCTTTGTCAGTTTAGAAGACAACTTGATGCGTCTTTTTATGCCAGAACGAATTGCCCGATTGATGGATAAAATTGGTTTAAGAGAAGGTGAAGTTATTCAACACTCGATGATCACTAGTTCCATTGAGCGTGCACAGAAAAAAGTAGAAGAAAACAACTTTGCGATTCGTAAGCGTCTATTGGAATACGATGATGTGATGAATCAGCAACGTGAAGTCGTTTATAAGCGAAGAAGAAATGCTTTGTACGGTGAACGACTAGAGCTTGATATCATGAACATCTTGTATGATGTATGCGATGACTTTGCTGAAAATGTAAAAGCGACAAAAGATATCGAGCAATTACAATTATCGACTATTGGTGCATTTGGTTATAGTTCTAAACTCACCGAGCAGGATGTAGCAAAAGATACGGTTCAAACAATTACAGATAAGCTGTTTGATGAAGCAATCGAGTATTATGACAATAAGAATGAAAAGATAGTTAAAGCCGTTCTTCCTGTCATGAAAGACGTGTATGCCAACAAAGGCGCAACGATTGAAAATGTGTCCATGCCTTTCGTTTCTGATAGTAAACAAATACGGATTTCTGCTAACCTGAATGATGTGATTGCGACTAATGGAAAAGCGCTTTTAAGCGCCTTGCAAAAATCGGTGTCGTTAGCAATAGTAGATCAAGGTTGGACAAGTCACTTGCGTGAAATGGACGACTTGAAACAAGCAGTACACAATGCTTCCTATGAGCAGAAGGATCCATTGTTAATTTACAAATTTGAAGGGTTTGAGTTGTTTAAGACCTTTGTAAGCGAAATTAATCACGAGGCTATTTCATTCTTGATGAAAGCATCACTTCCTGAAAATGACCCAGCACAAATACAAGAGGCTCGAGAAGCACAACAACGTAAGTTGAGCGAAAATAAAAATGAAGCACACAGTTTGCTAGATGGTGGTGGACAGCCTGATACCGATACGCAAACAGAAAGACAAGTAGTTCAACCCATGAAGAGCACAAAAATCCATGGTAGAAATGACCGTGTTTCGGTGCAATATATGGATGGATCATTGAAAAAAGATGTGAAGTTTAAAACAGTTGAACAAGATGTGTTAGATAACAAATGCATATTAGTTGAAGATGAAGCTTAATTCTATTCTCACATATCTCTTTATTGGACTGGCTTATTTGAGTTGGGGTCAATATTCGGAAGACTTATCCAAAGTGCGTCCACAAGTGGAGTTCAATGAGGAGGAGTTTAAAGCGCGAAAAGATAGTGTAGTTGCCATTGAGCACCATGATAATGCTAAAGTTGAGAATGCATTAGAAGGCTATGCTGAATTTGTCAACAAAATAAAGTGTGCTAGGGGTTACCGTATTCAAATTTATTTAGGACGAAGTGAAGCAGAAGTTGAAGCAGTGAAAAATCAACTCAAAGAAATAGAGGGTTTTAAAGATGCTGATGTGTATGTAGAATATCAGGTTGATTTTCGAGTGAAAGTTGGAAATTATATCGAAAGACTGCAGGCATATCAAGATTTAATTCAGCTTCAAAAAGTTTTTGATACCGCACTTTTATTACCTGAAAATTGTATACCTGTAGATAAAATTAAGTGATGGATTTAAAGCAAAAAGTAAGTGAGCTGGCAAAAAAACATGAAAATGAGTTGTTAGAAACACGACATCATTTACACATGCATCCTGAACTATCTTTTCAAGAATATGAGACGGCTAAATTTGTCATCAATCGATTAAAAGAAATCGGTGTAGATGAAATTATTGAAGGGGTTGCAGGGACTGGCGTGGTCGGATATATAAAAGGCAAAAACCCTGATTCACGCACCATTGCATTGCGTGCAGATATGGATGCATTGCCAATTTTTGAGCAAAATACTGTTGCATATAAATCTAAAAATGAGGGTGTAATGCATGCCTGTGGCCATGATGTGCACACCACTTCATTGTTAGGGGCTACGCGGATAATGAATGAATTCAAAGCTGAATTTGAGGGTACTATAAAGTTAATATTTCAACCGGGAGAGGAGCGGCTACCAGGGGGTGCATCCATGATGATTAAAGAAGGGGTGCTTGAAAACCCAACACCGCAGAACATAGTCGGTCAACATGTGATGCCCTTTATTGATGCAGGAAAGGTAGGTTTCCGTTCAGGAATGTACATGGCCAGTGCTGATGAAATATTTTTAAAAGTAAAAGGGAAAGGTGGGCATGCAGCTATGCCTGAAAACAACATTGATCCGGTCTTGATTACTTCCCATATCATTGTCGCCTTGCAACAAATTGTGAGTAGAAATGCTTCTCCAAAAATTCCTTCTGTGCTTTCCTTTGGTAAAGTAACTGCCAATGGAGCTACCAATATAATTCCTGAAGTGGTGGATGTTGAAGGGACATTTCGAACGATGGATGAAAAATGGCGTTTTGAAGCGCACGAAAAAATTAAAACAATGGCAGAAAATATTGCCATTGCCATGGGAGGTAGTTGTGAAGTGGACATAAAAGTTGGTTATCCCTTTTTAAAGAATACCCCTGAGTTAGCAGAAACACTAAAGAGTTATGCAGTAGAATATCTTGGAGAAGAAAATGTTGAAGACTTGGATTTGTGGATGGCAGCAGAAGACTTTGCTTTTTATTCCCAACAAATTGATTCATGTTTTTATCGCTTAGGAATTCGAAATGCTGATAAAGGAATTACATCGGGATTACACACTCCAACATTTAATATAGACGAAAGTTGTCTAGAAATTGGAGCTGGTTTAATGGCTTACTTAACTTTAAGACAACTAATAAATTAATGAAAAAAACACTTTTTATAATTTTAGTGGCTTTAGTGATTATTAAAACTACTTCAAGCAGCGCTCAAGAAAAAGGGGTAGCGACATTGGGTATAGGTACTGGTTTAGAGTTTGGCGGAATAGGTGGTAAATTAGCTTATTATCCAACGGGGTCTCTAGGTCTATTTGGTGGGTTTGGATATGCCATTGCTGGCGCTGGTTATAATTTTGGGTTGCAGTTTTTAATCCCTTCAACTAGTAATGTGCGGTTTTATTTGGAAGGAATGTATGGCTACAACGGCATTATTTTAATTCAAGATTTTTATGGTTATGGACAAGATTTTAAGGAGATATATTATGGGCCGAGTTTTGGTGCTGGTATAAATATTAAAAATCGAAAAGAAAACTATTGGCAATTTTCCCTGTTATTCCCTGTCCGTTCGAAAGAATTTCGAGATACTTGGGATGCTATTGTCAACAATCCTTATATAGAAACATCAACTTTATTGCCCTTTACCATAACCGCTGGATATAACTTCAATTTGAATTAATTAGGTAATTCTCAAAGCGCTAGCTTTCCTAATTCATTTAAAAAGGCAGCATTTTCTTCTATTGCTGTGCCCACTACAATAATATCTGCACCCGCATCAAACGCCCGCTGTGCTGCTTCTAATGATTTTATTCCTCCACCAACAATGAGAGGAGAATCTATAGCACGTTTTGTTGCAGCAATCATTTCAGCTGAAACGGGGTTTTTGGCTCCAGAACCACCTTCGAGGTAAAACAATTTTAAACCGAGAAGCTCGCCTGCCATAGCAGTACAAGCTGCAATTTCAGGTTTGTTTGCAGGAACTGGTTGCGTATTGCTAATGTAAGAAACAGTGGTTGGCTGACCGCTGTCTATTAATATATAACCCGTGGCGATTGTTTCTAAACCACTTCTTTTTATGTTTGGTGCTGCCAATACCTGTTGTCCAATTAAAAAATCAGCATTTCTTCCAGAAATCAGTGATAAAAATAACAATGCATCCGCTTTTGCTGTTATATGGCTATGGTTTCCGGGAAAAAGTAGTACTGGAATAGAAGAATGGTCTTTTAATAAACTAACCGTTTGCTCTAATTGATCACTTGTTAGCAAACTGCCTCCAACAAAAAAATAACTAATTCCAGCTTCTTGTGCCGTACGGGCAAACTGGATGCATCGTTCTTCCGAAATATCATCAGGATCTATTAATATAGCTATACCCTTTTTGTTTTCGGCCTTTGCTTTAATTATCTTATCGTATATAGCGTGTTTCACTAAACCAAAAGTACGAAACAAATATGGGAATCAAATATTGGTCGTGTCTTAAAATAAATAACAGGAGACAATTAGTATTTAGTAGCTAAAGTAGTAAATAGCACAAAAGGTTAGTAGGGTAGGTAACCTCTAAAAAAATAAAAAAACATGTCAGTAGAAATTGAGAACATAGAACTACAATATTTAAGTATAAGTGATTATCAAGAGCTAAAAGACGCAATGATAGAAGCTTATTCTAACTTAACGAATGCCTATTGGCAAGAATCTCATATACAATCGTTGATAGACAAATTTCCAGAGGGACAAGTGGTCATCAAAGTAAATAACCATTTGGCTGGATGTGCATTATCTATTGTTGTTGATTATGATAAGTTTGAATACAAACACACCTATAAAGAAATAACGGGCAATTATTCATTTAACACCCATTCAGCGACAGGAGATCGGCTGTATGGAATCGATGTTTTTATTAAACCTGAATTTAGAGGTCTTCGTCTGGGACGTAGGTTGTATGACTATAGAAAAGAGTTGTGCGAGCGATTAAACTTAAAAGGGATTGCTTTTGGAGGGCGTATCCCAAATTATCACTTGCATGCGAGTGAACTAACTCCCAAACAATATATTGACAAAGTGAAGCGGAAAGAAATACATGATCCGGTATATAACTTTCAAATATCAAATGACTTTCACGCTACTAAAATTTTAAAAGGATATTTAGAAGGGGACACCGAGTCAAGTGAATTTGCAGTTTTATTAGAATGGGATAACATCTATTATGAAAAACCTAGTAAAAACGCTTCTGCAACTAAAAAAATAGTCCGCCTCGGTTTGGTACAATGGCAAATGCGTCCATACTCCAACTTAGAAGAACTTATGCAACAAGTGGAGTATTTCGTAGATGCCGTTTCTGGATATCGATCAGATTTTGCATTATTTCCTGAGTTTTTTAACGCACCACTCATGGCAGAAAACAATCATTTGTCAGAGGCCAATGCCATTAGAGAGTTAGCAAAACATACGAGTAAAATTGTCGAGAAATTTGCTGAATTAGCTATCTCCTACAATATCAATATTATTTCGGGGAGTATGCCTGAAATAGTTAATGACCGACTCTATAACGTAGGTTATTTATGCAAGCGAGATGGTTCTGTGGAGCGATATGAAAAACTGCACGTTACCCCTGATGAAGCCAAAGTATGGGGTATGGAAGGTGGTTATGAATTAAAGGCGTATGACACAGATTGTGGTAAAGTCGGCATTCTGATTTGTTATGATTCTGAATTTCCAGAATTAAGTCGATTGCTCGCTGACGAGGGGATGGATATTTTGTTTGTACCTTTCTTAACGGATACACAAAATGGCTATTCACGAGTAAGAAATTGTGCTCAAGCACGTGCGATAGAAAATGAATGTTATGTAGCAATAGCTGGAAGCGTAGGCAATTTACCCAAGGTACATAATATGGATATTCAATTTGCTCAGTCAATGGTTTTCACTCCGTGTGATTTCTCTTTCCCAGCAAATGGAATCAAAGCAGAGGCCACACCAAATACGGAAATGATCTTAATTGCAGATGTTGACCTGGATTTATTAAGAGAATTAAACCAACTTGGTAGTGTTAGAAATTTGAAAGATAGACGAAAAGACTTGTTTGAGTTGAGAAAAAAGTAAACCAGTAATCTTTCTTTTCAAAATTAAAAAATCTTGAATCCGATTATAAAATAAGCTTGATTAATACGTATGAAAATCACCATTGTATCCAGTAGCACAAGAAAAGGTCGGTTGAGTCCGCGAGTAGCTTTTGCTTTAAAAAGTGCGGTTGAAAAATCAGACAACAGCGCTCAAATTATTGATTTATCAGAACTGAACTTGCCCCCTTTTGAAGAACGGTTGGGGTTTATGGATGATCCAGATGATCAATTGAAGTCTGTTTCTAACACATTAGCGAGTTCTGACGGAATCATTTTTCTTACTCCTGAATACAATGGTAGCATATCATCAGGTTTAAAGAATTTTATTGATGTGTTTGCAAAAGACCCTTTCAATGGAAAACCAATTGGTGTGGCAACCGCTTCTACTGGGGCTTTGGGAGGAATCCGCGCAGCATATCAATTGCAACAAATTATTCTTTCAATCTTTGGTTACCCCCTTCCACACATGCTCACGGTAGGCAACATGGACCAAGTATTAGATGAAAAGGGCGTGGTGTTAGACGCTAATTTTCAAAAAAGATTAGATAGCTTTTTGAATGCCTATTTAGGTTTTGTGCAAAAAATATCTGCTTAAACTTACAAGTTGTTGCTTAATGAATGGTTACTCCTTAGAGTAATCATTCAGGCAGCTATTGAATCATGATATACACGCTTCAATAAATTTATATCTAATGGTTTTACATTGTAAGCAGAGACACCAAAATTTTCACTGAAACTCTTAAATCGATCAGTGTCTGAGGTGGTTAAAATAATAATAGGAATTTTGTCTAATCGCTTGTTAGTTATTGTTTCAGATAGTATTTCAAACCCATTAATTTTGGGTAGATTAATATCCAGCAGTATGAGGTGCGGTAATTTGTCGTGTGATTCTAATAAATAATTCATGGCTTCCTCGCCATCGTCTAGCACTTTAAGGGTAAAGTTAAGCCCACTTCTATCGAGTTCTCTTTTTATTAAAATTACGTCTGGATAATTGTCTTCGATCAACAAAATATCAATAACTGTACTTAGATTTTTCATAACTGTACATTGATTAAAAGTTTAAAATAATTAGTGTTTAAACCTAGAAAAAAAACTGTTCATTTTCAATTACTTGACTAAAACTTTGGTAAAAAAAAATAAAAAGAAGTGCCTTTATCAGGGACCGAGCTGAGACCAATTTCACCTCCATGAAGCTGCATAATTCGCTTACATTGTGCAAGACCAATACCTGTACCTGAAAATTTGTGTTCGGGATGAAGACGGTTAAAAGGCTGAAAAATTTTTTCGTGGTACTTCCTATCAATTCCAATTCCATTATCTTCCACAGTTATTTTATGTCTATTATCTTCCTCTTCTGCGTAAATCTTTATTATAGGAATCGCATTTTTTTCGTGAAACTTAATGGCATTAGCTATGAGGTTTTGTATGACCTGATGTACAAGTACTTTATTGCCATATACTGTTGGTAAATTGTTTGCTTCTATCTGGGCTTGGTTATTTTCAATGGAGGTTTTTATGGCGTCTAAAACGGAATTTACCACCTCTTGAAGGTTGATGTTTTGTTTGTCTGATTCATTACCCAGGTTAGCATAAATTAAAAGTTCCTTAATGATATTACGCATTTTCATCACGGAGTTTGAAAGGATGTTCAAATACTCTTTTCCAGTATCATCTAATGCACTTTTATAATCTTTCAGAATAACATTTACAAAGCTTTCTACCGTTAAAAGCGGTTCTTGTAGATCATGCGAAGTGTAGAAGGCAAACTTTTCTAACTCTTCATTTTGAATTTCTAATTCATGCTGTTTTTTTCGTGAAATTTCTAGTTTGCGATTTTCTGTTAAATCACGGGTGACATGAGTATAACCAGTGATGTTATTTTGTAAATCAACGATTGCTGATATCGTTACTTCAGCAAAAAAGGGTTCACCAGTTTTTTTATTTTGAAATCCTTCATATACAGCAAAGCCGTTTTTTTCAGCCTCAACGAGCAAATGATAAGGTTGGTTTTGTTTTCGTGCTTCTTCGGAATAGAAGATACTTAAAGGTTTACCGATAACATCGTCTTTAATAAACTCGGTGATTTTCCAAAGGCCTTCATTCCATGTCATCACAAAACCATTTTTATCAATTAAAATAATTGCATAGCCTTGAATCACGTTAATCATGGATTGAATTCTTTTTTCACGCTGTTTTAATTCAAAAGTTCTTTCCTTCACTTCTGTGTCAAGAATCGATCGAGATAGTTCACTATTTATAATCGTTTGTTTTGCCAAATAAACCACCGCAACCGTAATCCAGACAACGGCATGCGAGATAAGCATATTTAGACCTGTTGCGTTATTTAGTGAGTTTTCATAGTTGATTAGAACCGCAGCAAAAATGAGTGTTGAACTGATGAGACCTAAGAAAATAGAAGCTTTTGAAAAAGGTGATATCCAAGAATAGAGCACAAAAAAAACGTACAAACAACCAAAAGCTATTTGCTGATTACCATAAACATCAAGCATGAATATAGTCCCCGATATGAAAAAATAACCAATTAAGGCTGCGATTTTTATGATCATGTTAGCCTTGTTTTAACAACTTCATCTCTTTAGCGAGCGCATCAAGTTGTCCCTCTTTTAATTTTAATTCTTTTTCAAGCCTTCTATTCTCTTTTTCAAGTGAATGAGTACTTATATTAAGATTTAGCTTTAAGATTTTTGGCACATCTTTGATTAAGGTAAACACAGTCATCATGCTCGCAATTGCAGTAATAAATTTGACTAGAGCTAACAATCTATAAACGGGCCACCAGAAAATGACTGCATCTAAAAAATGTGTTGCTCCACACGATACAATGAAAAGTGCAAAATACGCAAAGATGGGTAAAAAAGGTAGTTTAGGTATTTTCTGTGTAAACCAAAAGAGGATTAAAGGAATCACAAAATAAGCGACCCAAATCATGATGTCACTAAAAATAAATAACCAGCCATGAAAGTCTGTCCATTCTCCACAGTGCCATCTTGGAGGCCAACTACCTGTTTGAAATAGTGATGCAAAAAAATCTATTAGTTGGTCCATAGCGTTATATTCTGGTCTCAAAAAATTTTAATAAAAGCAACATCGCCTTTGGTATTGCTTTACAAGCTACAATTTAAAATAATTCTTGTAAATAAAAACCACAGCGTTAAACCTGATTTTTAATAAGTTAAAGTGAATATAGTCAGAAATGATTCTGTTTCAGAAGAAAAACAGGTAGCACACAACTTAATAGTTTTTATTTTAATATCTGTAGTATTTTTGAGCACAAAATTTTAATTCTGGAAATGGATTCCTAAGTTGTAATTATGTCAACGACACAGAAAATTACTTTTAAAAATAAAAGCGGGATTGAATTATCCGCTTTGCTTGAGATTCCATTAAATCAACAGCCTAAAGCCTATGCTTTATTTGCTCATTGTTTTACTTGCAACAAAAATTTTAATGCAGTCAGACAAGTAGTTGAAGCCTTAACACGTCAAGGCATTGCTGTAATGAGTTTTGATTTCACTGGATTAGGTCAAAGTGATGGTGTTTTTGCAGACACCAACTTTAGTTCGAATGTGGATGATTTAATAGCAGCAGCTGGATTTCTTGAAGAACAGTTTAAAGCTCCTAAATTGCTTGTGGGTCATTCATTAGGGGGCGCAGCAGTATTAGCCGCTTCAGGTGCCATTTCATCTGTGCAAGCGGTAGCCACCGTGGGTGCGCCATCTTCGCCCAACCATGTGCAAAACCTATTTGAAAATAATTTAGAAGAAATTGAAAAAGCGGGCATAGCCAAAGTATCCATTGGAGGCAGACCTTTTACCATCAAAAAACAGTTTCTAGATGATATCAATAGTGCAAAATTAGCAGAAAGGCTAAGCCACTTTAAAAAGCCGCTTTTAGTATTACATTCACCCCAGGATAGTACGGTAGGTATTGAAAATGCACAGGAGATATATGAATTTGCAAAACATCCCAAAAGCTTTATATCCTTAGATGGTGCAGACCACCTATTGACCAATAAAGCAGATGCAAGCTATGTTGGAAATGTAATAGCCAGTTGGGCAGATCGCTACCTGACGATTTCAGAAAAAGAGGAGCCAACACTCTTAAAAGAAATACTTGTGCGAATTGAAAATCAGGAATATACCACTGAAATTACTAATGGTAAACATACAATTTTTGCCGATGAGCCGGAAAATCTTGGAGGCAGTGATTTAGGACAAACTCCTTATGACTTATTATTAGCGTCCCTTGGTAGTTGTACCGCTATTACGTTGCGGATGTATGCCAATCGAAAAAAATGGCCGTTAGAGGAAGTGAATGTGCATTTAAGTCATAGTCGAGAACATAGTATTGATGGTAAGGCTACAGCTGAAAAAAAAGAACAAATTGATAAGATAGAGCGACTCATTGAACTCAAAGGAAATCTTGATGAAACACAACGAACACGACTCTTAGAAATTGCGGATAAATGTCCTGTGCACAACACGCTACATACTCCAACCGAAATTAAAACCGAATTAATTAAATGAAATCATTCATCTTTCCTTTTTTCATTATCATAATGTTGTTGGCTTGTGAACAGCGTGAACATGGATTTACCGAATCCGTTGAGCTAGCACATGAAAAAGAAATTTTTTTGTCACACAAAGCCATATCCTTTGATATCATCCTGGAGTTTGGAGGAAAGGAGCGACTCGATGCAAAAATGACGTTACTCACCAATTCCAACAAAGGGTTGATGGAGTTGGCTGATGGGAACAAGATTATTTATCATGGTGATCGTGTGTTTTGTTCTCCAGAAATAGCCAACCAAAAAAATGTTCGGTTTGATGCGTATACGTGGTCTTATTTTTTCTTATTTCCTTATAAACTAAATGATGAGGGTACAGTATGGACAGATTTTCCTGCAAAAAAATTAAATGATTCCCTTTATCTCACTCAAAAACTCACTTTTAAATCTGGAACGGGCGATGCTCCAGATGACTGGTATGTAGTATATGTCGATCCTCAAACAAAACATATAGCAGCAGCAGCCTATATTGTGACAGCAAATAAAACTAAAGAAGCGGCAGAACAAGACCCGCATGCAATTCAATATGATAATTATCAAATAGTTGACGCAGTCCCTTTAGCGCATCAATGGAAGTTTTGGGGGTGGACCGAAAAAGAAGGGTTAACGCGACAACTAGGAAAAGCTTCTTTAAGCAATTTCAAATTTATAGAAGAGGTAAATACACGATTTGAAATCCCATCAGATTTCATCTTAGTTGAATGATTTTCTTAATCTATTTTTAGAGAGAGGTCATTACAGGCTAATTCAACACCTCTTTTCCCCGCTAACATAGCGGAGTTAATGGAACCTTGAAGGGTATAATCGCCCTTGTAAATGACACCGTTTTCTACTCGCAGTTTTTTAGGTTTATACTTTAAATTCGTGACTTGTGGTAATGTTTTGGGGATGCGATAATGTTTGATGAGTTATAGCTTTGTCAAGCCTAAATGATTCTGGAGTTCTTCTTTTACCAGATGAATAAGTTCAGAATCGGTGTGTTGATGGTGTTAAATGATGGTTACTGAAATGATCGATTTTTTAGCTGGAGGATAAAGGCTTGTAACAAAATGATAGTTGTTCACTAACTTATTTTGAAGAGTGAATAAGCCAATTATATTTAATTCCTCTTTTTGTTTTCCGATATCAAAATAAAGGTTTTCGCACGATTTCCACTTGATGTCATCAGATTCATGAAACTTTGTAGCCAGCATTCCACCTACCACCATGTTTTATTTGCTACAACGGGGCAATAACCCAGCTTTTTAAGTTCAATTGCAGCAATTAATCTTATTACCCCTGCCCCAACAACAACGGTTTTTTTTTCGGTCATGTTGGATTAACAATTAGTCTGGGAATGAGTTTCTGAGTGAATAGAAAATAAGAATCGAACTCAGGTTAATAAATACTATTTCAGGACACGACATAAAAAAGCCTTAATAACGGTTGTGTTATTAAGGCTTTCTACTAAATATATTTTCTCTTTTTTTAAATATTCAATGCGCGATTATCGGTAGCTGCCAGACAAGCTTCTTTCATTGCTTCAGAATAAGTTGGATGTGCATGCGACATGCGTGCGATATCCTCAGCAGAAGCTCTAAACTCCATCGCTACAACAGCTTCACCAATCATATCAGCTACACGTGGTCCAATCATATGAACACCTAGTATTTCATCTGTATCTTTGTGTGCTAGTACTTTTACGCGACCATCTGTGTCCATACTAGCTTGTGATCTACCTGACGCTGAGAATGGAAAAGCCCCACTTTTGTAAGGAATCCCTTTTTCTTTTAATTGTTCTTCAGTGTAACCTACCGCTGCCACTTCTGGCCACGTATAAACTACTCCAGGAATCAAGTTGTAATTGATGTGTGGTTTTTGACCTGCTAACTGCTCAGCAACAAAAACACCCTCTTCTTCTGCTTTATGAGCCAACATTGCTCCTTTTACTACATCACCAATGGCAAAGATGTTGGACACGTTTGTTTTTAAATGATCATCTACTTCAACACGGCCTTTGTCGTCCATTTTGACTCCTGCTTTGTCTAAGCCCAAGCCTTCTGTATATGGTTTTCTACCGATAGAAACTAAACAATAGTCACCTTTGAACTCCACTGTTTCGCCTTTGTTGTTTTCAGCTTTTACAGTTACTGACTTAGCAGACGGTTTAACTTCAGTAACTTTATGGTTGAAGAAGAATTCAAAGCCTTCTTTTTTCAATACTTTTTGTAGGTCTTTCCCAAGCGTTTTGTCCATCATCGGAATGATAGAATCCGCGTATTCAATCACTTGAACTTTTGCACCTAAACGAGCATATACGGAACCTAACTCCAAACCAATCACACCTCCACCTATCACTATTAAGTTTTTAGGTACTTCTTTCAAGTTTAACGCCTCGGTAGAAGTGATGACTCTTTTTTTGTCGTAATTCATGAACGGCAAAATCAAGGGTTTAGATCCAGTAGCGATAATGGTATTATCTGCTTTTATTTCCTGTGATTTTCCTTTGTCGTCAGTGATTTTTATGGTTTTGCTATCCACAAAAGAACCCATCCCGGTGAAGACATCTACTTTGTTTTTCTTCATCAAATAATCAATGCCGCCAGTTACCTTGCCGATGACTCCGTCTTTGCGATCAATCATTTGTTTGATATTTACCTTTGGTGGTGAGGCTAAATCAATTCCGTGCTCTTTAAAAGAGTGTACAGCATTATGGTAATGCTCAGAACTGTCTAACAATGCTTTTGAAGGAATACACCCCACATTTAAACATGTTCCACCAAGTTTATTATATTTTTCAATTATGGCAGTTTTAAATCCTAATTGCGCACAGCGAACTGCTGCAATATATCCACCAGGACCAGAACCGATTATTACTACGTTATATTGTGACATTTTATGTTTTGAGTATTTGGTACAAAGTACAGTGTACTAAGACCGGTTGACTATATTAATTTACGTTTTAATTTAATTATCATCGCTTGAATCTCATTCAATTCTGTTACAATTACCGAGAATTGATTTTCATTAATGTACCCTAAATTTTTTGCAACAATCCATTGGGTTTCTAATTCAAATGAAGAGCCTAAAGAATAATTTAGAAAGTTGCTAAAATCTTTATTCGTTCCTCTTCCTGCTCCTTCAGCAATGTTAGATGGAATAGATACTGATGCACCACAAACTTGTTGTAACAAACGAAATTTTTCATAGTCAGGGAATTCAACTGAATATTGGTAAACTTTCGTAACCAAATCAACAGATTTCCTCCAAACGTTTAATTCTCTAAAGTTGTGCATTAGTCAAGTAATTAATGTCTTAATACTTTTCTCTTTGTACTTTATACTGCTAAATTTCTAACAACATTCTTGCAGGGTCTTCCAACAATTCTTTTACGCGTACTAGGAAACTTACAGATTCTTTTCCATCAATGATTCTATGGTCATAAGAAAGTGCTAAGTACATTACCGGACGAATTTCAACTTGTCCTTTAACTGCTACTGGTCGTTCAACAATGTTATGCATTCCAAGTATAGCCGACTGCGGTGCATTAATGATTGGAGTAGATAGCATCGAGCCAAATGTTCCACCATTCGTGATGGTAAACGTTCCACCGGTCATGTCGTCAACTGTTAATTTCCCATCACGACCTTTAAGGGCTAATCTTCTTACTTCTTTCTCGATTCCAGCAAATGATAACTCTTCTGCATTTCTGATCACAGGAACAACTAATCCTTTAGGAGTAGAAACTGCAATAGAGATGTCACAGAAATCATTATACACCATTTCTTCACCGTCAATATAAGCATTTACTGCCGGCCATTCTTGAAGCGCGATACAACATGCTTTTGTGAAGAAGGACATGAAACCCAGACCGATTTCATTTTTTTCTTTAAATGACTCTTTATATTGGTTTCTTAGATCCATGATTGGCTTCATGTCTACCTCATTGAAGGTCGTTAACATTGCCGTATCATTTTTCACAGCTACTAAACGCTTAGAAATTGTTTTTCTAAGGTTAGTCATTTTCTTTCTTTCCTGGTTTCTTGAACCATGTACCTTAGGTGCTTCAGAAGCTTCTTGCTTTTTAGCAGGAGCAGACGCTTGTTTTTGTGCTGATGCAGCATCTTCTTTAGTAATGCGACCATCAACGCCAGTACCTTTTACATCGGCAGGATTAATTCCTTTTTCAGACAATATTTTGCCAGCAGCAGGCGATGGATGACCTGTTGCATAGCTACCCGAAGACGCAGGCATTGGATTGGGTGCTTTTGCTTCAGGAGCAGAAGATGATTGTGGAGCAGAGCCACCTTCCATTACTTCAATTTTAGCTAACAAACCACCAATTGGCACAACATCACCCTCTTTAGCCACTATTCTAAGAATCCCTCGAGCTTCCGCAGGGAATTCAAAAGTTGCTTTATCTGATTCTAATTCCGCTATTTCATCATCTAATTCAACAAAGTCACCATCTTTTTTCAACCAAGTTGAAAGTGTCACCTCTGAGATAGACTCACCCACTTGCGGCACAATCATCTCTACCTTTTCACCAGTAGCTTTTGGTTCATTATTACCTGCGTTATTACCGGAGGTAGTTTGTGTTTCTTTTTTATCTTCTTTTGGAGTGGCTGCTTTACCACCATTTTCATCAATTGTTGCTATTAAGGCACCAATTTCAACCGTTTCGCCTTCGGCTACTTTAATTGAAAGGATCCCACTTGCTTCCGCAGGAAATTCTTGAGTTGCTTTGTCAGTTTCCAGTTCTACTAGAATTTCATCACGTTCTACGTATTCGCCATCAGCTTTAAGCCATTGTGCGATGGTTACTTCAGTGATCGATTCCCCTACTGAAGGGATTTTCATTTCAATTGCCATGATTTATTTCTATGGTTAATGAGTTAAAGTCTATTTTTAAGCGAATGCTTTTTTAACAATTTCTGCTTGTAATTTTTTGTGCACGTTCGAATAACCAACTGCTGGAGATGGCGAATCATCCTTCGTGATTCCATCAATTGGCATTTTTTTGTTAAATGAACGTAAAATGTAACCCCAAGCTCCACTGTTACCAGGTTCTTCTTGTACCCAAACTAATGGAGTTCCTTTTTTATATTTTGCTAACTCTTTATCCAATTGATTATAGGCTAACGGGTATAATTGCTCCAAGCGAATAATTGCTACGTCTGTACGTTTAGATTTTTGTTGTTCTTCGAGTAAGTCAAAATAAACTTTTCCAGAGCAGAGCAAAATTTTACTTACTTTCTTAGCATCTACATAATCATCACCGATGATTTCTCTAAACTTTGATTGTGTAAATTCTTCTTGTGGAGAGACAACTAATGGATGTCTCAGTAACGATTTAGGAGACATTACCACTAAAGGCTTTCTGAAAGGCCAAGCCATTTGTCTTCTCAACGCATGGAAGAAATTGGCAGGAGTAGTGATATTGGCAACAATCATGTTAAATCGAGCACATGATTTTAAGAAGCGTTCAAGACGTGCACTGGAGTGTTCTGGACCTTGTCCTTCTTGCCCGTGAGGCAATAACATTACAAGGTCATTTTGCATAGCCCATTTTGTTTCGGAAGTAGTGATAAATTGGTCAATCATTACCTGAGCACCGTTTACAAAGTCACCAAACTGTGCTTCCCAAATAGCTAACGTATTTGGGTGACCCCAAGCGTATCCAAACTCAAAACCTAGTACCCCATACTCAGAAAGCAGCGAGTTATATATTTCAAACTTCTGTTCACTTCCTTCTACATTATTTAAACTGTTATAAGGTTCGTTTGTATGTGCATCGGTTAGAATAGCATGACGGTGTGAGAATGTACCACGCTGCACATCCTGACCAGACATACGTACGTGAACACCATCTAACAATAATGACCCATAAGCCAAGAGTTCTGCTGCAGCCCAATCTAATGGTTCTTTACCAGAAAACATTTCTTTTCTAGTTTTAAGCAGTTTATCAATTTGTTTCAGCGGTTTAAATCCCGTAGGAACAGTGATTAATGCTTTACCGACTTTTTTAATGTAGTCTTGTTTAATAGATGTATCAGGAGATTCGTAAAAATCAGTTTCGTCTGCTTTTTTCAATTCTGCCCATTCTTCTTCCGTTGCTTGTAATGTATATGGCAAAGCTTTTTGTTTTACCATGTTTAAACGATCCTGCAATAAAGCACGGAATTCTTTATCCATTTGCTTTGCCACCTGAGCATCGATATCACCACGTTCTATTAATCGTTTGTTGTAGATTTCACGTGGATTAGCGTGCTTCGAAATGATATCGTATAACTTCGGCTGCGTAAATTTCGGCTCATCACTTTCATTATGACCATGTCTACGGTAACAAACCATGTCGATGAAAATATCTCTGTTAAATTTCTGACGATATTCAACAGCCATTTTCATACAAAACACTACCGCTTCTGGGTCATCACCATTTACGTGAAGTACAGGGGCATCAATGGTTTTAGCAATATCAGTACAATAGATTGACGATCGAGCATCCTCATAATCTGTAGTAAAACCGACTTGATTGTTAATAACAAAGTGAATGGTACCACCTGTAGTAAAACCACGAAGTTTATGCATTTGCACAATTTCATACATGATACCTTGTCCAGCAATTGCTGCATCACCATGTATTAAAATCGGAATAATTTTATTTCTGTCTCTGTTATAGAGTCGATCACCTTTTGAGCGGCAATATCCTAGAACAACAGGGTTTACCGCTTCCAAATGCGAAGGGTTCGGTGTCAATTTCAAATAAACCTCATTGCCTGACGGAGTCTTCACTTTACTGGAAAAACCCATGTGGTATTTTACATCACCATCACCTAAAGTTACGTCTAAGGAAACTCCCTCAAATTCGTTGAATATTTGCTCATAGGTTTTACCCATGATATTACATAATACATTCAAACGCCCTCTGTGAGCCATTCCGATTACGAATTCCTTAGCCCCTAATTCAGCACCTGTGTTGATTAGACAATCTAGGGCTGGAATGGTAGTTTCTCCACCCTCTAATGAGAATCGCTTTTGACCGACATACTTGGTATGTAAAAAGTTTTCAAATACAACTGCTTCATTGAGTTTTGATAGAATTCGCTTTACATTATCAGGCTCAGGCTTGTATCCCAGAGACTCTTTTTCAAATTTTTCCTTAAACCAATCTAAACGGTCTCTGTGACGAATATACATGTATTCGAAACCAATAGTCCCTTCATAAATTTTCTTTAGAGCGGCAATAATATCCTTTAATGGTGCTGCACCAATTCCGATTTCATGTCCTGCTTGGAAAACAGTATTTAAATCTTTCTCAGAAAGACCGTGATCTTCCAAGTCGAGTCTAGGGCCTCTATCTTTTCTATCTCTTACGGGGTTGGTATTAGCTCTAAGGTGTGCTCTACTTCTATAGGCATGAATTAAATAGTGAACTTTGACTTCATTTTCACTAATGGCTCCTGCTCCACTTGTTATAGATCCGCCATCTGATCCAAATTTTTCTTGAGAGAATTCAAATCCTTCAAAAAAGCGTTGCCATGTGAGGTCAACTGACTCGGGATTTTGTTGATAATCAGCATATAACTGATCGATGTATTCCCCATGTGCATTAGCGATATAACTATATTTATCCATTGCTTTAGTTTTAACGATAACCAAAGCTAAGTATACTTATCCACATAGAAAAACCGTGTAATCGCTTTAGCAATTATTCAGACAACGTAGTCTGATAAATAACTGAATTTTGAGGTTAATGAGCCACTTTTAGTAATGCTGGCATCTGAAATTATTTCTGATTTTTCTTCTCCAAGAAGAGTTGGAAGAACAAATTTGCATAACATCTCTCCAAAACTAGATGAGGCATCTCGAGGTAATTCACAGGGTAAATTATCGACAGCCATTACTGTAATATTGGAAGGGTCTGAAAAAGCGGCCTTTTCTTGAAGTAAAGTTTTACTATAATCGAAAAAAGGAGCTTCGATTGTCGTAGAGCGGATGGTAGTTGGTATTGAGCCTTCTATATCACAAGTGATATCAGCGATGGTATTAATTCTAAAATTGGAGGATCCTATATCTTCAATTGTGAAAAGTACAGGCGCATTAGGATCCCAATATGCTCCTGCAATTAATAAATCAGTATGTGGTAAATATTGGTTAAAGTCCGATGTATATTTATTAGGGTTAGCGTAGAAGTCGGCATAATCAAAGGGCTTACCGTCTATCCTTTTATTATATGCATCAGAATCTAATTGAACATAAACGGCTTCTGAGTAGTGGTTTTGAATGTAATCTGGCATCTCAACATTTTTAACGCCTATTGCATCTAAAACTTCTTGTGCACCTTTTGTTACTCGTCCTCCTCCAGTTAATAAGATTTTAATATTTGGTAAAATAATCTTATCAAATTGTGTCCACATTTCTGCTTTATCAAAACATTGATGTGCTGGCTTAATATCATATAACTGATGTTTTATTCCATAACCTCTAATTGCATTGTAGGCCCCAACAATTCCAGCCCAACGCCCAAACGCTACCACTCGTTTACCATCGCTTCCTTTTAGACATTCATAATCTACCAGTTGGATGTTTTTTGCTAATATATTTTGTAATAACGCTTTATTGTAAGGTTGCTTTTTTATGGTGTGCGAAAAAAAGAAGTAAGTTTTGTCAGCAATAAGCTTTTCGATATTCACTTCTTTAACCCCAAACAACACGTCACAACCTGAAACATCATCGGATAATATCGCTCCAGCAGCACTGTACTCTTCGTCACGATAACATCGAATTTCACTAGGCTGTACAATTATAGTCGTATCTGGATATTTTTTAAGGATGTCATTACAATGATCAGGAGTAAATGCTACGCGATGATCAATAGGGATTTTAGTTTCTTTTATGATTCCGATCTTCATTCTAACAGTTTTTTCCTAATAAATACTATATATAAACCGGTTGTTGTAACTATAGCGATAATGGAACCAACAACGGTATCCTGTAAAAAATGTTGGTATAAATACAATCTGCTTATAGCAACTAGTACTGCACAGATAAAAAAGAAGAAATGGAACAATTTGTTTTTTGTAAAAAAACTTAATCCCAAAAAAAAGAAAAAAGCTGTGTTAGTGTGACCACTAGGCATCGAATATAACTTTTGAATATCCATCCCAGGAATCAAATAAAATTCTCTTTTAAGATCCCAATATGGTCGGTAATTTTCGGTAATAAGTACTCTTTTTAGTAAATGAATAATCGGCCCATTCACTGCATAACAAGCAGCTATAAAATAAGCCCAAATTTTATTTTTTAGATAAAGAATAATGATCAAAGGAAATATGAAGACAGCAGTCCCTACATAAGTGAAATATTTAAAAAAATAGTCTGATGGAACTGAATGATTATCATTAAATAGTATTGTTAGATGACCTTTGTCAAACTTTAACATTATAATTAATGACAAAAATAAAATTAGGAAATAAGGGTAATAAAAAAAATTATTACGCTTGATGATTTGTTTTAACACAGGCTATTAATGAAAATAATGATTTAAGGTAATGTGTGTATAACCGTCTTTTCTGTCGACAATTAAACTGTAATCGTTTTCATGAAAATCTATAAACAGACCTTCATTATCCATTTCTTCATCATAGTTTTTCTTTTCATCTACTTCGTGTAAGTATTGTGTTTCAAAACCCTTTACTCGTTCTGCTATCCAAAAGGCTTCAGATAACCAATATTCATGATCTGTAAATTGTTTGTTGTTCCCCACCCGAGTTAATGTAGCACTAACCCCGTAATGCATGCATCCACCAATGTGAATATATAAACTATCTTTATTTGGTAATACAATACGCGCTTCTTTAGTGTGGTTATCCCAGGTATAATCATTAAACTCAGGTACTGTTTTCAGAAAATCATCCGTTACTGTATCCTTATCAAAAATACAATTCTTCATGTTTTCTAATTCATGCTCAATGGAATGAGGAACGGTTAAGGATGTGGAGTCATCAGAGGTAATAGTTTCTGTTTGAACAGGCTCTTTTGTTTCCGTGTCCGATCCACAACTAAAAAGTAAAAAGCTTATTGAAAATATGATAATAGAATTTTTCATAACAATCAGTTTAACCGAAATATAAGTATAATTTCCGAATTTTCGGAAGTGATAACAAAAACTGTAGATGGTAAATTTTATAGTCTTCAAATTAAAATAATAATTTTTGAAGAGACGATAATTGATCAGAAACAGCACCTAATGCAGTCGATTTATGATTGCTATAACCTTTGCTTATTTGATTTAATTTAGGAAGTTTGTACCCGTTGGTCTTATTTAAACCACCACGTTTTCTTTTATATAAAAAATTAAAATATTGAAAAACTTATCTATCGGACTCAATATAGTTCTAGTCATTGCGGTTGCTGTATTATACTATCTTCATTTTAATAGCTGTGCTGTTAGTTCAACCGAACATACTATGACTGAAGTGAAGAAAACCACCGCTTCGCCTAAAATAATGACTGATTCTAATCAAGTACGTTTACCTATTGCATATGTAAATATTGACACACTGAATAAAAAATACAAATTCATCGAATCTGTATCAAAAACCGCAGAAAGAAAGCTGAAAGCGCAACAACAAAAATTAGATGCGGAGAAAGCCAAAGTGACTGAAGAATATCAGATGTTTATGGAAAACTATCAAGGGGGTGTGTATAAAAGCCAAGCTGAAATAGACCAAAGGCAGCAATATTTTGTTCAAAAACAACAGGAGTTTGCTAAGAAAGAATATGAACTGCAAAGTAAGCTAGAACAAGAGATGGCTGAAACAAATGAAAAAATAATGAAAAACGTGACTGAATACCTTGAGAAGTACAGTAATGATTTGAATTATTCATTCATTATGGCTACAGGATCAGCTTCATCTGTTTTATTTGCCACAGATAGTTTAGATATTACGCAACCGATAATTGATGGCTTAAACGAAGAGTTTTTAGCAAAATAAATCGTGATGATATTAAGAGGGACTGTTGAAAATGTCCCTCTACTTTTTTATTAAGATGAACATTTTTAAAACTTTTATAAGAGATTTTATCTCATTAATATATCCTGCTTTATGCCTGAATTGCCAAAAGACTTTGGGTGAAAGGAATCGGATAATTTGTTTGAACTGTACCGATAAATTACCTAAAACACATAGCCATTTACGTACTATTCCCTATATAAAGGAACGCTTGTATGGAAGAATTTACCCTTCGAAATTTTATGCTTTTTTGCATTATAGCCGTAAAGGGATTGTTCAAAATTTATTTTATGAATTTAAGTATAAAGGAAATAAGGATATTGCTGTTTTGTTGGGTGAACTCTTTGGTAAAGAACTTGAAAACGATCCGTTTTTAAAAAATGGCAACATGACACTTGTGCCCGTACCGTTGCATCCATCAAAAGAAAAATGGCGAGGATACAATCAAAGTGAGGAGATATGTAAAGGGTTATCTCACGTTTTACACTTTCCTATTGACACGACTTTGTTAATCAGAAATAAAGCTAGTGATTCACAAACGCGTAAAGGAAGGCTTGCCAGATGGGAAAGCTTGCAATCAACCTTTGCAGTCACTGATGATAGCCTGACTGGGAAAGATGTAATATTGGTAGATGATGTATTGACTACTGGGGCAACTCTTGAGGTATGCTATCAGGAGTTACTTAAAGCAAAACCTAAATCCATTAGTATTTTTGTGCTTGCAATAACGCCACCGCATTAAATGCGTTCTAACACGTAAATCATATACTTTTTCCACATGTGCTAATTCTTTCTATGTCTTTTGCTAATATCTCCTTGAAAATGTAGTGCTAAATAATAAAAACATGGGTGTTTATATTTCATTTTTTCAGAGACGAATAATGCTAAAGGTCCAAGAAACACTTATACGAGATGTAACTACCTTTGATGTGGGAAGGAATTTGAATGTTCTATTCTTTGTTCATAGTGAGTTTTCCCTACATGTTTGTCGTAAAATCCGCTAAACAGTGGCCTGATCTATCTTTTTTACAGCTAATTACGCATCAGTGTGTGAACGCTATATTCTTTCTCAAGAAGAAGTTTGTTAAGCCGACTATTTTACAACCTACTTCTAACACTTTATTCTTCTTTTATAGTTAATTTGCTCAATCATCACTTCTGAATAGCGTACCTGAGCATTTTTAATGTCTCGTACTGAAAGTGTCTAGTGCTATATTAATGTCATCAAAGCACGAGATGTCTTTACTTAATATTTTAGACTACAGCATTAACTCTATATTGTTTTTAGATGTATTGTGTTTTGGGCATTTTTAATGAAACGAATAAACTTTAAAGAGCTTAACTGAATTTTAGAAAGTAGTTAAGACTTTTGTCATTGCTTTAAAACTGTTGAAATGAGCATTCAGTTAAAAAAGAAAGGGTTCACTTTTGTGAACCCTTTCGGTATTAATGGTATGAATATTAATTTTAGTAGTTAGTACCTGCACGAATCATCGCACATCTGAATCCGATAGTTGCAGTACAAGAATCTTCTGCTAAGTATCTTCTAGTACCTGGAGACATCCAGTAAGCAACATCTTTCCAAGAACCTCCTTTGTAAACTCTTGTATGATCGTCAATTAAAGATTGGTAACCTTTTGTATCATAACCTTTTTCGTCATCTAAAGTACCATCTCTTCTTAATGGGTTTAAGTCATCCATCACTTGGAAAGATGTAGGACGGTAAACATCATATACCCACTCGTTCACATTTCCAGCCATGTTATACAAACCGAAATCATTTGGAGGGTAGTTATAGATATAATCTGTGATCATAGCACCGTCATTCAACTTACCAGCGATACCAGCATAGTCACCACGGCCTCTTTTAAAGTTTGCTAAGAACATACCCATTTCGTTGCCGTAAGGGTTTCTTAATGCATGACCATCCCATGGATAAAGTCTTTTATGTGTTTGGTTTTCATCTAACCATTGGTTTCCAATAAGGGCTTGAGCAGCATATTCCCATTCGGCTTCTGATGGTAGACGGTAATTTGGTAATACAACACCTGACTCTAAAGGAATTCGACCTTCATAACCACCTTCTGGAATTTCGATACCTGCATCTTCTGCTAACTTTTTGTTAACAACGTTTGTTCTCCAGTTTGAAAAATCAACAGCTTGTAACCAGTTAACTCCCACAACCGGGAAATAACGGAAACCTGGATATCTTAAATAATGATCCACATAAGGGTCATTATAAGCTAGCTCACTTTGCCACACTAATGTATCAGGCAAAGCTGATTGCCAAAACTCTTCAGAAGAGTCTCTTTTGATATAAAATAAATATTCTAACCAGTGAACATTAGCAATTTCTGTTTCATCCATATAAAATGAAGCAACAGTAACTGTTCTTTCTAAATTATCTTGTCTTTTTAAAAGATCTTCTTCATAAGAACCTAAAACAGTTCTACCACCTTCGATAAATACTAAGTTTGGACCTTCCGGCTGACCGAAGTACTGACTAACTTGGAAACCATCTTCCTCATTATACGCAAGACCTGTTGCTGTACTTTGCTCTCCTGGATCCATACTTGTAGGGTTACCGCTACCACCTCCACAAGATGCTAAAACAGCCGCTGCACTTAGTACAAAAGCAATTTTTTTAACAATTCTAACAAGCTTATTCATACCTAAATTTTGTTTGTTGTCTATTTACAAGCTATAAATATAATCTATTAGTAGTAACATTCAAAAGTTTTCCACACGAAAAATTCTTACTATTCTATATATTTTTCTTAATCAGAAAGTAACTGATGTGTTTTTTCTTGGAGAACAGGAACAATTTCATCTTCGAACCACTGATTTTTTTGTAACCAAAATCTATTGCGTGGTGAGGGGTGTGGCATAGGGATATATTCTGGCAAATATTCTTGATAGTTAGCAACTGTTTCTGTTAAAGTTTTCTTTTTTCGATTTTTTAGAAAATAATTTAAGGCATATTGTCCAAAGAGTAAAGTGAGTTGAATGTTTGGAAGTAATTGTAATAATTGTGCATGCCATGTGTTAGAACACTCTAAGCGAGGGGGTAAATCACCTGACTTTCCTTTCCCTGGGTAACAAAACCCCATGGGGATAATAGCAAAGTTTTTTTCATTATAAAATGTCTCACGGTCTACCCCTAACCATTCTCTTAATTTATCACCACTAGGGTCATTCCATGGGATACTTGTCTTATGCACTCGCGTTCCTGGAGCCTGACCCACAATTAAGATTTTTGATTCAGTTGATGCTCTTAATACAGGGTTTGGACCTAAAGGTAAATGCTGATGGCAGAGACTACAGCTTCGTATTTCTTTTAAAAGTAAATCCAGTTCGTTTTTCATCACATTACATCACTGATTTTAACAAATTTAGCGCTTGGCCTACGCCTGTTACATTTTTGAAAGTGATATTCATTTTACCTCCCTTTTCTTGTAGGGAGCAACGCTGGTGATTTTTTTGAATGAAAGTTAACAGTTTCCCAAATACTTCTGATTGAAAATAGCTATCGTTGTTTTCAATGTTTACGTGACCTTTCATCACACCTTGCTTGAGCATTAATTTTTCAAAGCCGAGTCGTTCTGCTTCCCATCGCAATCGGACGGTTTCTATTAAACTCATCACTTCTGGTGGAATTACTCCAAACCGGTCAATCAACGTAGTGGAAAATTCTTGAAGCGCTGGTTCGTTTTTAATTACATCTAAGGTATTGTATAACCGAAGTCGTTCGGAAATATTTGACACATAGTCTTCTGGAATTAATACCTCCAAATCGGTTTCAATATTACAATCAACCTTGAGTTTAGAAACATCAATTTCGGTTTTGAATAAGTCTTTAAATTCTGTTTCTTTCAGTTCTTGAATGGCTTCGTCTAGTAATTGTTGATAGGTTTCTATGCCAATATCATTAATATACCCACTTTGCTCACCGCCTAATAAATCCCCAGCACCACGTATTTCCAAGTCACGCATGGCAATCTTAAACCCATCACCTAATTCAGAATATTCTTCTAATGTTTCTAAGCGTTTTCTTCCATCAGAAGTCAACACAGACATGGCCGGGGTTAGCAAATAGCAAAATGCTTTTTTATTCGACCTACCCACACGGCCCCGCATTTGATGTAAATCAGACAAACCAAAGTTTTGTGCCTGATTAATAATAATAGTATTGGCATTGGTGATATCTAGTCCCGACTCAATAATATTAGTCGAAACCAGCACATCAGTTTCATGGTCAATAAAGCGAAGCATCGCTTTTTCTAATCGTTTACCCTCCATTTGTCCATGAGCGACCCCAACGCGTGCATCTGGCACCAACCGCAAAATAATATCTCCTATTTTTTCGATGTCCGCTACGCGATTATGAACAAAAAACACTTGTCCTCCACGCTTTAACTCGAAGCTTACCGCATCGCGAATGATACGTTCATCAAACGTGTGAATCTCTGTAGTTACTGGTCTTCTGTTTGGTGGTGGTGTTGTAATCACGGATAAATCCCTCGCACCCATTAATGAGAATTGCAACGTCCGAGGAATAGGTGTGGCCGTAAGTGTGAGCACATCGACATTCACCTTAAACTCTTTTAATTTATCTTTTACCGCTACGCCAAACTTTTGCTCCTCATCAATAATTAAGAGACCTAAGTCTTTAAATTTGATTTCTTTCCCAACTATTTTATGCGTTCCGACAAGGATATCTATTTCACCTTTTTTAAGACGGTCTTTAATTTCTTTAATTTCCTTGGTAGTTCTAAACCGATTGATGTAGTCGACTTTACAAGGCATGTCCTCAAGCCGGTTTTGAAAAGTATGGAAATGCTGTTGTGCTAAAATGGTAGTTGGTACTAATACCGCGACTTGTTTACTATCGCAGACGGCTTTAAATGCAGCCCGAATGGCCACTTCAGTTTTACCAAAACCTACGTCCCCACAAACTAAGCGATCCATAGGATATTCTTTTTCCATGTCTGTTTTCACATCAGCAGCAGCTTTGGCTTGGTCTGGTGTGTCTTCATACATAAAAGAGGTTTCAAGTTCTACTTGTAAGTAATTGTCTGGCGAAAAAGCAGTCCCTTTATTTGCTCTGCGTTGGGCGTATAGCTTGATCAAGTCTATAGCTATTTCTTTAACTTTTCTTTTGACCTTTTTCTTTTTGTTTTCCCACTCGGGCGAACCCAACTTGCTCATTTGAGGAGGAGGCGCATCCTTGTTGCTAAACTTAGCAATCTTATGCAGGGAATGCACATTGATATATAAAATGTCGTTATCGCGGTAGATGATTCGGATGGATTCTTGAATTTTACCATTCACATCTTTTCGTTCCATACCCGCAAAACGCCCAACACCATAATCAATATGTGTGATATAGTCACCTGGTTGTAGACTTTTTAATTCTTTTACGGTAAGAGCTTTTGAGCGCGAATGTTTTTCTTTGACCTTAAATTTAAAATAGCGCTCAAAAATTTGATGGTCGGTAAAGAGGACTAATTTTTCATCTTCATCCACAAAACCTTCTCGCAATGCAGTCGCTAGGTTATCAATTTGTAGTGTGGGATCCAATTCTTCTATCACACTTCGTAGCTTGGTGATGTGCTGTAACGAATCTCCCACAATAGCTATGGAATAACCGGTGGCTTTATATTCAGCTAACGAATCAGCCAGAAGATTGAATTTTTTATTAAAAGAAGGCTGTGGTTTGATTTCAAAGGAAATCTCTTCTCCCTTCAAACGATTTTTTGCACCAAACTCTATAGCAGAGAAAGTCTTAACTAAGGCAGAAAAACTTTCTTTTGTTTCAAATAATTCTGTAGGTGAATTAATCACTTTACTATCGCCAGACTCCTTCATTAGAGTGGCAAAATTTTCGCTCACTTTTTCAAAGGATTTTTCAATGACATCAACAGTAAGTGGATAATCTTTAATCCAGATGGTTGTGTTTGAAGGAATATACTCTAAAAATGACTGACGTGTTTCTTCCAATAATTTAGTCTGCACGTCTGGGATTATAGAAATCGATTTCTTTTTTTCTACCGAGAGCTGCGACTCGGGGTCGAAGGTACGGATGCTTTCTACTTCTTTTCCTAATAACTCAATACGATATGGTAACTCGTTAGCGAAAGAATAGATATCAATAATACCCCCGCGAATAGAAAAATCCCCTGCTTCATATACGAAGTCATTCATTTGAAAACCGTATTCCACCAGTAGTTCCGACATAAAATTCAAGTCAAGCGAGTCCCCGACTTTAATACCAAAAGTGTTTTTGACTAAAGACCTTTTATTAATCACCTTCTCAATTAAAGCCTGAGGGTAGGTCACAATTAAATCTGCATCAAGTGATTTAGAATTGATGGTATTCAATACCTCTGCACGCTGAAGCACATTGGCGTTTTCTATTTCATCATAAATGAAAGGCCGCTTATATGAGGTAGGGAAAAATTGCACATTACGCTCTTTGCCTAACATATTTTCCAAATCGTTTTGGAAATAAGCTGCTTCTTCGCGGTCACGTAAAATAAAGAGGTGAGGCTTTTTATTTGCTTGATAAACACAACTAGCTAAAAGTGCATCAAAACTACCGCGACTATTTTTTATGAATAGATTGCCTTTCTCCTTGTCTTTTAACTTCTCAGTTAACAAGGACACTAAGGGGCTAGCTTTATAAATTTTAAGTAAGTCTTTTACTTCCACGTTTCTCTACTTACTCCTGACAATTACAATCCATATTTTTGATTTTCAGCAAAGAACAACAACTTCCTTTGCAACAAACAGCTACAAAAGTATAAAACCACTTCAAAAACAGTAAACTAATGACTAAGTTAGTTCTTTGAAAAATTAAAAGGTTTAAACAAAGACCTAAAACTGATAGAATTATTCGATAATTAGTAGCAGTTTTGGGAATTAGGTTAGCAAGTTTCTTTTAGAGAATGAAATCAGGTAAAATTGTCATCACACTTGGGGGGGTAGGTTTAGCGTTGTTTTTAAGCTGGGCTTTTGTTTCTTTCATGACAAAAGAAAAACCACCGGTAGACAATGTTTCAAAATTGGCTACTACGGGGTTAGTCAAAATAATAACGGTGGATAATGATGATGTGCCCATAACTGTTAAATCAGAGGGGCGTGTTTATAATGCTTCCATGGTTCATCTAATTTCAGAAGTAAAAGGTGAAATTGTTGCAGGAAAACATTCATTAAAACAAGGCGCCTCTTTCAGAAAAGGAGAATTGATTTTTTCAGTATCTAACCCAGAAGGATTATATGCACTAAAGGCAGCTAGAAGTGCATTTATACAGTTATTGACCACTTTACTACCTGATTTAAAAACCGATTTTAAAAAAGATTTTAAAAAATGGGAAAACTATTTTTCCGAGGTGAGTGCTAATAGTAACTTGCCTAAGTTACCCGAAATAGAAGATGATAGAGAACATTTATTTCTATCTAACCGGCAATTATTCAAATCCTATTATGAAGTAAAGGCACGGGAAGCACAGTTTCAAAAACATTATTTCTTTGCACCTTTTGATGGAATTTTAATGAATGTAGTAATACAGGAAGGGACACAGTTAAACCCAGGAATGAACGTAGGAACATTTGGAAAAACAAGTGAAAAAGAAATAGAAGTATCGCTTTCTGACTCTCAAATTGATCAAGTGAAAGTAGGGAATAAAGCAACGGTATATCAAACAGGTACTTCGAAGGAGCTATCTGGGAAGGTGGCACGAGTAAGTGATTTTTTAAACCCAGCCACACAGTCTTTTTCAGGATATATAAAAATAAAAAATCAGGATGCAATTAAACACGGTGAGTATTACCGAGTGAAAATTGATGCTGGAATAATAAAAAATGCTCAAAAGCTGAGCATTGAAGCGATATATGGTGAAAATGATGTGCAGGTTTATCAAAAAGATTCCACATTAACCAAACAAGCCGTTGACCTGGTTTACTACGATGACGAAATTGCTGTCGTGAAAGGTTTAAACGATAGTACAAAAGTGGTCAATCAAAAAGTGCCACTATTTGAAGGAAGAAAATACAAAGCACTCAATTAAGTGAGACCAATCGTAAGCTTTTTTGTAAGGTACCCAATTTGGGCTAACGTCCTCATTATACTCATCTGCTTTTTGGGTTTTATGAGTATGAAGGGCATTAAGCGCTCGTATTTCCCAGAAAGAAACACCAACAATATAGCTGTTCAAGTGATTTATCCTGGAGCATCCCCTGAGGAGGTTGAGCAGGGAATAACACTCAAAATTGAAAATGCTGTTAAAAGCCTTGAAAAGGTAGAAGAAGTTAACTCAACCAGTTCTGAGAATGTTGCTATAGTAGTTATTGGCAGAAAACAGCGGTTTAGCATCGATGAGATGTTGACAGATGTAAAAAATGCAATTGATCAAATCAATTCTTTCCCTGAGGGAGCAGAAAAACCCATTGTATTTAAGCTACTACCCAAAAACACCGTGATGCAGCTCACGCTTTCCAGCAACGCGGATATTTTAGACTTGCGAGACTTAGCCATTAAGGTGAAGAATGATTTTTTAAACTCCAGAGTTATCTCTCAGTTAAAAATGGACGGCATGCCAGAGGTAGAAATGGCAGTAGAAGTGCATAAAATGGAGCTTGACCGTTATCAAATGACTATCAATGAAATAGTAGATGCTATTAAGTTTAGTAATGTGGATGTTTCTGGAGGAACAATTAAAACTGGGAAAGAAGAGTTACTTATTCGCTCTAAAGGTAAGGAGTTGGATGCTGAGCACATTGAGAACATTGTGGTAAGAACCACATCAAGTGCAGGGATTTTAAAAATAAAAGACCTAGCGGATGTTAGATTCCAGTTAGCTGAAAGTCCTAATAAACGTTACTTTAATGGACAAAGAGCTATCGGTTTCACTATAGAGAAATTAGCTGAGGAAGATATTATTCTAATTACCGATTATTTAAAAGAATACATCACTCAGTTTAACAAACTAAACCCTGAGGCTCAAATTGACATTATTGAAGACAGTTCCATCCCGTTGAACGAACAGTTAAAAATTTTAACTGAAAATGGAGTGATGGGTCTCGTCTTAGTAATGATTTCTTTGGGTATATTTCTTAATCTTCGTCTCGCTTTTTGGGTAGCAATGGGGATTCCAGTTTCCTTTTTAGGGATGATCATCGTGGGATATATCATGGGCGTGACCATCAACCAAATTTCGCTTTTTGGGATGATTTTAGTGATAGGAATTTTAGTGGATGATGGAATTGTAATTTCAGAGAATGTTTACATGCATCTAGAAAAAGGAAAGTCACCACTACGAGCTGCTGTGGATGGACTGATGGAAGTGCTTCCATCTGTCTTCATTTCTGTTTTTACCACAATTATAGCTTTTGTTGGTTTATTTTTCATTGAGGGTTACATAGGCGATTTTATTAAAGAAATTGCCATCATCGTTATTGCATGTCTCACCGTTTCTTTACTCGAAGCCATGTTTATTTTACCCGCACATTTGAGCTCTAAATCCACACTGGGTAAACAAACCAGGTTTATTATCGCTGTGAACCAAGGTGTCAATTATGTAAAAAACAAACTTTACAGTCGGGCACTTCGGTTTGTGATTCACTGGCGTACGCTTATAGCACTTTCTGTTCCAATCATCACTTTTGGATTGATTATCGGGTTAATTCAAGGTGGACAACTCAACTTTTCTTTGTTCCCTTTTCTTGATTCGGATAAGCTTACACTTGAATTGGTCATGCAACAAGGTACCGATGAGCAAATTACTGAGCAACGACTTCAACGATGTGAAGCAGCCATATGGCGGGTAAATGAGCAAATCAAAAAAGAGCGTGAAGACACTTCTAATATTATTATATCTACTTCGCTGGCCGTGGGTGGGAATAGTATTGAGACGGGAGGGCATGCAGGAGAAATAGTGATAAAACTTCAAAATGAAGCAGAACGAAACTATTCCAGCAAATTCATTTCTGCAAAAATAAGAGAGGAAATAGGTGATATTGAGGATGTCACCAAGTTTGCACTAGAGGGAAAGACGTTCTTTGGTAAACCAGTAGTAATCGGTTTAATGAGTCCGAATACAAAGGAACTTTACGCAGCAAAAGACGAATTAAAAGCACAGTTAAAAGCTCTTCCGGAGTTAAAAGATGTTATCGACAATGACATTGAAGGAAAAAAAGAGCTCAACATTACTTTAAAACCAAAAGCCAAGTACCTTGGACTAACCATAGGTGATGTCAGCTTACAAGTGCGAAATGCATTTTTTGGAAAAGAAGCACAGCGTATTCAGCGAAATGAAGATGATGTGAAAATTGTGGTGCGATATCCTAAAGAAGATAGAGCTTCTTTCTCTGATTTAAACTCCATGCAAATTGTTACGCCCACAGGTTTAAAAGTGCCTTTTAGAGAAATTGCTAGTTATGAAATTGAGCGAGGCATTGTAACAATTGCACACCATGCTGGACAGCGGGAAATTAAAATTGAAGCTTCACAAGTAGATCCTGACAAGTCACTGGATAATTTATTAGAAAAAATAAACACTGAAATTTTACCCCCTATTTTAGACAAATATTCATCAATAAGTATTGTGAAGGGTGGTCAGGAACGCGAGCAGCAAAAGTTTAACGACTCTAAAAATCGTGTAATAATCATCGTTGTGATCTGTATTTATTTAGTAATGTCATTAGCATTTCGATCGTGGTCGCAACCAATTATTATCTTGATTATGATTCCTTTTGGCGTAGCTAGTGCCTATTTAGGGCATTTCATCCATGATCAAAGTATTGTAATTATGAGTCAATTTGGTTTAATAGGATTATGTGGTGTAATTATTAATGATGCCGTAGTATTTCTTGATAAATACAATACACAAATAAGGTTAGGTCAATCCGTAAAACAAGCTGTTTATAATGCTGGAAAGTCCCGTTTTAGAGCTATAATGTTGACATCAATCACCACTGTAGTGGGTTTATATCCTTTAATTTTTGAAAAAAGTAATGAAGCAAAATTCCTAGTGCCGATGGCAATTTCTTTGACTTATGGAGTAATGTTCGGTACTTTTTTTGTGTTATTATATTTCCCTACGCTTATTTTAACACTTAATGATGCTAAGAGATGGTTCTGGTCCTATTGGGAGGGCTATAAAATTAAGTCCGAAAAAGCTGAACCTGCTTACCGTGAAAGTATTCGTTTAAAAGAACAAGCAGAGGAAAAAAGGTGAGAAAGCATATAACCATATCATTAGCATTGCTGTTTACCTGTCTAGGTTTTTCACAACAAAATTTATCGTTATCTGATGCCATTCAGTTGGGTTTGGAAAACAATTTTCAAATTAAAATAGCGGACTTAGCCCATGAGGTGGCTGAAATGAACAACACCTACACAGAGGCAGGTGGTGGACCAACAATTTCACTTAATGTGCAACAAAACCAGGTCTTCCTTGACAATAATAATCCTGCATCCTTTATCAATGGCCAACTCTTTACTGCAAGCACAATTCCCGTACTTAATGCACGTTGGGTTTTGTTTAACGGGTACCGTATTAAGGTTTCAAAACATCAGCTTGAAATACTCGAAGAACAGTCCAATGAAAACGCTTCTATCGTTGTGGAGAATGTAGTTCAGGCAATTATCCTATCCTATTACCGCTGTTTAGTCGAACAAAAGAAGCTGTCAGTAGTTTCATCATTACTCAAAAACTCGAATGAACAACTTAATCTGGCAGAAGAGAAAAAAGAATTAGGTGTACTAACCACGTTTGATCTGTTACAAATTGAAAATGCCCACCTCGATGATTCCACTCGTTTTTTACTATCACAAATTAACTATGACAACTCCGTTCGTAACTTAAACCTTGTGTTGGGCGCACCAGTAGATAGCCAATATGTTTTTGTTGATTCGTTAACAAAAGCCCCTGATGTAGCTCCTATAACAAAAATTGAAACAGTGATGTTAGCGGATAACCATACGTTAAAAAAGGAATATTTAAATACACAGTTAATTCAAAACCAAAGCAAACTTCAAAAAAGTGCGTTGTACCCGCTCGTTTATCTAGATGCCGGGGTGGGTGGAAACGTTTCAGTTCTTGCACCATTTGGTAGTTTGTTAACTCAAATACAAGACGAGCAAAACACAAATGCGCGAATAGGGTTAGGTAGAAGCTACCAAGGGTACATCAATTTCACTTTAGCTTGGAATTTATTTGATGGGAATAAAACCCAACGAAATATTAAAGAGGCTTTAATGAATTTAGAAGCTACAGAATATAAAATTGAAGACATGAAACGGACGATGAGCAGTGATTTAAAAAAATCCTATGCGGTTTATGAAACTCAAAAACAAATATCCGCTGTAAGCGAACGTAAAAAATCTACCAGTAAATTAAACAGTGAATTGAGTACGGAACGTTGGGAAAATGGAATTTTAAATTCATTTGACTACCGCATGATTCAGTTGGACTATCTCAATAGTGAACTTCAGCTGATGGAAAGTTTCTACAATCAATGGGCAAATTATCTCGAAATAAATCGCATGACTGGTGGGATTTTAAAAGAGTTGGAATTAGAATAATTATTTATTTAAGTCTAGTGTACTTTTTAAGTCCATTTTTTATACTAACCACCCCTGTTTAGATTGTTACCGATTTATTAGGTATAATTTTTAGCATAGAGGTTATTGAAATAACCCCCAACAAATGATTAACATAAGTTTGAAAGATCAAACCAGCATAGTTACAGGTTCAAGTTCAGGACTAGGTTCAGCTATTGCTTTAAGTCTAGCAGCTGCAGGAAGTAATGTTGTAATAAATTACCACTCGAGTAAAGAAGCAGCTGAGGAATTAGCTAACGAAATCAACTCCAAAAATGATTACGGAAAAGCTATAGTTATAAGAGCCGATGTCAGTAAAGAAGCGGATGTTGTTAATCTCTTTCAAAAAACAATTTCTCATTTTGGGACAGTAGATGTGTGTGTCGCAAATTCTGGAATTCAAATAGACTATAAACTTCACGAAATGCCTCTTGATGCATGGCAAAAAGTGATAGATGTTAATTTAACAGGACAGTTTTTATGTGCAAGGGAATCGCTAAAAGAGTTTATGAAGCGAGGAATGCGTCCTGAGGTTTCTAATTCACTAGGTAAAATCATTCATATAAGTTCGGTACATGAAATAATTCCTTGGTCGGGACATGCCAATTATGCAGCCTCTAAAGGCGGTATACTGATGTTGATGAAAAGCATTTGTCAAGGTTATGCGGAGCAACGCGTAAGGTGTAATAGTATTGCTCCTGGTGCCATACGTACTAACATTAATAAAGAGGAAATGGATACCATCGCTGAGCAAGAAAAGATTAAAGAACTAATTCCTTATAATCAAATTGGAAAGCCCAATGATATTGGAAAAGCAGCCCTTTGGTTAGCATCTGATCATTCAGAATACGTGAATGGAGAAACCCTTTTTGTTGATGGTGGCATGTCATGCTATCCCGGGTTTAATGGAAACGGATAGGATATTACATTGCTTGATTAGTGGTGTTCACTCGACAATTGATTTAAAAGCGATGGATTTCCCTAAAGAAGTTTTTTATAAGACGCTTTTATTGTCTCCATATTTTTTCTTTGGACCCATCGGTATAAAACTCTATCACTAAGCCAGTGCTATTTTGGTCTACTTCACGCCCCTGTAAATCAACTGTTTTTATAAGGGTCTTGTTGAAAGTAAGATTGTTATCAAGGTTTGTTATTATTGAACATTTACCTATGCCTTTAGCACATTCTGTGCTTATTTGTGTGTTTTCTTCCCTGTCCAGATAACCAAAACTTTGACTTGTCTCTATGCAAACTGTTGTAAGACTGTCATTACCACGAACATCTAGGTATAGATTTTCTGCGTTTCCTCTAAGATCTAATGACTTAAGATTACAATTATAACATTCAAAAGCATTAAAAACGGGCAAACAACTTAAATCTACCTGAGTTAGTGGGTTATAGTTGGCTATTATGTAAGCCACCTTTAAATTATCTGAAAAATCGAAGGAAGTAAATAAATTTGAATAAATATCTATTTCTGTCAATTCGGGATTGTTACTTAAATCAAGATTGGTAAGTTCATTACCGCCACAATCAATAAATCGTAGCTTCTTATTTTTTGTAAGGTCTAGTGTTTTAATATTATTACCGTTACATACAAACCAAGTTAAATTTTCAAGAGTAGACACATCTACCCATTCTAATTGACAGGATGTAGCTGTAATCTCTTGAATAGTTGGATTAGTATATAAGTCCAATTTGTTTAATGGGTTATCACTACAGATAAGAGTTAGTAATGAATCTATGGTCCCAATTCTTAAGTCTTTTATAAAATTCGCTTCACAATTCAAGTATTTTAAATTAACTAAACTTTCTATACCTAATGTTGAAATTTCGTTGTAAGAACAAATCAAACTCGTCAGTTTTTGATTGATTAAATTTATATACAATAGCGAGTTATTGCTGCAATTTAACACAGATAAATTGATAAAAGCTTCGATACCATTAAGTGATTGAATGTCTTTATTGCTAACATCAAGTTGAGTTATAAATTCAGCTTCACTTACCTCAATCTCCCCATTGTTATTTAAATCAATTTTAGGAACATAGTTTATTAAGGCATTTTTGAAATTGAGATCAGTAAATGTTATTGTTTGAGCAGTAGCTGAATAAACAAATGCTGTTAGTGTAATGAATTGTAGTAATAAAGCTTTCATAATATAAATTACTTTCTTTAACAGTAAAGTTAGCGTTACTAAAATAAAAAACTAGATTAAACTGAATAAACAATTAATTTAGATAGTCGTTAAAAGCACTATATGAAAATTGAATTCTCTCGCCAAACTCGTCAACAATGGTTTAGTAACCTTGAAGCGGAATCTTTTGACCTTATCGTGATTGGGGGAGGAATTACTGGTGCCGGCATTTTATTAGATGCCACTTCACGGGGTATAAAAACCCTATTGGTAGAGATGCAGGATTTTGGTGCAGGAACCTCTAGCCGTTCTACTAAACTTGTACACGGTGGCATTCGTTATCTCAAGCAAAAAGATTTTAAGTTAGTAGCTGAGGTGGGCAAAGAGCGAGCAGTCGTACGCAATAATGCTCGACACATTGTGCACCCTATTCCAGTAATGGTCCCCATATACAAGGGTGGTTCTATGAAAAAATGGGAGTTAAGATTGGGGATGTGGGTTTTTGAATGGCTTGTAAGGATTCAAGAGAAATTTTTATCTAAGAGCTACAATAAAGCAGAAACATTGAAACGAGAACCCACCCTAAACCCAGATAAACTTGTGGGTTCCATAAAATATTTTGAAAACCGAACAGATGACGCGCGCTTAACTTTAGAAAATATCAAGACAGCAGTAGAGATAGGTGGTAAAGCACTCAATTATGTGAAAGCAGAAGAGTTTGTATTTGATGCTTCTCAAAAAATAGCAGGGATTAAGGTGATTGATCAATTTACCGGTGAACGAAAAACTGTGAAAGCTAAACACATAATTAGCGCAGCAGGTCCATGGGTGGATGACGTACGCGAGCGTGATGATGTAAGTGCAGAGCATAAATTAGTATTAACCAAAGGCGTGCATTTAGTATTTAAAAATGAACGACTCCCTATTAACAATGCCGTGTATTTTGACACCCACGATAACCGTATGGCTTTTGCGGTACCAGCTGGTGACATCACCTATTTAGGTACCACTGATACTTTTTATAAGGGAGACCTCGCTGATCCTGATGTTACAGAAGAAGATATTTCTTATTTACTAAAAACGGTTAATCTTAAATTCCCTTCCTTACATCTTACCAACGAAGATATTATTTCTACATGGTCTGGTTTGCGGCCTTTAATTAATGAAGAAGGAAAACAACCATCAGAGATTTCCAGAAAAGATGAAGTATTTATTGCGGATTCGGGTTTGATATCTATTGCAGGAGGTAAACTAACAGGTTACAGAAAAATGGCTGAAAAAGCAACCGATCTGGTGGCTCAGCGAATGAAGAATATCACTCCGTGCGACACTGCAAATATTAATTTAGTGGGTGGACAAGCTAACAATGAAGCGCATTTTTATGAATTAGAAGCGGAAGCTTTGCGTAACGCTTTAAAACTTGGATTGGCTAAAGAAGAAGCATTATGGCTACTTTCAAAATATGGGACGGATACTTTTTCAGTTCTAAATTATGAAGGGACTACGAACAGCACTTTACCCACTTATTTAGCCATGGCATTATCCTATTCCAGAAAATATGAAATGGTGATGACTGAAGATGATTTCACAACGCGTAGATCAAGCTTTTCGTTTTTTGAGCCCGATAAAAAAGTAAAATACCGTCCTGTCATCAACGACTTGTTAAAATAGTTTAAAACTTAACAAACTTGCCTCTTAGTGGTAACCCTTGGTTTGAAAGCACATAAAAATAAACACCTGATTTAAGGGCTATCGTGTCAAAGTGGTGGTTGGTCGTTTCACCTACTAATTGTCCAAAGCTATCATAAATTTTAATCAAGCTATTATCAGACTTGCCCTCAAACTCTATGACGCCAGTGGTAGGGTTAGGAAAAACAGAGATGCTGTTTTTTACTTCTTGGTCTATAACGGTTACAGGTTGACCAGCACAAATTTCTAACTCCCAACTTTCAAGTGTTCCAGCATCAAAATCTTCAAATTCATCTCGAATATAAAGTAACCAGTTACCATGTGCTTTCTCGCCAATAAAACCAGCTAAAGGTTCTATGGGTAGGTGAATAAATCCATCGGTGGGTGGACATAGGGGAAATCCTGAAGTGGAAGCATCGTCAAATCCCATATTAAAATCTTCCCCAAAATCACTATCACATACATCAGAAAGTAATTTCACACTTTTACTCGAAGGTGACTCTAAATAAAACAGTAAATCACTGGTGTATTCATGAACTCCTTTGATGGATTTAACATTCACATCGGTAACTAATCCAGTAAGTGTAGAACTTATGGTGGAGGAAAACAGCCTGGTTCCATTCGGCAAAGGAACTGGTGTGTCATTTTTAACTGTTTGACAAACTGTATTAACAGTAGTAAACTGATAAGGAGTCGTATAATCAGATGATCCACAATTATTCATTCCCTTTACACGCCAGAAATAAGTAGTGTTAGCAACAAGTGTGTTTTTATATTCCCATTCGTTTGAGGTAATGTTTTTATACACTTCTTTCGTTTCGAAAGAACTTTCAGTACTCAATTCCACTACATAATCATCCGCATCATCAAAAGCTTGCCATTTAAAAACAGGTCGCAAACCAGCACCGATTTCATTATTTTCTGGTAATTGTAATTCTTTAACAACTAATTGATTTTCCACATGCGTTCGCAAGCTTATTTCTTGTTGCCGTGTCAGACTTGAGGAAGTTGCAACCACCATCACTTCGTAGTTGTCTGAAACATGCCCGTTTTGAACCTTCAATATCAATTCTGTTGAATCAGTCGTTGTCAACTCATTATCAGTAAAGTAATAACTTAAACCACTTGGTAAGTTGTTTACACTCAAGTTTACGTTTTCATTAAAGTCTGAAAAGCGTGTTAAAGATATTGCATAGACAAAAGAGTCTGGCGGACAAATATCTTGAAATTGTGGCGAAATGTTTAAGGCAAAGCTGGGTGTTGAAGGTGCTATGATATTAAAATCCACCGTATTGATGTTATAAAACACATTGTCGATAGCTTCCACTTTAATGCGTGCAGCGGAGGTTAAGGTATTGGGAATTGTAACATCTGCCTTACCATCATTAGGAGTATTTTCAAGTAAGGTAATGGGGTAAGTATATCCCCCATCTGTTGACAACAAAAGCTTTACAAAGCTACAATTCACAGGGGATGCATTTGTATTTGCTACATTCCAAGTAACTTCTATGATTTCATTGACCTCATAACTTGAAGGTGTTTCCTGTGAGGTTATTACAAAAGGACCTGCTTGATCAGTTGACTTAAAAGCAACCTGTGCATCATTTACACCGCCACCTTCCAGATGGTTGTCACGCACCGTCAATCGAAAGGTTAAATCCCGTGAATAAGTCGGGAGCAACTCACCAAAAGTGCTTTGACCAGTAACGACATCTCCCAATTGAGGGAAATAACGACTAGGAGAAAATGAAGGAATAAAGGACCTAAATAGAGGTGCATTATCTTGCGGAGAGGTAGGTGGGCCAAATGGGCCTAAGTCATACTCTTCCCAACAATAGGTCAAGAACTGATCCTCATTATCACTTGCTGAGCCAGTCAATTTAAAAGGAGTAGAAATAGGAATAAAAAAACCGCTCTCTGGTACGGTCACCGTTGGAGGAGTATTATCTAGCAGTGTTACTGAACCACAGGTACTTCCTTTCCCATTGATATAAGTTACAATCTCATCAATACTGTGCGTATGGAAATAAGCATCACTTTGTTGTTGGAGGTTATGGGGTTCACAAATTCCTGCATAAGCCATAATTGTCGACCCACTACCAGGTTCATATGCGGCAAATTCCCAACCCGTATTAGAACAGTTTTCTTGATCTGAATTAAACGTATGTTCTGCTCCAAATTGATGGCCCAATTCATGAGCGACAAAATCAATGTCAAAGGGATCGCCAATTGGGTTGGAGGAACCAGTAACACCACTACCTTTTAATGGGCCACATACCGAAGCCAGTTGAGCAATTCCACCGCCACCAGTTGAAAATACTTGACCGACATCATAATTATCTTTACCGATTAATTGATCAATTTGTATTTGCACTTCATCAATCAATTGATTGGAGTTATTATCTACATAAGGATCTGTTGCCGGGTTAGTAAAGAGTAGAACTTCCATATTAGGAATGAGTTCAAGGCGAACGGCTAAATCATTTTCAAAAACTTCGTTTACTCGATTGATCGAAGTAACAATGGCCGATAAAGCCAATGCTTTGGTGCCTCCATGGTAGGCGGCATATTCACCCGTACAGGAAACAGCCAAACGGTAGGTGCGCAACTTCCCTCCGTTAGCTTTCTGAGCTCTTCTTGTTTTTAGGGCTGATGGACTAGCTGCTTCAATTAATTTTCGAGGCTCTAGTTCAGTGTAGGTCTGCTTATTTGCTGTTTTGTAACTGGTTTCATCAAAAACAATTAGCTCATTAATATTGTCTAATGAATGTATAAAGTAGCTTTCTGTTGGTGATTTTATCCAAGCGAATAATCCTTTTTCATTGAAGTCGATTCTAATTTTCTTCTCAGTATTAGCAGTTGCATAGCCACTAAAAGACAAAATGGAAGGAAACTGTTTTTGAAGTGTGGGGGATAGGGTTTGGCTATTAGTTAAAGTGAATTCATCAATTTCTCCTATTCGATTTGGTAGTACAATTTTTTGCTCTAATGTTACTGTTTTTAAAACTGTTTCCAGATTAAATAAATAATAATCAGCAGTAGTTAAAGAAGCATAGCTTTGAATGTGTTTTATAGGTTTTTGAGCTGTGAATATGGGTTTTTGAGCATTTGAAAAAGAGCTCACAAATAGAAAGAGAGGAAGTATACGTAACCACATTCACTCAAAATAGTTAAAGCTTTTGATGTCTCATAGAAAAAAGCGTTGAAAAGAAACAAGCTTTCAAAAACAAGATTCCGTATCTTCACACCTTACTGATGAGCAAAAAACAACTACTTGGAATTTTTGTAGCAATTGCTGCCATTGCTGCCTTCATCAAGTTCAGACAATCACAAGCCGAACAACTGAACTATAAAGGCATTAAGTATTATCAGGTTTATTCACTTAATAAACCCGACACCTTGTTTTTTTGTGAAGAACGGGTTCCCGCTGACCTTAACCATGTCGAAGAAAAATTTGGTAAGGAGATGTATCATTACAATTATCTTCGTAGGAAAACAAACATCATCATCAAACGGGTAAATTATTGGTTTCCCGTGATTGAAAAAATATTAGCTCAACATAACGTACCCGATGATTTTAAATATTTAGCGGTAGTTGAGAGTGGTTTATCCAATGCGATTTCTCCCAAAGGTGCAGCTGGTTTTTGGCAGTTCATTCCCTCTACGGCTAGAAGAATGGGTTTAACTGTTAACGAGGAAATAGATGAACGATATGACCCAATTAAAGCAACCCATGCGGCCTGCAAATATTTAAAAAGAGCACACAAACAATTAGGTAACTGGACCAACGTAGCCGCGTCTTATAACATGGGAGTAAGTGGAATAAAAAGACAGTTGAAAGTACAGCGTAAGAAAAGTTATTACAACCTGAATCTCAATAAAGAGACGGGACAATATGTATATCGAATAGTGGCACTTAAAGAAATTATTGAACATCAACAGAAATACGGTTTCAACCCTGCAAAAATTGGCTTTCCTGCACATAAAAAAATGAAGGTAACTGCTTCTATTCCAAATCTTTCTGTTTTTGCTAAAACCCACAATGTAAATTTAGATGATTTGAAAGAATATAACCCCTGGCTAGTTGGTAATTCATTGACACTGAGTGAAAAAAATTACACCTTGAAAATTCCTTTGAAAAAGAAAAATGCACCGAAGGAACAAAGCAACGCGAAAGTTGTTCTTGATAGTGTGAAGCCTACTCATTTTACAAAAGACAGCATTAAAGAAGCAGTGGAAAAAGCCGAGCATAATGAGAAAAGCGAGCTATATTTGAAGAAAGTTAAAAAAGATACCAGCAGATCATAACATGGCAAAAAAGACGGAACGAGAAGAGAGCATTGAAGTATATGGCGCGCGGGAACACAATCTGAAAGATATTGATGTAAAAATTCCTCGCAACAAGCTGGTCGTGATTACTGGTGTTAGCGGCAGTGGTAAATCTTCTTTGGCTTTTGATACTATTTATGCCGAAGGACAACGGAGGTATATGGAAAGTTTTTCTTCTTATGCCCGTTCGTTTATCGGAAACATGGAACGCCCTGATGTCGACAAGATAGATGGTTTGAGTCCAGTGATATCCATTGAACAAAAAACAACAAGTAAAAATCCGCGATCAACGGTTGGCACACTAACCGAAATATATGATTTTTTACGTCTCTTGTTTGCTCGTGCGGGCGAAGCTTATTCGTATGTGACAGGCGAGAAGATGATTAAAATGACGGAAGACCAAATCATCGAAATTCTTTTAAAACAACATCAGGGCGAAGTGCTTACCATTCTAGCTCCCGTGGTTAAAGGTCGAAAAGGGCATTACCGTGAACTGTTTGTTCAGATTAGAAAATCAGGTTTTACAAAAGTGCGTGTCAATGGCGAAATTTTGGAGTTAGTACCCAAAATGCAGCTAGACCGTTACAAAACTCACGACATAGAAATTGTGGTCGATCGGCTTGTGGTGGAAGAAGCAGAGCGCTTTCGTATTGCACAATCCATTAAATCAGGATTAAAACAAGGTGACGGAATCATTAGTGTCATTAATCCAAGTGGTGTTTTGAGTCACTTCTCCCAACACCTGATGTGTCCGACAAGTGGCATTTCATATGACGAGCCAGCTCCCAATTCCTTTTCTTTTAATTCGCCTTATGGAGCTTGTCCGACTTGCAATGGGTTGGGTGAGATTGAAAAATTTACAGAAAAATCAATCATTCCTGACGATAGTCAAAGCATCTACCAAGGAGGAATAGTACCCTTGGGTGATTATAAACGCAATTGGTTGTTTCAAGAAATAGAAAAAGTCCTTAAGTGTCACAAGTATGATATCACCACTCCTATCAAAGATATTGATAAGGAATTGTTAGATAAATTACTTCACGGAACAACTTTTGATATCGAGACCAAATCGAACGTAGGTACAAAAATCAGTTATGAGTTAGCGTTTGATGGTATTTTAAATTACCTCGTGCGCTATTTGGAATCTGACCCTAATAGCCGATTGCTACAAGATCACCTCGAAAAAATGACGTGTCCAGAATGTCATGGCCTTCGTTTGAAAAAAGAATCGTTGCATTTTAAAATCGGTGAAAAAAACATCTCTGAATTAGCCATGGTCGATATTAGCGCTTTATCTGATTGGGCGAATAATGTAGAAGATAGGCTTTCGGATAAACAAAAAATTATCGGAGAAGAGGTGATGAAAGAGGTTCGAAAACGCATCGGTTTTTTACTCGATGTGGGCCTAGACTATCTTTCATTGAACCGTCCATTAAGGACACTTTCTGGTGGCGAAGCACAACGGATCCGGTTAGCTACACAAATAGGAACTCAACTTGTAGGAGTGTCTTACATCATGGATGAACCAAGTATTGGGCTTCACCAACGCGATAATGTAAAATTAATTGAGGCACTCAAAAATTTAAGAGACATTGGTAATACAGTAATAGTAGTGGAGCACGACCGAGACATGATGTTGGAGTCAGACTATTTGCTGGACATTGGTCCTGGTGCTGGCCGATTGGGAGGTCAAGTAGTGGCTGAAGGAACCCCACAAGAAATTTTAAAAAACAAGAGCACCACCTCAAAGTACTTGGCAGGGGAAATGAAAATTGCCGTACCTGAAAAAAGAAGAGAAGGTAATGGTGAGAAACTGGTCTTAAAAAATGCCACAGGAAACAACTTAAAAAACGTGACCCTTACCATCCCTTTAGGAAAGATGGTTTGCATCACTGGAGTGAGTGGAAGCGGAAAAAGCACATTAATACACGACACTCTTCACCCCATTCTTTCACAGCACTTCTTCCGTTCACGTAAGGATCCATTGCCGTATAAGGCAATAGATGGATTAAAATTGTTGGATAAGGTAATAGAAGTAGATCAGTCCCCGATTGGAAGAACACCACGCTCCAACCCCGCAACTTATACAGGCGTGTTTTCAGATATTAGAACACTTTACACACAATTGCCCGAGGCAAAAATCAGAGGTTATAAACCCGGTCGTTTTTCTTTCAACGTAAAAGGTGGTCGATGTGAAGAATGTGAAGGTGGCGGGGTAAAAGTCATTGAAATGGATTTTCTACCTAGTGTGCATGTTGATTGTGAAAGTTGTAAAGGGAAACGATATAATCGGGAAACGCTAGAGGTGCGGTTTAAAGGAAAGTCAATTTCAGATGTGTTGGACATGACCGTAAATGATGCGGTGAAGTTTTTCGACAATCAGCCAAAAATTCTTCGGAAAATTCAAACCCTTCAAGATGTGGGCTTGGGTTACATCACTCTTGGACAACATGCAACCACTCTCTCTGGTGGCGAAGCCCAACGAGTAAAGCTGGCTACAGAACTTAGTAAGAAAGATACGGGCCAAACCCTGTACATATTAGACGAACCAACTACTGGGTTGCATTTCGAAGACATTCAACACTTACTGATTGTTTTAAACAAATTAGTAGACAAAGGAAATACAGTACTGGTAATAGAACATAATTTAGATGTGATAAAAGTTGCCGATCACATCGTAGATATTGGTCCTGAAGGTGGCGCACAGGGAGGTACGATTGTTTGTGAAGGAACACCAGAAGAAGTTGTTAAAAATAAAAAAAGCTATACAGCCAAGTTTTTAAAAATAGAATTAGAACGATAAAATGAAATTACTTTATAAAATACTTGATGTACTTCGGTTTGTATTTATAGCCTTAATTATTGGGATGCTTATTTATAAATATATGAACACGGACCAATTACATTTGGAGCTAAACAACTATTTACAAACCACTATTTTTATCCTCATCGCAATAGAAGCGTTTCGAATGTTTGGTCCTAAACGAGAAGAATAAATAGCACGTAAGAAAAAACATATTTTTTAACTCTTTATATTCTTTACTTTAGAATTCGTTTTAGCTAGATTTACTTATCTAACTACTACAACCTTTTGTTTGTCAGGTTGAAAACAACATAAACCATGAAAAAAACACGCCTCCTCTTAAGCTTGTTTTTGCTAATAGGAATCTTTTTAGCAGCTTTTTTTCATTTAAAATCGAAAGAGCAACATGAAAATGTTAAGTGCTCAAAAGATACTAATAGAAATAATTGGACTGAAAAAGTTTCTACCTCAATTCAGGAGGGTGAATATAAAATTAGTTCATTAGATGGCGATATTTCTTATACCAGCCCTAACAGAAAAAACAATCTTCGGACGACTTTTTCACCTGGTAACTTTGCAGTCAATCCTCGCACCGATTCCATCCAGAAGTGGCGTTTTGATATCACCACTGTCGGTGTATATGCTGATGAACTATTTTGGGCTGCCCCAAACAATTCGTTTACTATTGAAAAATCTGAAAATCAACTTCAATATAATTATGAAAAATTTTCAGAGCAGTATGTAAACTCTAAAGAAGGGCTAAGACAAAATTTTATTATTGATTATGTACCTACAGCAACCAACGAAGTTCGTGTAAGGTTACAAGCAAATGGCGCAACAATAAAGCAGTTATCGTCACAAGCACTTCAATTTTTTGCAGGTGAAACGAGTTTTAACTATTCTGATTTAGTGGTTTGGGATAGTAATAAGCAACCCCTACTCGCTTATTTTGATGTTAACGCGAATAATAGCTATGACATCGTGGTGAACACCTCAAATGCTGCATTCCCCATAACTATTGATCCAATTATTTCTGCAGGAACACCATTTAATGCTAACACACAATTAGAAAGTAATCAAATTAATTCCAAGTTTGGGAATAGTGTTGCCTCTGCAGGCGATGTGAATGGTGATGGTTATTCAGACATTATTGTTGGTGCTCCTGATTACGACAATGGCCAAAGCGAAGAAGGGGCAGTATTTATTTTCCATGGTTCAGCAGCGGGTATTTCAACTACTCCAGCAATTATTTTAGAAGTTAATCAAACCAATGCGCGATTTGGCATTAGTGTAGCAACAGCCGGTGATGTGAATGGTGATGGTTATTCAGACGTAATCATTGGTGCCTTAAACTACTCCAATGGAGAATCAAACGAAGGAGCTGCGTTCATTTATCATGGCTCTGGTTCTGGAATTTCTACGACCATAGCTACGACCTTAGAATCGAACCGTGCAGATACCCATTGGGGACGAAGTGTAGCTACTGCAGGCGATGTGAATGGTGATGGTTTCTCCGATGTTATTTTAGGAAGTTCTGATTATGATAATGGATCAACAAACGAGGGGAGTTTTTATGTGTTTCATGGCTCTTTATCAGGCGTTTCCACTACTTCAAGTACTAGTGCTGAGTCTAATCAGGATTTTGCAGAAATGGGTTATAGTGTTGCTTCCGCTGGAGATATCAATGGTGATGGCTATTCAGATATTATTGTAGGAGCGCCTGGTTATAATAACGGACAATTTTTTGAAGGGGTAGTATTTGTTTATTTAGGCTCTGGTTCAGGGGTGAATTTAGCATCATCCGTTTTGTTAGAGAAAAACCAAGCGTCTGCTACATTTGGCCGGAGCGTAGCTTCAGCAGGTGATGTGAATGGCGATGGTTATTCAGATATAGTTGTCGGTGCATTTAACTTTGACAATGGGCAATCCAATGAAGGAAGTGCCTTTGTTTATCATGGCTCAGCTTCGGGTATCAATACGGCTTCGAGTACAACATTAGAATCCAATCAAGTGGATGCTTTTTTTGGGTTTAGCGTGGCTTGTGCAGGCGATGTGAATGGTGATGGTTATTCCGACATTATTGTAGGAGCAGACAATTTTGACAATGGTCAGGCAAATGAAGGAAGTGCTTTTGTTTATCAAGGATCCTCATCAGGGATAATATCTGTAGCGATTTCGATCTTGGAATCAGACAAAGTGAGTGCAAATTTAGGAAGAAGTGTGGCTTGTGCAGGCGATGTGAATGGTGATGGATTTTCGGACGTGATTACAGGCGCATATAATTTTACTAATGGAGAGTCCAGTGAAGGAGCAGCTTTTGTTTTTCACGGATCAGCATTTAGTTTAAGTACTTCTGAAAATACAGCTCTTGAATCCAATCAATTAAATGCAAATTTAGGTTGGAGCGTTTCCACTGCTGAAGATATCAACGGTGATGGCTTTTCGGATATCGTAGTCGGTGTACCTAATTACGATAATGGCGAAACGGATGAAGGAGCTGCTTTTGTATACTATGGTTCTTTAACTGGTATTAGCGCAAGCCCTGATGTAATATTAGAATCCAATCAAGTTGAAGCAAACTTTGGTTACAGTGTGGCTAATGCTGGCGATATCAATGGCGATGGTTATTTTGACCTAATAATAGGTGCTCCCAACTATGATAATGGTGAAAATTTTGAAGGAGCGGCATTTTTGTTTTTGGGATCAGCCTCAGGCATCAGTATAACACCAAATTTAATAATTGAATTAAATCAAGAGAACGCAAATTTTGGCTGGTCTGTAGCCAATGCTGGCGATATTAATGGTGATGGTTATTCGGATGTGGTTGTGGGTGCGCCAAAATTTTCAAATGATGAGCTAGATGAAGGAGCAGTTCTTGTATATCAAGGTTCATCTGGCGGGTTAGTGTTATATGATACACTTGAATCAAACACCGTCAGTGCTTATTTAGGTTGGAGTGTAAGTTCTGCCGGTGATATTAATGGCGATGGTTATTCAGATGTGATTGCAGGTGCATACGGTTATACGAATGGGGAGGCAAATGAAGGTGCTGCCTTTATTTATCGTGGAGCAAAAGATGGTATGTCAACCGACCCAGATCAAATTATTGAATCCAATCAGGCAGGGGCTTATTTAGGTTGGAGTGTGAGTTCAGCAGGAAATGTGAATGGCGATGTGTATGACGATGTATTAATTGGCGCCCAGTTATATGATAATGGAGAAAATAATGAAGGTGCAGTATTTGTGCACCACGGTTCCTTTTACGGTGTAGCTACCACTGCCAACACAGTGCTGGAATCTAACCAAGCGAATGCAACAATGGGTGCTTCAGTTGCCGCAGCAGGCGATGTCAATGGCGATGGTTATTCCGATGTGCTAGTGGGTGCCTCTACGTATACCGCGGGTGAAAATTTTGAAGGAGCTGCATTCCTGTTTTTAGGTTCCAGTACTGGAATTAATTTAGCAGATACAGTATTATTGGAATCCAATCAAGAAAATGCATTAACAGGCTGGGCTGTCGCCTCTGCTGGTGATGTGAATGGTGATGGTTATTCCGATGTTTTGATTGGAGTTCCTGAGTTTGAAAATGGACAAAGCAATGAAGGTGAAGCGTTGATTTATCATGGAAACAAATCTGGAGGGCTGAAAAGGGCTATGCGTATTTATGAAACCAGTACCACCACCCCAATTTTGCAATCCAATAAAGCGGAAGATGATTTCAGTATAGGTGTTTTTGCTAAAAGCTACTTAGGTAGAGCAAAAGGAAAATTAGTTTGGGAAGTAGTTACTGACGGAGACGTATTTACAGGCGTACCTATTACCAACAGTATTGCCTTGACTGGTGAAGTTACTGTGTTTACAGATTTAGGTAGTGCGGGCACAGAACTTACCGCTGAAATTGATAAAGAAGGTTTTGAGAATAAAATTAGAGCCAGAATAAAATATGATGCTTCAATAGCTATTACTGGACAAGTGTATGGACCATGGGTCTATACCTCTATTACTTCTAAACCTATTTTAGGAGCAGACAACCCACTTCCAATTGAATTGTTATCGTTTAACGCGTTTGTTGAAAATGGAACAGTTCGTCTAAAATGGCAAACAATTTCAGAACTTAACAACGATAATTTTAAAATACAGCGGTCTGCAAATGGGCTAACTTGGAATGAAATTGGGGAAATTCCAGGAGCTGGAAATTCAAGTCAATTGTTGGAATATTCTGCTACGGATGAACGACCTTTGAAAGGGCTATCTTATTACCGAATAAAACAAACCGACTTTGATGGTGCCTTTTCTTACACCCCTATTCGAGCAGTTCAGATAGGTTCAAGTGAATATAGCGACCAACTTTCTGTATACCCGAACCCTACTCGAGGTGAAATAACCCTTGAAATAGAGGAAGGTGAGATATCTGCTGTTTTTATTCTAAACGCTGAAGGTATTCCAATAAACACTTATCCACTGAGTATAGAAAAAGCAGGGGTGAAAAAAATAGTAATTGACTTATCTAAACTCAGAGAGGGACTTTACTTTATTAAGGTCAATAATACCATTCAGAAAGTGTATAAATTCTAAAATCATTTTATTCCATAAAGGAAGAGGTTTGTTTTTTTGATCCTTTTCAAGAAATATTTTTTTTAAAATAAGCTACTGACATACTGTTGTCACAAGTCCGATTTATGTTTGGTTATTACTAACCTAAAATCAATATAAATCATGGAACAGAAAGCCATTCAACCGAAAAATGTACTAGTCGCTTCAACAAAAACTACGTTGAATAAAATAGTTAAAGAATCAGAACCACTGGTGAATTCTCTCATGTCTGATGTGCAACAAAATGGTATCACACCTAACGGCCCGCTGGAGTTTATCTATTATGGAGCAACTGGTGATATGGATAAAGAGTTTGACTTGGAAATCGCATTGCCAGTGGTGGAAAACGATACACTAAAAGCCACCCAGTTTCAAATAAAGCAAACGAATCATATTACCTGCATGACGCATATTCATAAAGGGAGCATAGAAAATATTGTGCAAACGTATGACGAACTTTTTAAAGAACTGCAATGGAATAAAATTCAGCCAACCAGTGAAATAAGAGAAGTATACTTAAATTGGGTTGATTTTTCATCTGATGAAAATATTACAGAGATTCAAATCGGAATCAACTAAGAAGGAATGAATAGAATCGACCGATTACAAGCGATTCTTACCACACTACAAAGCAAACGAGTAGTTCGAGCGGAGGACTTGGCTACTCGCTTTGAAGTGAGTTTAAGAACAATTTACAGAGATATTCGATCGTTGGAGGCTGGAGGTGTTCCCATCGGGGCGGAAGCAGGTATAGGTTATTTTTTGATGGAAGGTTATCATATTCCACCGGTAATGTTTACACACGAAGAAGCCAGGGCACTTTTGCTAGCAGGAAAACTCGTTGCCAACATGACTGACAAAAAAACTACTTCTAATTTTGATTCTGCACTAACTAAAGTAAAAGCCGTTTTAGATTCCGAGAAAAAAGAAGAATTAAACACCTTGGAAAATGATATCGTGATCAATCCTTTTTCTAATAAGTCACCAACATCAGGAATTGAAGAGCTGCAACTAGACCAAATAAAATCTGCTTTAGCCTCTTCTAAAATTATTGCCATTGAATATTATTCAGGCGGAAAGGGTGAACATACCAGCCGGAAGCTTGAACCCATCGGCTTGTGTTTTTATTATAGTCGCTGGCATTTGATTGCTTTTTGTCATATGAGAAATGATTATCGTGACTTTAGGTTAGATCGAATTAGTAATCTGCAAGTCCTGGATGTTGCTTACTCCCGATTACAACGGGTAAGTATTCAAGAATATTTAGAGCAATTAATTCAAACCACCGAACTTGAGTTGTGTGTTATTGAAATCGATAAAGAAGTTGCCCGCTATATTGATTCAAGCAAATTCTACATGGGGGTTGTTAAAGAAGAAGAAAAAGGTAATAGAATTGAAATGCATTTTGCTACAGCCGAGCGAAGTTATTTTGCTCATTGGTTATTAATGTTGGGAGCAAATGTTACTATTATTTCCCCCTTTATCCTAAAAATCAAAATGAAAGAGTTGGCAACCAGACTTTATGAGAACTATGCTTAATTCTCCCTTGTGCAAGAAAATTTCCATTTACAATAATTTGAGTTGAAGGCTTTTTTTTAGACCAGATTGTAAATAAAACAGGGATTTTTGAAACCATTGAATCTCACAACTGTTTTAATGTTTAAAGAATTCTTTAAACATTAAAACAAACACATATATGAGCAAATTATTTTCAACTTTTAGGTTGGGAGATCTTAAACTAAAAAATAGGGTGGTAATGGCTCCAATGACCAGAAGTAGAGCCATAGATAATATACCAAATGAATTGATGGCTGAGTATTATAGTCAGAGAAGTGGTGCGGGCTTAATCATTACTGAAGGCACATCACCTTCACCTAATGGCTTAGGCTATCCACGAATTCCTGGTGTTTTTAACCAAGAACAGATAGACGGATGGAAAAAAACAACATCTGCTGTACATGAAAAAGGAGGTAAAATTTTCCTCCAATTAATGCACACTGGTAGAGTTTCTCACCCGGATAATCTACCTGTTGGAGCAAGGGTCTTAGGTCCATCAGAACTAGCAGCACCAGACCAGATGTATACTGACGAAAATGGAATGCAAGACTTTCCTGTACCACATGGTATGAGTATTAATGAAATTAGTGCGGCTATTGGTGAGTATGTAAAGGGAGCAAAAAATGCTATCGCAGCAGGATTTGATGGAGTAGAAATTCATGCGGCAAATGGATACCTAATCGAACAATTTATAAATCCTATTACCAATCACAGAAAAGATAAATATGGTTCTTCGGTAGAGAGAAACTTACGTTTTGCCTTAGAAGTAACGGAAAAAATAATCGAAGCCATTGGAAATGAAAAAGTAGGAATGCGGATTTCCCCGTATGGCGTTTTTAATGGAACAGGAGCGTTTGATTCCATTGAAGAAACCTACAAGTTTTTAGTTAGACAAGTTTCAGGAATGGGGCTACTGTATATTCATGTTGTAGACCATAGTAGCATGGGATCACCAGAAGTTCCGGATAGCATGAAAAAATTAATTCGGGATAATTTTTCTGGCCCCTACATCCTCAGTGGAGGATATGATAAAGCTCGAGCGGAAAAAGACTTGGAAGCTGATAAAGGAGATCTTGTTTCCTTTGGAAGACCATTTATTTCAAACCCTGATTTGGTTGAACGAATGGAAAAAGACGCCAAAATTGCTGAACCCAATTCTGATTTGTTCTACACACCAGGGGCTGAAGGTTATACCGATTACCCTACTTTGTAATAATAAAATAACAAACACCTCAACAGGTTTATTTATCCGGTTGATGCTGTCAATTCGAATTAATTTGGTCGAATGGAATAAAATCTGTTGAGGTAGTTTATTTTTTCAAATGTAATAAAACAGCTAAAAGTTAATATTAGTTGTTTCAATAATACCTAGGAGTATTTTTTTTGCTTCCTAAAAAACACGTACTGAAAATATAATTTTTTTCTTTTGCAGTTGTAAAGTGAACTCGCTTAAATTAAGTATTATTTCCAAATTTTTATTTTGATGAAGAGGCACTTTCGTACCATCCGCATTTTTTTCATTGTATTTATTATAATGGAGGCTATATCATTAGTCTGTATCAAATATCACTTTGATACACGAACATCTGAATTATATAATTTGCTTCATAATAACGCTTTACACCAATTTCATTTGAAAGAAAACTATGTATCAAAAACATTCATTCCTTTAGTGACGGATATTGAGTTCTTATCGAACCAGCGATCTTTGAAACAGTTTATATTAGACCGCAAAGATAGTTTATACGCTATCGAGGATTTAAAAAACTTCACCCGTTCCAACTTTAATTATGAACAAGTTCGGTTTATTGACATAAATGGTGATGAATTGATTCGAATCAATCAAAATGATTCTGTAATTACACTTGTGAACAAGCATAATTTACAAAATAAACGGCATAGAGATTATTTCAAAAACACCCTGGCATTGAATGAGGGAGAGGTTTATATATCAAGATTGGATCTTAATATCGAAAATGGGCAAATTGAACTCCCCTTTAATCCAATGATACGAGTTGGTACCCCTATACTGATCAACGGCAAAAAACAGGGTGTTCTCGTCCTAAATTTCAAAGCCAACAACTTCATTAAAAACCTCAAAAATATAAATTCAATAAACCAATCGGAGTTTTTTTTATTAAATGAGCAAGGCAGCATTTTAGCAGGACCAGCTTCGTATGAGAAGTTTTCTTTTGTTCGAGACGATAGTAATAAAGACTTTGAGTCTTATTTTCCGAATGTTTGGAGACAAGTAAATCAAAAAAGTCAAGAAAGCATTGTCTTACCTAATGGCTTTCTTTCCTTTAAAAGGATTTACCCTTATAATTTCAACTCACAGATAGAAAAAAAGCTTTCTAAACGAATCAATAAAGATGAGACATCATGGGTAATGGTCTCTTTTATTGATGACACTATGCTTGATAACCGTGCGCAAGGTATTGAAAGAGAATCAATTAAATATATTATAATGTCAATAATTGTGAGCATAATGACGGCAATTATTATAACAAATTATAGGTCAAAAGAACTGATAACTTTAAAGAAACTTAATGATTTAAAAGAAACTTTGGAGTATGGTTTTATGACAAGAACTAAAGAACTGGTTCAAGCCAAAAGACAACTAGAATTAAAAATTGATGATCTTCGGAGTTCTATTCGCTATGCTAAAAAAGTGCAAGAAACGAAACTGCCAGAAGGAAAACTGGTAAAAAAATATTTCCTTGAGTCATTCATCTATTACATGCCTAAGGCTATTGTAGCAGGAGATTTTTATTGGATGCATAGCTTTAACAAAACAGATAATTCAGCAGTAGAGAATAATTTTGTGTTATTTGCCGTGGCCGATTGCACTGGACACGGGGTGCCAGGAGCAATGGTTTCTTTAGTCTGTTTTAATGCGCTCAATAAAGCAGTAAAGGAAGAAGGTATTGTGGTTCCATCGAAGATCTTGGATCGAGTTGCTGACTTAGTAGAACAAGCATTTCAGAAAGGAGATAGTTACTTAAACGATGGTATGGATATTTCAATTTGTTGCCTAGATACCAACTATAACACACTCCAATGGGCGGGAGCTAATAACCCTGTTTGGATTTTAAGGGACTCAAAAATACTTGAATTTAAGCCGAATAGAAGACCCATTGGTTGCTGCGATACGAAAATTAAAAAACCATTCACACTTCATGAGATAAAACTTGAAAAAGGTGACATTATCTATCAGTTTACGGATGGATATGCAGATCAATTCAATGGGGTTACTAATAAGAAATTGATGAAAGGAGGTTTAAAAAAAGTGATTTTAGAAATCGGTAAACTCGATTCCATGGAAGACCAAAAAGAAGCATTGATTTCTTTTATAAATATATGGAAAGGAGATAGCTCACAAGTAGATGATATCTGTGTTGTTGGGTTAAAAATATGATACATTATTACTAAAAAAGGATTACGATGTAAGATTAAAAGTAATCTTGTTGAATTTTACACCGTTAATAATCAAGCAAAGCTCATGGATACCCATATAGTGTTTTCGGGTTGTAAACTCCTTAAATAGTTGTTTTTTCGATATCAATAGTGATTCATGTGGATGAAGACTTATCTCCTTTAATTTGAAGATTTTCGGTTGATGCTTTCCGTTATTTTTTAAATAATCAATTTGAAAATCAATATTTAACTTTTGTTCGGTTCTTTTCAGCGAAATTAAGCTAAAGGAAAATTCTAGGAATTCCCCCATTTTTACAGCAGTGTTTTTGATTTTAAAATCTTCGATTAAGTACTTCGGATTAGCTTCAAACCCCATAATTCCGAAAGCGGGGGTAAAGCTATTTTTAATGAGTGTTCGAACCGCCCTTTTGGCAATCCACTGAGAATGCACATTGTTTTTATTCCAAGCACTCACCGTATCTACCACCAGCTGTGGGTGATGCTTTGATATATCGTTTAAATGATTCCCGACAGATTTTTTTACATAGAGGTCTTTATCTTCTTTCAAAGCTTCAACGATAGGAAGGGTTAATGCTGGGTTTTTAATAAACGCATCAAACTTAAACGACCATGGTAACGCAGGACGTGTTCCTTCTGAAGCTAATCTTCTAACATGAACGTTTTCATCTTTTGTCCATGTGTAAATTAAAGCCATGCTCCTTTCAAGATCGCTTTTGATAAAAGGTCTAATAGCAAATTCCGCAGTTGAAAAGCGCGTTAAATAATGTAGCGCTTCCATTGATTCATCGAAATAGTCAGCACCGTAGTGTTGTACAAAAAAGGGAAGCGAAATACCTGGAAAGCCCGTAACCCTTGGTCCTAACTCTTTAATGTAATACAGTTTATCTAAATAAGTACCAGGCAAAAATTCGAAAAGCACATGCCCCACCTGCTTGACTCGGTCCATTAATTCGAGCTTTTCACTCGCATCAAATGCACACCTAAAATCTGTTATATTAAGCTTCGGATAAACTTCTTTCACATGCTGAGAGAGTTGGCTGTAGAAACTAAAATTAAAAAACTGGTTTTTAAGTGGTTCCATTATGATTTAGGGTTATTGACGAGCTGATGTTTAGTAATATAACTGCACCATACTGAACATCAAAAGAAGTTGAGCAGATAAATATTTTAATCAGAGTTTCTTTTTGCAATTCAAGCAATAATAAGACTTTACATTATCAATTGTTGAAACTGATTCTGCCGCATCCCTCATAACACAATTTTCATTACTGCAATGTGGTAGTCCAGCGTTATGACCAATCTCGTGAACCGATAATTTTTGTAGCCGTGAATAGAAGGTGGATTTATCCTTATGCTTAATTCTGAAAGTAGAGATAACACAAGTAGGACCATTTAAAAAGCCTAAACCACAAATACCCCAGTCAGCGTATTTGGACGTAGGTTTTTTGATCTCCCCATTTTCTTTTTTTGTGCAAGAAATATCTTTTAAAGTAACACCTATGGTATAATCTATAGAATCAGGTTGAATTTTTTTTAGATGATGTATTATAGAATCTGCACGATAGCGAGTTGATTTTACCATAGTAGTAAATCTATTAGGTACTGCTATGGGTTTAAACATCACTATTTGATGATGTGTCTCTCGTTTTAAAGCATGTTGTATTGAATCTAAAATTTCAGTGGGTACATTGCCCAATGGTTGTATTGCTATTTTATTTTCAGTTCGTGAACAAGCTATTATCGTACAACTGAAAATCAATATCCATCCATATAACCTCATAAGATGTATATCGAAGCTATATAAGCATATAGCCCGCCTAGAAAAAATCCTGCTACTACTTGCGCTAAGGTGTGTGCGCCTAAATAGAGACGAGCACTCATAACAACCCCACTGACAATAATTCCCACTATTAATGCAAAAATATATTCAATTCCGTAGAAACTAAATACTAACTTTAACAATACGCCAACGATTCCACCGACACCTAATGCATGCGCACTAATTTTCCAGTAAAGGGTGATGACACCAGCTACAATCATAAGCCCTGCCACAAGAAATAGCATTTCTGAAATGCGGAAATCATTTAGTTTATTATCTCTGAAAATCATCATCCCGGCAGCCACGTATATTGCAGCGGTATACAATAGCGGAAGCATTCGTTGGGTTCGAATAGGAATCATCATATCAGAAATGACCCCCATTTTTTTCATGAACGCGAAGGAAACTACAGGTAAAATAAATGTAACAATAAACAAAACGCCCAATAGCAATTTTGTAAGCACGGGGTTCGGCACTATGATAACCGGGAAATGCACCGTCAATAGATAAAACAAAAAAGTAGTCAGAAATAGTGGGTTCACTACATACGAAAGTATTTTTGAACCTATATGCATTATAACTCTTTTCTTAGACGGGCTACGGGAATATCCAACTGCTCACGATACTTTGCAACGGTACGTCTTGCAATGTTGTATCCCATTTTTTTCAATTCCTTTTCTAATTTATCATCTGAAAGGGGACGCTTTTTATCCTCCGCTTCAATTAAATCTTTCAGTTTCGATTTTACTTCTTTGCTACTTACATCTTCACCACTATCTGTGGTTAAACTTTCAGAAAAGAAATACTTCAGTGGGAATACACCAAACTCTGTTTGAATAGCTTTGCTATTAGCCACACGAGAAACTGTGGAAATATCCATCGAAATTTCTTCAGCGATATCTTTTAGAATCATGGGACGCAAAGAGGCTTCATCACCAGTTAAGAAAAACTCATGCTGGTGTTTCATAATTGCGGACATTGTTCTTAACAAAGTTTGCTGACGCTGTTTAATCGCATCAATAAACCATTTTGCTGAGTCGAGCTTCTGTTTAACAAAAGACACCGCCTCACGCATTTTTTTGTCTTTGTCCTTTGCTCTGTTGTACGTATCCATCATCTCTGTGTAGGATCTACTTACACGTAATTCAGGAGCATTTCTAGCATTGAGTGCTAGATGTAATTTGTCATTGTCATTCGTAAGAATAAAATCAGGTATTACATATTGCGCACGCGCGCTGTTACCTTGAGAACTACCTGGCTTCGGATTTAACTTTGTAATCAACTCGATAGCCTCTTTTAAGTTCTCCTCATCAATATCCAGTTTCTTTAAAATTTTATCATAGTGTTTCTTGGTAAACTCTTCGAAACATTGATCTAAAATTTTGAGTGCTAAAATGACTATGATGTCTTCTTGAGGCTTACGCTCCAATTGTATCATTAAACATTCTTGAAGACTGCGGGCAGCAATTCCAGGGGGGTCGAAGGATTGTATTTTATATAATAACTCCTCTAATTCCTCGACTTCCGTTTCAATGTTTTGCCCGAAAGCCAAATCATTAACGATGGCTTCTAAATCTCTTCGGATATAACCATCACTTTCAATGCTACCTACAAGTTGCTTTGCAATATTTTTTTTACGGTCGTCTAAGCGCAAAAAACCCACTTGATCCATGAGTGATTCAATGAAGCTCTCCTGACTAACAATTGGCGTTTCACGTTCTTCTTCATCGCCACCGCGGTCGCCAGCCATTTTATAGCCACCGATATCATCGTGTGCGAGGTAGTCATCTAAGTTTAATTCTTCATCTTCTTTCTTAGCATCTTCATCATTTTCGTTGCTATCAAAGTTTTCCTCTTCCTCTTGCCCTTCTTCTAAAGCAGGGTTGATTTCCATTTCCTCTTCTATTCGAGATTCCAACTCCATGGTTGGTACTTGCAACAATTTTATGAACTGAATCTGTTGTGGAGACAGCTTCTGTTGCATGTTCTGGGACAATCCTAACTTAATCATATATTTACTTGATACGAAAGCTACTTAAACTTTTGATAAAATAGGTAAATAGCGTTTTTTTGTAAAGTTATTTTATTAAAAACATATATCAAACTTGGAACGACTACGAATTAAATCTTTGCTAACCTCAAAACCAATAGGTACGCAACAAACAGTAAACGGATGGGTCCGCACGAAAAGGGGCAGTAAAGCGGTAAATTTTATTGCTTTAAATGACGGATCCACTGTCAATAATATTCAAGTGGTGGTGAATGTTGATCAATTTGATGAAGAAACTTTAAAAAAAGTTACTACTGGTGCGGCAATTCGTGTTACTGGAATTATTAACGAGTCGCAAGGAAGTGGTCAAGCAGTAGAACTACAAGCTGAAACTATTGTAGTGCTAGGCGAGGCCGATCCGGAGAAATACCCTATTCAGCCAAAAAAACATTCGTTGGAATTTTTAAGAGAAAACGCGCACTTGAGAATGCGCACCAATACCTTTAGTGCTGTAATGCGTGTCCGTCATGCATTAGCGTTTGCCGTTCATAGCTTTTTCAATCAAAAAGAATTCTGCTATCTACACACCCCAATTGTTACTTCTTCTGATGCTGAAGGTGCGGGTGAAATGTTTCGCGTAACAACACTGGACGCAAAAAAACCACCGTTAAATGAAGCAGGTGATGTTGATTATAAAGAAGACTTCTTTGGAAAAGCAGCTAACTTAACGGTTTCTGGACAGCTAGAAGGTGAGTTGGGTGCTATGGCTTTGGGTGCTGTTTATACATTTGGACCAACCTTTCGAGCGGAAAATTCAAATACCACCCGCCACTTAGCAGAGTTTTGGATGATTGAGCCTGAGGTCGCCTTTTTTGACATTCATGATGACATGAATCTGGCGGAAGAGTTTATCAAGAATGTGATTAACTATGCAGTAACCAACTGTGCAGATGACTTGGATTTTCTTCAAAAAAGAGAAGAAGAAGCTGAAAAAGGACTTCCCAACGATCAAAAAAGTGAGCTACCTCTGTTAGAGCGTTTAAAGTTAGTGCTTGATAATAGTTTCGAACGCATAACCTATACCGAAGCCATTGAAATTCTTAAAAACTCGAAACCATATAAAAAGAAAAAATTTCAATATGAGGTTGAATGGGGGGTAGATTTACAAAGTGAACATGAACGCTACCTGGTCGAGAAGCATTTTAAGAAACCCGTTATTATTACCAATTACCCAAAAGACATCAAAGCGTTTTATATGAAACAAAATGATGATGGTAAAACGGTGGCCGCAATGGACGTTTTATTCCCAGGCATAGGTGAAATTATAGGTGGTTCAGAAAGAGAGGCTAATTTGGAAAAACTAACTACCAGAATGAATGAAATGGGTGTGCCAACCGAGGAACTATGGTGGTACCTAGATACCCGTAAGTACGGAACAGCACCTCATGCAGGATTTGGTTTAGGTTTCGAACGATTAGTGCTTTTCGTTACTGGAATGACTAATATTAGGGATGTAATCCCTTTCCCGAGAACGCCTCAAAACTGTGAATTTTAGTAATCTTTAGACTAAGGGGCACTCTAATGTTAATAACTTTTACATTAACAAGGACTTTCGTATCTTTGGAGCCCTTATAAAAACACATGAGAGTACTTCTTAGTCTACTTATAATATTCTTTTCTCTGAGCTCACTTACTCTTCTAAACCAAAGTTTTGAGGAGGGTGAAACAGTATTATATGTTGCAAGAAGCGGTATGATGCACCACAACAAATATGCGATATTGGAGATAAAAGACTCCTTAGCCAAATTAGAAATTTATGCCAAGTATGATGGAGAAATTGTACCAGTTAACATGGCATGGAATAGTAAAATTGACCCAGAAAAGTATATTCTCAACCGAGACTCCGTTTACTCCGATAAACAAACTTTTAAAGGAAATATTGTAGATATAACGGTCTATGAAAAACATGCTCACGTTAGTTTGAAGTCTTCTTTCATGGGTGGTTTTGAACTTCAGTTTATAAGGGTGAATAACTTACCTAATAAGTTCGAACATGTAAGAAATCATGCTTATATGTTCACAGGGAGGAATGCTATAGGCTATCAATTTAAATCGGAAGATGGTTACACCAACTACGATGAATTTATGGAGCGTACGACCTTATACAAAGAGTGTGATAAACTTTCCTTCCACGATTTTGTTGCGAAATATGACTCAGTTCATAAAACGATTTATAAAGAAATTTATTCCATCCACGATTCGTTGAAGATTCAATCCACCGTTGAAGAAGAAGAGGAGCTTGTAGAAGAATAATTGTTAGTCGATATGATTAATAATGTCACCAGCTAAAAATCTGCCTTTTTTGGTGTTTCTTTGTGCTTCATCTCCAGCAACACCGTGGTTAAACACAGCACTTTTTGCAGCGGTGAGGGGGTCAAGTCCTTGGGCTAAATAAGAAAGCAATATTCCAGTGAGTACATCACCACTTCCCGCAGTTGCCATCCCTGGGTTTCCTGTCGAATTAAAAAAAATATTACCATCCGAATTACATACAGCAGTATGAGCTCCTTTTAAAATCATTATTAGATGGTGGTGCTGGCAAAAATCTTTGAGTAGTTGCAGTCGTTCAAAATCATCTTTCCAATCTCCAACTAACCGCTTAAACTCGCCAGGGTGGGGTGTTAAAATACTGTTGATGGGTAGTTTCTTCAGAAGTTCTTTATGCTGGCTCAGTATATTTAAACCATCAGCATCTACTACCAAAGGCTTTTTCCAATTCGACAGCAAAATCTCAAAGGCTGAGACTGATTGTGGATCTGTTCCTAAACCGGGACCAATTCCAAGTGCGGTGAAATTGTCCAGGGACTTAGGGACAGTTGAAAATAGTTCTTCATGTGTATCAACTGAAGCCATTGCCTCAGGCAAACCAATTTGCATTATTTGATAACCACATTTGGGAACATGTGTAGTCAATAACCCTACTCCTGATTTCATACAAGCCCTTGAGGCCAGTAACGCTGCGCCCATTTTACCATAACTTCCAGCGATCAATAAAGCATGACCAAAATTGCCTTTATGTGCATATTTTTTTGCTTTTTTATTGTATTCACTTACAGATGTGGTATAATAATAATTAGTCTTTGCCTCGGCAATAAATGCAGGAGACAAGCTTATGTCTAGCACTTTCCAATCACCAGTGAAACGCTCATTTTCCGGCAATAAAAAAGCTAACTTTGGTAGCTGAAAAGTAAGTGTGTAAGTAGGCTGAATGATTGCTGTCCCTTCACTCTTTTTATCTGCGAACAAACCTGAGGCAATATCAATAGCAATAATTTCTTTTTCAGATTTGTTAATGTGGTCAATCAATTCAGCAGCTAAACCTTCAACTGGTCGGTTTAAACCTGACCCAAATAAGGCATCAATAACCACAGGTGTGTTTATTTCAGGAAGATCATCGGTAGATACAATCAATTCAAAAGGCTTAAGGAGGGTTAAACGCTCTTGATTAATACGGTTGTCATCAGAATAGTTATCAGAGGTACTTAACAAGTAACAGGTAGTTCTATAGCCGTGTTTGTGTAGTAGGCGAGCAATGACTAAACCGTCACCACCATTGTTACCTTGTCCACAGAAGACCGTAAAAGTAGTATCCGCCTTATATTTATTGGAAAGCCAATTAAAAACAATGCGAGAAGCTCGCTCCATTAAATCCAGAGAGGAAATTGGTTCGTGTTGAATAGTATGAGCATCGAGTGCTCTAATTTGGTCAACCGATAAAATTTTTAATTGTGCCATTGGCTTAGCGGTCTATTTCACCTAACATAAAGTCGAGTGATCCCATTGTAGCTATCATGTCTGTCAACATCATGCCTTTTGATATTTCAGGTAAGATAGAAAGGTTTGAAAAACAACCTGAACGACATTTAACACGACTAGGTATGTCACTTTTTCCTGTAGTTCTAAAATAAAAACCAAGTTCACCTCTGGGGTTTTCGGCACGCACATAAAACTCCATTTCCTTCGGCATGATCTTTTTAGGAACCATCTCTTGTGGGTTAAAGTCTTTGGTACGTTTATGTTCTCCCGTTAACTTATCAAGGCATTGTTCAATGATGCTAATTGACTCCCAACATTCACGCACACGCACATGGTTTCGGTCCCAACAATCACCTACTGTACCCATTAAGCCTTCACCCACTGGAATGTTAAATTCTAACTCAGGATAAACAGAATAGGCATCCACTTTCCGTAAATCATACTTCAGACCAGAACCTCTTAACACAGGGCCAGTGCAACCATAGTTGATAGCTAAATCCAATGGAATTACTCCAACATTAGCTGTTCGATGGATGAAGATTGAGTTGGTTTCTAATAAGTCTTCTAGTTCCTTCAGTTTTGGTCGCAAGTATTTTGTGAACTCGTAACAACGTTCTTCAAAACCCACGGGTAAGTCATAATATAAACCGCCAATCCAGATGTAGTTATAAAGCATTCGTGCACCAGAAACCCATTCCAATAAACGCTGAATGTGCTCTCTATCACGGGTCATCCACAAGAATGGCGTAACAGCACCTAAATCAATCCCGTATGCACCTATACCTAAAAAGTGGGAAGCTATTCGATTTAATTCAGCGACTAGAACGCGGATATATTCTACTCGTTTGGGAATTTTATCCGTGATGCCTAACATTTTTTCCACGCCCATTGCATAAGCGTGCTCACAATTCATCGCAGCTAAATAATCAGTACGATCTACAAAAGGAATGATTTGATTAAAGGGGAGAGCTTCGGCATGTTTTTCAAAGCACCGGTGTAAATAGCCCAAATGTGGCACTACTTTTTTTACAATCTCACCATCCATTATCACTTCTAATCGCAATACACCATGTGTAGAAGGGTGCTGTGGACCGATGTTTACAATCATCTCACCCGATTTTAAATCTTCCTCTTTGAAGAAGTTTGGCTCCGAATTTTGGAGGTTTTCGGGTTTGAATTTGTATTGTACGGTTTGTGACATACGTTTCGGTCAGGTGTGTCTCAAGTTTGAGCTTAGGAAAAAAGAAAGAGTAACCATATGGGTTACTCTACTTCTTCAAAATCCACATATTCACCCCCTTTAAAGTCAGAGGATGATTTTTTGTTGTTGTTAGGACCTTTTTCAACACGAATTTCGCCTTCACGTTGTTGATGACGTGAAGGCCTTTGTTGAGATGAATTCCCCTGGTTATTGTCCGAACCACCTGCTACTGTACGGTAAAAGAAACCACCTACCTTTTTAATAAGGTAGTATACAATAACAAAGATTAATATCGTTCGAATCAAAGAACCCACTATCTACTCAAATATAAGTTTCGTTCGTTATATATTTTTTGGAAAAACTCGTCTTTCAAATCATCTATGAAGTAAATGGCTTCACCTGTTGATTTCATCTCTGGGCCTAATTCCTTATTCACGTTAGGGAATTTATGGAACGAGAATACAGGTATTTTTATTGCATATCCCTTCTTAACAGGTTTAAACTCAAAGTCAGTCACTTTCTTCTCACCCAACATGATTTTGGTAGCATAATTCACATAAGGCTCTTGATAAGCTTTTCCAATAAATGGAACAGTTCTAGAGGCTCTTGGGTTCGCTTCAATGATAAAAACCTCATCATTTTTTATAGCAAACTGAATATTAATTAAACCAACGGTTTCCAATGCGACCGCAATTTTTTTAGTATACTCCTCTATTTTAGTGATTACTAATGGTCCCATACTAAATGGAGGAAGCAAAGCATAAGAATCTCCTGAGTGGATTCCAGCAGGTTCAATATGCTCCATGATTCCTAATATGTACACATTTTCTCCGTCACAAATAGCATCGGCCTCTGCTTCAATAGCACCATCTAAAAAGCGGTCTAATAACACTTTGTTGCCTGGTATTTCTTTCAAGATATTGACAACATGTTCTTCTAGCTCCCGCTCATTGATCACAATTTTCATCCCTTGACCGCCTAATACATACGAAGGGCGAACTAACATAGGGAAACCAATTTCTTTGCAGATGCTAAGTGCTTCTTCTGCTGTTTCTATGGCTCCGTATGGAGGGAAAGGAATATCTAAGTCAACTAATAAATCGGAGAAACGACCTCTGTCTTCGGCTAAATCTAACGCAGCAAAGTTTGTCCCTATGATTTTGATACCATAACGCTCTAACTTTTCAGCTAATTTAAGAGCTGTTTGACCTCCCAATTGTACGATAACACCAACAGGTTTTTCATGTAAAATGATATCGTAAATGTGCTCCCAGAAAACAGGTTCAAAATAAAGTTTGTCCGCTGTATCAAAATCTGTAGAAACTGTTTCAGGATTACAGTTAATCATGATTGTCTCGTAACCACATTCTTTCGCAGCAATAACCCCATGCACACATGAGTAGTCAAATTCAATACCTTGACCAATTCGGTTAGGGCCAGAACCCAAAATAATTACTTTCTTTTTGTCTGATGAAACGGACTCGTTTTCACCATCAAACGTTGAATAATAGTAAGGTGTTTTCGCTTCAAACTCTGCGGCACAAGTATCCACTAATTTGAATACACGTTGAATCTTTTCATCGTGACGCTTTTGGAAAACTTCACTCTCTAAACATTTAATCAGGTGTGCGATTTGTCTATCCGCATACCCCTTCTGTTTCGCTGTTATTAATAACTGCGTTGGTAGATTGGAAATGCTAAACTTGGCTATCTCTCTTTCAAGCATCACCAATTCCTCGATTTGGTTTAAGAACCACGGATCGATTTTAGTGAGTTTATAAATGGTTTTGGTTGGAATACCTATAGCAAACGCATCACGAATATGAAATAAGCGATTCCATGATGGGTTGGCTAAACTATCAAGAATAGCATCCTGATTAGTTACTTCTTTGCCATCAGCACCTAGCCCATTTCGCTTAATTTCTAACGATTGACAGGCTTTTTGTAACGCTTCCTGGAAATTTCTTCCAATACCCATGGCTTCACCCACCGATTTCATTTGAAGCCCTAGTTTTTTATCGCATCCCTGGAATTTATCAAAATTCCAACGAGGCACTTTTACAATTACATAATCTAATGCTGGCTCAAAGTAAGCACTGGTAGTCTTAGTAATTTGGTTTTTTAATTCATCCAGATTATAACCGATAGCCAATTTAGCAGCAACTTTCGCGATTGGATAACCAGTCGCTTTTGAAGCTAATGCTGATGAACGAGATACACGAGGATTGATTTCGATTCCGATAATCTTTTCCTCTGCGTCATTACTTACAGAAAACTGCACGTTACAACCCCCAGCAAATGTGCCGATAGCATTCATCATTAAGATGGCGCTATCTCTTAGTTTTTGATAGGTAGTGTCCGATAAAGTTTGAGCCGGTGCCACAGTAATGGAGTCACCTGTATGAACGCCCATTGGGTCAAAATTTTCAATCGAACAGATAATAATAACATTCCCAATATTATCTCTTAATAGTTCGAGTTCATATTCTTTCCACCCTAAAATACTTTGCTCAATCAACACTTCGTGTGAAGGAGAGGCGTGTAAGCCGGCTGTTAGTGCTTTGTCGAACTCCTCTGGGGTATTAACAAAACCGCCACCATAACCACCTAATGTAAATGAAGGTCTAATTACTAATGGAAAGCCAATTTCCTGTGCAATCTTTTTACCTTGAAGGAAAGAAGTAGCTGTTTCACCGATACATACACCAATACCGATTTCAATCATTTTTTTTCTAAAAAGCTCACGGTCTTCAGTCATGTTGATAGAAGCGATGTCTACCCCAATGATTTTCACATCGTATTTTTCCCAGATGCCTTCTTTGTCGCAATCGATTGCCAGATTCAGCGCTGTTTGGCCACCCATGGTCGGGAGTACTGCGTCAATTTTATGCTTTTCTAAAATTTGGATGATGTATTTTTTCTCAAGAGGAAGCAAGTAGACGTTGTCTGCTGTCACTGGATCCGTCATGATAGTTGCTGGGTTCGAGTTAATTAGGGTTACTTCTATCCCCTCTTCTCTCAATGAGCGCGCTGCTTGTGTACCTGAATAATCAAACTCACACGCTTGTCCAATGATGATAGGACCACTTCCAATTATTAAAACGGATTTTATACTTTTATCTCTCGGCATTTTTCTCCTCTTTTTTTCTTGAATTTCAAAATCCCACAAAGATAGGTGTTGACCTTCTAATACCGAAGCTTAAATCGAGAGTTTTTGCACAATTAATTCACGTGTTTTGTATTGCGACTTAAAATCTTGTTAATATGCGTTACTAAAATTTATCAGAATATGAACAGTAAACTACTAACAATTATAATTATACTTTTTCCGTTTAATTTTTTGTTCGCACAAAAAATCAGTCAAGAGTTTGAAAAAATTTATGACAATCCAAAACATAAAATTAATATCGAAATCCTTAAAGGTTATCCATTTGACGAGGTTGAATGGAATCAAGAATCATATGAAGTAATACCAAGTCTTGAAGAGACTAAGAAATATTTAGAAACAACAATTGATTTCAACCAAGTTGAAAAAAGCAAGAAAAATTTCCTCATTGTTTTTTTTAAGAACCCAATATTAGATGTTTCCTATAGACTTAAACTGCAATTTTTGTCAAATAAGGTCTTATTACAATTTTATGACTTCGATTTCCATTCAAATAATAAGGATAGCTTGCCCACCTTAACTAGGTCCCAAGAATTAAAAATTGATGTTGCAAAAAAACTTATGATTGAAAAAATAAATTTTCCTGAGTGCTTTTTAACTGATACTGAAATGAATGAAATGCTATCAAGTGTACCCTTAAATTCATTTGTATACAAATTGATTGACTATAATTTGGATTCTCTTAAAAATCAATGTTGTACATACAGCGTACTGGATAGTAACAATAATTTTGTCCAAGGTTGTGGTGAAGGTAAAGAGTTAAAAAAATCTGATTTTCAATTATTTATGAACGATATTTCTCAAATTGGAGCACTTCAACGCAAAGATTTTTTTGGCTGCCCTTTCTCTTCAGAGAATGGAATTCTTGTTTATAATAATCAAAATGAAATAATTTGGGTAGCAGAGATTTGTTATAGTACTAACCAAGTTTGTCTAATGAATTTAGTAAATGAAGAAAAATTATGGTATAAACTAACGCCTTTAAGCAACTTTAAAAGTGAATTGCTTGCGCCAGAATATAGCGGTAGTTCCTGTTCAAAGAGAATTAAACTTGAAGATTATGATTTTTCAGAGGAACAACGGCTTAATTATAAAACACATAAGTATAGATAAATCATAAAGCATCAACCAAAGCCCTCATCTCAACACATACTTCATTAATGTTTTCTTTTGAAATATGACTTGAAGGGACTGGTTCACCTATTTTCAACGTAATAGTTCCAGGGGTAAGATGGACTCGTTCTTTTGGCCAAACAGCTCGTGCTCCAGTTATTTTTATCGGAACAATTTCTACACCCGATTCTGCTGCTAATAAAAAAGTACCTTTTTTAAACCTTCCTATTGAACCGTCTTCTGTTCTGGTCCCCTCAGGAAAGGTGATCACACTTTTGCCTTTGCCAATCAGTTTACCTGCCTTTTTTAGGCTATCAATTGCTTTTGAACTGTTTCTTTCAATAAATATCATTCCCATCATTGCCATATATTGACCAATAAAAGGGAATTTTCGAAGTTCTTCTTTGGCTACAAAGTGAATGTTAGTCGGTAACCCATTAAAAATTACCGGGATATCTATGTAGGATTGATGGT
>CAWKJU010000016.1:2500-219965 GCA_963849955.1 uncultured Cytophagales bacterium | reverse complement strand
AACCGCTTAAACTCGCCAGGGTGGGGTGTTAAAATACTGTTGATGGGTAGTTTCTTCAGAAGTTCTTTATGCTGGCTCAGTATATTTAAACCATCAGCATCTACTACCAAAGGCTTTTTCCAATTCGACAGCAAAATCTCAAAGGCTGAGACTGATTGTGGATCTGTTCCTAAACCGGGACCAATTCCAAGTGCGGTGAAATTGTCCAGGGACTTAGGGACAGTTGAAAATAGTTCTTCATGTGTATCAACTGAAGCCATTGCCTCAGGCAAACCAATTTGCATTATTTGATAACCACATTTGGGAACATGTGTAGTCAATAACCCTACTCCTGATTTCATACAAGCCCTTGAGAGGCAGGTAACGCTGCGCCCATTTCCCCATAACTTCCAGCGATCAATAAAGCATGACCAAAATTGCCTTTATGTGCATATTTTTTTGCTTTTTTATTGTATTCACTTACAGATGTGGTATAATAATAATTAGTCTTTGCCTCGGCAATAAATGCAGGAGACAAGCTTATGTCTAGCACTTTCCAATCACCAGTGAAACGCTCATTTTCCGGCAATAAAAAAGCTAACTTTGGTAGCTGAAAAGTAAGCGTGGTAAGTAGGCTGAATGATTGCTCTCCCTCACTCTTTTTGTCAGCGAACAAGCCTGAAGCAATATCAATAGCAATGACCTCTTTTTCAGATTTGTTAATATGGTCGAACCAATTCAGCTGCTAAACCCTCAATTGGTCGATCTAAACCTGACCCAAATAAAGCATCGATAACCACAGCTGGTGTTTATCTCAGGAAGTGGTCGATAGTAGTAATTTATTCAAAAGGCTTAATTAGGGCTAAACGCTCTTGATTAATACGGTTGTCATCAGAATATTTATTAGAAGCACTTAACAAGTAACAGGTAGTTCTGTACCCGTGTTTGTGTAGTAGGCGAGCAATGACTAAACCGTCACCACCATTGTTACCTTGTCCACAGAAGACCGTAAAAGTAGTATCCGCCTTATATTTATTGGAAAGCCAATTAAAAACAATGCGAGAAGCTCGCTCCATTAAATCCAGAGAAGAAATTGGTTCGTGTTGAATAGTATGAGCATCGAGTGCTCTAATTTGGTCAACCGATAAAATTTTTAATTGAGCCATTGGCTTAGCGGTCTATTTCACCTAACATAAAGTCGAGTGATCCCATTGTAGCAATCATGTCTGTTAACATCATGCCTTTTGATATTTCAGGTAAAATAGAAAGGTTTGAAAAACAACCTGAACGACATTTAACACGACTAGGAATGTCACTTTTTCCTGTAGTTCTAAAATAAAAACCAAGTTCACCTCTAGGGTTTTCGGCACGCACATAAAACTCCATTTCCTTGGCATCACCTTTTTAGGAACCATCTCTTGTGGGTTAAAGTCTTTGGTACGCTTATGTTCTCCCGTTAACTTTTCAAGACATTGGTCAATGATGTTAATTGACTCCCAACATTCACGCACACGCACATGGTTTCGGTCCCAACAATCACCTACCGTACCCATTAACCTTCACCCACTGGAATACCAAATTCCAACTCAGGGTAAACCGAATAAGCATCCACTTTTCGTAAATCATACTTCAGACCGGAGCCTCTTAACACAGGGCCAGTGCAACCGTAGTTGATAGCTAGGTCCAGTGGAATTATACCAACATTAGCAGTTCGATGGATGAAGATTGAGTTGGTATCTAATAAGTCTTCAAGTTCCTTCAACTTTGGTCGCAAGTATTTAGTGAACTCGTGACAACGTTCTTCGAAACCCACCGGTAAGTCATAATATAAACCTGCCAATCCAGATGTAGTTGTAAAACATTCGTGCACCTGAAACCCATTCGAGTAAACGCTGAATGTGCTCTCGGTCACGGGTCATCCACAAGAATGGCGTAACAGCACCTAAGTCAATACCGTATGCACCAATACCTAAAAAGTGAGAAGCAATTCGATTTAATTCAGCGACTAAAACGCGGATATATTCTACCCGTTTGGGTATTTTATCCGTAATGCCAAACATTTTTTCCACGCCCATCGCATATGCGTGCTCACAATTCATCGCCGCTAAATAATCGGTACGATCTACAAAAGGAATGATTTGATTAAACGGCAGTGATTCGGCATGTTTTTCAAAGCACCGGTGAAGGTAGCCCAAGTGTGGCACTATTTTTTTAACAATCTCACCATCCATCACCACTTCCAGTCGCAATACACCGTGCGTAGAGGGGTGCTGCGGACCGATGTTCACAATCATCTCACCCGATTTCAAATCTTCCTCTTTAAAGAAGTTTGGCTCCGAATTTTGGAGATTTTCGGGTTTAAATTTGTATTGAACAGTTTGTGACATACGTAGTCGATCGGTGTGTCTGAATTTTGCGCTTAGAAAAAGAAAGAGGAACCATAGGGTTACTCTACCTCTTCAAAATCCACATACTCGCCCCCTTTAAAGTCCGAGGCTGATTTCTTGTTATTTTAGGACCTTTTTCAACACGAATTTCGCCTTCTCGATGTTGATGACGTGAATGTCGTTGTTGAGAGAATTCCCCTGGTTATTGTCCGAACCACCTGCTACTGTACGGTAAAAGAAACCACCTACCTTTTTAATAAGGTAGTATACAATAACAAAGATTAATATCGTTCGAATCAATGAACCCACTATCTACTCAAATATAAGTTTCGTTCGTTATATATCTTTTGGAAAAACTCGTCTTTCAAATCATCAATGAAGTAAATCGCTTCACCTGTTGATTTCATCTCTGGGCCTAATTCCTTATTCACGTTAGGGAATTTGTGGAACGAGAATACAGGTATTTTTATAGCATAACCCTTCTTCACAGGTTTAAACTCAAAGTCAGTCACTTTCTTCTCGCCCAACATAATTTTAGTTGCGTAATTCACGTAAGGCTCTTGGTAAGCTTTTCCAATAAACGGAACAGTTCTAGAGGCTCTTGGGTTCGCTTCAATGATAAAAACCTCATCATTTTTTATGGCAAACTGAATATTAATCAAGCCAACGGTTTCTACAAGCGACCGCGATTTTTTTAGTGTACTCCTCTATCTTAGTGATCACTAATGGTCCCATACTAAATGGAGGAAGCAAAGCATAAGAATCTCCTGAGTGGATTCCAGCAGGTTCAATATGCTCCATGATTCCTAATATGTACACATTTTCTCCGTCACAAATAGCATCGGCCTCTGCTTCGATTGCACCATCCAAAAAGCGGTCTAGTAACACTTTGTTGCCCGGTATTTCCTTCAAGATATTTACAACGTGTTCTTCTAATTCCCGCTCATTGATCACAATTTTCATTCCTTGACCGCCCAATACATACGAAGGGCGAACTAACATAGGAAAACCAATTTCTTTGCAAATACTAAGTGCTTCTTCAGCAGTCTCTATGGCTCCGTATGGAGGAAATGGAATATCTAAGTCAACTAACAAATCGGAGAAACGACCTCTATCTTCGGCTAAATCTAACGCCGCAAAGTTTGTCCCTATGATTTTAATACCATAACGTTCTAACTTTTCAGCTAATTTAAGAGCTGTTTGACCTCCCAGTTGAACGATAACACCAACTGGTTTTTCGTGTAAAATGATATCGTAAATATGCTCCCAGAAAACGGGCTCAAAGTATAGTTTGTCCGCTGTGTCAAAATCGGTAGAAACTGTTTCTGGATTACAGTTAATCATGATGGTCTCGTACCCACATTCTTTCGCTGCAATAACCCCATGAACACACGAGTAGTCAAACTCAATACCTTGACCGATTCGGTTAGGCGCATGAACCCAGAATAATTACTTTCTTTTTGTCTGATGAAACCGACTCGTTTTCACCATCAAACGTTGAATAATAGTAAGGCGTTTTCGCTTCAAACTCTGCGGCACATGTATCCACTAATTTGAATACACGTTGAATCTTTTCATCGTGACGCTTTTGGAAAACTTCACTCTCTAAACATTTAATCAGGTGTGCGATTTGTCTATCCGCATACCCCTTCTGTTTCGCTGTTATTAATAACTGCGTTGGTAGATTGGAAATGCTAAACTTGGCTATCTCTCTTTCAAGCATCACCAATTCCTCGATTTGGTTTAAGAACCACGGATCGATTTTAGTGAGTTTATAAATGGTTTTGGTTGGAATACCTATAGCAAACGCATCACGAATATGAAATAAGCGATTCCATGATGGGTTGGCTAAACTATCAAGAATAGCATCCTGATTAGTTACTTCTTTGCCATCAGCACCTAGCCCATTTCGCTTAATTTCTAACGATTGACAGGCTTTTTGTAACGCTTCCTGGAAATTTCTTCCAATACCCATGGCTTCACCCACCGATTTCATTTGAAGCCCTAGTTTTTTATCGCATCCCTGGAATTTATCAAAATTCCAACGAGGCACTTTTACAATTACATAATCTAATGCTGGCTCAAAGTAAGCACTGGTAGTCTTAGTAATTTGGTTTTTTAATTCATCCAGATTATAACCGATAGCCAATTTAGCAGCAACTTTCGCGATTGGATAACCAGTCGCTTTTGAAGCTAATGCTGATGAACGAGATACACGAGGATTGATTTCGATTCCGATAATCTTTTCCTCTGCGTCATTACTTACAGAAAACTGCACGTTACAACCCCCAGCAAATGTGCCGATAGCATTCATCATTAAGATGGCGCTATCTCTTAGTTTTTGATAGGTAGTGTCCGATAAAGTTTGAGCCGGTGCCACAGTAATGGAGTCACCTGTATGAACGCCCATTGGGTCAAAATTTTCAATCGAACAGATAATAATAACATTCCCAATATTATCTCTTAATAGTTCGAGTTCATATTCTTTCCACCCTAAAATACTTTGCTCAATCAACACTTCGTGTGAAGGAGAGGCGTGTAAGCCGGCTGTTAGTGCTTTGTCGAACTCCTCTGGGGTATTAACAAAACCGCCACCATAACCACCTAATGTAAATGAAGGTCTAATTACTAATGGAAAGCCAATTTCCTGTGCAATCTTTTTACCTTGAAGGAAAGAAGTAGCTGTTTCACCGATACATACACCAATACCGATTTCAATCATTTTTTTTCTAAAAAGCTCACGGTCTTCAGTCATGTTGATAGAAGCGATGTCTACCCCAATGATTTTCACATCGTATTTTTCCCAGATGCCTTCTTTGTCGCAATCGATTGCCAGATTCAGCGCTGTTTGGCCACCCATGGTCGGGAGTACTGCGTCAATTTTATGCTTTTCTAAAATTTGGATGATGTATTTTTTCTCAAGAGGAAGCAAGTAGACGTTGTCTGCTGTCACTGGATCCGTCATGATAGTTGCTGGGTTCGAGTTAATTAGGGTTACTTCTATCCCCTCTTCTCTCAATGAGCGCGCTGCTTGTGTACCTGAATAATCAAACTCACACGCTTGTCCAATGATGATAGGACCACTTCCAATTATTAAAACGGATTTTATACTTTTATCTCTCGGCATTTTTCTCCTCTTTTTTTCTTGAATTTCAAAATCCCACAAAGATAGGTGTTGACCTTCTAATACCGAAGCTTAAATCGAGAGTTTTTGCACAATTAATTCACGTGTTTTGTATTGCGACTTAAAATCTTGTTAATATGCGTTACTAAAATTTATCAGAATATGAACAGTAAACTACTAACAATTATAATTATACTTTTTCCGTTTAATTTTTTGTTCGCACAAAAAATCAGTCAAGAGTTTGAAAAAATTTATGACAATCCAAAACATAAAATTAATATCGAAATCCTTAAAGGTTATCCATTTGACGAGGTTGAATGGAATCAAGAATCATATGAAGTAATACCAAGTCTTGAAGAGACTAAGAAATATTTAGAAACAACAATTGATTTCAACCAAGTTGAAAAAAGCAAGAAAAATTTCCTCATTGTTTTTTTTAAGAACCCAATATTAGATGTTTCCTATAGACTTAAACTGCAATTTTTGTCAAATAAGGTCTTATTACAATTTTATGACTTCGATTTCCATTCAAATAATAAGGATAGCTTGCCCACCTTAACTAGGTCCCAAGAATTAAAAATTGATGTTGCAAAAAAACTTATGATTGAAAAAATAAATTTTCCTGAGTGCTTTTTAACTGATACTGAAATGAATGAAATGCTATCAAGTGTACCCTTAAATTCATTTGTATACAAATTGATTGACTATAATTTGGATTCTCTTAAAAATCAATGTTGTACATACAGCGTACTGGATAGTAACAATAATTTTGTCCAAGGTTGTGGTGAAGGTAAAGAGTTAAAAAAATCTGATTTTCAATTATTTATGAACGATATTTCTCAAATTGGAGCACTTCAACGCAAAGATTTTTTTGGCTGCCCTTTCTCTTCAGAGAATGGAATTCTTGTTTATAATAATCAAAATGAAATAATTTGGGTAGCAGAGATTTGTTATAGTACTAACCAAGTTTGTCTAATGAATTTAGTAAATGAAGAAAAATTATGGTATAAACTAACGCCTTTAAGCAACTTTAAAAGTGAATTGCTTGCGCCAGAATATAGCGGTAGTTCCTGTTCAAAGAGAATTAAACTTGAAGATTATGATTTTTCAGAGGAACAACGGCTTAATTATAAAACACATAAGTATAAATAAATCATAAAGCATCAACCAAAGCCCTCATCTCAACACATACTTCATTAATGTTTTCTTTTGAAATATGACTTGAAGGGACTGGTTCACCTATTTTCAACGTAATAGTTCCAGGGGTAAGATGGACTCGTTCTTTTGGCCAAACAGCTCTCGCACCAGTGATTTTTATCGGAACAATTTCTACACCCGATTCTGCTGCTAATAAAAAGGTACCCTTTTTGAACCGACCTATCGAACCGTCTTCAGTTCTGGTTCCTTCAGGAAAAGTGATCACACTTTTTCCTTTACTAATTAGTTTACCTGCTTTTTTTAGACTTTCTACTGCTTTTGAGCTATTTCTTTCAATAAAAATCATACCCATCATCGCCATGTATTGACCTATAAAAGGAAACTTTCTAAGTTCTTCTTTGGCTACGAAATGAATGTTAGTGGGTAGCCCATTAAAAATTACCGGGATATCGATGTATGATTGATGGTTAGAAATAAACACATAAAATTTCTTTGGGTCAATATTTTCTTTTCCCTCTACTTTTAGTTTTACACCAGCTAACCACAGAATAGTGGGTGACCACCATGTTCGAGCCCAACTTAGAGGACCTTTGCTGCTACCACTTACTATTCTGTAAATTACAGCAGAGGTAATCGCTATAATAGTTACCAGTGAAATAAAGAAGAAACGTATTACTGAAATCATTTTTTCAATTCAAACCACCAAATTTACTATCTATTTCTCTTTTTCAGCTATAAAAACAAGGTATTTCCACAACCCTTTTTTCAAGCCTAAATATTGGTTTATTGCAGCTTGTGTATTTTTAATTGTGATTTCATTACCGTATTGTTTACCAAAAAGTTTTAAAAGTTTGCGATAATAGTGTGCTGCTAAGCCAAAATAATAGAGTCTACGGGCAGAAGGCATCACTAAACTAGTGGCATCTTTTATTTCTATCCCCACAAAACCTTGGCGATTTATTGATTCTTCAAATTCTCCATCCACTCCTAGCCGTTCAACTGCATAGCCTTCTTCCCAACGTCTCATAATTTGCTCATCTCGACCATTCAGTTGCTGGTTTAACCTAAATCCATCAGCCACAATTAATTTACCTCCTGGTTTTAAAACACGGTAAGCTTCTTTAATGAAGTCACTTTTATCTACTACATAACAGACACTCTCTATTGCCCAAACGACATCAAATGAATGATCTTCAAAAGGCGTATCACAATAGTCGGCAACAACGAACGCAGTGGTTTCATCTACAGCATGTTCTTTTGCTTTGACTTGAGCTTTTGCAATTTGATGGGGCACAATGCTGATACCGGTAGCTTTACATTGGTAATTTTTGCTCAAGTAAATCGCACTGCCGCCAATTCCACAGCCGGCATCCAATACATGATGATGAGGTTTAATACCTGCCCAACCGGCCATCATATCGTTTTGATGAAGTAATGCTTGTCGAATAGAAGTGATTCCTTTTCCCCAAAAACCACAATGAAATGCCATACTATGGTCCAGATCCCACACATCTTTATAAGAAATCTCCGCCTTTTCATAATAGTCAATAATGCGGTTATGGTACTCGGTTTTATTCATAAGGCTCAAAGTTTAAAAAAAATGAAATGAAACGGACTATTACGATATATAATTACAAAAATTTTAAATATTTGTTATAATATTGAATGTAATCGAAATAATAACATATTTTATTACAAATCTCTTTGTGTAAAGACTAAAACGTTATAGATTTGTCAAAGTAATCAAGAGGAATACTACAGAAGTTTGAAACTTTACATACTGTAAGATGGCGAAATTGGCAGACGCGCCCTCCTATCTCGAGGGTGGTGGTTTTAGGATAAATTCCGATACTCGGAACTAACTACATCGTGAGTGGTTCGACTCCCTCTCTTACAGCTTTAAAAATCAAGACCCATACTGTAGGGTGGCGAAATTGGCAGACGCGCCCTCCTATCTCGAGGGTGGTGAGTACAGAATAAATCCCTTGGGGCTAACTGCACCGTGAATGGTTCGACTCCTTCCCCTACAGCACCGAAACCCCTTAATATAATCATTTAGGGGTTTTTTGTTTTAACAGAATGATCTTTATTCATTTTTAAGCCATAAATGCTCCCTACTATACCGCCCATAATATGACCAAATTGCGAAATTTGGTCTTCAAACAATCCCATATAAACTTCCTTCCCAACATAGAGAAGAAAAATTATTATAAAGGTAAGGGGTAGCTTCCCACGCTGTCTATTGGTGATGGAAATCAGAATAATTAAGGTGAAAACGATGCCGCTTGCCCCTATAATTCCTGTAGAGAATAGAAATATATTTAGAACTCCTGTAGTAATAATGGTGAGCAACATAACTTCAGTTAGCTTTCGTGCTCCATATTTTTCCTCCAATATAGGTCCCAGTAATAAAATAAAGGTGAGATTCCCAATGAGATGAGTGAAATCCGCATGGTTAAAGGGGTAAAGAAAGAAGCCGAAATAATTGGGGAGATAATCAAAGTGAAAAGTGCCACCCAATGAAGTAAAAGGGTCTAACAGACCATAGGTGTTAGGTGATCTCGTTACAAAATTAATGATTGAGATGACGGCTGCTACCAATGAAAAATTTAAAATTACCGGACTATTATAACTGATTCGCATATTTATTTACCAATAATCTTAAATTCTACCCTTCTGTTTTTTGCTCTATTCTCATCAGAATCATTGGGTACAAGAGGTTTTGTTTCGCCAAAGCCCCGGGCTACTAACCGTTTTTTATCAATATCCCTGATGACAAGATAGTTGATAATTGCTTCTGCTCTTTTTTGAGATAACAACAGGTTTAAGTCTGCTGAACCCAGGTTGTCAGTATGGCCGGAAATTTCAGCTATGATATTGGGGTATTCAGTTAAAAAATTTACTAGGGAAATTAATTCGGGTTCGCTCGAAGGTTCTAATTCATCAACACCACTTTTAAAATGAATTTTGCTTAAGACAAGGACTTCTCCTAGTACGATTAATTTTAATTTATTCGGGATCTCTAAAGAATCGCGCTTACCGGTATTAAATTTTAATGTTTTGTTATAGAAGCCTGTTCGTTTAATGGAGATAGCAAAATGCGTATTTTTTGGTAGATAGGCTATAAATGAAGTGCTGTCCTTATTGTAGGAGATTTCATGGTGGAGGTCTGTGGTATCATCTAAGTTTTTGAAGCGGATTTCCGTGTCCATCGAATTTATCTCAAGTTCAGGGTCCAATAGTGTGAGTTCTACTATGGTTAAATTGGAATCAAGCTTTGGTTTTTTGATTGCAGGTTGAGGCAAATCCTTCCGCATTTTCAAATCGGGAGAATAACTTAATACTTCCTCTTTCGGTTGCTTGTCAAAGTTAAAAAGTTTCCATTTTCTGGGCTTGACGGCTATGTTATAAGACAAAAAAAGCTCAAAGCTAGAGGTTGGTCTTAACGAGTTTTTATTTGCATGAAAATCATAGCTTATACCTACAGAAAAATTTTCTTGTTTAACTTCTGCTGCTACAATAATGTCGTGTTGGAAACGGCTGAATAGTCCTCCCCCCACATAGCTTGTGTTTCCATAACCTCGTTGACTCATCGTATTTATTTTGTAGTAAAAATTTGAACCTACTACTGTGAGCGCGCTAGTGTTTTGACGTTGATAAAGAAAACCTGGGAGGATTTTAAAATAATTTGTTTCTACAAGTACTCCACCTCCTGATATACTTAATCGTGAGGGGTAACTTTCTTTAGCACTAAACCCATATTTTGATTGTCCTATGTTGTATAAAGACGCACTGATGTACCAATTTTCTTTTTCTCGATTTTTATTAGAAAATCGAATACCTGCATCAAGAGTAAACATGGAAGCATCCACATTTTTAAACGCTTCACCTAAATCACTTCCTGATTGATAAGCCCCGTTTTGATATTGACTACCGCTGGTTAATCCTTCCGTTGATAAAGAGCTCCACGTATTCCCTGCTCTCAACCCAAACGATAAATCATAGTATTGCGATAAGGCTGTTTTATAATTGATTGTTCCTTTAATTAAATTTTTTTTGTAAATCCCGCCCAACCCTGAAGCATCACTGGCATACTCTAAAGCCACAGCTCCAAATTGAGAATTATTATTCAACTGCTCTTTTATTAAAGGATAAACAAAGTGACCTGCATAAGTTCGATACGAATTTAGGGCTTCAGGCCATTGGTTGCGGTATTGTACACCTGCTTGCAAATAATTAATGGAGGCTGGCTTCGCGACATCAAATTGAGTGGGCGTTTTCCAGTGTTGTGAATAATTAATGTCTTGAGCATGAGCACTAAAATAAAACCAGGTGATTATATATAAACAAAAATTTTTCACTTATATAAAATCAGGGTGCCATTGTTATTACCTTCTATGGTGACTTTTTTTCCACTTTCAAAAAAACCAGCTATCACCCATAAATAGGTACCGGCTGGTTGTTCTTTATTTCCGGTGGTACCGTCCCAACCTACTTCGGTAATTTCATTTAAATCATTGCTCTGGTAGACTATTTCAGCCCATCGATCGTATACGCGTAATTCTAAGGATAAAAAACCTTCTCCATATACTTTAAATACATCGTTATCACCATCATTATTTGGACTAAACATGTTCGGAACAAATACGTTTTCCCAAACAGCAAGGGAATCCTGGGCAATAGTCTTGTGGAAGAAAAAAAGTAGACTGAAAATAAAAACAAACTTTCTCATAGCTTAACAAGAGAAAATAAAGATAAGAAATTACTATAACTATAAATGAACTTGAAATGCTGGTATTCTACACGTTAATTAAAGTGTCTTTTTTTCTCATTTTACCAGCAGATACCTTAAACATTAACTTAAAGCGTCTGCAAAAGTAAGCGGTGTCTTTGTAGCCGACTTCTTTACCAATTTCTCGCACGCTTTTTTTGGTCGTTCGAAGTAAAAAGACTGCTCGCTCCATGCGTTGGTATTCAATGTAATCTTGTGGATTGATGCCTGTCAGCATCTTAAAATATTGGCCCACATAATCCTCTGAAACGTTGGCTACGTTAGAAAGTGTTTTATTCGATAAATCTTCATTTAAATTTTCCCGAATGTAGGAGAAAATATCCAATAATCGCGGGTCTTTAAAGTAGGTGGCGTTGGTGTTAATTTGTTCTTTAAAAAGACCTTTGTCAAGTACGTAGCGAATTAATTCGACTACTAAGCGTTCGGTATCTAAGGTAACTACTCGTTCTTTGCCAATTAAAGAGGATTCACTTTCTTCAATGATCTCATTTATTAAATTAGCCATGATTTTCCATTGCTCAATTTTAAAAGCAGGAATGTCTAATGACTGAAAAAAGTTAACGGAATTAAACACTTTGGTTTCAAACGAAATTAAACTAAAGTTGTCCTTACCTGACGCTGTTGATGTTTGATGAAAAAATTTATCTAATCCTGCATTGCCAGTGGCTTTTGCTTCCTCATCTGAGCCAAACGTGATACTTGTAGTTCTACCGCTTGGGATAAACAAAATATCTCCTTTGGCTAAAGGAGTTTTCTCTTCTCCGAAAGAAATACCTCCTTTATTCACCAAAATCATGGTGTTATCGACATCATAAAAATCACTTACCCCTACGGTACGTAACACCTCAATGTGTCTTGATTTGATGAACTTGACACCGATTGCTTCAATGATTTTATTATAGTCTTCCATAATGGGTATAGCCTGAATAGACTATTAAGAGGTTAGGTAGCCTGAGTACAAGCTACTTTCAGACTATCAAAAGTAGAAAAACAAAACATTGGACACAATTTAAATTACGTCCAATGTTAGTAGATTTTATTTTAAAATTTCTCTAGAAATTACAATTTGTTGAATTTCAGAGGTGCCTTCATAAATTTGCGTGATTTTAGCGTCACGCATCATGCGTTCTACATGGTATTCTTTTACAAAACCATACCCTCCGTGTATTTGGACGGCTTCAACGCTGACATCCATCGCCACTTTTGAGGCGTGATATTTTGCCATAGCACTTTCCTTTTCATAGGAAGCTCCCTGATCTTTCAAAAAGGCCGCTTGCAGACAAAGTAACTTAGCTGTTTCAATTTGGGTAGCCATGTCTGCTAATTTAAAACGGATGGCTTGATGTTCGCAAATAGGTTTACCAAATGTTTTACGCTCTTTCGAATAAGCCAAAGCCAATTCATAAGCACCCATCGCGATTCCTAGTGCTTGTGATGCGATGCCTAAACGACCTCCATTTAATATTTTCATGGCGAATTTAAACCCAAAGCCATCTTCACCAATACGGTTTTCCTTCGGTACTTTTACATCGTTAAAAAGTAAAGTATGTGTGTCACTTGCACGAATACCTAGTTTATTTTCTTTCGTTCCCACTAAAAAACCGTCCCAGCCTTTTTCAACAATAAACGCATTGATCCCCTTGTGTCCCAATTCAGGATTGGTTTGTGCAAATACAATTACATAAGAAGAGGTTTGTCCATTGGTAATCCAGTTTTTGGTTCCGTTTAACAGATAGTGGTCGCCTTTATCTACCGCGGTGGTGCGCTGCGCTGTCGCATCAGAACCTGCTTCTGGTTCGCTTAATGCAAAAGCACCGATTTTTTGACCTGATGCTAATGGTTTTAAATATTTTTCTTTTTGTGCTTCTGTACCGAAGGATTCAATTCCCCAACAGACTAAGGAATTATTTACCGACATAATGACCCCAGCAGAAGCATCTACTTTACAAATTTCTGACATGGCTAACACGTAGGAAATGCTATCCATGCCGCTGCCACCATATTTGGGATCCACCATCATACCCATAAAACCTAGCTCTGCCATTTTTTTGACTTGTTCAGTAGGGAATTTCTGGAGTTCATCACGTTCAATTACTCCCGGTAAAAGTTCTGTTTGGGCAAAATCACGTGCGGCCAACTGCACAGCGATTTGTTCTTCGGTTAATTGAAAATTCATAATAAATATGGTTTAGGGTTATGCTCTTTGTGGCATACGTATATTATTAAAAAATGTTAGGCGTGCATACCTTTTTGTCTGAAAATTGAGTATTGAAAAAATTACTTAACAGACCACAACTTATCTTTATACCATAACTTGATAATTCCTTTGTCTTTCTGAATCCAAAACTTCTCTACTGCTGTGCTATCAGTGTTGGTTGCGACTTCTAAAATGTTGTCATAGGTTTCACCCTTTAATTCATAAGAACTTACTCCTAGTGTATTTTCGTAGGAGTCTATTTCATCTAAATCTACCCGTTTGTAAAATGTAGAGTAAGATCCAAACACATTCAAGGAATAATTATAATGAGAATCATTTCTTTTTTTATCAATATATTCATCCAAACGTAAAATGACGGCTAAATCATCAAAAGCATATATAAGCTCATAATTAGAAAGACAATCACAATTTACTTTTGTCCCACTACATTTAATTTCATCATCTTGAGTAACCTTCAAATAGTCTTTTAATAAGACCAGCTTTTCATTTTCTTCAGTGAACAGAAGTATCGAATCTTTCAACGAAGGGGAAAGACTATAATTTAAAATGGGAGTATTATAGTTGAAACTTTCACACTCGTATGTTTTTTGGTCACACGAGTGTAAGAAAAAGGTTATAAAGAGGAGGGGTAAGAGATGATTTTTCAAAATAGTAATGATTAAAAAAGACAAAACAGTATTATGACAAAGTTAGAAATTAAATTTTCCACTTGAAAAGATAGCCGTATCAAAACCAATAAGCTAAAAGTGCTTTCAAATCAATTCTTGAGACATCTTCGGGGTAATACGAAGAGGTGAATTTAATTAACCCATCATCGTAGGTCAATTTATTGATTAAGGCAATATGATAAGTAGCACTTGCTCCTATTGCAAAATTTTTATCGATCATATAATGATACGTCCCTCCAATAGATAAACTAACGTCATTACCTGATTCTTTATATTGGTATATTATTTCATCAATTTCATTGGAATACATAGTAGTTCCTATGGAAGCATGTCCGATGAATATACTTTTTTGATTTTGCGAATATGTTCTTAAGTAAAATGTTGGTTCAACAGATACGATCGAAACGTCATTACTAAATGTCCCAAAAACGTATGAACCACTCCCAGTGGTGTCAATTGCTGCTTCTACGGCATGTTTAGATTGAAAGCTTGAGAACTGAAAACCGAAGCCGATGTAGTCATTTATAAAATAAGCAGCTTCTGCTCCAAGTGTCAACCCACTATATAAATTTTGGTAATACTCCTTCAGCTGAGGACCATATTTTTCTGAAGGGTCTTTTAATCGTAATCCCAAACCTGCATTTACAGATAGAAAAAAAGTATTGTTCTGAGTTAGTATTGAGTTGTAGTTATATGCCGGAGAATTCACAGTTCTTGATTGAACTGGGTGAATAACTTTTGGAACCGAAACAGTTTTCACCTCTTCCTTTTGTACCGCTTTTTTTGTGGTATAATAATCCACTTTAAAGGTTTTAATGGTTGCCATAGCCAAACTATCCCGTTTTAAGCGGTGATTTATAATTTGGTTGAAATGCATGTAACTGTTTTCATTACGGGTAATTAAACAGTTCAACGAATCGCCATTCGTTTTCACAATCAAATCTTGAGCAAGCAGCTGTGATGCTATAAAAGTTAAGAATAAAAATACAATGCTTCTCATCGCTTTAATTTAGACGTTTTTCCAACCTTTGTCTTCGATATTTTTTGCCGAATCCAGAACTTTTGATTTTAGACTGGCTTTATAGTCCTCCAGGTTTTTACCAATTTTTTCATCAAAAGCACCCACCATACTTGCTGCTAAAATTCCTGCGTTTTTGGCACCATCTAAGGCAACTGTTGCCACAGGAATTCCACCTGGCATTTGAAGAATCGATAAAATGGAATCCCACCCATCAATCGAATTACTAGATTTCACAGGAACACCAATCACTGGAAGAGGGGTTAATGAAGCCACCATTCCTGGTAAGTGGGCGGCACCACCAGCACCTGCAATAATTACTTTTAACCCACGTGACTTTGCCGATTGTGCATATTCAAACATCCGTTCAGGGGTTCTGTGAGCTGAAACGACTGTTAACTCATAAGAAACACCTAACTCCTCCAACATTTCTGCTGCTTGAGACATTATTTTTAAGTCGGACTGGCTGCCCATTATTATTCCTACTAACACACTCATTAGGCGATTACTTTTATGTTGTTTTTAACAAATTCTACTTTTTCTTTTAAACGGGTCATGTCATCATCGATAATCGTGATATGACCCATTTTACGATGAGGCTTCGTCATGATTTTACCATATAGAAAAACACTTACTCCCTCTATTTTCATGATTTCTTCTAATCCATCATAAATAGCCATGCCTTCATACCCGTCTTCACCTAATAAGTTGACCATGGCTGATGGTCGCTTAATGGCTGTGGAACCTAAAGGTAAGCCAAGTATGGCCCGTAAATGTTGTTCATATTGTGAAGTGAAATTGGCATTAATGGTTTGATGCCCACTATTGTGTGGTCGTGGAGCTACTTCGTTGACTAAAACCTCACCTTGTTTGGTGACGAATAACTCAACCGCCAGAATACCAACAATGCCTAGTTTTTCTACAACTGTTTTGGCTATTTCTTGCGCTTTCTTTTCTATGGATTTGTCTAACGCACAGGGTGCAATCAGGTAGTCCACCAAGTTATATTCCGGATGGAAAATGCACTCAACCGCAGGGTATACCGATATTTCGCCTTGAACATTTCGTGCTACGATAACAGATATTTCAGTTTGAAAATCGATGTAATTTTCCAGTAAACTAGGCGCGTCAAAGGCTTTGTCCAAATCATCTAAACTGTTGAGCCGTTGTACGCCACCACCATCATAGCCACCTTTACCCAGCTTTTGAAAAGCAGGTAGAAATGCTGCATGATTGTTAATGTCATCGCGGTTGTTTATCAACACAAAGTCGGGAGTGGGAATCCCGTTGTCTTTATAAAACTGCTTTTGAATGCGTTTGTCTTGAATGATTTCAATAACCCGAGGTTGTGGGTATACAGGAATTCCTTCTTTTTCGAGTTGGTACAGCGCTTCCACATTGACGTTTTCAATTTCGATGGTAACCAAATCGACTTGTTTCCCAAAGTTGTAAACCGAATCGTAATCCGTTAAAGTGCCTTTCCTAAATTCGGTGGAGAACCCGCTACATGGTGCCTGACTGCTCGGGTCCATCACTGAGGTGTGTACATTGAGGTTGACACAGGACTGAATCAACATTCTACCTAACTGTCCACCTCCTAAAATTCCTAATTTGAAATCTTGATAAAACTTTACCATAGGGCAAAAGTACAAAAAATGAACTTTGAATATTTTAAAATTTCTTAAACTTCATCACCTCGTCCCAAACAGCATCAGAAACTGGGGTTTTGCTAGTAATAATTGGCTCCACCTTAAACCCTTTTTTTCGATACAATTCAATTAACCCTTTTTTGCCTGCCAAATGACCAGTTCCCACGGCTATCACTAAGGACTCTCCGCTTTTTATCCGTTCATAAGTTCTCTCAAACATAATTTTGTTACGTTCATCAATCAGTTGATTCATCCATTTACCATACGTTTTATCTTCTTTCATCAGCTTAGCCACGGTAGCCAAGTCTCCATTTACATAAGCTGTAATGATGTCATTTAAGACTACATTAACAGAGTCTTCTTCCGTAAGTGTTTCTATGATGGCTCGACTAGGCATTTCATCCATTACTTTTAATTGTTCTTCTACGTTTTCAATTCCTAATACAGGGGTGTTTTTGGCCATAGCATAGTAATTTAAAAATTGATCTAAGGCCATTGGTGCATTATCACTTTCATCCATGTGGGTTAACATGATAAACGTAAGGAGCGTAAATGGTTTAAAAGAAGAAAAAAGTTCGATTGAATTACCCGTTTGGGATTCAAATTCCTGTTTAATTAGTGCGTACTCTTCTTTCGAGAACACATCTTTCAATGTTTTTCCATCGGGAAGCATCATTAACCCCATCATTTCAATGGGATTGATTGCTGATAAGTCAAGCTCTAATGCCAAATAATCTGCTTTTTCAATCGCTGGTAGCAGTGAATCACTTAACTCAAAAATCTGTTTGTCTTGAATATGTATAGTTCCAAACAAATAAGAAGGTTTTTCTAACCCTTTACCTGAAATGCGCCATAAAACCGATTGTGCATTTGAAGCACTGGCAAAAAAGAAAAATAGGGCAAGAAGCCCTATTTGATACTGTTTTTTCATTCGATAAAGTTACAGAAATTACTTTACTAATTCAGCCAGGATAGCTACATCCATTTTTAAATCATAAGGCAGTTCTGCTTTGTCTTTTGGTAATACAAATGCCCCTTTAAAGTCAACCTCTTTTTTACCTAATACCACTGTTGCAGTAAAATTAACCGGGATATCTATTCCTTTTAATTTTACAATGCCATCTATACTGTAGTTAGGCTTTCCTTCCGCTACATCCAGTCTTTTTGCTTTCACAATTTTAAAAGTAGCTTCTTTGTATTTTGCTAAATTCAATTGTTCATCTGAACGCATCTCCACCACCAACTCGCGGTTGAAGCCTTCATCGGCAATGTCAGTGCAGGTAAGTGTTTGCATGTTGATGTAAGAAAACCCGTTTAACAACGTTTTAACATCAAACTTGAAAGTGCCAGACTTAAAATTGAGGTTGCCCGTATGGGTAGTGCCATCTTCTCCAGTGCTAGTCCATTGAATAGTTGATTTACTGGCGTCAAATTTATACGTATCAGGAACACCATTGGGAGCCATTGTAAAGGAAAAAAGCCCTAGAAGAAATGTGAATGAAAGTAGTGAAGTTATTTTTTTCATAATGATTAGTTTTTTGAAAATACGGATATAAGATACACCTTTTATAAGACAATGAGTGGTTGAAAATCATAAAATTATATTTGATACCAAGCGATAAAAATACTTCAACATCTATTTACATTTGACTCATTAATTTAGAACTAAGAAGACCCACTATAACTATACAATTATGAGCCTAGAAATCACTAACATCGAATTGGATTTTTTCACCTTGGCAGATTACCAAGAGTTAAAGCAAGTAATGATTAGCTCGTATTATGCTGACCCAAATGCTTATTGGGAAGAGCACCAGATTAAAACGCTGTTGGAAAAATTTCCTGAAGGTCAAGTGGTCTTAAAGGTGAATGGTGAAATTGCTGGTGGCGCGTTATCCATTATCATAGACCATGAAGCGTTTGACGGTGCACATACGTATAAAGAAATCACAGGCAATTTTATGTTTGACACACATGACCCCGAAGGGGATATGCTTTACGGTATTGATGTATTTATAAAACCCGATTTTCGCGGACTGCGGTTAGGCAGGCGATTATATGAATATCGAAAACAATTAGCTGAAAGATTCAATCTGAAAGGTATATTGTTTGGAGGTCGAATTCCCAATTACCACCTCTATGCTGATGTATTGAACCCTAAAGAATATATCGAAAAAGTAAGGTCAAGAGAGATCCAGGACCCCGTATTGAACTTTCAGTTATCAAACGACTTCCATCCAGTTCGGGTATTGAATGGCTATTTAGACGGGGATAAGAAATCCATGGAGTTTGCTGTTTTGTTGCGTTGGGATAATGTGTATTACCAAAAGCCTGCGACTAAAGCAAAAATAAAAAAACGGGTAGTGCGATTAGGTTTGCTACAATGGCAAATGCGGAACTATGCTAATTTGCAGGAATTGATGCAACACGCAGAATTTTTTATTGACACATTAAGTGGTTACAATAGTGATTTTGTGTTATTTCCTGAATTTTTTAATACACCCTTGATGGCAAAAAATAATGATTTGAATGAAGCCGAATCCATTCGTAAGTTGGCAGAATTTACTCCTGAAATTGTGAAAGAGTTTTCACGGCTTTCTATCAAGTATAATGTAAATATTATTACTGGGAGCATGCCAGAAAAAGTAGGGTTAGACTTATACAATGTTGGTTATGTATGCAAAAGAGATGGTGCAGTCGAGCGCTATGAAAAAATTCACGTGACCCCGAGTGAGGAAAAATGGTTGGGGATGAAAGGGGGTAATAAATTAAAAGTGATTGATACCGACTGCGGTAAAATAGGTGTGCTAATTTGTTATGATGTGGAGTTTCCTGAGCTAAGTCGTTTGTTGGCAGAAGAAAAAATGGAAATTTTGTTTGTCCCTTTTTTAACGGATTCTGAAAATGGGTTTTCGCGCGTGCGGTTTTGTGCTCAAGCAAGAGCTATAGAAAACGAATGTTATGTCGCCATTGCGGGTAGTGTTGGCAACCTGCCAAAAGTGAATAATATGGATATCCAGTATGCTCAATCAATGGTATTTACGCCTTGTGATTTTAGTTTTCCTACCGATGGTATTCGATCCAAAGCAACTCCGAATTCAGAAATGATTTTAATTTCTGATGTGGACCTGGATTTACTTCGAGAGTTACACAACTATGGAACGGTAAAAAATTTAAAGAATAGACGTAAGGATGTTTATAATGTAGTGAGGGTTTAGCGCATTAACTCTCCAAATATTCCTTTAACAACATTCCAACGGTAGGTTTCATTTGCTCTACAAAAATGTCCTTTTCAACGTTGTCATCGAAATCAATACCTTTTTCGTTTAAAATGTTGTTTAAGGTATCAACAATGTGTTTGGTAAAATCTTGCATGCCTACCACGCGTTTATTAATGGCATCCCCAAAATCATCCGCTTTAACTTTTGCCCACTTGTCTGATTTAGCAATATCTAAACGGACTCTAGTGATGAGTTCTTCTTTTACTTCGTTGTTCGTATCCATGCGACACAAAGGTAAGACAAGCAGGGGGATTGTAACACCTTATTTCGAGCGAATATTCTCTATAGCTGTTTTCATGTTGTCAAACGTAGCAAAACCATAGGTTACAGGATGCAATGTTGTATCTTTTTTGAGCAACACACAAGGGTAACCTCTCACACCCCATTCCCTGTTCAGTATAAACTCCTTGTTGGTTTTTATTTTCATAGCATCAGACAAATATAGTTGCTTAAATTGTTGAAACTCAATGCCGGATTTATCGCATATTGAAGCATAAAAATCAACCTCGTTAGGGTTTTCATTTTTTACATAAAATTGGTGTTGCACAGCCTCAAAAAAAGCTAAGGGATCTTCTACATTCAATTCTTTAGCTGTAACCACTGCTCTGCAGGATGGTTCGGTGTCATAATCAAAATTTGTTTGGTCAAACAAGTTATAACTAAAGGGTTGACCGCTACGTTCGTTTACTTCTTCCCAATGGTGACGAAGAAATTCTTTGAAGTTTTCATCCCAAGCTTCTCCACCTCCAGGACGTAATCCACCAACGACAATTCGAAAATCAATGCTCTGACTACTGTAATGTGTTTTTAATTCTTTTAAAGCAGGAGCGATACCCCAACACCACGAACACATGGGGTCACCCACGTATATTATTTCTAAATCGGAATTAACTACTTTCGTATTACTGGCTTGATTGGTTAAATCAGCAGGTGCACAAACACCAGTGGTAGGATCGCAGGTTTGGTCTTTCATAGTTGCATTTTTGGTTTGGCAGGATATTAAAATCCATATAAAGAAAGGTAGGTACCTAGTCATGGCACTAAAAAACAAAACTCACGAAAAAAGTTCCGTGAGTTTGAAAACATTACACCATATTTCATGAGGGGACTTAGTCCGTATCTCTATTTCCAAATACTTTACGCAAAATTTCACTCACGTAAGCAAAAGGATTTAAACGAATTTTTTGTTCTTCATCACTTACTTTTAGAAACAAACCACTTAGCGCTCTATTTGTCCCATATTCCGAAACATCTGTCTGAGCAATCGTGTTTACTTTTAATATTTCAGATATAGATCCTTGAGTGGGTATTTCTGTTGTGAGTAAACTATTATATGAACCCACATAATCCTCATACAAATCAACAACTTTGAAAACTTTTAAGGAAGAATCCACAATTGGTTCGTATTTTTTAAATAATGTATTGAAAGTTTTACCTCTTAGGTAGCTAGTCGCAGCGGTATCAGCTCCATTAAGAATTGCTAGTCCATCTGTTATAGTCATGGTTGTAATTGCATTTTTAAAAACAGGACCAGCAAATTTTGCCGCCAATTCGGCAGCTTGATTTAAGCCCAATATTAAAGCCTCTTCTTTTTGCTTCACTCCTTTTATATTTACCAAAACACCTCCTGTTAACGGGTTGTCGATTGACTTTCCATTATAAAGGTCTTCGCCACTAATATTAATAGACCTACCAAAATAGGTAAGAGTTTTGCTTTTGGTCTTCAAGCTATCAATACTGTTTTGAATTTCTTGTGGCAACAAAATTTTTACTGCCTCGTCTTTAAAATAACCATTAGCTTTAGATAATGTCGAAGTAGAAGAATCTGTACCCGTTGTTAGGGCCGTTTTTAGACCATCAATAATTTCACTATCCGACAAATTGCTGTTGCCAGTGTTTTTGATGAAATCATCTAAATCTTCTTCCGTACATGAAACAAGGGAACAGAATAAAACGAAGGCTGGTAGCAAGAAGAATAATTTTTTCATAGGTTCAATTTAACGATTTTTTCATTGAAAAGACAGCTTCATTTTTCAGTCCACGGTCCAATTTGTGAAGGGCTTTGCAAAGACCTTTCCAAATTTAATAAAAAGGACTCACGAGTTATTTCTTCTGCCCCCATGCTTCCTAAATGGTCGTTGTATACTTGGCAATCAATGAATTCAAAACCCCAGGTTTGCAGTTTATTACGCAGTTTAATCAATGCAAGTTTTGAAGCATTGCTTTGTTTGGAAAACATTGATTCTCCAAAGAAGGCTTTTCCTAATGAAACCCCATACAAACCACCAACTAACTCTTTGTTTAACCATACCTCAACTGAATGGGCAAAGCCTTTTTCATGCAGAGCGATATAGGCTTGTTGCATATCTTCTGTTATCCAGGTGCCTTCTTGGCCTTTACGGGGTGCTTGCTGACAGTTTTCAATGACCTTCGGAAATGCCATGTCAAACGTTACCGTAAAATTTGTTTGGCGGATTACTTTCCGCATACTCTTTGATGTTTTTAATTTTTCTAACCAAAGGATACAACGAGGGTCAGGTGACCACCACATGATAGGCTCTTCATCGGAATACCATGGAAAAATTCCTTTTGAATAAGCTTGTAGTAAACGTTCGACACTTAAATCACCATGAACAGCCAATAAACCATCTTCTGCTTCCGAGGGATCTGGAAAACCTAAATAAGTTGGATGTAAACTATAAATCGGCACTATTTTTTTGTGTATGGCGTTAAGTAGTAACTTGTGTTAAAATTATGAAACGAATTTTAAAGATAGGCTTCATTGTGATATTAGTTGGAGTTATTTTAACTCTGACAAGTAATTTTTTGAGTGAAAAAATTCAAGTGTTTTTTCAATTAAAAAAAGAGATTAATCATGAAAGGCCGAATAACGGTTATTATAAGGAGTATTACGAAAATGGAAATTTGAAATCAGAAGAGTTTTACGAGAGTGGGAAAAAGGAGGGAACATGGAAGACTTATTTTCCAAACGGCAATGTTCAAACAATTAAAACGTTTGATGAGAACCGATTACAGGGACTTACAGCACATTATGATTCCTGCCAGGTGCTTATTTTTACGGAGTTATTTGAAAATGGGATATGTAAAAAAAGAGAAGTAGTTAACGATAGTCTTTATAAGTTTAAAATCAGAATTATGCCTCATGGGAAGGAAGTATTTGAAAAAAGTTGCTCCCCCTGTCATGACGTAAAAAAAACACTGATGGTAACTACTGACTCGATTGTTCATTCTGATATTACATTTATATCAATGGATTCCATCCATACTCCAATTTTTCATGGTGCATTTTTAGACTCTCTAGAGCAAACAAAGCTTTACAACGATACAATTCCTCTGAATGATTATGATATAAAATCGCTACAGTATTTCCTAGAAAACATTTCTACAAAATTACCCCAACAACCTAAGTATCCCAAAAAACTAAAAGTCAAGGGCAAAACCTCTTAATCAGTTTTTGTTTGTCGGTAGCCATATAAACCATAAAAGGCAATGTACAAATAACAAACAACAGGCACCAAAAATGACTTTTGAATACCTATGTTGTCATTTTCTAATAAGAATTCCTGAAGCGGAGGAATTAACGCACCCCCTACAATTCCCATTACCAATAGCGCTGAACCCTGGGTGGTGTATTCTTTCAACCCTTTAATGGCCAGCGTAAAAATGTTTGGAAACATGATGGAGTTGAATAAACCAATACCTACTATACACCATAGCGCAAACCGACCTTCTGTGAATACACCCAACAATAACATGATCATAATTGCCACAGCATTGTAACCTAAATTTCTGTTTGGTATGTAGTTGCTTAAAGCAGAAATCAATAAGTTAGCACTAATTAAGCCTAGCAAAGTAACGGCAAAGAAAATACTGTCTTGTGCAAACCATCCGCCAAAAAAGGTAAGAATTAATATACCATATATGATATAACTTTTTGTGCTTGATTTTAAGTTAGACAACATGATGGCGCCAGCTAAACGTCCAACCATGGCCCCTCCCCAATAGATCATGGTATAAAAACCATATTCAGACTCTTGAATATTGCCTATCTCTTTGAGGTGAATAAATTTGGTGATATTACTACCCACAGAAACCTCACCAGCCACGTACATGAAAATGGCTAAGGCACCTAATACAAGTTGATAGTTTTTGAATACGCCAAACGGCACTCTTTTATACTCATACGTAAGCACTTGAGGGAAATCAGTAGTTCCCAGCAAAAAAGCAAAAAAGAAAATGGATCCTGCTAGTGCTAAATAGGGAAATTGAACGGAGGTAATTAAAACAATTGTGAGGGGTGCTATAAAGGTTCCGAATGAGTTGACCGCCTGTGCCATATTAAGTCTTGAAGATGCATTGTTATCTCTTCCCAGCAAAGCGATGTAGGGGTTGGCAGCAATTTGTAGAATTGTGATGCCCGATGCTAAAACGAATAATGCACCTAAAAACAAGTTATACTCCTTATATTCCGCTGCTGGATAGAACATAAAGCAACCTATACCTGCTACTACTAATCCCAAAATAATAAATCTTCTAAAGCCTAGCCACTCAATAGGGTCACGAATTAGTTCTGAAAAAAGGTAATATAATAGCGATATAATAAAATATGCACCAAAAAAAGCTGATTGCAAAAGGATTGTTTCTAGTGCGTTTAAATTGAAATCTTCTTGCAGTTTAGGCATGAGGATACCATTCATACTGGTAATAAACCCCCAAAGAAAAAACAGACCAGTTACGATAATAATCGTTTCTGTGTAGTCCACATTTTTTTTGTAATAATCTAAACTTCTTAAGTTTCTTCTCGCCATTGTTTAGGTATAGTCCTCATCAAAAATTAACAAAAAAATATTAATTCACTAATAATAGTGCATTGCTTTCATGTTTTTTCATAATGTTGCTATTTTAGATAAAAATGAAGTTACTAAAATCCCTTTTCCTATTGTGGTGTCTTTTCTTTTATATAAAAGTAAGCGCTCAAGCTGTGTTGATTGATGATAACACTACGAATATTACAGTACCCACACAAGCACTTGGGGCCATAAAAGATTCAGTAGGCACTTTTCAGTTTGGCGATGTAATGGATGATGGTATTTTTTTTCCTGTTAACACACCTCTTAATACGACACGGGATGCGTATTATTGGGTAAAACTAACTATTCAGGGCAATCCGTATTCCACAGCGAAACACGTGTTGGAAATTGGAAACCCGAAAATCGAACTACTTGAGTTATATCGGCCAATTAACGAATCGGATTATGAGCACGTGATAACTGGTATGGCTTTACCTTTAGCAAACCGAGAATATCAGCACCTCAATTTTGTTTTCGATGTGAACTTAAACTATGAAGGTAGTCGTGACTTTATTTTTCGTGTTAAATCAAAAGACCCGCTTTATTTATCAGCAGCAATTAAAACACAAGCAGTTTTTAGTCAGGAATTAGTTGTCAACTATTTAGTATTAGGGATTTTTTACGGTACGTTAGTGTTGCTTTTCTTTTATTCTCTACTACTCTTTATTACCAAACAAAAGCAAGAATTTGCCTTATTAGCTTATTTAATTATTTCGGGAGGATTTGTTTCATTAGTACTTGATGGGAGTGGGTTTTTATTTCTCTGGAATGGCAACCTCTTTTTTAATGAATTAGCCGGATATGCCTCATTAGTGCTTCTGCTGGTTCCATTTGTTTTATTGGCAAGAGTAGCACTTTCCATACCCACTTATTTCCCCAAGCTTGATCAGTTTATTATTGCATTAGGAATACTATATCTAATTGTATCCTCCATAGCCCTTTCAATTGAAAGTCCCTTTTTAAATAGCGTAACATTTCAGTATATCAAAAACGGTATTTATGCATTACCTTATCTGTTGGTACTTTTAATTGGAGTGTTGGCATGGGAAAGAAAAAATGTTCGAGCTAAAGATTTTACCATTGGGTTCGTAGTTCTGCTCCTAAGTTTCGCCATTCAACAATTAGTAGAAAAAGGACTAAGCTTTCAATCACTCGTTGGCACATTGCTAATTACTAGTTCGCTTAAAATTGGGTTTGTGATTTTTCTTACTTTTTTAATGAAAAGTTTGAGCAATATGACAGCAGAAGAAGAGATTTCAGAGCGGATTGCTTTAGACAAAGATTTGAGTGCGGCTGATTTAAAAGCCCTTCAAACATCATTACTTCCTTCAAAGGAACAGTTGATTTCCGCACTCGGAGAATATTTTGTGTTGTATAAACCCAAGAAAATTATAAGCGGAAACTATTATTACGTGACAAAAAAACATGATTTATCACATCTTATTATCATCAATTTTAAAGCAGGAGATTGGTTAACAAGTTTAGCTTTTTCTACAGCAGATCAGCTAATTAAAGATCTTTCTTATGAAAATATTCAACCAAGAAAGGTGGTTAGTCAATTGCGTGACCGAATGGAAAGAAATAATCTCCTAAAAGAAATTTCTTTTGATATAGGAGTTTTTTCAATTAATAGAAAGACTGAAACATTGGAATATTACACAGAAGAAGTCTACGGACTGATAACAATTTCAGAACAAACAAATATTGAGTTATTGCAAAAGCAGAGTAAAACAGAGAAGATTATAAAAGGACAAAAGCTCTATTTTTATACCAAAGGATTGGGCAATCAGTTACAGGGAAAATCGCAAAAAGCCATATCAAATAACAGGATAGCAGGTTTACTTCAACAATCCAGCAATCAATCTTTTGGAAAACAGTATAAAGAAATCAAAGAAACTGTTGAAAATTGGCAGGGCACCGAAAATCAAACAGAAGATTGGTTTGTACTGGGATTAAAAATTTAGCGCTGAAAGCATTTTTTTCATGTGATCTTGAAGAGAAAGTTGATTTTCTTGTACAAAATCGGTTTCAAAAGTGAAATCTGAAGGACTTACTGTTTGAACTACTTCCAACCATGCTTCCAGATTTCCTTCCGGCAATACTCGACCTTCATTTGAAGTCACTAATTCCTTCGCACCCACATGATCAGAAATTAAAACGGGGGTTTTCATGTATATGGACTCAGTAATAATTTGGCCAAAAGGTTCGTAACGGGCAGGGTGGATTAAAAAATCACTTATTGCATACCACTCATTCAAATTGGTATTAAATCCAATATCTTTTATGTTTTTTAAATTAGTTTTCACTTCTGGTTTTCCAGATATAAGCAACAGATATTTGTTGGAATCTAGTCTTGCAAATAGTTTTAATAGGAATGATAACCCCTTACGTTGATGTCCGGTGGATACAAATAAAAAAGTTTTTTGCTCTCGAGGAACTCCATACTTTATTCTAAGTGCTTCTTTTTGAGATTTTAAATCAGGGTTAAATTTTAAGGTATTGATAGGAGGGTATAACACTATGATTTTAGAAGGTGGAGTCGCATATAAGTCAATCAACTCTTGTTTTACCATTTGAGAACAAGCAAATATTGTTTTAGAGCAATCAAACGCTTGTTGATCCAAATATATTTGTAGTTGATCTGAAAATGACTTATTAGTTTTACCTAAAAAATTTAGATAAGCCAAATGATTTGCTGGTGCTAAAACTGCGTTCTGTCCAGCAGTTCTACCCAACGATAATGAAAAATCAAAGGCATTTTCTTTAATAAAGTTGCTGACTTTTTGATAAAACCACCATGGTCTTAGGGGTTTGGGGATATATCGTGTGTTGAGTTTAGCAATAGTCACTTCAGAAGATAAGTTTACCTCACTATCTACGCGGGAGCAGATGACCGTAACTTCATCCCCACGCGATAAAAAAAATTCAATATAGTTTTGAAGTCGTGTTTCTAACCCGCCTTTTAAACCTAGTTTTGCATGAATAAGTGCTACTTTAATGGTTTTACTCTTTACAGTTGTCCAACATGTCTTTTACTTCACTTTTTGAGAAGGTACCTTCATTCATTTCCCAAGAGTTGTAAATAAAGGTCATCAAGTCCGCTAGTTCCATGTCTGTTAAATCCGTATGGCTAAGCATTTTGCTATTATAGACCTTGCCGTTCACAGTTATTTCACCTTCCAACCCATTTTTTATAATACAAGGTACAACTTCTTTGTTTTTGATTAAATAATCAGAACCAGCAATTGGTGGGTACAAATCTTTAAAACCTTGACCAGCATCTCCATGGCACACTGCACATCGTGCCTGGTAAATTTCCAGACCACCTTGGTAACTTAGGTTAGTGAATTTGTTCTTATTTTCTTCTGGTGCTGAAGAGCAGGATGTTAACCATGCTGTAAATAAGATTATAACTATTCGATAGTTCATGCTATGAAGATTTAGGTCATAAAAAAAGCTAACCATAAAGTTAGCTTGATTTTACTAGAATTGAATTAATTTCTTATTTAGTTACATGAAATTCAACTCTCCTATTGTAGGCTGGGTTAATAGATTGAGGTCTGTTTTCGCCATAACTTCTTACTTTTAGTCTTTTAGGATTGACACCTTTGTCGGCTAAATAATGAAACACATTTTCTGCTCTTTCTTTACCTAGCTCATAATTATATGGCTTTGACCCAGTACTATCCGCATGTCCTTCTATTACTAAGGTATAGCCTTCATTTTTTTTCATAGCTATGGCTAAATCATCTAATGCGCCTTGTTCATTTTTCTTAATTGCGGCCTTGTCATAATCAAACAGTGTTGTCTCTGCTGCTGCTGCAATTTTTTCTTTTGAATCTGCATCTACATTTTCTATGGGTTTGAAATCATAAATGTAGTACACTTCAATAACTTGAATTTTAGGCTCATAACAGTCCCAGGTTTCTCCAGTAATTGCTGGAGCACCATTCCCACTAACAGCAGGCATACCACTGCCATCAACTACGGGGGTGTAGCATAATGTTTGTGCGTTTAGACTTCCTGCTATTGCTAACGAGGCTATTATAGAGATGTTTCGTAAGGTCTTTTTCATGATGTTAATTTTAAAGTTTAAAACTAACACCTTTACTACAAGGTTTATTCCACGCATTAAACCTTATTTAGGGGTCAAAAAAGCTGGTTTTTGATGTGGAAATATTTAAATGATGTAGAAAAAGATACTCGGTCTCGGGTATTATTTTATTCTGCTAACAATGTTGCTATATCATTAATTAACACATTTACATCTGCTTCTACGGTACCATCATAATATCCGCGTATGTGACCCTTTCCATCAATCAAGGATACTTTGCCACTGTGAACGATACCACCTGGTTGAGTGCTATCTTCTAGGGCCGTTACAAAATAACCTTTTTGTGCCAGCTCATACGTCTCGGATTTTTTGTCGTTTAGAAACCACCATTGATTCGTATCAATTCCCAATCGTTGTGCGTGATCTTGTAGCTTCGCAGGGGTGTCATATTCAGGGTCTAGCGTATAAGAAACAATTTTTAAACGATCCTCATTTTTGAATTTTTCATGCACCCGCAAAAGCTGTCCCGTCATTACAGGACAAATAGTTGGGCATGATGTGAAGAAAAACTCTGAAACATAGACATTCCCTTTGAGGGATTTGTTTGTTATGATTTCACCATCTTGATTCGTGGCTTCAAACGGAGGAATAGAAAAATAGACAGTATCGCCAGCCTCATTAACGGACTTTGGTCCAAGGTGAGGTAGTTTTTTATCTTTCCCGCAAGAAATTAACCCAAGGAGTACAATAATGAATAATAATCTACTTTCCATCACCTAGATATGCTTTAGCTAATTCAATGCTGTTTAACATCATTGTTTTCACATTTTCTATTTTAATTTTCTCGGTTTCGTAATAAGCGATCCGTTCTTCCTCCGTGCCTTCTTTATTGATTTTTACAGAGCGCATCCAATTCATCATAGCTTTGTCTGCATTTTCTAATTCTTCATAAATGTAAGAAGCTTGTGCATCCTCGTCTTTCAATACCTCCAACTCCGTCATATACTGGTTGATTGTTTCCACCTTTGGCATTACCTCGTCATGAATTTCCATGACTTCTTCAACTAACAAATCTGAAGCTTGTGGGCTTTTAACCTCAGTGGTCTCCTGTATAATTGGCTCGGTTATAATTGTGTCTTCTACTATAACGCTCGGGTCTGGATTAAGCTCATTCGCTCCAGAACAGGCGCCTAAGAAAACCAGAAAAACTATCCTGAATTTTTTTATTGATGGTGTCATGTTGATAAAATTACGCATTAAATTGTTGAATTTCGATTATCGTAATTATTCTTTTTCCTTTAATAATAGGTGATTTCACATTTAGGGAATTTCTTCTTAAATCGTTGTATATCTTCTTTAGAAAAATTAGTATGCGGTGCATGGAGAACACGAATATTTTCCATTTTCATAATAGGACCTATGTCACTGATTTTTACGGAACTTAAGTAAAGTTTGCGAATTCTCTCCAAGTTGTTTAATGCGCTAAAATCGTCTATAGGGTTTCCAGCAATGCTTAGATAACCTAATAGTTCAAAATTTTTAATAGGGTCAAGCGAATGAATTTGCGCATAGCCAGCATCTAAGTGCAATAAATTTTTCATGTTTCTGACAGGTTCTAATGAGCCGGCTTGTGTATTGTAGATATCCAACTTTTCCATCATTACTAGGTGGCTTATAGGTTCAATAGATTCTATTTTTTTATTTTTAGAAATATCTAAATTCCGAATTATTCGAAGCGATTTTAAAGGAGCGATGTCAAAAACTTCATTGTTGGACAGATGTAAAGTACGCAGGTGAATAAAGTTTTTTACGGTTGAAAGATCTTCCACTTTATTATCATTAAACTGAAGAGCCATCAGGTTCTGACAGTCTGCGATGGGGGTTAAGTCAACCACTTCATTTCCTGAAAAGTTAAGTACTTCCAAATTGATACATTTTTCTAATCCATGTAAACTTCGCAGTTTGTTGTTAGAAACATTGAGAATGCGGAGTCCGGTCATGTTTTTTAGCATAATGAGGGTGTCTAATCCCAGCCCTGATAAATCGAGTTCTTTTACACCTTTGAGTTGTTCTAACACTGTCCAGCTTTTCACCTGTATTCCAGAAAGGTCTATTTTTTCTATGCCGTGTATCCGTTGTAAAAAATAATCGGAGGGAGCTTCAGGTAATTTTAGTTCTTCTGACAGCTTGGTTTTCCAGGTGTCGGATAGTGCCACCCACCATGCGGTTAGCTCTGATAATGGCTGTACATATTCAGGGTTTTTTCCAGCAACCTGAACGGCTTCTAGCTTTAAAGGAGTGTATTTGCTAAACTCAATGGAAGTGGTGAAGTAAAAGGTGAGGTTAGTAAAATTTTTTACAGTAGTAGTGTCATAGCGGGGAACTTCTAATGAGGTAGAATCGGTACCTAATGTATCAGTTTTTACCGCATCTCTTTCATTAACAAAATACTCAACAAACCTCTTTGTTACGGTAGCTTTCACCCGATAGCTATTTCTTGATTTATCAATATGTAAATCTTCAAAATCAATTTTGGCCAAGTTAAGTTTCATTTCATAGCCGTGGGGGAATTCAGTTTCTAATAAGTAGAGGTATTGATTTAGCGGGAGGAGCGTGTCTTTAGCTTCTTTATTCAAATCATTGGGAACTCTGATATAAGGAGAAGTAATCACCTCTCGAAAAGCTTTTTTTGCGGATGTTACTTCAGCCTCATTTTTTCCTTTTTCGCCCATCGCTTGAATACAATGTTCATAGATCTCAAAAAAGTTAATAACTTCTTTTTTAAAGTCAGGTTTGTCCTGACCAAAAGTCAATAGCGCGGAGAATAGAGTAATGATTAATAAATAGCTTCTCATGATTTGTTTATTATCTTAAATTCCAAAGTAGCATGATGGATGTCTTGTTCCTTCAACAGTGTTTTTATCTCTTCTTGTAACGCATTTAAGTCGTTCGTTGGTATTTCCTCAATATCTAAATTGGCTGTCATAACATTGTATTCTCCATCAGTAGACCATATATGAATATCGGTTACTTTTTTTACTGTTGAATGAGCTTCAATTAGTTTAATTACTTCCTTTAAATCAATTCCTTTAGGTATTGCTTGCATCATAATTCGAAATGCTTGACTTAAATTTTTATATACACCCCTCAAGATAATAGCAGCAAGAATTAACGATAGTAATGGATCAATATAGGGCATATTATAATATTTCATTACTACTGCTCCAATCAACACAATAATCCACCCAAATACATCCTCAAGAAGATGAAACATAGCCGCTCTTTCATTTAGACTCGTACTATCTTTTAAACGGAATACTGCAGCTCCATTCACTAAAATTCCTAAAACACCTAACCAAATCATGCCTTGCGTATGGGGTTGTACAGGGTCAAATAAACGGGGAATCGACTCCTGAATGATGAAAACCGAACCGACAATTAGAATAATAGATGTTATAATTGAACCTAGTAATGAAAATCGTCCATAACCATAGGAGTATTCGTGATCACTTTCTTTTTGGGATAAATTTTGAAGGTACCAAGCTAACCCTAGCGCAGCAGTGTCACCTAAATCATGTAATGCATCTGAAAAAATAGCCACAGAGTTGGTATACCAGCCACCCCAAAACTCTACAATTGTAAAAAATGCGTTTAAGAAAAAAACAATTTTCAAATTGTTTGCTGAAGCGAAGTTTTGATGATGGTGATGATGATGTGACATCCATTTATTCTTTTGAAGCTACAATATAACTAAACACCGAAAGAACTAAATCTTTTATTCAAGTTCCTTCAGTCCTCACTTATCATATAATGAAGAAAAGATGTTGTTGTATTCTAATCAAAATAATAATATTAAAACGAGAAATTACAATCTCATTTTTTATGGAAAAAGTATAATGTTTTGATGTTTTTAATTATTTTTCAAAGTATTAAAAATAGATTTTAGAATTATTTATCATCTAATAGTATGAATTATCTTTTAACCCTAATAGCTATTTTTATAGCTAATTTTTTAATTAAAGCACAAACTACTTACACTTCTCAGGCTAATGGTAATTGGCTTTCTGCGGCTACCTGGGATAATGGAGTTCCCACTAGTGGCAACTCAGAAGGCAACGAAAACATTATTATTATCCAACCTGGGAATGATGTGTTTATAAAAGGCAGTCCTTCATGTCCAGTTAACTTACAAAAAACAGAAGTTAATCTTACCAATGTGGTAGTATATGTTCGAGGTAAATTATCTATGATTCAAGACAGCAAAAATTGTGGGCTTTATTACAATAGTGAAGGTGCTACCATGAATTTTAATGGGAATGGATCAGGGATGTTTATTGAAGAAGGAGGCATGGTCGATGGCAATGGTGGTATTTTAAACTCTATGGCTCAAAACAATAATTGGCTTGTGCCAGTTTGGGCTGATGTACTGCATGGTGATGTTTCTGGTCCGGTCACGGTAGGCTCTTCGCCTAACAACCCACTACCGATAGAACTTATTAATTGGAGTGTGATTAATAAGGGAAATCAACTAATGGCATTGTGGACTACCGTTAGTGAAAATAACAATCATTATTTCTCTTTAGAAGAATCGATAGACGGTCTAAAGTTTTATTCCATCAAAGATATTTACACTGATACTCCAAATTCCTTAGAGCTTAAGAACTATACTTATAATTTTGATGCCCAAACTCGCCAGTCAACATTATATTATCGATTGAAACAAACCGATTTTGATGGTAGATTTAGCTATTCGGATATTGTAACTGTTAAGATTATCGAAGACGATGCTTCTTTAACCTTGTATCCAAACCCAGTAATTAATCACCAAATCACAATCGAACACCATGAAATAGAAGTTCGTGATATCACCATTACATCGTTACAGTTCATGCCTATTAACTACCTAAGAGAAAACAATACAGATAAAAAAACAATCACAATCCAACTCCCCCCTACTGTAAAAACTGGTATATATGTTATTTCTATTACAACTGACGAAACCGTAATTAAAAAAGAGCTTATAATAAAATAGGCGTTAGCAATACGTTGAATGAATAAATTTATTTTAGGATTTTTTATACTTTTTGAAGTAATTTTATTGAACCCAAATTTATTCATACTTTAATATAAAAGGAATGTACCCATGGGAAAGAAACTAGAAAGCCTGACACCGGGATTAGAAAAATTTATTGAAAAGCAACCGCTATTTTTTGTAGGTACTGCGATGAAAGAAGGTCGCGTAAATGTGTCGCCTAAAGGCATGGATTCCCTGAGGTTGCTAAGTCCTAATAAACTAGTTTGGCTTAATCTTACTGGAAGTGGCAACGAAACTGCTACTCATTTGCTCGAAAGTAACCGCATGACCATTATGTTTTGTGCATTTGAAGGGATGCCTATGATTTTGCGATTATATGGGAGAGCTAAAGTGTATCACGAGCGCGATGAAGAATTTAAAGAATACATTAAATTATTCCCTACTTATACTGGAGCTAGGCAAATCATTGAGTTGGATTTTGATTTAGTGCAAACTTCCTGTGGTTATGCTGTACCATTTATGGATTTTGTAGGTGAAAGAGATGAGTTGGTAAAATGGTCTGAAAAAAAAGGCGATGAAGGGATAAAAGAGTATTGGAGAGAAAAAAATACCTTAAGCATTGATGGTCATGAAACAAAAATTTTTGAATAAAATGGAAGTCCTCAACCAGCTAAAAATAACCAAAGAACAAACATGCTCTTATTTTGAATTAGAAGAGGATAATTTACAGAAATCCTATGCCCCAGGTAAATGGAATGTAAAAGAATTGTTACATCACTTAGTTGATGCAGAAACAGTGCTGTATGAAAGAATTAGAAGGGGAATTGCAGAAAATAAGGTGGTTGTCTGGGGGTTTGATCAAGATGCCTGGTGCAAAAATCTTGATTATAAAAATCAAGATTTAAAATTGAATAAGCCAATCTTTGTTGCGACAAGAGATGCCATACTTTCGTTGACTGAACGATATTATTTATCGCATGGAGCAAACCAGTACGTACATAGTGAAACTGGGTTAAGAACAGTAAAAGATGAAATAGACAAGGTAGCGTGGCATAACTCACATCATTTAAAACAAATAGAAACGGCATTAAAATCATGACTTTTGCTAACACACCTCAACCACCCTACTATGCGGTCATCTTTACAGCAAGTATGACTAATGACCGAGAAGGCTATCCTGAAATGGCGAAAGAAATAAGGCTCTTATCCGAACAACAATCAGGTTTTTTAGGAATGGAAAGTGCGGGTGAAAAATTTGAAATAACAGTGAGCTACTGGAAAAGCTTAGAAGATATTAGATCGTGGAAACAGCAAAGCGATCATCTTGTGGCTCAAAAAAATGGACAAGATAAATGGTATGCTAACTACATAGTGCGAATTACAAAAGTTGAACGTGACTATAGTTTTGAAAAATGATTTACATCACTCAATTAATCTATCTGTTCAAAAATCAAGAATCACTTTTTGAGGAATTTGAAGCGATAGCTATTCCTATCATTAATAAATATGATGGTAAGTTAGAAATGAGAATTAGACCTAATAAGGAGTCTATTATTGATTTTTCACTCGAAGAAATCCCATATGAAATTCATCTTATTTCTTTTCCTTCTGACGAAAAATTTAAAGCGTTTTTACAAGACGATGAACGAAATAAGTTTATTCACTTAAAAGAACAAGCTATTCGTACTACCTTGCTTATAAAAGGAGAGAAAATAGGATGAAGTCAGACCGGATACTTATAATAGCAGTCATTGTAAGCATGTGCATTTGGGGAATGAGTTGGTCTGCTGCTAAAGTGCTTTCAGGTTACGGCAGCGCATCATCAATCGCTTTTATTCGCTTTGTGATTACAATTATCACCCTCTTTATTTTATTGCCGAGTTTTAAAGTGAAGTTAAACATCAGTACTAAAGGGCTGCTTTATGTTATCCCGGCTGGGTTAATAATGCTCAGTTATTCATGGCTGTTTTTTCACGGCTTAAAATCTGGAATGCCAGGTGCCGGTGGTGTGTTAGTCACTACAATGAATCCTGTTTTTGCATTTATTATAGGATTGGTAATTAGTAGAATAGTGCCTAATAAATTGGAAGTAATTGGTTTAATTATCGGTGTATTTGCGGGAGTCATCTTATTGAAAATATGGCAAAATTTTGATGCTCTCTTTGCTTCGGGAAATGCTTATTTCCTACTGGCGGCCTTTCTTTGGGCGGTGATGATTAAGCTCACCTCCAATGCTAACCGATTTGGCAACGCCATGGCTTTCAGTTTGTGGTTACATGTGACTGCTGCTTGTGGTTTTCTATTTATAGTGGATTTTGAGGAAGTGAAATATTTACTATTCACTGGAGATTTAAAATTTTGGCTGAACATCCTCTATTTTGGGACTATTAACTCAGCAATAGCAACCACTTGTTTTATGTATGCTTCAGCAAAAATAGGTGCCGAAAAGGCAAGTACATTTATTTTCATAGTCCCTACAATGTCGGTTGTTGGTGCTTTAATTTTTCACCAGGAACCGCTATTGTGGAACACTGTTTTAGGAGGAATACTTGGTGTACTAGCCGTGTTTATTATTAATGGAAAATTAAGCAACAAAAATGTTTAATCGGTTCGAAAATCTTTCTCTAATAGAAGACGCCTGGGAAAACCAACCTTATAAAGTTGTTGACAATCAATACTCTAATTTTAAAGATTTTAAATCGAAATTAGATTGTTTTTTGCTAACTGCTCCTCATTTTTTTCTTCTTTTCAACTTTTTAGAAAGCAAAGCTTATGGAACAACTCCTGGAATTAATGATTTATTTGGAATTACAGAAGTAGGTTTTTCCATTGAAAAGTTATTAAGTGTAATGCATGTTGAAGATATTCCTTGCTTTATTGAGGCAGAAAAAGCAGCTATGGAATTTTGGAAAACTAACATTCCGATTCCTTTATGGACAGAATACAGACATCAAATCAACTTCAGAGTAAAATACGGTAACACATTCAAACATATTCTTATGCAAAGTATAGTGGTAGATATGGAAGAATCAGGTGGGGTAATGAATAAGCTGGTTTGTTTTACGGATTATATCACAAAAAGAATTGATACTGGTTTTAAATTAGAAGTGCATGCAATAGCCCTTTCTGATCAACATCCTTCATTTTATAACATCACTAATGATCAACTTGAGAAAATAGAAAACCGTTTGTGTCCCCAGATAACATTGAGTGCAAGAGAACACGATGTATTAACCTTGATAAGCTATGGAAAAACCAGTAAAGAAATATCTGAAATACTTTGTTTGAGTAAAAACACTGTTGATAACCATCGAAAAAATATGCTGGTGAGGAACCCTGTCTCTACTATTCCTGAATTAGTAAGAATTGCAGTTCAAAAAAACATGATTTAAATTTTTGTAAATAAAAGAGCTTTGATGTAGTCATCAAAGCTCTTTTAATTTTCTTCATAAGAACGATATTACTTACTACTGTCCTTGGTTTCTTCTTTTGTTTCTTCATCAGAAGAAGCTTTTTTCTTCTTCGACTTACCTTTAACAGTAAAGAAGATTTTCATCTCTTTCTCATCAAATTCAGCAATTAGTGTATCACCTTCTTTTACTTCACCACTTAATATTTCCTCTGCAAGTGGATCTTCTAAGTATTTTTGAACGGCTCTGTTTAATGGTCTTGCACCAAAGTTGGCATCAAATCCTTTTTCAGCTAAGAAACTTTTTGCTTTTTCACTCAACTCAATATCATAACCAATGTTTTTAATGCGTTGGAATACTTTCGTTAATGAAACATCAATGATTTGCAAAATTTCTTCTTTACCTAAGTTATTAAAGACAATTAAATCATCTAACCTGTTCAAGAATTCTGGAGAGAATGCTTTCTTTAAGGCGTTTTGAATTCTGCCTTTAAGAATTTCATCCATGTTGTCCACGCGTGTTTTTGTGGCAAAACCAATTCCTGATCCAAAGTCTTTCAAGTCACGAACACCTATATTTGATGTCATAATGATGATGGTGTTTCTGAAATCCACTCGTCTACCAAGTCCATCCGTTAATATACCATCGTCCAATACTTGAAGTAATAAGTTGAAAACATCAGGGTGTGCTTTTTCGATTTCATCTAATAAAACAACACTATAAGGTTTTCTTCTCACTTTTTCAGTCAACTGACCTCCTTCTTCGTACCCGACATATCCTGGAGGTGCCCCCACTAAGCGCGACACAGAGAATTTCTCCATGTATTCACTCATGTCGATTCGAATCAAACTATCCTCACTATCAAATAAATATGAAGCTAATACTTTTGCTAATTCAGTTTTACCTACACCCGTTTGACCTAAGAATATAAAAGAACCAATTGGTTTTTTAGGGTCTTTTAGTCCAACACGTGTTCGTTGAATCGCCTTAGCTAATTTTTCGATAGCTTGATCTTGACCAATTACGCGTTTTTTGATTTCAGACGCCATGGAAAGTATTTTTTCCCCGTCTTTCTGAGCTACTTTTTTTACTGGAATACCAGTCATCATCGCAATTACATCTGCAACGTGCTCTTCTGTAACTTTAAAGCGTTGTTTCTTCGTTTCCTCTTCCCACTTTAACTTCTCTTGATCCAGTTGTTCCAGTAACTTCTTTTCTTTATCACGAAGTTGTGCAGCCTCTTCATATTTTTGGCTTTTAACAACTCTATTTTTTTCTTTTTTGATGTCTTCAACCTTCTCTTCCAAAACAAGAATTGCTTCAGGAACATGTATGTTGCTGATGTGCACCCTTGCACCAACCTCATCTAATATGTCAATTGCTTTATCAGGCAGAAAACGGTCGCTAATATATCGATCAGACAATTTTACACAAGCATCTAACGCCTCTTCAGTGTAGTGTACTTGGTGATGCTCTTCATACTTTTCTTTGATGTTATCAAGAATCAATAACGTTTCTTCTGGTGAAGTTGGATCAACCATTACCAATTGAAAACGTCTGGCTAACGCACCATCTTTCTCCACATATTGTCTGTACTCATCTAATGTAGTCGCACCAATACATTGTATTTCACCCCGAGCTAATGCCGGTTTAAACATGTTGGAAGCATCCAATGAACCTGATGCTCCACCAGCACCCACAATAGTATGTAACTCATCTATGAAAAGAATTACATCAGGGTTTTTTTCCAACTCATTCATTACTGCTTTCATGCGCTCTTCGAACTGGCCACGATATTTGGTGCCAGCTACTAATGAAGCTAAATCAAGCGTTACTACACGCTTATTAAAGAGAACACGTGAAACTTTTTTCTGAATAATTCTTAATGCCAAGCCTTCTGCGATAGCAGTTTTACCTACACCTGGTTCACCTATTAAGATCGGGTTGTTCTTTTTTCTTCTTGATAAAACTTGTGCAACTCGCTCAATCTCTTTTTCTCGACCAACAATAGGGTCAAGTTTATTGTCTTCAGCATGTTTAGTTAAATCTCGACCAAAATTATCTAAAACTGGAGTCTTGGATTTTTCTACACCTTTGCCCGCTTCTTTACCAACCCCGCTTGCTGCTGATCCACTTGAACCGAAAACACCACTTTGAGCGTCATCTTCATCATCAGTATCTGACGAAGCACTAGGGTTTTTGCTTTGAAACTCTAATAATTCTTTCACTACTTCATATTTAACTTTGAACCGATCTAACACTTGAGTAGCAATATTATCTTCATCACGAAGAATCGAAAGCAATAAATGCTCAGTGCCAATTAATTCGCTCTTAAATATTTTAGCCTCTAAATATGTTATTTTTAAAACTTTTTCAGACTGTCTTGTCAAAGGGATGCTCGCCAAACTTTTTACATTTCCCGTAGCGGTACCTTTTGTGGCCTCCTCGATAGAAACTTTTAATTCCTCAAGGGAGACTCCTAATTTTAACAACAAGCCAACAGCAATACCCTCACCTTCTCGAATCATTCCAAGAAGCAAATGTTCTGCCCCGATGTAGTCATGGCCCAATCGAAGTGCTTCTTCCCTACTTAGGGAAATTACTTCTTTTACTCTATTTGAAAACCTTGCTTCCATATCAATATTTGTATGTCTAAAGTAAATATAGACGATTTAAGACTCTTAATCTACCCCCGCATTAATAAATACGAGTGGCATAGTACAAGTAACAAGAAAAATCTTGTTTTTGTTCTATTTATATTTAAAACGCAAAATAGAACTTTTAGTTTAAATAGAACTTTCAGGTGATTTTAATACGAACACTCCCGCAGGTCCTTCATTCATAATTAAATCGATAATGCTTAAATTGTTTATGAATGCATTACCGAAATTTTGGGGGTAATTTGGAAACAACAGATCTGATTTCTTTTTAGGGTTAATCATATTTCTCAAATCAAGCACTTCAGGATAAGTAGTTTCGTAGACTGTGGATACTGATATGCACGAGTCAATTGACAAAAACTTATTACATGCTTCTATGATTTCAAAATTAAGTTGGAATAAATTTTCATTTTTTTTAAATAAAATAGGCTTAAAAATCATTTCAAAGTAGTCGAAATAGGGTGACCGCTTATAGGCTGCCTCAAGTGTTCTCCAAAAAGTTTGTAGCCAGTTTTCTTTATAATCTATTAATGTGGTTTGAATAGAATTTCGTGTTTCGCCATGAATAATAGGAATAGTTAAGTTTTTAACGCCATTAGCAGTTAATATTTCACAACGGCTCCTAAAGCTTTGTTTTTGAAAACTTTCATTTGCTTCAATAATAAATTCATCCGCATTAATGAGGTGATAAAAATATTCCAAACAAGGAAAGAAATGTGTTTCAGCAATAGCTTTTCCCATTCTACAAAATATCCAACCTTCCCATTCCTTCTCGAATCACTTCAATTTGTCCATTGGAACAATCAATTACTGTTGAGCCTTCATTTTGTCCATAACCACTATTAATAATATAATCCACTTGGTTTAAATACTGGTTGGCTATTTCTAAAGGATCAGTCATATAGACTGCGATTTCATCCATGCTTTTTAAGGAAGTGGTAATGATTGGTCTTCCAAGTTCTTGTACCAGTAATTGAGGAACTGCATGGTTAGGTACTCGAATCCCGACTGTTTTTTTCTTTTCCTGAATAAACTTAGGGACATTACTGTTAGCATCAACAATGAAAGTATAAGGACCAGGTAAGGCTCTTTTCATCAATTTAAAGACGGTATTGTCAAGTTGTTTTGCATATTGTGAAATATGACTCAAGTCGTGGCAGATGAATGAAAATTGTGATTTGTTAGACTTTACACCTTTAATGCGACATATTTTTTCAATTGCTTTGTTGTTGTGCAAGTCGCAACCCATTGCATAGACGGTGTCCGTTGGATAGATAATTACTCCACCATTACGCAGGCACTCCACTACTTCTTTTAATTTGTGAGGATTAGATCTTTCGGGGTCAAACTCTATTACCATGGTGCTAAAATATTCCACAAAGTAAACAGTTTTGTGAGAGTGTTTCAAAGAGGATGACTTTTTTGTCTACTTTTACTTCTTATAAAGTTGCACTAGTCATATCTTAGTAACAATGAAATTAAAAAGGTCACATCAATTTATATTTGTCTTAATACTCCTTTTGGTAATTGTCATTTTCACAGCTTACCAATATGTATTCACTCCAAATGTCTTAGTAGAAAGAGAAGACACCCATATTTATATAACGGAGCGAACAGATTTTCAAAAACTACTTAAGTATACAGTTGATCAAGGTATTGTCATCGACCCAATTTCATTTAGTGTGTTGGCGAAAATGATGGACTACCAAGAAAACATTAAACCAGGAAAATATCTTCTGAAGAAAAACATGACCAATATTGAGGCTATTCGTCTCTTGCGGAGTGGGGCTCAAGACCCGGTAATGCTTCAGTTCAGTCAAGCGAGGCTCCCGGAAAATGTCGCGGGAAAATTATCTAAGGACATAATCGCTGATTCTGCAACTTTAAGCCAAATGATAAAGAGCCAGGAAGTAGCAGTAAGTTATGGTTTTGATACCAACACGTTTATTTCCATGTTCATTCCCAATACCTACCAAGTATGGTGGACTTATGACGAAAAGGAATTACTTGACCGAATGAAAACCGAATATGACCGGTTCTGGAATGAAGAAAGAAAAGCCAAAGCAGAAAAATTAGGTTTGTCTCAAAAAGAGGTGTCTACGTTAGCGTCCATTGTTCAAGCAGAAACCTATCAGTCAACAGAAAAACCCCTAGTAGCAGGTTTATACCTGAACAGATTAAGACAAGGGATTCCTTTACAGGCCGACCCAACATTGATTTTCTCGTGTAGAGACTTCACTATAAAACAAGTATTGAACATTCATAAAGAAGTCGACTCCCCTTATAATACGTATAAATATTCTGGGTTGCCACCAGGGCCAATCAACTTACCTGCCATATCTTCTATTGATGCAGTGCTGAATGCTACAGACCATGAGTTTATCTTTATGTGTGCCAAAGGCGACTGTTCGGGGTTTCATAATTTTGCAAAAACGAACTCTGAACACAATAAAAACAGAGTGATTTATAAAAATAATTTGAGTAAAGGCGGTTGTTAATAGGGCTTGATAATCAATGGTTTTAAAAATATTAAACACTTTGTGCGGTCTTGCTATTATACTTTTGTGGAAAACTTTGAACTTAAACAATAAAACAGTAGTTTTGCAGCCCTTAAAATAAACTAGGTGGACGGGTTCCACCACTAAATAAAAAAATAATGGCTACTAAAATTAGATTAGCAAGAGGAGGAAAAAAAAGAAAGCCGATATACAGTGTTGTAGTGGCAGACTCCAGATCACCACGTGATGGTAAATTCATTGAAAAATTAGGTATCTATAATCCTAATGTTGAGCCTCCACTCATTGATATCAATGTGGATAGTGCTTTTGCATGGGTAATGAAAGGTGCTGAAATCACTGATACAGCTAAAAAATTACTTTCTCTAAAAGGAATTATGCTTAAGAAACACTTACAAGTAGGTGTGAACAAAGGTGCAATTACTCAAGAGGTTGCAGATGAAAAATTTGCTGCTTGGGAAGCTGACAAAGCAAAAGCGACAGACAAAACAGTTGCTGACAAAGCAAAAGCAAAAGAAGATGCTGTGAAGAAATCGGCTGAAGAAAGAGCACAAATTAGAAAAGATGCTGCTGATGCTGAGAAAAAAGCTACTGAAGATGCATTAGCTGCTGCTGCAGCTGCTGAAGCTCCTGCTGAAGAAGTTGAAGCTACAGAGTCAACAGAAGAAGCCCCAACTGCAGAAGCAACAGAAGAAGTAGAAACTCCTGCTGAAGAGTCATCAGAAGAAAAGTCTGCTGAATAATATATGACTAGCGACTCCTGTTTTGAATTAGGTCTAATAACTAGACCTCATGGTTTAAAAGGAGAAGTGCAAGTTCATCTGGATGTCGATTTTCCAGAAGATTACCAAGATTTGGAATCAGTGTTTGTTGAAATCAACAACCAACTGGTTCCATTTTTTATTTCTAGTCTTCACTTAACCAAAGATCAAAAAGCGATTGTGCAGTTTGATGATATTGATTCATTTGAAGCTGCTGAAAAAATTAAAGGAGTAAAATTATTTCTTCCATTAGACTTTTTACCCGAATTAGAGGCTGACCAATTTTATTTTCATCAGGTTGTGGGTTATAAAGTCATTGATAAATCACTAGGAGAATTAGGTGAAGTAATTACCTTTAATGATAACTCTGCTCAAACCATCATGTTGATGGATTATCAGGAAAAAGAAGTGTTAATTCCAATTGTCGAGGGTGTGTTTGTGAAAGCTGACCATAAAAATAAAACCTTTCATGTTGATTTACCCGAAGGGTTATTAGATATTTACCTGAATGAAGATTAGCAAGAAAGTCGGGGTGATTATAGCTTTAGGTGTTTTTTTAAGCCTATTAGTTGTTGGTTTAGTAGTGAACTATCAAGCTGCACGAAAAAAAGGAAAAGATACCTTGTTTGATTTTAACGTACCCCAACGCGTTCAAAAAAAATAATTTATGCGCATTGATGTCATCACATGTGTGCCAGAACTACTTGCTAGCCCATTTTCGCATTCAATATTACAACGAGCGCAAGATAAAGGTTTGCTGGAAGTCCATCTTCACGACCTAAGAAAGTATGCTATCAATAACAGAGGACAAATCGATGACTACGCCTTTGGCGGAGGTGCCGGAATGGTAATGATGGTAGAGCCTATTGATACATGCATTACAGAATTAAAAAGTCAACGGCACTATGATGCTGTTATCTATACAACTCCTGATGGCGAAACATTGACGCAAAAACACGCAAATCAATTTTCCCTATTAGAACATGTTATTATTCTTTGTGGTCATTACAAGGGAGTAGATCAACGGGTAAGAGACTTATTCATTACCCATGAGATTAGTATTGGTGATTACGTCCTTTCTGGTGGCGAGTTAGCAGCAGCAGTGTTGGTAGATGCTATTGGTAGATTAATTCCAGGAGTGTTGAATGATGAAAGTTCTGCATTAAGTGATTCACACCAGGATAATTTATTGGCTCCGCCAGTGTATACGCGACCTGCAGATTACAAAGGAGCAATTGTCCCAGAAGTATTACTTTCAGGACATACAGCAAAAATTGAAGAATGGCGTCAAAACCAAGCAATTGAACGCACTAAAACACGAAGACCAGACATTTTTAAAAAATTTCAGCGTGGCGAGTGATTTTTTCAAAGCACGATTGTGGATAACCAAAAAATAATTCTATATTTGCAGTCCGTTTTTCAAGGGTAGAAAATTAGAACAAAAATGAGTTCAGAAGCAATAAAATTAGTAGAGGCTGAATACCAAGAAGTTAAAAACAAACTTCCTAAGTTTGGCGCAGGAGACACAGTTAATGTGTATGTAAGAATTAAAGAAGGCGATAAAGAGCGTATTCAGCAATACCAAGGTGTTGTGTTACAATTGAGAAACTCTGGTAACGCGGCTACTTTTACTGTAAGAAAAGTGTCTAGTGGTATCGCTGTAGAAAGAATTTTCCCAATGATTTCTCCTAACATTGAAAAAGTAGAAATTATCAGAAAAGGTAAAGTAAGAAGAGCGCGTTTGTTCTACCTAAGAGGTAAATTCGGTAAAACAGCAAGAATCAAAGAAAAAAGAGCGTAAGGCTTTCGTAATAATAATTCTAAAGCCCTGTCGTTCATTCGTCAGGGCTTTTTTGTTATAAAAACCACAAATCCATGAGTCTTCATTTTTATAAATACCAAGGTACAGGCAACGATTTTGTAGTCATTGATAATCGAGATAATCATTTCGATAGAAAAAATAACGAATTAGTCGCTCAATTATGCGATAGACGCTTTGGCATTGGTGCAGATGGATTAATGTTACTTCAAAGCCATTCTGATTATGATTTTGAAATGGTATATTATAATGCGGATGGATTTGAAGCATCGATGTGTGGAAATGGTGGACGCTGTTTGGTGCAGTTTGCTCATGACTTAGGGGTTATTGTTGATCACACAACTTTTTTAGCTGTTGATGGTGAACATGAGGCTTTCCTAAAAGATGGGTTAGTACATCTAAAAATGATTCCAGTTACTAATATTGAAAGCAATAACACGTTTGACTACATGGATACAGGGTCACCTCATTATGTGACTTTCGTACCTGATGTGGAGAATTTCGATGTGTATACAGAAGGAAAAGCTGTTCGTTACAATGATCGTTTTAAACAAATTGGTACCAATGTCAACTTTGTGCAACAACTCGGTGAGAACTCCTTACGCGTGCGTACCTATGAAAGAGGTGTTGAAGACGAAACGCTTTCATGTGGCACGGGTGTTACGGCATGTGCTTTATCGGCTTCAATAAAAGGATATGAAAGCCCAATTCAGATAAAAGTGCAAGGTGGTCACTTAGCGGTTTCTTTTGTGAAAACAGCTAACGGATATGATGATATTTTCTTAATTGGTCCCGCAGTAAAAGTTTTTGAGGGAAAATTTTTACTTCAGAAATAAATCTTTTTCCCAATTTTCGAACAGATAGGACATTCCAATGGATTATGACCTCGAGCGGGACAAAATTCTCTACCGAAATAAATAATTTGTAAGTGAATATCATTCCACGTATCCTTTGGAAATAAACGCTTAGCATCTTTTTCGGTTTGCACCACATTTTTACCATTGCTGAGTGTCCAACGGTGCATAAGACGATGTATGTGTGTATCCACAGGAAAAGCTGGTACTCCAAATGCTTGAGACATTACTACACTAGCTGTTTTATGACCTACTGCGGGTAACTCTTCTAATAATTTCATGTCTGCTGGTACTTCACCATTATACTTTTCTATTAAAATGTGTGATAAGCCATAAATACCTTTCGACTTCATAGGCGATAAACCACAGGGACGGATAATCTCGCGAATTTCCTCTTGTGTCATCTTAATCATGTCATGTGGATTGTCAGCACGAGCAAAAAGCAGAGGGGTGATTTTGTTCACCCGTTCATCTGTGCATTGTGCTGAAAGTAATACAGAAATTAACAAAGTATAAGGGTCTTGGTGGTCTAAGGGGATGGGAGGGTTTGGATACCGTTTCTCCAACTCAGCTATCACGAAAGCTACTTTTTCTTTTTTGGTCATACCTGAAAGTTACCTAAATTAGGCGATTATAGAACGGGTAAAAAAAATTAAGCAACTACAATTAATGTTTGCAAGGTTAATCGATTATCTTTAAAGACCTTTTTTTAACAAAATGGGGCATTAGCTCAGTTGGTTCAGAGCGCTACCTTGACAGGGTAGAGGTCACTGGTTCGAATCCAGTATGCCTCACATCTTACAGCCTATTTTTGGATAAAAATCAGCTGTTTTAAAACCAAGTCTAAAGTTGTTTGTTTGACAATTAATGAAAGATAAAATCACCCTTTTTTGGTTGAGAAGAGATTTGCGATTGGAAGATAACGCAGGACTTTACTATGCACTAAAAAATCATATAAATGTACTTCCACTCTTTATCTTTGATACATCGATTCTGGAACAGCTGGCTGACCCTAAAGATAAACGGGTAGACTTTATTTATTCCACTTTAGTGGAGATAAAAAAACAACTGGAAGAATATGATACTTCATTACTGTTGAAATATGGTAAACCCTTGGAAGTTTACCATGAACTGACTAATGAGTTTGAGGTAGAAGCTGTTTATACAAACAATGATTACGAACCCTATGCTAAAACCCGTGATGCAGCAATAAGCGAGTTTTTAACAAAAAAAACAATTCCTTTTAACTCCTACAAAGACCAAGTAATTTTTGAAAAAGATGAGATATTAAAAGGAGATGGCTCCCCTTATAGTGTCTTTACGCCATACAGCAGAAAATGGAAAGAAAAACTTAATGATTTTTATGTAAAGACTTACCCTACTAAAACCTATTTTTCTAATTTTTTTTCTTGTGAGCCCTTGGGAAATATCAGCCTAAATGAGATGGGGTATGAAAAAGTGAATCCAGAAATCCCGCCCAAAGAAATAGATAGAAAGACACTTAAAAACTACCAAGATACGCGGGATATACCTTCAATTAAAGGAACGAGTCGGTTGAGTGTACACCTACGTTTCGGAACAGTCTCTATTAGAAGTTTAGTGCAAGAGGCTTTAGAGCTCAATGATACGTGGCTCAATGAATTAATATGGAGGGATTTTTATCACATGATTTTGTGGCATCACCCCGAAGTTGATAAAGCCTTCAAGCCTAAATACGATTTTATTCGATGGCGAAATAATGAAGAAGAGTTTAAGGCGTGGTGTGAGGGTAATACTGGCTATCCCATTGTGGATGCAGGCATGCGCGAGTTAAATGAAACTGGCTACATGCACAACCGTGTGCGTATGGTGGTTGCTAGTTTTTTAGTGAAGCATTTATTAATCGATTGGCGATGGGGAGAAGCTTATTTCGCAGAAAAACTTCTCGACTTTGACCTAGCTGCCAATAATGGGGGCTGGCAATGGGCTGCTGGCAGCGGTTGTGATGCAGCGCCCTACTTCCGGGTGTTTAACCCTTATTTGCAAACGAAAAAGTTTGATCCCGATTTTAAGTACATTAAAAAATGGGTGCCAGAATTTCAAGACCCATTCAATTACCCAAAGCCGATTGTTGATCATGATTTTGCAAGAAAGCGAGTTTTGGAGGTATACAAGGTTGCGTTAGAATAGCTATATTCGTAGCTATGAAGTTTCTATTTGTTTTACTGTTTTTAGTAATTACCCTATTCGGTTATTCTCAAGATAGTCTGCTGGTTAAAAAGGATTTTGCTCCTCTATTAGGGTATCAACAATTTCAGAAAAGTTTTGTGGAAGGTGGTATTGCTCGAGTTCGTTGGTCAACTAATGGTATAGTCAGTACAATGTCTTATGGTATTGCTGGCGAAATTGGCGTGACTGATAAAGTCTATGGAATAAAAACATTCTTTCGATACGGAGGATCTGTTAACATTGGCTTTAATCTGGTTTATTATCAAGAATACGAGAAAGACAAGGATAATACGCTACGCTTTCGGCCAGAAATTGGGTTTGGATCTGGGTTTGTAAACCTTTTATATGGTTATAATCTACCCATTACGAATAGCGACTTTAATACGATTAACACTCATGCAATTACGTTACAATTTTTGCTCTCGCCTAAAATGTTAAAACAAGGTCTTTTGTAAAGATTAACTTTCGTGAATCAGTTTTCGTATGAGTAATTATGAAAACTACTCAACAATGGTTTGCAGAATATAATGTGAGTCACTGCAATACGACCAATAAGTTAATTCATTTTGTCTGTGTCCCTGCAATATTTTTTAGTGTTATTGCTTTGGGTCTTGACTTACGATTTACTTTTTTAGATGATTATCTACCCTTGTTTTTGGAACCACTTGTTTCTTTGGGCGGGTTATTAATTTTGGGAGGATTGATTTTTTACTTCCGGCTTTCTAAAATGATTTTCTTGTTCATGTTTTTTGCAGTTAGTTTATGCGTCTGGTTAAGTTTACAACTACAAATCGCAGGAATTAATTTTGAAGTGGCACTAAGTATCTTTGTCATTGCTTGGATTGGACAATTCGTTGGTCACAAAATAGAAGGAGCAAAACCTTCATTTTTTAAAGATTTACAATTCCTTTTTGTTGGACCAGCATGGTGTGTTTCTTTCCTTTTTGAAAAAATAGGAGTGAAATATTAATCTGCTTTTGTTTTTTTAGGCATCGTACCAAAAACATAATCCCAAAGAGGACTTGAAACGCCAAAAACTTCCCCTTCATTTTTGTAATGATGCATCGCATGATTTACCCAAAGTATTTTAAAATAATTCTTTGGTGGAGCGTATATATGAACGATATAATGTACTAACAGGTAAGAAGCATAACCGCTTAATACGCCTGGTAAATATCCATAAGCATAAGTTTTAATAAGCAAATAGAAAAAACCAAAGAGGAGGCTAGCTAACAAAATACTCACTGGCAAAGGCATAACTAAACGGCCTTTATCTTTTGGGTTATCGTGATGAATACCATGAAATTTATATTTTAAATCTATTTGCCATGGTTTTTGGCCTGGGTGATGGAATAAAAAGCGGTGTACTAAATATTCTAATAGAGTAAAAGATAAGAGGCCTAATAAAAACAAACCTGTAACAGCAAAAGGGTTCAGTGCTTCTTGAGCAATAGCTAAATACAATAATATGCCAGAAATTATAAAATATAATCCCACAGGGATTTGTACAGGAGTATGTGATAAAAACTCTAGTACTGGGTTTTCATACGCACGAATTGATTCTTGACTTTTTCTCACGATTAAAAATTTTGCGCTAATACAGAATAATACTAGCTGTAAATTTATAATAATCTACGAGAGACAAGAAGAAAAATGCATTGATTTTTATCAAGCTTATTCACCAATAAAATTTGGTTTTCTTTTTTCAAGGAATGCATTTACACCCTCTCTAAAATCTTTGGTGTCAATGCAACGGGAAAAGGCTTCTGCTTCTGCATTATAACCCGCTTTATGGGAATTAAAATATGCATTAGTAGCCGTAATAGCTTCCGAAACTGCAATTGCAGATTTTGATTTTACTTTATTAAGGATGGACTCACATGTTGCTATTAAATCTGCATGTGGCACTACATGATTTGCTAAACCCCAGCTTAAAGCTTCCTTTGAGGTAATCATATCTGCGGTGATCATCCATTCAAGGGCTTTGCCACGTCCCACTAGATGAGTGAGACGCTGCGTACCTCCATAGCCAGGCACAATGCCTAGATTCACTTCGGGTTGACCAAGTTGTGCGTGTTCTGATAATACGCGCATGTGACAAGCTAATGCTAACTCACAACCTCCTCCCAAGGCATAACCATTGATAGCAGCTATCACAGGTTTGGGACAGTCTTCAATCAACTGAAACACATGCTGTCCTTGTTCGGAGAATGACTTGGCTTTATCAGGACTTATAGTTAAAAATTGATTGATGTCAGCGCCAGCAACAAAAGCTTTATCGCCTGAACCAGTTAAAATAACTCCTCTTACTTCTTTTAAACCATGAATTTTTTGAAAAACGGTTTTTAGATCTGTTAACGTTTCAAAATTTAGTGCGTTTAACTTATCGGGCCTATTGATGGTCACATAAGCAATATTTGCACGGATTTCGAATAACAGATTTTCCATTCTTTTAAGTTTTTTAAAAAGAAACGGGGGAAATGTGTAAAAGGTTGTCTAAAAGTCTATGCTTAAGTTACTTTTTTTGGCTTGCTGAAAAAAGTTTCTGTTTTTCTTCTTTAGAAAGGCTTTCGTAACCACTTTGAGAAATTTTATCTAAGATGGTGTCAATCTCTTCTTGGTTTATTCCATTTGTAGCAGCTGGTGAGGAAGTACTTGGTCTCGAAAATGAAGATTTATTTTTATGAGTGACTTTTAGTTTGCTTTTTTTCTTGAAAAAACCTTGGAAAAAATCAATGACGGCAAATACATACTTACCTAAATCTCGACCATTTTGAAGTTGTTTGATAAAGAAATAACCTAAAGCAGCACCACCAAGGTGTGCATAGTTTCCTCCGGCATTACCTCCTTGAGTTCCTAATAAAGAAAAGAAAACATAAGCAGCTACGATGTAAGAAATTTTAATTGGTCCAATGAAGAGGAGATTAAACCGATAATCGGGAGCAATGGTAGCTGCTCCTACAGCGATGGCATACACTGCTCCAGATGCACCAACAAGGTACTGGCTACTTCCAGCAAAATCAGGATGAACATTATAGATCACCACAAAAGCCAATGCGGCCGCTAAGCTTCCTAAGAAATAAAGACTAATTAACTTTGAATGACCTAATAAATCGGTGATAATTCTACCAAACCAATATAGCCCCAGCATATTCCAAAATATATGACCGATACCTGCGTGAACAAAAGCATAACTTATTAGTGTCCAGGGTCTGTATAACAACTCTTCCAGGTTGGAAGGCAACCGTAAAAAAGAGGTGATAAGTGCTTCAGTATTTTTAGAAAACAGCCAAATAATACTTAGTATCACAAACACAGAAATGTTCACTAATATAAATTGTATTAGTGAATTATTCGTCTTGTTAAACTCTGCTTTATAATCTTCCCAGATGTTGTTCATAAGCCTATCAATCAGTAACGTGTATTACTTCCTTTCCAAATAAGCACCATTATTAATCCAGCAATGGCCCCTCCTAAATGAGCAAAGTGAGCGATACCATCACTTGAGCCGCTAAAGCCATTCATCACGTCCATGGCAATAAATAGAATAGCCAAATACTTCAACTTAATTGGAAACAGAAAATAGATCATCAGTTCCATGTTCGGGTAAAACATCGCACAAGCGACCGTAACTCCCATTACAGCTCCAGATGCTCCCAAAAGGAAAAAGGGTTGGTGAATGTACAATTGAAAATAGGCCACATGCAATAGCGTAGCACTAATCCCTGAAATCATAAATAGTAAAAGAAATTTTTTGTCTCCAATGGTTCTTTCGAGCATGGGTCCAAACACGATAAGAGAAATCATGTTATAAATTAAATGTCGCCAGGTAGCTGGAGAGTGCGCGAACATATTAGTGAACAACTGTGTCGGAAAAAAATTATCGGAACCGACTGGGAAAAGTCCCAAATAATAGGTCACCTCAGGTTGAATACGTTGTATAATGTATATCCCAATATTAAGGATAAGTAAATTTTTAACGACAGGAGTGAAATTAAACATAGACTCTAATTACTGCTTTTTAAAATAACTTTCAATGGTATTACCTTCTAAAATCACAAAGGTTGGGTTCCCGTCTGGGGCATAATTGGGATTTTCGCACGCGAATAAGCGGTCGATCAAGCTACTTACTTCTACTTGAGAGAATTTTTTTGATTTCTGTACTGATCGTTTTGCTAATGCCCGAACCATGCTTTCTTTTACATCAATCTTTAAAGAATCACGATTGTGCTTAAATTGTTCCAAAAAGCCTTCAAATAATTCTTTTTCTTTCCCAGCTGGCACGTCATTTGGGATGCCGTTGACTACAATCGTGTTACCGCCAAAGGGGTTAAACACAAAACCCAAAATGCGAATCTCTTCTTCCAGTCCTGAAACTAAGGCAAAATCAGATGGACTAAGTTCAATGGTTTGCGGGAAAAGAAATTGCTGCGAAGCGCCTGTTTTTCTGCGTTGCGAAGTGCTATATTTCTCAAATAGAATACGCTCTTGGGCTGCTTGATGATCTATTAACATCATGCCTGATTTCACTTGAGTAGCCAAGTATTTATCCAACACTTGAAATGAGCTTCCCGAGTTGTTTTCAGTAGAAGGGGTTTCTACCTGAATGTCACTTAAGTCCACATCTTCATGATAGGAGTTTATTTTACTTTGAAAATTAAACTGATCACTGGTGGCACGCGAAGGGATTGTCTTTGGAGAATTGTCAAAACCGTCATACAGTTTATTCCAGTTCTTTTGATTGTTTTGCTCTCGTTGGGAAATTTTCGGTAATTCAAACGGAGCGGGGTCATTTCCATAGTCGCGAATACCTGAAGTCTCTACTCCAAAATTAATGTCCTGTTCAAAGTCAATGGAAGGAGTTACATTATGTGTTCCGAGTGCTTTTTTTACAGCCGAACGCATTACCGCATAAATTACGCGTTCATCCTCAAATTTAATTTCTGTTTTAGTTGGATGTACATTTATATCAATACGAGCTGGCTCAATTTCAATAAATAACACATAAAATGGATGGGATCGATCGGGTAACAAACCGTCATAAGCCTCTACAACCGCATGGTGTAAATAATGGTGTTTAATAAACCGGTTGTTAGCAAAAAAGAATTGCTCCCCCCGGGTTTTTTTTGCTGCTTCGGGTTTACCAATGTATCCATGAATTTTAACCACTTCGGTTTCTTCTTCGACTACTATCATTTGGGTTTGATAGTTTTTTCCGAAAAGAGCGACTATTCGTTGGCTTAATTTACCAGCAACGAGAATGTATACTTCTAAATCATTGTTGGTGAGGTTGAAAGCTACTTGTGGATTTGCTAGTGCAACACGCTGAAACTCATCAAAAATGTGCTTGGTTTCTACGGGATTAGATTTTAAAAAATTCCGTCTTGCAGGAACATTAAAAAACAAATTCTTCACACTGGTAATGGTTCCTTCAGGGGTAGCTGTTTGCTCTTGGACTTTTACTTCCGAGCCTTCAATTTTTAAAAGGATGCCCAGCTCTTCATCTTTTTTTCGGGTTTTTAACTCCACCTGTGCTACAGCTGCGATGGAAGCCATTGCCTCACCACGGAAACCCATTGTGCGAATGTTAAAGAGGTCCTTGGTTTCTTTCAGTTTAGAGGTGGCATGTCTTTCGAAACACATGCGCGCATCCGTTTCGGTCATGCCTGAGCCATCATCAATAACCTGGACAAGCTGTTTGCCTGCATCTTTGATAATCAATGTTATTTTTGTTGCCCCTGCATCGATGGAATTTTCCAATAATTCTTTTACTACAGAAGCTGGTCGCTGAACCACTTCACCTGCGGCAATCTGATTGGCAATAGCATCGGGCAATAAATGAATGATGTTGGGCATGCTTATTTTTTACTGATTTTTATAAAGGCAAACGCTAAGATAAACAACACCGTTACCGAATAGACACTAATTGGCATATAAAATAATACCCCTAAGAAACCAAAAAAGCATCCCGAAAGAGTTAAAAACTTTATTGAATTATTTCTTTTGTGTCTAGCTTTACTGTTAATTGGCTGAGATGAAACATCTTGGGGCGCAATTTGATTTTCTAATTGTCGTTCAATGGTAGCTACTCGAAACTTAAACGCTTCTTTATCTTCCTTGTAAAAACGAGGTTGATAACTGAATCGATGATATTTAGCGAGCTTGTCGCGACTTAAATGTTTCATTTCGGGTTGTCCGTTCTTACAAAATTAATCCTATTTTTGTTTTTCCATAAAGCAATGTGTTAATGTTCAAAAAGCTCCTCATATTTCCCCTTTTGTTTTTACTTATTTTTCTTTCCTCTTGGAAAGGGAAGAAAAAAGAAGGTCAAACCGATATGTCATCCATGAATCACTGGGTTGATAGTGTTTACAGCTCGCTATCAGAAGATGAACGTATTGGTCAGTTGTTTATGATTGCTGCTTATTCCAACCAAGGGGCAAGTCACAAAGCAGAAATTGAAGAAGCGATCAATAAATATCATATAGGTGGATTAATTTTTATGCAAGGTGGTCCCGTGCGCCAAGCATTGTTGTTGAATCATTACCAAGCGATTTCAAAAGTGCCTCTTCTAATTTCCATGGATGCCGAATGGGGGTTAGCAATGCGTCTGGATAGTACGGTGCATTACCCAAAACAGATGACCCTGGGCGCCATTCAAGATAATCGTTACATCTATAAAATGGGTGCAGAAATTGCGAAAGAATGCAAACGAGTAGGCATGCAAGTCAACTTTGCCCCTGTGGTAGATGTGAATGTTAACCGAAACAATCCAGTGATTGGGGTACGTTCGTTTGGCGAAAACAAAGAAAAGGTAGCCGAAAAAGGCATTGCTTATATGCGAGGAATGCAGTCGCAGCACGTGTTAGCAAATGCAAAACATTTTCCTGGACATGGAGATACCGATGTGGATTCTCATCATGCACTTCCAGTTATCAACCATTCGGTTGAACGGTTAACAGACATTGAACTATATCCATTCCGAAGATTGATTGCAGATAGTTTATCCAGCATTATGGTTGCACACTTATATGTGCCAGCGCTCGACAATAAACCAAAAACACCAACCACTATTTCACCAAAAGTAGTGACCCAATTATTGAAAAAAGACATGGGGTTTGAAGGTTTGATTTTTACGGATGCCTTAAACATGAAAGGGCTGAGCAATTTTTACGATGCTGGCGAAGCAGATTTACGTGCTTTCTTAGCTGGAAATGATGTCTTGTTATTTTCTAAAAATGTGCCTGGCGCGATGGAGCTTATCAAAAAAGCCATTGATAAAAAACAAGTTTCTTGGCATGAAGTGGAAGAACGTGTAAAGAAAATTTTACGAGCCAAATATTGGTCTGGACTAAGTGAACGTGAACCAGTGGCGTTAGCAAACATCTACCGTGAGCTTAACAATCCAACAGCGATGGCTTTGCGAGAAACCTTGTATGAAAAAGCAATGACGGTGGTGAAGAATGACAATAATTTAATTCCGATAGAAATTATTGATACCAATTCTTTTGCCTCTATTTCTATAGGTGTTTCAAAAGGGAATACTTTTCAGCAGACGCTGAGTAAATATGCTGATTTTGATCATTATAGTTTGAGTTTGAAAAAAGCCTCATCAGCAGACTACAGTTTTGTATTGAATAAAGCAAAGGCTAAAAAAGTGGTGGTGGTAGGACTTCACTCCACAAATAACTCCGCTTCACAAAATTTTGGAATCAATGAAAGTACCGTTTCATTTTTAAAATCCTTAGCGGAGAAAACTCGGGTGATAGTTGTTGTATTTGGCAATCCATATAGTCTGAAAAATTTTGAGTTTATTCCCAACCTTGTTTGTGCGTATGAAGAAAATCAGACCACAATGAAGTTAGCACCGCAGTTGCTATTTGGTGCTTTCGGTGCAGATGGTACTTTACCTGTATCTGCTTCTGAAAAATTTAAAGAAGGAACTGGCATCAAAACACGAGACTTAAAACGCACAGGGTTTGTGGAGCCAGCACGAAAAGGATTAGATCGCGAAACATTAAACCAGATTGATTCCATCATGCGCTATGCCATAGCCGACAGTGCCACACCAGGCGGTCAGGTTGTGGTCGCCAGAAATGGCGCAATCGTTTATGAAAAAGCATTCGGAAGTTTGACTTACGAAAAAAAAAGCCCGTAACTGACTATACCCTTTATGACATTGCCTCAGTAACCAAAGTAACCGCCACCTTACAGGCGGTTATGTTTTTAGTGGGCGAAAACGTGCTTAATTTAGATAGCACCATTTCTACTTATCTCCCTGAGTTAAAAAACTCCAATAAAAGCGATGTCACGCTTCGCGAGATTCTCACACACCAGGCAGGCCTCTTTCCCTTTATTCCCTTTTGGAGAAATACCTTAGAACATGAAAGCAATGATGCTTTGTCAGCTTATTATTACCAAGACCACCCTAACAACCACTTTTCACTTAAAGTTACTGAAGATTTATATGCTGCTCACTTTATGCCTGACTCAATCTGGAAATGGTTAGTAGACTACAAACAACTTACTCCCGAGAAAAAAAGCAACACCTATGCTTACCGATACAGCGATGTAGGATATTATTTAATGAAACGACTGGTTGAAAAAAAAACCAACCAAAAAATGGAGGTCTTTTTAGAACAGAACTTTTATAAGCCTCTGGGAATGACTTCTACCTGCTTTAATCCCCTCACAAAGTTCCCAATTGATAGTATTGCTCCCACAGAAAATGATTTGTACTTCCGAAAAGCTCAGGTTCATGGCACGGTACACGACCAAGGATCGGCCATGATGGGAGGTGTCGCGGGACATGCGGGGTTATTTACCAATGGTTACGATTTAGTAAAACTACTTCAGATGAATTTAGATGGAGGTGTGTATGCTGGCAAACATTACCTCAACTACGAAGTACTAGATGAATTTACTAAAGCCCAATTTGAAGGAAATAGAAGAGGTTTAGGGTGGGACAAACCGGAACCCGCAGGCTATGGGCCAAGTGGTGAACGTGCTTCATCATCCGCTTTTGGGCACTCAGGTTTCACAGGTACTATAGTCTGGGTTGATCCAGATTATGATTTGATTTATGTGTTCTTATCTAACCGGGTTTTTCCCGATGCAGAAAACCGCAAACTATTGACTCAAGATATTAGAACACGCATTCATGATGTCATTTATATGTCTATTATGAATTTTGATGGGGACTTGGTGAACTAGTTTTAATAATTGTAGGTTTAGTCCTTGGTTTTATTTGATAGTGTCAAAACAGGGGTCTGACCTTCATTGTTAAAAACCGACAATAAATTAAAGAAATATGAAAATAGGAATGGTTTGTTATCCTACCTATGGTGGTAGTGGTGTTGTAGCGACAGAGTTAGGGAAAGCATTAGCTGAAAAGGGTCATGAAACACATTTCATTACCTATTCGCAACCTGCACGTATTGATTTATTAAGTGAAAACCTCTACTATCACGAAGTAGACATTTCAAACTACCCACTTTTTCAGCACCCGCCTTATGTGTTGGCATTAACCAGCAAAATGGTGGATGTAGTAAAACATGAGCAGCTCGACTTATTGCACGTGCATTATGCCATACCGCATGCAGCGGCAGCATTTATGGCTAAATCCATCTTAAAACAAGAAGGTATTGATATTCCGATAATCACCACACTGCATGGAACAGATATTACTTTAGTCGGAAAAGACGCGAGTTACGCTCCCGTAGTGCAGTTCAGCATTAATGAATCAACTATCGTAACAGCTGTTTCGGAGTCGCTGAAAAAGGACACCAACGACCTTTTTAAAATTACCAAAGATATTCAGGTGGTACCAAATTTTGTGGATTTAGATAAATTCCAAAAACAGAAAAAAGACCATTTTCGTTTAGCTATTTGTCCTGATGGTGAAAAATTATTAATCCACGTATCCAACTTCAGACAAGTGAAGCGAGTCGATCAGGTTATAAAAATTTTCGATGGTGTACGGAAACATGTTCCTGCAAAATTACTACTAGTGGGCGATGGTCCCGAACGACCAGCTATGGAAAAACTATGCCGTGACTTAGGGGCTTGTGATCACATTCGGTTTTTAGGTAAATTAGGTGCCGTAGATGAAATTCTTTCGGTGAGTGATGTGTTTTTAATGCCATCTGAATCAGAGAGTTTTGGTTTGGCTGCTTTGGAAGCGATGGCGTGTGAAGTACCAGTTATTTCTACTAATGTAGGTGGTATTCCTGAAGTAAATGTACACGGTGTGACGGGCTTTTTAAGTAACATCGGTGATGTGGACGATATGATTAAAAACACGATTGAGTTACTGAAAGATGAAAACTTACCACGTTTTAAAGCTAATGCATTAGCTCGTGCTAAGGAGTTTTCGTTGCCTAATATCTTGCCGATGTATGAAGCTTTGTATGAAAAGGCTTTGGGGGAAGTGATGGTTTAATAGTTTTTATTTTAACTTTGTGGGGTTATTACTTTAGAGACTAATGCCATGAAATTAATACTATCTTTTTTATTCGTTCTGTGCACGATTACTGTTAGTTTATCACAATTAAATAACGACACTACAATAAAGCTAGATAGCGTAGTGTATGAATTTGATTTGCCTCTTGGTTTTGATAATGCTGTTCAGAGATTTAATTACGATAATTCGGGGTCAATACTTTCAAGTATTACTGAATTTTCTAAGTTACAATTAAAACAAAAAATAGAATATGGTTTTGATAAAGGTATTGAAACTAGAACTATTTGCCTCTTTAATTATGATTTACAATTGTATGAAAATAATGAAAAAATAGTGTTAGATACTAAGGGATTAGAGGAGATTGAAACTCAATATGTATGGAGTTCGAATTCTATGGATTGGATCGAAGATGTGAAAGTATTAACCTATTTCAATAAATTTAACTTGGAGGATTCAATGTTTATTTACAATTGGAATGAGAATACGAAAGAATGGATTTTGGGCAGTAGTAATAGCTCAAAATATGATTTAGAGGGGAAAATACTTAGTGAAGTATACAAGTTGTATTCAGATATAGATACTTCAATATATCCAAGGTCTTATTTTTATGATGAACGTGAATTATTGAAATATATGGAACGATACGAGGATAATAAAAGAGGAGGAGAACTAGAACTGGCTTATCGGATTGAAAATAAATACGATTCACTAGGTAATTTAATTTCTCAGAGTGATGATGACGAAAATTATAGTGGTATCCATTATTATACCTATGATTCTTTGAATAACCTTGTTTCAAAAAAGGATATTGATATTCATGATAATCAGATTGAGTCTTATGTAGAAGTAAAATATGATTATATGACACCAATTGCAAATGTCAACATAAAAGGTTACGAAGATAACTATCCATATACATTTAGTCCTCTTTTATATAAGCCAATTTCATTTCATTATCAGGGTTTAGAATTTGATGAAAATAATGAGTTAGTGCCTTTTTACGCAGACGGTATTTTCTATTACTCAGATAAAAATATAACAGCCATTTCAAACGAGAAAATTAATAAACCACATTACTATCCCAACCCAACAGGTTCAACTATTCAGGTTTCTGAAGAAGTTACACAGACAACTGTTTTAAATGTGTATGGGAAAAGCCTGTTAATAAGTAAAACGGAAACTGTAGATGTAAGTAGTTTGCCAAACGGTTCTTACATTATACTACTAGAAACAGACAAAGGGTTAGTTTCTGAGAAGTTGCTGATTTCTAAATAGATTAAAATAAACTAACTCATGAAACAACTTTCTCTATTCTTCATTATTTCATTGTCTATTTTTCAATGTCTTTCTCAAAATCAAAGCGAGGAAATTTTTGTTCTTGATAGTATTCTGGGGGAGTCTTCAACTACTATTTCAAGGTCAATATTTGTTTATGATGAGAATCTTGATTTATCAGAGAGTATATCTGAATTTAGGCAAAAAGACTCTCTTATATGGAGAAAGGGGGAGCGCAATATATATATGTTAAATAAACAAGGTGATCTCGAGACAGTGTATTTTTATGGTGGAGATTATGTGTCAAATGTTTGGTTCAATGATGGTGGCAGTCAGTACATATATACATATAACTCCGAAGGTTTTATTTCAAGAAGTCTTAAATACTCTGGTGGAATAGGTGAGGATTGGACACTAATTGCAAGAGACACTATGACATATCAAAATAATAGAATGGTAGATTCTACTATTTTATTTCTTCGAAATAATGTTTGGAGCTACGACTCTAAACATTCCTTTAAATATAATTCAAATGGGATTATTTCTTCAATTGAATATGCCTATTACAGCAAGGGGAATTGGGTCACAATTAGTGTAAAGGAATTTACCCACAATAGTAAAAGTTTAAAATCGAGTATGACTCAAAAAAATGAGGGTGTAAATGTACTTAAAACAGAATACTACTATGATAATTATGGTAATGATACATTAGATATACAATACACATGGAATTCAGCGACATCCAAGTGGATGCCACGAGAACGATATTCTAAAACATATAACTTATCGATAGTTCGAGAGAAAATTAAGTATCCTTTTAATTTTAGTACTGATGGTTTAATTCATCAACTAGCTAAGAAAAGTAAGCATACATTCAACTCTACAAATCAGATATGGGAAGAACAATTTGTAGAAACCTACTACTATTCTAATCGAATTGTAGGATTAAATAATGATCTGTATACTGATTATTATGTGTTTCCAAACCCTACTCAAAACACCATATATTTTTCAGAAGAAATCAATAAACTTACCATCCAAGACCTTACTGGAAAAGTAAGAATTCAGTCTTATAATCCTTCAAAAACAGTTGATGTCTCTGAATTGGATAACGGTTCTTACATTCTGCTCCTAGAAACAGACAAAGGGTTAGTTTCTGAGAAGCTGCTAATTTCTAAATAATTTGATGACAGCAGTATTATTCTAAAAACTAATGAAACAAACACTCTTACTACTCTTTACGTTATTTTTTAGTTATTTAAACGCCCAGGACCATTTTTTTTCAAAAGGGAGAATCAAAACAGAAGTTGTAAAAAGCGCATTACGGACTTCCACAACTACTGTTGTAGTACTAGACAGTAGTTATTCAGAATACGAAGATGAGATCTATCGATTCAATGGACTAGAAAAAACTGAGTTTGGTTTTGTCGGAACTAGTGATGTTAAACTTAATGGATCGCTAGATTGGATAAGGGATGAGAAAAATTTTATTACACCAATAACCTTGGTCAAGTAGATAGTGCATTTGAATATGATTTCGATAGAGAAACAGGTGTTTTGAATGAATTTCCTGATTACAAAGATGTATATAGATATGATGAAAACGGAAATGTAATTAGCTACACATTTTTTTTCACAATTATCGAAGGGGTAAAATTACCACCTCATTCTAGAGAAGAGTTATTTTATACTGATACACAGTTAGACAGCATAGTTTTATACGATTGGGAAAACTCTAAATGGAACAAAAGTAGAAAAACAGTTTTTTCCTATGATGATAATAAGCTTCTGAAAACGAAAATGAGTTTCTATTATGATAATAATTTATTGACCGACACAGACTCTACAGAATTTTACTATGCAAATCATATTTTTCCAGATAGTAGTATTAAATGGGAGGATGGTGAATTATACAGTAAAAAAACATCTTCTTTTGATGCAAAAGGTAATGATACATTGTCTTCATTTTATTATTGGTCAGAATCACCAGCTTCTTGGGCGCTTTCAGAGCAATACTATTTTTCTTTTAGCAGTCAATATCGTATAGATCAGTTGGAGTTTAATCTATTTCGTCTTAGTGATAATGACAATGAATATATGATCAATGTCCCAATAGAACGAATAACTTTTATATGGCTTAGCCAAATGGAAAAGGTATCCACAGAGACGTATTATTATTCTGAGAAAGTTGTTTCCGACTTTCCTGATTCGTTTAAAAATAGATTAGCTTTCTATCCTAATCCTGCAAGCTCAACGATACAAGTTTCTGACGGTGTCCTGCAAACAACTGTTTTAGATGTGTATGGAAAAAGCTTATTAGTAAATAAAATGGAAACTGTAGACGTAAGTAGTTTACCAAACGGCTCTTACATTCTACTATTAGAAACAGACACCGGGTTAGTTTCTGAGAGGTTGATTATTTCTAAATAATATAACATGAAATCACTCATTTATAGCTTGATGATTTTTTTTACAATCAATGTAAATGCACAAATTGAAGAATCTAAAAAAAATTTGCTTGATAGCACAATTATAAAGATTGATGAAAATGTTGTTAGTCGACACATTAATTATTTTGATGAATCTCAAACATTAAAATTCTGGATTGCAATTGATTATGATTCTAGTAAGAAGAAAACAGAAGTTGAGTATAACTCAGCGGGTAAGCTGATTTCTGAAATTTATTCGGAATCTCAACCGAATTTAGAAGAATACATTAATAAAAGCCGTGTAATCTATTCTTATGAGGGTAGTGTCTTTTATGAAACTACTTTTAACTGGAATGAAACTGAGGAAGATTGGGTTGGAGATCAAAAGATTGTTACTTATTCTAACCAAAATGAGATGGTCGATTCTATTGTAGAATTAAACTGGAACAGGTCTAACAAAAACTGGTACAGATATAGAAAAGAACAATTACAATATAACTCCCAAGGTCAGGTAGTTGAGACACAAGAATTTTATAATAATTCTAACTCAAACTCATTGAATCTTATAGGTAAAGAAGAGTATGAATACAATAAATTGAATCAGTTGGAAATCAAAAACCATTATACTTGGAACACTGACAGTTCTATTTGGAAGAATGATAATTACTACACGACCTTTGAATATGATGCTAACGGGAATAATACAAATATAAAGTATTTTCAAAATAATGAATTAATGTCGGAATATGTCTACGCCTTTGATTCTTTGAATAATGAGTTATCACAAGAAGACCGTATTTATGATGAATCAACTGAAAGTTGGTTGATAGAATACCAAGAATTAATTGTTTATGATTATACAAAAGAAGCTAAAAATGATGAGTTGGGCTTTGGATTTTCTAAGTCTGAATCAGAAAGCACCCATAGAATTGTTTATATGGAGTTAATATATCCTATAGCTAATGAAACATTTAAGGTTAATCTTTATTATTCTGACAGAATAGTACTAGAAACCAAAGGAGAAATTGCCAAAACGAGTAGTTTTGATTTTTTCCCAAACCCTACTAAAAACAGCGTAAACTTTGAAGAACAAGTACACACGCTAACCATTCAAGACCTAACTGGAAGAATAATAATTCAGTCACAATATCCTTCAAAATCGTTTGATGTTTCTGCGTTGGAAAATGGTTCTTACATCCTACTACTTGAAACAAACAACGGGTTAGTTTCTGAAAAATTGCTAATTTCAAAATAGATCTATAACTAAACGAGCCTACGCAAGAGTTAAAAAATTCTTTGTTTTTCGATGAAGACTTATATGAAAAGGCTTTGGGAAAAGTGTCCGTTTCATGATTTTTACTTTAACTTTGTGGCGTTATTATATAAGCGATTAAATATATGAAACTCATTTCATCATTTTTATTTTGGGTATGCGCTATTACTGTTAGCCTATCACAAACTAATAATTTTGCATTAATCACATTAGATAGTGTAGTCTCATCTGTTGATGGGTTTACTTTTTTCAATGACAAGTACCTATATGATGCAGGAGGTAGAATAATTCAAAAAATTGAGTTTGATGTTCTTTCAGGAACAGATAAGAATGATTATGAATATGATAAGAACGGAAACAAAATTTCAGAAGTCAAATCATATAAATCATATGGGGAAGAAAGTTTTAGATTAATTGAAAGATCAGTTTTTACCTACGAAGGACCTACTGCTATAGAGAAAATATATAATTGGAATAATGATTCTTTAGATTGGATAATCAGAAATCAATCAAAAGACTATTTAAATGAAAAACTGTTAGTTGACTCTACTATTCATTCTTCATGGGATATCCAAACCATGAGGTTTAAACCTAATCTAAAAACATACATTGAATACAATGAGGCCAATAATGAGACACTACATTTGTATTTATATCCGAATGGCATAAACAATAGTTGGGTACCAAGATATAAAGATGAATTTTCATATGATAATAATGAAAATCTAAATTTATTCAATAATTATTATTGGATAGATAGCACGAATTCATGGGATCTCAACTATACCGTTAGATACGATTATACTTATGATTTAAATAATAACATCATTAAGAAAGTCGAATATAGTGAAGGCGAACCGTATGAAAAAATTGAATACTTTTATGATTCAAAGTTTAATAGAAACAAAGAAATAACCTTTTCATGGGATGAGGAAACCGAAGGGTGGATTGCTGAAGATTCCTTAAGTTTTGAGTTTGCTGAGGAGCTTGCTTTTGAGGATGTTATTTTCGGTGATTACCCAACTGATTATTTTCATTTCTTTTCTCGACCTGTGTCTGCAAAGACGGATTTTGGTCTTGATGAAGAAAGTTTTCCTTTAGATATTATATTTTACTATTCAGATTTTAGAGCAGTTGGAATATCTGATCCGATAAAAAACAAAGTAGAAATTTATCCCAACCCAGCACAAAACACCTTGAATATTGAGAAGGAAGTTAATAAAATAACCATTCAAGACCTTACGGGAAAAGTAAGAATTCAGTCTTATAATCCTTCAAAATCGTTTGATGTTTCAGAGTTGGAAAACGGTTCTTACATTCTACTACTAGAAACAGATAAGGGGTTAGTTTCTGAGAAGCTGCTAATTTCTAAATAGATTAAAATACCCATAATTCATGAAACAACTTTTATTTCTACTCTTCGCATTGTTTTTTACTTTTTCTAATGCTCAAGATCATTTGTTGTTTAAAGGAAGCATAAAAAAAACTGGAATCACCAACTACGCCTTGCGGACTGCTGGAAATACTGTTTTAGTATTAGATAGCATTTATTATGTAGGAAAACGCGGTCCAGAAGGTGGGGTTGGAAGGACTAAATATGAATATACTGATTTTGGAGTAATGTCAATATTAGAATCTGGGTACAATAACTCATGGTCCAAGAACCGTAAATTATTGATTTTTATTAATAAACTAGAAAAAGCAGACAGTTCTCTCATTTTCGTTAAAGATTTTGGTGTTAGCAATGGCAATTGGGAGAATGTTGTGGAAGAAAAAAATGTATATGAATATGATGATTTAGGTAATGAAATAAAGAGAATTGAATATAGAAACTTGTCATCCGACAGTTCTAATCAAACTGTTATAGAATATTTATATTACTATTCAGTTAGCCAACTAGACAGTGCTGTTGTAAGCACCACAAATGGAAACAATGAGTGGGTAGATAAGTATGAGAATCATTTCAGATACTCATCTGACGGTTTGTTAATATCCAATACTAAATGCCGTAAAGATGAATTCGGAAATCCTTTTTTTGAAAACTGTTTTAATTCTTATTTCTATTATAATGAACAATCGTTGGTAGACAGTATTGTAGATTGGAATGGCGATGTTAAGTCACGTAAACGAGAATTCTTCTATGATGGAAAAGGAAATAATACGTTGGAACTCCTTTATATATGGTCTAAAGAATTAAACGTATGGAAGTTGGATAAAAAAGAAGAGTATACTTACGATTATAATTATACATCTAACTTAATATTGTTTTCAGAGGGGTTTTTTCCAAATTCTATTTATTCAGAAGACCCATTTACAAAAGGAATTAAGAACTTACCACTTACACATAGCCGCTATTTTTCAAATGGTATAAATGAAGAATTAGAATACCAAAGCACCTATTATTACTATTTCTCAGAAAAAACTGTAACAGCACTCCCTATTGAAGAGGCAACTTCAACCAATTTTTATCCAAATCCAGCGAGTTCAACTCTTCAAGTTTCTGAAGAAGTATTAAAAACAAATATTCTAGACCTGTATGGGAAAAGCCTATTAATAAGTAAAACGGAAACTGTTGATGTAAGTAGTTTGCCCAACGGCTCATACATGCTATTGCTAGAAACAGATAAAGGCGTTATTGCTGAAAAATTGCTAATTTCGAAATGATTTTTTTTCAGAAAAGCTGTCTGATTTAATAATCAAATTAAGAGTAATAGCCTTGCTCGATGAAACATTGGAAATTGTTTTAACTTTGAAGTTATCAATTTTGTAGCGTGAACTCATTTAACATACTATTAAGTTTATTAATATTTTTCTTTTCAGCTAACATTACTCTATCTCAAGGGTTGTTGTTAAATGAGTTAATGAGCGCAAATAAAAACGGTTTGTCGGATGAAGATGGCAATACTCCAGATTGGATTGAAATTTATAACAGTACCGATACGGCTATAAATCTTCATAATTATGGTTTGTCGGATGATGAGGATGATTTACAAAAATGGTTGTTTCCAGAAAAAACAATTTTATCCAAGGAATACCTCGTAATATTTGCATCCGGAAAAAATAGAAAGGGATCAGAGTTACATACTAATTTTTCAATCAAATCATCAGGAGAACCTCTTTTTTTATCATATGACAATAGGATAGTGCATCAAGCGCCCCCGACAAGTTTAAAGGAAAATTTTAGTCTAATTTTTTATCCGTCTGATACAACCTCTTTCGTAATTTCCCAAACCGCAACACCACGTAATCCAAACAAATTATTTGAAGCAGATGAGGTTTATTCGTCTAAAAATGGGGGTATATATGAGGAGGTTTTTTATTTAGAGCTCAAATCAAAATACAATAATCAAATAAGGTATACAATTGATGGGTCGCTTCCAACAAGTCAATCTTTGTTATATTCTAATCCTTTGTTATTGAACAGTAGCTTAACCTCACCAATAAATATTTCACAATATCTAATTACACCACCCAAACAATACCTGCCTCCATCTGAAGGTTTGCCCAAAGCAATAGTCATACGGGCAGCTAGTTTTAATGATAATGGAGAAATAGTTAGTGAAATCATTACAAACAGCTATTTCATAAAAAGTATGAACATAGAACACAGCTTGCCTATAATATCGTTGACATTACCCTATGACGGAATTTTTGATGATAGTTCGGGTATTATGGTTCCAGGAATACATTGGGATTCTGATAACCCTGAGTGGACTGGTAATTATTACCAAAGAGGCGATGAATGGGAAAGGGAAATATATGCAGAGTTTTTTGAACAAAATGGAGCGGTGGGTTTTAGCCAAGCAGTTGGATTACGCACACATGGTGGAAACTCAAGGAGAGATGCGCAAAAAGCATTGAAAATATATGCAAGAGATGACTATGATAATGACGATTTCAGCTATAAACTATTTGATGATAGACCGACAGAGAAGTTCAAACGTTTAGTTTTAGGAGCTGCGACTTCCTCCTGGAGTAGTGCGGGAATGGAGGACTTTTTAGCGAATAAGTTAGCTAGGGAATTACAAATAGAAACTGTAGCAAGCAGGCCAGTTATATTGTATCTAAATGGCGAATATTGGGGGCTCTACTACTTCGAAGAAAAAATAGACAATCATTATATAGCAACACATAATGATATTGATACCGATAGTGTAGATATTATTGGTTCAGCTACAGGCAATATTGATGAAGGATCAAATGAGGAGTTCCTTAAGTTATACCAGTTTGTTGAAACTGCTGATTTTAGAAATCAAACTGACTATTTAACTTTTCTAGAAGATGTAGACATAGAAAATTTCATTGATTATTACCTCTTTGAAATGTATATCGCGAATATTGATTGGCCTTCAAATAACTATGCCTTATGGAAACCTAAAAACAAAGGGAAATGGAAATGGATTTTTTTTGATGGTGATGCTGGTTTACAACGAGTAAATCACAACAGTTTACTTTTTTCAATGGAAGAAAGTGAAATAAGCTGGCCTAATAATAAAACAGCCACTTTATTTTTTAGACAACTGATGCAGAATGAAACCTTCAGAACCCAGTTTTTTAATCGTATTGAACAGGTATTGAATTCAACATTAAGCTACGATAGTATATTACCTTATTATGTAGAAGCCCTTGATAATTTTTCAACGGAATTAGACCGAATGATCCAGCGGTTTGAATATCCAGTTAATGCAGAAGATTGGGTGCGAGGTACAGAGCGGGTAAAAAAGTTTATTCAAATAAGACCATGTGTGATGAGGCAGCAGATACTTGATGAGTACCATTTTCTTATTGATATACCAGAGTGTGATAATTCGATTAATAGTTTATCAGAAATAGATCTTTTTCCGAATCCTAACAATGGTGATTTTAGAATTAGATTTGAGGCTCAATTTGCATCATTGTTAGTGGTAAAAGTCATTGATATGTTTGGAAGAGTACAGGCAGAAAAAGAAGTGTTATTTACATCCGGAGTCAATGATTACTTTTTATCATTCGATAATCTTGAAGATGGGATATATGTGTTCACTTTTCAAATTGGCACTCAGATAATTACACGAAAAGGAAGCGTCATAAAAAATTAAATAAATGAATTTGAAGAGCATACTATTAATTTTGTTGATGTTTTTTTTCAATAAATCTATTGCTCAAGATACTACAAAAGCTACTTATCGAGTTTTTTCCGGGATATCTTTCAATAATCAACTTTGGAGATATTCAATTTCTGAAACTGATTATGTGAGAAAATATAAGCCAAGTTTTTTAATAGGAATAACCAGGGAGTCGAATTCAAATAGATGGATAAAGTTCACGTATGGAGGGAGTTATTTTTCTCAAGGATTTTCTGAGAAACTAGAGGTGATGACTACTAAAAAAGAAAAGCAGCTATTAAAGGTAAGTAACCGATTTGACTATTTTTTGGTCTCACTTGGATTAAAAACACAATATGTGATGGAAAAGGTGCGGGTTTATTCTACGTTAAACCTATTTGGAAACATGCTTGTATTCTCTAAAACAGATGCTATTTATGAGAACGAGACTAGTCGTTTTAATCGATTTCATCTTCAAGGCGCTTTAACAATAGGCATAGATTTTAATCGGAGTAAACAACCACTTTTTATAGAGTTAGGTCCTTACAGCAGTATAACTCCCGCGTCTAAACAAGATGGTCTAGAGATATATAACTTTGGTTTTTTTCTAAAAACAGGTATAGTTTTTCAATAGCATTTTTACTTTTCTTAATCGTTATATAATTCCCTTATTTTCACAGCGTGAATCCATTGAATAAATTGGCAGTGTAAGCGGCTTATAGAGAATTTTCATTGAGACTGAGAAAACATCTGTTTTAGAGAAGTTGATTATTTCTAAATAGAAATATATTGTTTTTTTATCGTTAATTTTTTTAACAAAAAATAACTAATTACTTTTGCCAATGCTTTGTCGACATTTGGTTTTATTATTTTTATTAGTTCTGCGTAGTGCTTTTTCGCAATCAATTATCATCAGTGAGGTGATGAGTGCTAATCAAGGGTTTTTGGTTGATAGTGATGGTGATGATTCTGATTGGATTGAGGTTTACAATACAACCGGGGTTTCCGTTAATTTGGTTAATTATTTTTTATCTGATGATGAAGATGAATTAAAAAAATGGCGATTTCCAAATCAAGAAATTAATGCATATGAGCATTTGCTGCTTTTTGCCTCAGGTAAAAATAGAGCTTCACAACATACAGATGAGTTACACACTAATTTTTCAGTTAAGTCGGCTGGTGAGAAACTGTATTTATCTCACCACGAAAACTTAATACAAGTTGTTCCGAGTATTGAAATTTCTGCTAACCAAAGCTTGATTATTAAACCAGGAGATAGTTCTGTATACACACTGACGAATTCACCAACACCAAATCAGCCTAATCAATATCAAGAGCTTCACAAGGTGTTTTTCTCTCACCAAGGAGGATTATATGAACAACCATTTACGCTAGAGCTAGGTACACTTGATACATCAAACAAGATCTGTTATACGTTGGATGGTTCTATTCCTACAGCAAACGATCAGCTTTATTCGAAGCCATTATTTTTAGACCAATCCTTGTTTTCTCCAGCGGATATCGCACAAATTCCTTACGCAATTCCTGATTTAAATTATGCTCCGAAGAATGAAATTCCTAAATCAATCGTGTTAAGAGCTGCTGTTTTTACAAATGATGATCAGTTAGTGAGTGAGGTGTTCACCAACTCCTATTTTATCGCTTCAATTGGAAAAAAACATGAATTACCAATAATATCTCTGGTGGTTTCTCCCGATGATTTGTTTAACCATGAAGAAGGCCTTATGGTGCCAGGAGTACATTGGGATGAAGACAACCCTTTTTGGACAGGTAACTATTACATGAGAAATGACGACCTATGGGAAAAACCTGTTTATGTGTCCTTTTTCCAGCCAGATGGATCCGTAGGGTTTAAGCAGAATGCTGGGCTAAGAACTCACGGTGGTAATTCTAGGAGACTTCTACAAAAAGGATTAAAAATATATGCTCGTGATGAATATGGGAAAGATAAATTTGATTATCAGTTATTTCAAGGCCGAGAAACAAACTCCTTTAAACGGTTAGTGTTAGGCCCTTCTACCGCTTCATGGGGTCAGGGGTGCGTGGAAGATTATATTGCTAATAAAGCAGCTTCATCATTAAATGTTGATTGGTTAGCTACGCGTCCTGTAGTTTTATATTTAAACGGGGAATATTGGGGAGTGTATTATGTAGAAGAAAAAATAGACGAACACTATCTATCCAGCTATTACCCTATAGATAAGGATAGTGTTGATATCATAAAAAACTGGGCTGGTTTAGTTGGTGAAGGTTCGGATGAGGAGTATATAAAGCTGTTATCGTTGATAGAAAATAGTGATTTTTCTATACAAGAAAATTATGATAAGGTAACGTCTCTTATTGATATCGACAATTTTATTGATTATCAGTTATTTGAGATTTATATAGCCAATATAGATTGGCCTATGAATAATTTAAATTGTTGGCGCCCCCAATCTTCAAACGATAAATGGCGATGGATTTTTTATGATGGTGATGCGGGGTTAAAAGATGTAAAACACCGTTCTATTGCTTGGGCAATAGGTGATGACAATAAAAAGCCAACTTCTATTGAATTCAGATCATCTGTGTTTTTAAGAAGTCTTTTGCAAAACGAACAATTTAAAAACAAATTTACCGACCGGCTAGAGTCCTTGTTACGTACAACCCTAAGCTATAGTGAGATGTCCCCAATATTAGAGCAAGCTATAAAGCTATTTCAGCCAGAATTGAGTGATCAAGTTAATCGCTTTGATTTTCCCTCCTCTAAAAATGAATGGAACAAATGGATAGAAATAATTAACAATTTTGTCCTAAATCGACCTTGTGAAATACAAGATCAAGTTTTTGAACTGTTTGGTTATGAAATAAATATTGATGAAGCAAGGTGCAAAACCGTTAAAAGCCTTGCAGAAGATCAGCTTTTCTTGTCGGAAGTTTCTATTTATCCAAACCCCAATAATGGACAGTTTAGTTTGAAGTTTAATTCACAAAATAATGCCTTAGCTAAATTAAAAGCAGTTGACGTATTGGGTCAAGTAAAGTATGAAACCAATGCGGTAGTTACTTCAGGAGAAAACGTTATAGCGATAGATTTAAAGAACCTTGACAGAGGAATATATTTTTATATGCTGCAGATTGGAGAAAAAATAATTAGTGTAAAGGGCGTTATATCTAAGTAGAAGTACAGGGTTTTAACTCGTGTTAGGCTTTTTTTCCACGCCTTGTCCATCCAGTTAAAAGATTTGGTAACTTCGAGGCTGTGAATCCATTTAAAAAACTAGCAGGACAAACGGCTATCTACGGACTAAGTAGTATGGTCGGGCGTGCCGTTAATTTTTTGCTGGTCCCTTTTTACACGGCTCAAGAAGTATTGACCACGGGAGAGTTTGGTGTAATGTCCGAGTTTTATGCTTACGTGGCTTTCTTCAACATTCTCTATCAATTCGGGATGGAAACCACCTATTTCAGGTATGCGAACAACGGAGATGAACCGAGAACATTCAATAATATCGTTAGTTTTCTATTGCTCTTTTCGCTGTTGCTTAGTGGGGGTCTATTTGCTTTTGCTACACCTATTATCAATTATTTAAACTATCCGGGTAAAGAGAATTATATCTACTTTTTAGCAAGTGTGTTGTTTATTGATTCCATTGTCGCCATTCCATTTGCTCGGCTGCGGTTTGAAAACAAAGCGGTAAAGTTTGCCTCTGTAAGGCTTGGGAACATCTTTTTAAACATCTTCTTCAATGTGTTGTTTTTGGTGGTATTCAAAAAAATCTATTTGGGTGAATGGTTTGCTGACTTAAAACCATTCGTTGAAACTATTTATAACCCCGCTTTTGGTGTCGGTTATGTATTTTTAGCTAACCTGCTTGCCAATGCTTTTTTCATCCCGATGCTCTTAAACTGCTTCAAAGGTTTTCGCCTGCGTTTCGAATTAGTGTTTTTGAAAGAACTTATTGTCTATGCTTATCCAATTATTTTCATGGGTTTTGCTCAAATGATTAATGAAGTGATTGACCGAAGAATGTTACTCACTATTCTTCCAGATGGATTTTATGCTAATTATTCAAAAATTGAGGCGGTAGGAATATATAGTGCTTGCTACAAATTCTCGATGTTTATGTCATTAGCAACACAATCGTTTCGCTATGCGGCAGAGCCTTTTTTCTTTTCAAAAGCGAAAGACAAAGATGCTCCGGAGACTTATGCAATGGTTTTAAAGTGGTTTGTAATTACTACTTCAATAATTTATGTCGCAGTGTCCGTCTACCGGTTTCTGATTGCTGATATTATTCTTCGTTCGGCTGACTACCATACGGGATTAGCCATTGTACCTTTTTTATTGTTAGCCAACCTATTCTTAGGGGTGTACTATAACCAGTCCATTTGGTACAAAGTCACCAATAAAACCTATTGGGGTACAATCATTACTGTTTTTGGTGCGGTGATTACATTAACTTTGAACTATCTACTGATTCCGATTTATGGTTACATGGGTAGTGCGATTGCCACGTTGGTTTGTTATGCTTCTATCTGTTTCTTGTCATATTTGGTTGGGCATAAATATTATCCAGTGCCTTACAAAGTAGGTATTACTTTGTTTTATTTATTGGTGTCTTCGGTTTTAGTTATGGTTTCTATGTACGCTTATCATGAAAATACAACACGAAGTTTTGGTATCGCTACAGGGCTGCTTGTGACTTATTTGGCGATCATTTATTTTGTTGAAAAACAGAATCTACCCAATAAAAAGCGAGATTTTTAGTAGATTAACACCTTGAATTAAGGAAACAATGCAAGTTAAAATCATCAATAACTCCAAACACGAGTTACCACAATACGAAACCGAAGGATCAGCAGGCATGGATTTGCGAGCCAATTTGGAAGAGGAAGTGGTGTTGAAACCGCTAGAAAGAAAACTGATAAAAACGGGTTTATTTATCGAGTTACCATTGGGAACCGAAGCTCAAATTCGTCCACGAAGTGGATTAGCTTTCAAAAAGGGTATTACGGTATTGAACAGTCCAGGCACCATAGATGCTGATTACCGCGGAGAAATTGGTGTGTTGTTGATCAACCTTTCCAACGAAAACTTTGAAGTAATCGATGGTGAACGCATCGCTCAAATGGTAATCGCTAAACACGAACAACCCGAACTGTTACTCGTGCAAGAACTTGGTGATACCCAACGTGGTGCTGGCGGCTTTGGAAGCACAGGAACAAAATAATGAATAACTCTTCCAGAAAATAAAAGACCACTGTAAGTCGTCCTTTTGTTTACCAGGCAGCTACTTTTTGTAAAGTATTTTATAGATTGAAATAAATGAAAATAATTGTACCCATGGCGGGCAGAGGAACTCGCCTTCGACCCCATACACTCACAGTCCCTAAACCATTAATCCCCATTGCTGGAAAACCCATCGTTCAGCGGTTAATTGAGGACTTAGCTTCAGTGTGTCATACACCAATTAGCGAAGTTGCTTTTGTGATTGATAGAAGTTTTGGTACGCAGGTAGAAAAAGATTTAAAAGCAATCGCTGCAAAATTAAATGCCACGGGAACAATTTGTTATCAAGATGAAAAACTAGGTACTGCCCATGCTATTTTGATGGCAGAAGAAGCTTTAAAAGGAAATGTGCTAGTAGCCTTTGCAGACATTCTATTCAAGGCAGATTTCCAATTGGATCTAAATAAAGATGGTATAATTTGGGTACAAAAAGTGGAAGATCCTTCAGCCTATGGGGTCGTTAAAATCAACGAACAAAATCAAATTACGGATTTTGTTGAAAAACCAGAGACTTTTGTTTCTGACCTGGCCATCATTGGAATCTATTACTTCAAAGACGGAGAAAACTTGCGGTCAGAGCTTCAATACTTGATTGATAATGATATCCGGATTAAAGGCGGTGAGTTTGGGTTGACCGATGCCTTGGAAAACATGAAAAATAAAGGACTAAGTTTGGAACCAGGTGAGGTCACCGAATGGTTAGACTGTGGTAACAAAGATGCTGTAGTAAATACAAATCAGCGTTACTTGACTTATCTAGCAGGACAAAAACTAATTGCTGACTCTGCTAAAATTGAAAACAGCGTGATTATTGAACCTGTTTTTATTGGTGAAAATGTCAAGTTGCACAATAGTGTAGTTGGTCCTTACGTTTCTATTGGGGATAATACTGAAATTCACAATTCGGTAGTTTCCAACACCATTATTCAAGAAAAGTCAACGATAAAAAATGCCATCATTACCGATTCGATGATTGGCAATCAAGTTAACTACCTCTCCAAAGCAGAAGTTGTAAGCCTTGGAGACTTCAACACGATACAAAAATAGTGAAGAAACTCTTATTTATACTCACCCTCATACTTGGAACAAGCATTTTGTTTCCTCAAGACGCTTATTCTAAAAACAAGAAAAAAAATAAAAAAAAGAAAGGCGCGCAAACGGAAAAATCTGTTGATGAAGAGAATACAGCGCAATATCTTTTTATAAAAGGCGAGGGTCATTTTTTATTAAAAGAATACCCTAAGGCCATTGCCCTATACAGTGAAGCCCTGCACCACTCACCTAATAACGAAGTGATTAATTACAAAATAGCAGAAAGTTATTTTCACATGGGTGTGCTTGATAAAGCTATTGAATTTGCTAAAAAAGCTTTAGAACAAAACAACAAGCGACAAGAGTATTACGTGATGTTAGGTGATATCTACTTGAACAACATGGAGTTTGAAGCATCCGCAGAGGTGTATGAACAAATGTTGGAAAATGTTGAGGGTACAGAAGAATATTATTTTGAGTTAGGCGAGTTATACAATGAATTAGCAAAAGGCGAAAGATCAAAAAAGGCGTTATACCAAGGCAACTCAGGAAAACAAAAAGAAATTGAAAAATCGATTGAGGAATATAGTGAAAAAGCCATCGCAGCATATACTCAAGCAGAACAACATTTTGACGTACACGAGGAATTAACATTTAAAAAACAACGTCTCTATCTTGGTTTAAATAAAGTAGATGAAGCCATCGAGGAGGGTAAAAAGCTGATTGCTGCCTTTCCAGATGAGATCCGTTATAAACTAAACTTAGCGGAGTTAATCTATTCCAATGACAGACAGCAACAGGCCATTGATTATATGAAGAAAGTCGCTGAAGAAATGCCTGATGAACCAACACCCTTGCTTATGTTATCTGATTTTTATGAGGGAATTGGTGAATCTAAAAAAGCAGATGAATACCTTGAGTTGGCATTTAACAATCCTAAAATGGATGTGGATTCAAAGGTAAAAATGATTTCCACTTATTTACAATATACAGATGATCAGGAGAAAAGAGCAACCGCTTTAAAACTAGCTTTAAAGGTTACTAAAACACACCCCGATAAACCTCAGGCCCATTCTATATATGCCGATGTATTATTTTTAAACAATGAAAAAGCAGCAGCACGTGACGTTTATTATACCGCTGCTAAATTAGATACCACTAAGTTTTTGTTATGGCAACAACTTGTAGGTTTGGACATCGATTTAAATCAAAATGATAGTTTAATTGCTCATACTGAAGAGGCTTTAAACTATTTTCCAGAAAGCCCTCTATTGTGGTTGTATAACGGCTTAGGTTATCAAATGACCAAACAAAAGATGAAAGCGGTTACTTCCTATGAAAAAGGTTTAAAACTCGCTAAGGATGATCCAGCACTGGAAAGCCAGTTCAATGCTCAATTAGGTGATGCTTACAACGACATAAAGGCTTATGAAAAATCAGACGAAGCTTATGGTAGAGCTTTGGAATATGACCCTAATAATGTACATGTGTTAAATAACTATAGCTATTTTCTTTCATTAAGAAATGATAAACTCGATGAGGCAAAAGCCATGTCAGAGCGGGTGGTGCGCATGCATCCTGAGGAGGCAACCTATCTAGACACCTATGCTTGGGTATTGTATAAAATGAAAGATTATCATGGTGCAAAAAAATATTTAGAAAAGGCACTTAAAAACACGAATGATGGTACCGTAATCGAACACTATGGTGATGTGTTATATCAAATGGGAAAAGAAGAATCAGCATTAGAATATTGGATAAAGGCCAAAGAACAAGGTGGTGCTTCGGACCTAGTTGACAAAAAAATAAAAGATAAAAAACTGTATGAGTAAACTCAAAATCATTGTTAGTTTCTTAATGTTCATGTTTTTATTGACTGCGTGTAAAAATAAAAAATCTGGTGCCCCGATGACTAAAGTCAAAGGCTTAGATCAGGTTGATTTTGACTATTTTAGTTCGAAGTTAAAAGTGAATTACAGTGATGAAAATCAATCCATAGGATTAAATGCAGGACTCCGGATGAAAAAAGATGAAATAGTTTGGTTAAGCGTTTTAGGTCCATTTGGAATAAAAGTTGGGAAATTAAAACTAACACAAGACTCCATATTGATACTTCAAGATTACCCAGACAAAACATATTCGGCTTATTCAGTAGAAGCTTTTAACAGAAAAAACGGGACAGATATTTCAGTAAGGCAAGTGCAAAACTTGTTGTTGGGTAACTTATTATTTGATAATAAATCGAAAATCGTATCACAAGACAACCGCATGGTCGTAAAGCAAACGGCAGGTAGTTATTCAATTTTAAATTTTTTAGAAGGAAATAAAATAAAAGAAGTGCTGGTCAACAGTAGAGTGCAACAAGGAAACATTAATCTGGTGTATGAAGATTACCAAAAACACGATGGTAGAATTATTCCCGAAAAAGCTGATTTACAGGTAAGTTCAAGTAGTTTTTCAGCGGCAGTAGAGATGCAACATAAAAATGTTAATTTTACGAATGATAAATTAGACTTTCCATTTACGGTAAGTGATCGGTATGTTCGCAAATAAGCTTTTTCTCTTTCTCTTATTCTTTATTTTTTCAAGCGTACTAGTTACTGCTCAGAAGAAAACACGCTATTCATTAGAAAAAGAGCGGAAGGAAATTCAAAAGAAAATGGCGGATGCGGCAAAGTTGTTGGCTGAAACCAAAAACGAAAAAAAATCTTCGGAGAGTGAATTAAGAGCACTAAATCAACGGATTTTTACGCAGGAGTCTTACCTCAAGAACTTACAAAGTGAAGTGCAGCTTATCAATAACGAGATGAGTGAAATGGAAGATATCATTTATGCGCTCCAGCGAGATTTGGATTCCCTCAAAAAAGAATATAGCGAAATGGTGTACATCACCTACAAAGCTAATAATGCGTTTAGCAAACTTTCCTTTTTATTTACCTCGCAGTCCTACAACCAGCTGATGATGCGTATAAAATACCTTGATCAATTTCGAAGGGCGCGGAAAGCTCAGGTTGAGAAAATTCAACAGATGAAGGATTACCTGGTGGAGAAAGAAGTTGATTTGCAGGAGAAACTCAATGAGAAAAAGGAGACACTGAAGAAATTAGAGAACGAAAAAAATCAGTTAGCGAGTTTACAACAAAAACAACAAAGCTTATTGTCACAGCTTTCTTCCAGAGAAAAAGAATTTTTAAGTAAAATTAAACAATACGAAAAAGAACAGGAGAAACTCAATAAGTTAATCAAGGACATCATCGAAGAAGAAATTGCCAAAGAACGCGCTCGAGCAGCTGCGGAAGCAAAAAAGAATGCAACAACCTCTTCTTCCAATTCTAAACTTGAGTCAACAAAAGAAACTACCATTATATCCAATAATTTCTCCGCAAACAAAGGTCGTTTGCCGTGGCCATTGACACGCTGTTTTATCTCTAGAAAATTTGGGAAACAACCGCATCCCGTATTGGCAAGTGTATATACAATGAACAACGGGTTGGGATTACAGTGCGAAAAAAGTTCTGAAGTAAAAGCGGTCTTTGATGGCACGGTAACTACTGTGGCGACCATACCAGGAATGAACAAAATAGTCATGGTAAAACATGGGGATTATTTTTCAGTATATGCAAAACTGGAGGCGGTCTATGTAAGCACAGGAGATAAAATCACCGCCAAATCACCTATAGGTAGAGTGTATACCAACGGCAACAATGAAACGGAATTAGAATTTCAAATCTGGAATGGTAAGGAGAAGTTAGATCCACAATTGTGGTTAGCTAGATAGAGCAAAGAGTAAAGTAGACAGACGAACTTCTAATTCATTTAAGCTCGCGGCTTATAATTTTTAAAAGGAAATGCTATTTCTATAGTTGCTTATCTCTTTTTACTCGCCTTAGCCAATGGATTAAAGTCCAAACACACTTGGATCCATGCTGCCAGTACTTCATCATTATCAACCGCTTCGGGCACTACATACACATAACCTTTCATCGGTCGCTTAGTAAAATCCATGGGTTTACAGCCTTCCTTTTGGATACAGGTTTCATACGCTTCTTCTCCTACACGACACATCAATTGGTCTTTGATAATACCTACACACATTTTTCCTTCAACCATATAACACAAGCCACCCATCATTTTTTTTGCCAAAAAATTTGTTTTATTTTCTTCCAGAATACGGGTTATGCGTTCTTCTAAATACGTATCGTATGCCACAATGCAATTGATTTGGTTATAGAATAATGCTATCTTTTCAGATAGTTTTCAGATTTTTCTTAGTAGTTCACAATCTAATTGATTGTTGCTTATGCAAGAAAAAAAATATGTACAATTGTATATGTTATGTGTAGTTCTTGAAATCAGCTATTTGTACTAATGAATGATGTTCCTAAATTCGATGAATATGAAGTGCTAAAGAAATTAAAGCACTATTTACCTCATCAAGCTCCACTTAAAGATTTTGTTCACCACAATACGCTAAGCTGCTTTCAAGAGTATCCCTTTGAGGAAGCAATCGCTAGAGCTTCTAAAATATTTGGATATAAAACATCCCTCAATATTGAAGAATACCGAGAACTTTATAAAAAGCACCTGATTCGAGAAGATATTCTGGAGCAAGTCATCATCAAACGAAAAGGACAAGATCAAGCAGATGAGTGGATTCATAATCTTTTTCACAAACAATATGACAACTCTATTTCTTCGCGAATAGGTAATTTTAGAACCTGGTGGAAAAATGCCTATCAAGTCGATCTTGATCACGAAATCAATAATGTGCTCTTTAAGCTATTAGCCGCTTACTTAGATCAAGGAATTGCCATCTGGCACTTTCCGTTTGATGAAAAAGGGTTTTTAGCTTCGGTTAGAAATCTCGAGCAAAAGAGTTTAGCTGATTTTGTAAACACTAAATTAGGGCTGTCTCTTTTAGCGAATGAGCAAATCACTATTACAGAGTTATTAAAACTATTAGTAGGAGATGAGTCCCTGTATGAGAACTACTTATTCGAGCAACAGTTTACTCACCCCGGTTGGTCCGGAATGGTTACCATGGTTGAAAAGCAACCTAAATCGTTATTGGATAATAGACCTATTACTCTAGAAGATCTTATCAAGTTTGAGTTAATTCTGGAAATTGATGCCATTGAAAACCGTCATAAAAATAAATGGAAACCACTGGGTGAACACAATTTTCAGCGACCAGAATATATTTTTGCTCCAACACCTAAAACTATTGAAGACGAAGCAATAGGTATCTGGCAAGAAGCATATGAGTGGAGTTATTACGATAGTGTGTTGGCGGGCATTCAAAAACAAAAAGGAAAGTCCCACAAAAAAGCTCAAAAAACTTTTCAAGCCTTCTTCTGTATTGATGATCGTGAAGGCTCGATCAGGCGGTATATTGAAAAATTAGATCCCCGCTGCGAAACCTACGGCACACCAGGTCACTTTGGCATTGCGATGTATTACCAGCCGAAGGACAGTAAGTTTTACACGCAGGTATGCCCAGGATCCATTACCCCCAAACATTTAGTAAAAGAAATTGGCGAGTCAGAAAAGTTAGGTTCTGAAATTCATTTCTCTAAGTTAGCTCAAAACCCTATAGTAAGTTTTTTTTATGCTTTAGGGGTCGGTTTTTGGTCGGGACTAATGATGTTTTTAAACATCTTTAAACCTAATTTTAATGTGCTTGCTACCTCCTCTTTTGCCCACATGGGTAAAAAATCAAAGTTAAGCATCGTTAATGAAAGATTGGATGACACCTATGAAGGACTTCAAATTGGTTTTACCTTAGACGAAATGATTTCAATTGTTTCATCGGTCTTAAGAAGTATAGGATTGATTGAAGACTTTGGGAAGTTGGTATATGATATCGGTCATGGAGGTAGTAGTATCAATAATACGCACTATGCTGGTTATGATTGTGGTGCCTGTTCGGGTAGGCCAGGTTCAGTGAATGCACGTGTGTTTGCCTACATGGCTAACAATCCTGAAGTTAGAGAAAAATTGCGTGAACAGGGTATTGATATTCCTGACGCAACACAATTTGTCGGTGGATTACATGATACAACACGTGACGAATTTGAATTCTACGATGAAGATATCTTGTCCGAAGCCAATAGAGTAGCGCATGTCAAAAACCTTAGAATGTTCAAAGAGGCGTTAGATATGAATGCGAAAGAAAGATCACGAAGGTTTTTTTCAATTAATTCGAAGCAGAAGGCCTCGAAAATCCATGAACTCGTAAAAAACAGATCTATTTCTCTGTTTGAACCACGTCCTGAATTGAATCATTCTACGAACGCCTTATGCATTGTTGGTCGACACAGTTTAAATGAAGGCCTATTCTTAGATAGAAGAGCATTTTCTAATTCCTATGACTATACTTTGGATTTGAAGGGTGAGTTGCTTTTGAATATATTAAATGCTGCTGCACCAGTTTGTGGAGGTATTAATTTGGAGTACTATTTTTCACGAGTTGACAATCAAAAAATGGGTGCTGGTTCAAAGCTACCCCACAACGTTGTCGGACTTATTGGTGTTGCTAACGGTGTTGAAGGAGATTTGCGTCCGGGGCTGCCCTTACAAATGATTGAAGTACACGACCCGATTCGATTGATGTTGATTGTAGAACATTATCCGGAAGTAGTGTTAGAAACAGTAAAAAAGAACTCAAGCACGTATCAATGGATTGAAAACAATTGGGTGATTTTAGCAGTAGTTCACCCCGAAACCCAGGAAACCTACCGTTTTGAAAAGGGTGAAATGGAACGGTATCAACCACTAAAAAAACTTTTAGATACTGTGGAAGATATCGACAAGTTAATTGAATCTCACGAGGAAAATTTCCCGGTATATCTTATCAAAAACAATTAATCAGTAAATGGAACAGTACATATCCCTATTTATCATTATTCCATTATTAGGATTTTTGGCTAATACACTTACTTCAAAAGACGATGAAGTACGTTTATCACAAGTGTCATTTGTTACCATGGGGTTACAGTTTTTAGCTACATTAGTTTTTACTATTCGGTGGGCAATAACTGGTGCAGAGACGCTTTACAAAAAACAAATTACGCTCTTACGCTTTAATGAATTTGATGTGTACATCGACTTTAAATATAACAGTTATACAGCGGTATTTTTGTTAGTCGGTGCCTTCATTGCTTTTCTAATTACTGCTTATAGTCGAAATTATTTACATCGAGAGAAGGGTTTCAAGCGATTCTTTACTACTATTCTTTTCTTCTATCTCGGATATAACACGATTGTACTTTCTGGTAACTTGACTACGATATTTGTAGGTTGGGAAATTGCTGGTATTTCATCGTTTTTGCTTATCGCCTATTATAGAAATAGATATATCCCAGTAAAAAATGCGATAAAGATATTTTCAATTTATCGGTTAGGGGATATTAGTATCATGTTGGCTATGTGGCTCAGTCATCACATTTGGCATAAAAACATTAGTTTATTTGAATTTCAAAATACGGATCTTGTTACAAGCCATATCAATAATCACACAGGTACTGCCATCGGTTTTTCACTGTGTATATTTGTAGCTGCGGCTATTAAGTCAGCACAATTTCCTTTTTCAGCCTGGCTTTCCCGAGCCATGGAAGGACCAACCCCCTCTAGCGCTATTTTCTATAGCTCACTAGCGGTACATTTAGGTGTATTAGTGCTATTACGGACATATGAGTTTTGGAGTCTTGTACCCTATATGACGTGGGTTTTAATTGCACTGGGTGGAACAACTTTTCTACTGGGCACTATCACTTCGCGAATTCAACCTTCTATTAAAGGCCAAATTGCTTATTCGGTAGTGGCTCAAGTCGGTCTTATGTTTATTGAAGTTGCCTTGGGCTGGCATACTTTAGTGGTTATTCACTTTGCTAGCCATGCGATGCTTAGAAGTTACCAATTATTAATTTCTCCATCCATCGTGAGTTATTCTATTAAAGAACAGTTTTACAATTTCACTCCAGTAAAAAGGTTAGGGCTACCTCCCTTTTTAAGAAATATTAGTAATTCTATTTACATCCTGAGTTTGAATGAGTGGTATATGGATGGTTTGATGTACAAAATGGTGTGGGGTCCTTTCAAATGGATGGGGCAAATCTTGCAGCACATCCCCAAAATATACATTTTAAATTTTCTTAAAACGCTGGTGCTTACACTGCCTTTCCTGGTGTTGGCAATAAGAAAAAACGTGATTAATTTACCTACCTATCCTGTAGTACTGTGTATTGTAATCATTGCTTTTGCAACTATTCTTTTAGTATTTACCGAAAAAGAAAAAGTTATAAATGCCTGGATTAAAGTCGCTTTTTTTCATTTATTAATTATTTATGCTATGTATTTACACGGTATGAATTTATATGATTTGAGTTTCTATTTTGGAGGTGTAACCATTGCTTATCTCCTAGGTCAGCTTGCAATTGACACTATCCGTAAAAAAGAAAAAACAATTTCTTTGCACGGTTACCAGGGCCATTGTTATGAATACCCTACAACCGAATTTTTGTTTTTAACTTCAGCACTTGGTTTAATGGGGTTTCCAATCACATCAGCATTTCTAGGTTCTGAGTTGATATTGAGTGGAGCGCAAGATGGTGAATACACATTATTAGCTATACTATTGATGTCGTTTTTAGTGAATGGTTTATCAATGATTCGAATCTATACACGTGTTTTTCTTGGTCCACATGTTAAAACCTATCACGAATCTGCTAGAAAAACCTCTTAAGGCATTTTAACTTTTCCATAAACCGAATTCTGAAAAATTTCTGAAATTGATAGTTTCAACATTGATTTTTTTGTTAATTAGTAAATTAACTGAGTTGAGAAAATAATGGCAGAATTAATAAAAGAATTAATAGAAGGAAATGTAAAATGGGTAGCTAATATCAACAAAACGCTTCCCGATTTTTTCGAAAAGTTATCCAAAGCCCAAACTCCGCAATATCTTTGGATTGGTTGTTCTGATAGCCGAGTACCTGCAACAGAAATCACGAATGCTATGCCTGGCTCCATTTTCGTGCAAAGAAACATTGCCAACATGGTAGTTCATACGGACTCGAATTTGTTGAGTGTAGTTTATTACGCAGTAAAGGTGTTGAAGGTGAAACACATCATTGTTTGTGGACACTATGGCTGTGGCGGTGTTAAAGCTGCAATGGGCAACCAGTCATTTGGTTTTTTAGACAACTGGTTGATGAATATCAAAGATGTTTATCGTTTACATAGCGCTGAACTGGATGCAGAGAAAGACGAAGACAAACGATTTGATCGTTTTGTGGAATTGAACATCCTGGAACAGGTGACTAATTTAGGAAAAGTGTCTTTTATTCAAGAAGAATGGAATAATGGTGAGTACCCATACATACATGGTTGGGTGTATGATTTAAAAAACGGGCTTATCAAAGATTTGAAACAATCGATCAATTCCAATGAAGATTTAGATTCAGTATTTAGATATGATGAAGCTTAGTTTTAATTTTACAGTTAAAACTACAACATGACACTTACCGTTTTTGATGACCACTATTTTATGAAAGAAGCCTTTAAAGAAGCCAAAAAGGCTTCTGAAAAAGGTGAAATTCCAGTAGGGGCAGTTATAGTTTGTAGAAATAAAATAATAGCCCGGGCGCACAATGAAACGGAGCTGCTCAGTGATGTAACAGCGCATGCAGAAATGGTAGCAATTACTTCTGCTTCGAATGCTCTCGGAGGGAAGTATCTTCATGAATGCACCTTGTTTATTACTTTAGAGCCCTGTGTTATGTGTGCGGGAGCCTTAGCTTGGAGTCAAATTGATAAAGTAGTAATTGGTGCACCTGACCCTGACCGCGGCTTTCTTCGACTATCAGAAAACATTCTTCATCCGAAAACCCAAATAGTGCAAGGCTTAATGAAAGATGAATGTTCAGCTATTGTACTTGATTTTTTTAAAGCGTTGAGAAAAAAATAAATCAAGAATTACTATTGTTACGATTCTTTTCTTTAAAAGAGAGTTTTCCTTTGGTCGCAAAACAGTTTCTCCTATTTTTATGTTGTTACAGTAAATAGATTGTTAAACCTTAAAATTTTATAAAAATGGCTTTTGAATTACCAAAGTTGCCTTATGCAACCAATGCGCTAGAACCACATATTGATGCTAAAACGATGGAGATCCATCATGATAAACACCATGCTGCTTACACAAGTAAGTTGAACGATGCTATTGAAGGAACCCCTTTAGCAGGCAAGTCAATCGAAGAGATAATGACTGGTTTAGACCTAAAAAATTCTGCAGTTAGAAATAATGGAGGTGGTTTTTACAACCATAACTTGTTTTGGACTGTAATGTCTCCAGACGGAGGAGGAAAACCATCAGGAGAATTAGCTTCAGCAATTGATGCTGCATTTGGTTCGTTTGATGCATTCAAAGAAAAATTTTCCAATGCAGCAGCTACACAATTTGGTTCTGGTTGGGCTTGGTTATGTGTTCATAAAGGAGGTAAAGTAGATGTTTGTTCTACTCCAAACCAGGACAATCCATTAATGCCAGGTGTTGGTTGTGGTGGATTCCCAATCTTAGGTTTAGATGTGTGGGAGCACGCTTATTACTTGAACTATCAGAACAAAAGACCTGATTACGTTGCTGCGTTTTTTAACGTAATTAACTGGACGAAAGTAAGTGAGCTTTACGCTGCGAATAAATAATACGAAACGTATTAGAAAAATAATGGCGCACAATGTAGAAATACATTGTGCGTTTTTTTTAAGTTTTTAGGTAAGTTTTCTCTAGTCATAGCATTTCACTGACACTCCATATAAAAAAGTTAAATAGTTTTTGAGCATAAAAAAAGCCCAAAACTTATGTTTCGGGCTTTCAATGCAGAGAGAGAGGGATTCGAACCCCCGGACCTTTAACAGTCAATAGTTTTCAAGACTACCGCAATCGACCACTCTGCCATCTCTCTCTATTCCCATACGTTCTATGGGAGTGCAAAAATAGGTTTTTCAGTTAAATCACCCAACATTTTTTTCATTTCTTTTTTGAGAATCTATTTTTGCCCGATCAATCGATACGTTTATTTCAAAACCTATTAAAATAACTAATGTGATAAAGTTGAGCCAAATCAAAAAGCCTATAAGTGTTCCTATGGAACCATACAGCTTATTATAAGTGCCGAAATTATTAACATAGAATGAAAAAAGCGCTGAAATTAATACGCTTAATAAGGTAGCAATGAAAGCACCATAAGAAAAAAAGCGCCATCGTTTATGTATGGCTGGTGCAAAATAATAGATCATGGATATGGCAAAGAAGAATAAAAGGAAAAATACACCGTATTCAATGATTCGTAGGTTTCTTACAAACTCAATAATCCAAATAGGAAATACGCCATAATTTTCAAGTAGGTTAAGGATGCTTGATCCAAATACCAGTACAATCATTGACATGATAAGTACTAAAGAGAGCATGCCTGTTAACGCAATAGCAATTAACCGTCTTTTTACAAAGTGGCGTTTTTCTTTTGATCGATAACACTTATTGAATGCATCCATTAAGGCTAACATCCCATTGGTTGCCATGAATAGAGCCATGGCAAAACCAACAGATAAAAGCCCCCCTCGTGGCTTATGAGCTATATCTAAAATGGTTTCAGAAAGGCCTTCGTACATCGCTTGTGGTAGCTGTAGTCCGTCCCTTAAAAACTCAACAATTGCGGTTTCAGTCAACCAGGGTAGGTGGAAATACGGGATTAATGTGAAAAAAAAGATGATTGAAGGAAATATCGCTAAAGTAAAACTGAAAGCTACAGATTTAGCCTCCGAATTGATGTCATTGTTTTTTAACTCTTTTATAAAATAATCTATTGCTGTGAACAGCGATACATCTTCTGTTTTACTAACTTTTATTTTATCTGCAAAGTCAAAAACTTTGGTTATTGGGGTAGAATTAAGGACTCGATCTTTAAACCTTGTTTTCATAAGATGAAAGGTTGTTCAATTACTTGGAGAAAACGTCCAGTAGGCACTGCAGGCTTGCCAGTTGTTTTACTTATAAAAACCAACGTAGTCTCGCTAATGTTTAGCAACGTTCCTTCTTCATTATATATTTCATACTCAAACCTGATTCGAACACCTGGTTTTTCTTTCACAAAGATTTTAATGGTGAGCAGGTCATCATATTTAGCAGGACGAATAAACTTTGTTTTATATTCCAACACCGGCATCATAATGCCTTCCTCCTCCATTTCTTTGTAACTAAAACCTAATGAACGAAAGGTTTCTACACGAGCAACTTCAAAGTAAGTGGCATAATTACCATAATAGACATAGCCCATTTGATCGGTTTCTGCGTAACGTACTCTTACTTGTATGGTGTTTTCAATCATAAGCCCTGTTGAGTAAATTAAAGGAAGTATTCAAATTTACTATTTTAATATTTCCTCAATATCCTCTTTAGAAAGACTTTTCACAAAACTATCTTCCGATGAAATTAAATCATTTGCCAATGCGCGTTTGTGTTGCTGAAGTTTTAATATTTTTTCTTCTACCGTGTTTTTGGTAATGAATTTATAGGTGTGTACTGTATTCTTTTGACCCATACGATAAGCACGGTCAATAGCTTGTGCTTCAATTGCTGGGTTCCACCAAGGATCAAGAATAAACACATAATCTGCTGCGGTTAGATTTAACCCTAGACCTCCAGCTTTTAAGGAAATTAAGAACACCCTTAAATCTTCATTTTGCTGAAAAGATTCAACTTCCTGCTGACGTGATTTTGTAGAGCCATCTAAGTAAGCGAATTCAATTTTTTGTTTTTGAAGCTCTGCTTTGAACAAGGCCAAGTGCTTAACAAATTGGCTAAAAATCAATATTTTATGTTTTTTAGCAATGGCGTTGTTCATCATTTCTAATACATCGTCCAATTTGCCAGAAGAACCACTATAATTTTCGTCCACCATTTTTGGGTGATTAGCTATTTGACGAAGTTTCGTAAGCCCTTGTAATAAGATGATTTGAGATTTGTTCATCCCATTGGACTCAATCTCTGATAAAATCTTATTTCTGTAGAATGATTTTACTTCTTCATACTCTTTCTCCTGATCTTCGTTCATTTGACTATACCAAATTTGCTCCATTTTTGGAGGAAGTTCGGTCAGTACATTTTCTTTTAATCTTCTTAGAATAAAAGGCTTGATGATCGCATGAAGTTTGTGTTTTTTGCCGTCATCGTGTTTTTTCTCAATGTCGTTGAGGTATTCTTTTTTGAAGAAATTTTGTGAACCTAATAGGCCTGGGTTTGCAAAGGTCATTTGAGACCACAAATCCATCGTGCTATTTTCTATAGGTGTTCCCGTTAGAATTAGTTTGTTTCTTGACTTAAGTTTTTTTACTGCTAATGAGATGTTAGACGTTGGGTTTTTAATCGCCTGAGCCTCATCTAAAATGATGTAGTTGAAATAATATTTTTCCAACAACTGAATATCTATTCGCGTAATGCCATACGAGGTAAGCACCACATCATAATTTTGAAACTGTTCAACGTCTTTATCGCGGTAAGTGCCCGTGTATACAAGTACTTTTAAGTCAGGTACAAATTTAGCCGCTTCCATTTCCCAGTTATACACCAATGACGTTGGCATAATGATGAGTGAAGCGCTAGTGTCGCCTTGCTCTTTATGGTACTGTAGTAATGCTAATGTTTGAATGGTTTTACCCAGACCCATATCATCAGCCAAACAGCCTCCAAATTTGAAACTTCTTAAAAAATGCAGCCAGTTATAACCTGCTTTTTGATACGGGCGAAGCGTTCCGTTAAATTTGGCTGGAAGCGGGTAATCATCAATTGACTCAAAGTCTTTGAGACTCTCTAGTTTTCTGTCAATAACCACTTTCGCAAGACTATCATTGTCAAGCTCCTGTACTAACGCAACGTGATGTTTCTTGAGTTTTAAACCTAAACCGTCATCATGTTCCTCACTAAAAGCTAAGATGTCAGCATATTGCGTTAACCACTCATCGGGTATTACTGCTATTTCCCCATTGGGAAGCGTGAACTCCCGTTTTTTTGCAATGATTAAGGATCGGAGTTTTATGAAAGGAACTTCATAATCACCAAATTTAACTACCGCATAAATATCAAACCAATCGTTGCTTTCTCTTACTTCTATGTTGATAGAAGAGGAGCCCATGAAATAACGTCTGCCATCAGAAGCGCTTTGTGTAATTTCATAACCAATATCCTCAAGGTTGGGGCGATTTGTGTTGATCCAACTAAAAGCAGTACCCCTTTCTACTACTGCTTTTCCATTTTTAATTTTGAGACCGGTGTTACCGAGGAATTTAATTTGTTCCTTTTCCCATTTGGCATCCCGCGATATTTTATGGAATAAAAAGCTATCGCCCATTTTTTCCATTTTCACACTGCTATGGCTTTCGCTAGAAGCGTTAAAATTATATTGGCCGTAATTAAACGATAAATCGAAAACTATTTTACCACCTTCATCCACTGTGGTTTGGGCGGTGTCGTCTCCAAACAAACTCATCGTTGGTTGTTGTACACTCGCCAGTTCCTTGAAGGTAAGTTTTGGTGTGGGTTTGTATTTCTCTTCTGCTATTTCAAACCCTTTGGCATGAACATCAAAATCTTGCACAATTTGAGTGACAAACTTTTGATAATAGGTGTCTTCCACTTTTTTAGGAACCATAATGAACTTTTTGTTCAAGAAAGGCTTCAATTTGTTTGCAGACACTTCTTTTTCAAATGTGTATAAAGTTTCTTCGTTTACTAGTAGCCAAGCAGGATTATGACAAATAATCTGTGAACTGTTGTATTGAAACTCTACCTTCTGTCCATCATGCTTTATGGTTGGGAAATAATGCGTGTTATCTTCATTTCGCATGAAATGAAATAAGATTGATGCTTTAGTTTCTGGAATGATAATACGTTTACCCACAGGTTCACCATCATTACCCATTGAATAGACTTCTTTACCATGGAGCAAGGGAAGTATAGTAGACATAATCCGGTCTACATATTCTTGAATTAGCTTTTGAATTGTTTCATCCCCTTTTCCTTGGTCATAAATCTTTAAGAAAAACTCATCAGGCTTAAGGTGTTTATTTTGGTACTTATGTGCCACCACATCTTGCTGAATGGAGTCCATCAGCTTGATCAGTTCAAAATCAGTTTCATCCATCACAGCAGAAAACTCTTCCATGTTTTTAGCTGAAATGTTTTGATGTAAATAGGATAACTCACCCGCTTCATTCAGTTGTACCACAAAGGATTCCAATAAAAACCCCAGGTATTCGTGTTCGAAAAGCGAATAGATTAAACGATATGGTTGACTACTTGATACTCTCATTTATGAAAAAAGATATTGAATATACCACACCTAAGCCTTAACCACTAAGAAAAATCGATTAATTTTTGCGAGTATAATGAATGATTGCTTATTTCAGTTTTTTTATGATTCATTTAAATATCAAATAGTCAATGATCTAAGGCTGATCAACAAGTAGTTATCGTTAACTTTGGATGGAATCACATCTTTCCATTTTAGAAACGTGTTAATTTTGTTTTCTTTGATGAAGCTAGAATCCATAATTATGTCAGAAAAGAAAAAACTATTTCTCCTTGATGCTTACGCTATCATTTTTAGAGCACATTTTGCGTTTAGTAAAACTCCTAGAATTACTTCCACAGGCATCAACTCGAGTGCCGTTTTTGGTTTTTTAAATTCCATGATGGAGGTCATCAATAAAGAAAAACCAACCCATATCGGGGTGGCATTTGATTTACCTGGAGGTACTGTACGAACGGAAGAATATGCCGAATATAAAGCACATCGGGAAGAGACTCCTGAAGATATACTTGTCGCCACACCCTACATAAGAAGAATTCTTGAAGCGTGGGGTATTCCGATACTTCAAGCAGAGGGTTACGAGGCAGATGATGTAGTTGGTACGCTAGCGAAGAAAGCTCAGGCAGATGGATTCGAAGTATATATGATGACGCTCGATAAGGATTATGCCCAGCTGGTTGATGAAAATATTTTTCTGTATAAACTTTCAACGTTTGGTCGTGGGACCGAAGTGTATGATATCGCTAAGGTTAAAGAAAAGTGGGGTGTTGAACGTGTAGACCAAGTGGCTGATATATTAGGTTTATGGGGTGACGCAGTGGATAACATTCCTGGAATTCCAGGTATTGGTGAAAAAACAGCTAAAAAGTTAATTGAAACCTATGGAAGTGTTGAGAATTTAGTCGCGAATGCCGAAGATTTAAAAGGAAAGCAAAAAGAAAATGTCATTAACTTCGGTGAACAAGGCATACTTTCTAAAAAATTAGCGACCATTATTTTAGATGTACCTGTTGAATGGGATGCTGATAAGCTGATTTATGTAAAGCCAGACAAAGAAAAACTAGAGCCGATATTTGACGAGCTCGAATTTAAAACATTCAAAAAACGACTTTTTGGGGAAGAAGAAATTGCTACTCCAAAAGCGACCGTTAAAGCAGCTGCCCCATCCAATCAAATGGATTTGTTTAGCGCCCCAGCGGTTACTCCAGAAAAAAAGTCGGAGATACTTCCTTCTGATGATGGAGAAGGGGTTATTTTAATTCCTAAGGAAACTATTGATAGCACCTTACACGATTATTATTTAGTGGATAAAAATGAAGATCGTGTGCGTTTAATTGAGTTCTTATCGAAACAAAAAGAATTTTGTTTTGACACTGAAACCACCAGTTTAAATGCGGTAGAAGCAAAGTTAGTAGGCATGTCATTTTGCTACCGCAAAGGAGAGGCCTATTATGTGCCCGTACCCCAGGACGAAAAAGAAGCGCAAAATTTAGTAGAAGAGTTTAAACCAGTATTTGAGAACGCGGCTATCGGAAAGGTAGGGCAAAACCTTAAATATGATATCATGGTGTTAAAAAACTATGCTATCGAAGTAAAAGGCCCTCTTTTTGATACCATGATTGCGCATTATCTTTTACAACCCGACTTACGACATAACATGGATTTTTTGGCTTCCACTTATCTGAATTATGAACCCGTATCCATCACCGAGTTGATTGGAAAGAAAGGGGTTAATCAGGGAAACATGGCTGACTTGCAACCAGAAGAAATTTCTGATTATGCCGCAGAAGATGCTGATATCACCTGGCAGTTAAAAGAAGTGTTTACTCCAGAAATAGATACCGTAAATAAAAAATTATTTGACGAGGTAGAAATTCCGTTGATTAATGTATTAGCTGATATTGAGCGTAACGGGGTTAAGTTGGATGTGGCTGTCTTAGAGCAGATGTCAGAGGAATTAGAGAAAGACAGCGTAGCGCTAGAGCAAAAAATATATGAACAAGCTGGAGCACAATTTAACATCGCCTCACCCAAGCAATTGGGGGAAATTCTGTTTGATAAATTACAACTTGATCCCAAGGCTAAGAAAACCAAAACTGGTCAATATAAAACGGATGAAAGTGTGCTTTCGCGTTTAGCGGAAGAACATAAAATCATAGATGACATCCTCAGCTTTCGTGAATACCGGAAGTTGAAATCAACCTATGTGGATGCGTTACCAAAAATGGTAATAGAAAAAACTGGTAGAATTCATACTTCCTATAGACAAGCTGTTGCAGCTACTGGACGTCTAAGTTCTGATAATCCTAACTTACAAAACATTCCAATTCGAACTGAAAAAGGTCGTGCTATAAGAAAAGCCTTTGTGCCAACAGACGAAAACCACATCTTAGTTTCTGCCGATTATTCGCAAATTGAACTGCGAATCATGGCAGCGTTTGCTAAGGATGAAAACATGATTACTGCGTTTAAGGAAGGGCGAGATATCCACGCCACAACGGCAGCTAAAGTATTTAAAACCCCTTTAGAGGAAGTTACTCGGGAACAACGTGGGCAAGCTAAAGCAGTAAACTTCGGGATTATTTATGGCATTTCGGCTTTTGGTTTATCTCAAAATTTAAATATCTCCAGAACAGAAGCTGCAGAAATTATTGAGTCGTATTTCACGGAGTTTTCCGCTGTAAAAACCTTTATGGATGCTACCATTAACAACGCCCGTGAGCACGAATATGTAGAAACCATCTTAGGGAGGAGACGCTACCTGCGTGACATCAATTCCCGAAACCAAACCACCAGAGGATATGCAGAACGTAACGCCATCAACGCCCCAATACAAGGATCTGCGGCCGATATGATAAAGGTAGCAATGATTAACATCCACCGATGGATGAAGGATGAAAAGTTGAAGTCTAAAATGATATTACAAGTGCATGATGAACTGGTTTTTGACACCCATCTTAGCGAACTTGAATTAATCAAAACTAAAGTGCCGGAATTTATGAAAACGGCTATCCCATTAGATGTACCGATGGAAATAGGATTAGGTGAAGGTTTGAATTGGTTGGAGGCGCATTAATTTTATAGAACCAAGATGATAGAGTCAAGAACCAAGAACCAAGAAACTAGATACATGAACCAAGAATCAAGACTGAAGTAGATAGAAATCTTATTTTTAGCTAAAAACTAAAAACCAACTGCTAATAGCTTAAAAAAAAGCATGAAAAAACACCTCTTTATTATTCCGCTAATAATTTTTGCTACAGGCTGCGTCCTCACCCGTTCTGCACGGTTTGCAAAATGTGATTTTAATTATGACGAAGTTGTTGAATTAAAGGCTAATAGTATTAATGTTTTAGGAAAAGATGAACTGTCAGACTTTAGTACGGCTGAGAGTTTTAGCTTGTCAAAAGCCTTTGCAGAACGAAGTTTGAAAATTGACCTTCAAATGGATGTCGAGGTAGTAAATGAGAACCCTAAAAAAGCGGTACTCAATACGGTGGATTGGATTCTTCAGGTGAAAAACAAAGAGGTGCTATTGGGTACTACCAGTCAGCGAATAGAGGTGCTTGGCAATGGAGGAAAAGGGACACTTCCCCTTAAGGCGAGCTTTGATATATTTAAAGTGCTTAGCGATTATAGTTATTCAGAAATAACATCCATTCTTTGGGCAATTTCTGATAACCCAAGCAACCCCAATGTGTTTACTTTTAAGTTAAAGCCCTCTTTTCAAATTGCAGGAAAACAGGTGAAGTATCCAGGATACATTAATATTAACTATTGAAAGGCTACCAATTTGGATCACTCCTCATGGAAGAATCTAATTTTTATAGCTAACAGATTAATTTAAATTAGAGGCTTCTTTTTTTCTGGAAGACAATACGAAATTTCAAATACTTACATTATTGTTCATTTTTTTTTGTGATGTAATATTTAAAATATTAATTAATTATTTTTGTTTTAACGTTTAAATGATCTGATTCACCGTAAAAAGCTATTTAAACGTTTTAAATACATTTTTAATCAAATACTTTATTAAAAAACATCCGTATCCATGATTACTAAACAACAAGATCATGGAAATATATATAAGTAAGATAATTAATTATTATATAAAAATAACAACCGCTTTTCTATTGGTATTAACTGTTGATTCTTTAACACTATCACAGGTGTGTACATTAAATTCAGGTGTGACTAAGAATGCAAATATCATTAAATGTATCGCTAATGTTTGTCCAATAACATGTTCTGTTATTGGTGGTTCAACAATGGTGGAGGTTAGGGTGCCTGACGGTACTAAAGTTGAGTTAGGAGACGATTGGGATTTAAGAAACTATAAGGTTCTTCTGAATTTAATTGGGCAAACCAGTCAGCTTTCTTTTCCTGGAAGTGGTCGTTCAGCGAGGGTATTAAGCATGAATAACTCTTCCTATATTCAAGTGAACCCAGCGAATAATGGTGACGCTAATGATGCTGATGGACAATTAGGGTTGTCTGCACCAAATGGTGGAAATGTGCGGATTAATATCGGAACAACTTCCTATAGAGGAAACCAGTTTGCTTCGTCAATTATTGATAGCGGAGGGATAAATGTCGGTGTTGCACCGCTACCTATAGCATTATTAAGCTTTGATGCAAAAAAAGTTAATTCTAATATCATTGTAAGTTGGAAAACAGCAATGGAATTAAATAATGATTATTTTGAAATTGAACGAAGCGAAAATGGGATTGACTTTTACAGTATAGGTGAGGTTGTTGGAAGTAAGCATAGTCAACAAATAAAAGAGTATTCTTTTGTAGACGATTACTTACCCAAAATAACTACTCTTTATTACAGACTTACTCAATACGATTTAGATGGGAATTTTGAATCCTTTGATATTGTTGCTATTCATAATTCAAGCTTTGAAGAGGTGGTAACAGCCTACCCTAACCCAGTAAATAATCAAACTAGAGTATATTCTCCAAATAGTGAAACTGAAATAGATTTTGATTATGAAATAACCAATAGCTATGGAAAAGTAATTACAAGTGGAAAAGCATTTTGGGCAAATTCTTTAGAGTTGAAATCTCTAAAATCAGGTGTATATCGATTAACGATAAATCATACCGACCATATTAAAATTGTAAAGAATTAATATGTAGATTAAATCTTTACCGAATCAATAATTTGTTGTGCTAACGGTTGCCAGGTAGCCTTCAACTCCAAGGGGCATGAAAAAGTGATAATGTATTTCTTTTTCCCTTTATATCCATGCGCAAGATAGTTGTACTGCTTAGTGCTTATTTCTGCTCCTTTTGAGGTTTCACCTACTAAAGTAGACTCAAACTCAAACACCATAAAAGGGTGTTTGTCGATGGTAACAATAGCATCTTTTAAGAAAGTTATTTCTTCATAAGTTGCTCCTAAAGATGCTTTATAAAATGATTTTTCTATCGCTAAATCTAACGAGTCTTTTTTACCCTCCGTACTTTTATATTTGATGGTAGAACTCACCGAATCCACGCGAATAGAGATTGCCAAGGTCACCTCATTGTTGGTACTAGCGTAAGCAGCTTCAGGCATATGAACCATTCCAAACTGTTGCACTAAATCTTGCTCAGACAGTTGATGAAAAGCGGTGGGCACTAAAATACTTACTTTTCCATTCACATCTGTTTTCTTCAAAACAGGTGTTTCTTGCGCTTTACATACCGAAATAGCTAATAATATAAGGAAAATGGTGACGTTTTTCATGTGCTTTTTATGTTAAAAGAGTTGCAATTTAGTAAATATGATGGTGAATTACTTAAATTTGCAGTCTTCAAAAAACAGACCATTATGCTTAGAACACATACTTGCGGTGAATTAAGATTAGAACATGTTGGAAATCAGGTAACTCTATGCGGTTGGGTACAGCGCGTACGCGACAAAGGAGCACTTATTTGGGTTGATTTACGTGACCGTTATGGAATCACACAATTAATCTTAGATGAGAGTATCACTGACAAATCCGTGTTTGAAAAAGCGAGTCACCTCGGAAGAGAATTTGTGTTGCAAGTAGAGGGGGAAGTCATAGAGCGAGTGTCAAAAAATGATAAAATGGCGACTGGTGATATCGATATTAAAATAGCTAATATCAACGTGTTAAATCCCGCGAAGCTACCTCCCTTCTTAATAGAAGATGAAACAGATGGTGGTGATGATCTTCGAATGAAGTACCGTTATTTAGATTTAAGAAGAAATCCAGTACGTAAAAATCTAGAATTGCGCCATCGGTTGATGCGTGAAACTAGAAACTATTTGGATGGTCAAAATTTCTTGGAAGTAGAAACCCCAGTTTTAATTAAATCAACTCCCGAAGGAGCACGTGACTTTGTGGTGCCATCCCGAATGAATCCAGGGCAGTTTTACGCCTTACCACAATCCCCACAAACGTTTAAGCAATTGTTGATGGTAAGTGGTTTCGACCGTTATTTCCAGATTGTGAAATGTTTCCGCGATGAAGATTTACGAGCAGATCGCCAGCCGGAGTTTACACAAATTGACTGTGAAATGTCATTTGTTACGCAAGAAGATGTGTTGAACATGTTCGAAGGTTTTGTCCGTCACCTATTCAAAACAGTGAAAGGAATTGATATTCCTGAATTACCACGTATGGATTATGCAGATGCAATGAAGTACTATGGTTGTGATAAGCCGGATACACGTTTTGATATGAAATTTGTAGAGTTAAATACATTAGCTCAAAACAAAGGATTTAGCATATTTGATTCAGCAGAGTTAGTAGTGGGTATTTGTGCTAAAGGGTGTGCAGAGTATACCAGAAAAGAATTAGATGCCTTAACGGAGTTTGTGAAAAAACCACAAATTGGTGCTAAAGGATTAGTTTATGTGAAATGTAACGCAGATGGGTCTTTCAAATCATCTGTAGATAAATTTTATTCGCAAGAAGATTTAAAAGCCTGGGCTGATGCAACTGGTGCCGAACCGGGTGATTTAATATTGGTTTTAAGTGGCGATACAGATGCCACACGTAAACAAATGAATGAGTTACGATTGGAAATGGGTAGCCGATTGGGTTTAAGAGATCCAAAAAAATTCTCCTGTTTGTGGGTGATCGATTTCCCGCTGTTGGAATGGGATGAAGACACCAAACGCTACCATGCCATGCATCATCCGTTTACGTCACCAAAACCAGAAGACTTTGCGCTATTGGATACAAAACCAGGCGAAGTAAGAGCTAACGCGTATGATATGGTGATTAATGGTGTTGAAGTTGGAGGTGGTTCAGTTCGAATTCACGATAGAGAAATGCAAGCAACGATGTTCAAACATTTAGGGTTTACTGCGGAAGAAGCAAAAGCACAGTTTGGGTTTCTAATGGATGCGTTTGAATACGGTGCTCCACCACATGCAGGTTTGGCGTTAGGATTTGATCGCTTATGTTCCTTGTTTGGTGGCTCAGATTCTATCCGTGACTTTATCGCTTTCCCAAAAAATAATGCAGGTAGAGACGTGATGATTGATTCGCCATCATTTATTGCCCAAGAACAATTAGATGAATTAAATATAGATGTACGACATAGTGAGGAGGTTTAACTTCCTCATTAGTTTGTGCCACACCATTTTATGAGTGTTTCTTTCATATTTTGAAGAGAAACGGGCTTCGATAAATAATCATTCATACCAGCTTCAAAGCAGGCTTCACGATCATCTTTCAAAGCATTAGCGGTTAGTGCAATTATTATAGGCTGCTTTATTCGAGTGTTTTTTCGGATAGCTTTTGAGGCAGCAATACCATCTAATATTGGCATTTGTATGTCCATAAGTACTAAATCATACGATTTTTTATCAAAACATTTCACCGCTTCAAAACCGTTTGCCACAATGGTTGATTTCACCCCGAAACCTAAGAGTTGTTTCTGTAATAATTTTTGATTGATTTCATTATCCTCGGCTATTAGAATATGAAGATTCGGTAAATGGAAATCAGATAATGAGGCAGAAGAAGGTTTAAATACTTTTGCTTCTTTCATTTTGACACTAAATGAAAACACACTTCCTTTTCCCACTTCGCTGTCTACCCAGATAGCTCCTTCCATGAGTTCAATAAGGTTTTTTGCAATAATTAAACCCAGCCCAGTACCTTGAAATTCTCTGTTAATGCGTTGATTTACCTGATAGAAACGGTCAAAAATGCGGTGCTGATGTTCTTCTGAAATCCCTATACCCGTATCAGAAATTTCAAAATAGAGATTTACGTCTTCTTTTTCAAAATTTGCAGAAACAGTTATGGAAACTACTCCTTGATGGGTGAATTTTAAAGCATTACCGACTAGATTTACCAGTATTTGTTTTAATTGGCTAGCGTCTCCTATTAAAGAAGCAGGAACACTCTTGTCAATGTGAAATTTTAATTGAATGTTTTTTTTTCGTGCAATACTAATAAAAACACTTTCTACTTGATTAAATATATCTTTGACATAAAAATAAGTGGGGTTTAATTCAAGCTTATTTGATTCCAGTTTCGATAAGTCAAGCACATTGTTTACTAAGCTTAATAGCATTTGACCACTTTGAACAATAGCTTCAATATGTTCTCGCTGACCTTTTGGATCTTTTGTGTTAAGTAGTAATTCTGAGTTACCAATAATACCATTCAAAGGGGTACGAATTTCATGGCTCATGTTTGCTAAAAATTCTGATTGCAAGTTATTGTATCGTTCTGCTTCTTTTTTAGCTTTTTCTTCAATATCTCTGCTTTGTTTTAGTTGTTTACGTTCGTCTTCATAAGCGTTTTTGAATTTCCACATAATTAAACCTCCAAATATTAGCGAGATAATGGTGGTGATGAAGATGTCGGTTTCTTGTTCCTGTAAAGATTTATAGGGAACCACAGCATTTTCAAAGTAGTTTTGAAAAATGTATAACGCGCTAAAATACATGATAACGGCTATGCTTATATACTTTAACTTTTTTGCTTTAACTATTACTAGAAGAATCAGCTGGAGAAGACCGAACATGGAAATCATACCTCCAACTAATCCATTAGAATAATGCCAAGCAACCGTATATATCACAAACAATGATAAAACGAAAAGATAAAAATGGCACTTAGTTAAATCTTTTTTAATAAAATCAAAATACAACCAGCCAAAAATGAGACTGAAAAAGGCTAGTGAAATATCTAAAAAGAGATCAAGATTTAAAAAATGATTGATAATCACACAAATAGCACATAAAATAGAAGTAAGTAAGCATATTGACTTATATAACTCTCCTTCAAGAGTGCCTTTAGTAATTATGATCTCTCTCATTTAGACTCAAATTAAAATAAATCTATCAAACAAATATGAATGAAAGCAAATAAACCCCATCAACATTGACTTATCCACAGGTAATTTGTAACATTGCAGGCTTGAAATGGTCAAACTATCTGCCACATATCGAATTTTAATCTTCAGCTTGTTGTGTTGTATTCTAGTACAATCGGTTGCGTTTAGCACTGATACGGTAGATACTCAAGACACAATTGAGCAGGAAGACGCTGATCAGGGGGATTTTATCCAAGCAGCTCATCCAGAGGCGGTGATACCTGCAAGTACATTTCAACTCATAAAGTGGAGCTATATTGTAGCACTATTTTCTTTCGAAACACTACAAAAAACAGTATTGGAGTTGGAACAACTTCATCTTGTTCTTTCCTACTTTCAAGTATTATTCGAGGTGTGCATTACAACCAATGCCCCCTAACGTTTTTTTTAAATTAGTTTTTAAGTAATTATTACTGACGAACCTACTGCCTTAGACCAGTTGTCTATACCCTTAAATTGTATTAACTAAATTTTAATAATAAACGAATATGAAAAACAAAGGTGCTATCATCTTTTTGTCAGTGGCTATTACAGCGATATGTCTCTTCTCGCTGTCATTTACCTATATGGCAAATAAAATTGACACAGAAATTGCCGAACATGGTGAAGCAAGAGTAGCCGAAGCTAGAGCTGCGAATGAAAACATAAATCTTGATTCATTAAGAAAGACCTCTATGCGTGCCTATAGAGACTCCCTTTGGAAAAAAGAAGTCTATTTAGGCTATACTTTTCAAGAAGTAAAACAATGGTCACTTAACTTAGGTCTTGATCTTCAGGGTGGTATTCATGCTACGTTGATAGTTTCTCCAGTAGAGATTTTAAAAGCAATGAGTGACAACAGTCAAGACGAAGATTTTCTTGCAGCGATTGAAGAAGCTAAAACTGCTCAAAAATCGACACAAGAAAAATTCACAACACTTTTCTTAAATGCTTTTCAAGAGCGAAAAGGAAAAGATAAGATGTCTGAGATTTTTGTCAATGTAGACAACAAGTTTGAAATCAACCCGAATTCAACGGATGAAGAAATCATTAAAATCATTGATGGTGAATTGGATGATGCGATCGACCGTTCATTAATCGTTTTAAGATCGCGTATTGATAAGTTCGGTACAGCTTCTCCAGTCATTCAAGCAGTGAAATCAACTGGAAGAATTGAAGTAGAGTTACCAGGTGCTGATGACCAAGAAAACATAGCTTACCAATTGAAAGCGGTGGCTAAATTGGAGTTTAGTGAAGTTTGGGACATTCAAGAGAGTTATCCTTATATCCAAAAAATTAATCAGTATTTGGTAGAACAAGGAGAAACAGAAGATGGCAAAGAGGAGAAAACTCAATCTGCTCCAGGGTCCGATGATGCAGGTTTGTTTGCACAAGAAGGAGATACTACAGTAAAAGAAGAAAAAGCGGATGATCAATTATTCGCAGACTCTGAATCGTTAGAAAATGATACGGCAGTAAAAGATAGCAATGCTATAGCACAAGAAAATTTCTTGAAAGATAATCCAATCTTTAATTATTTTCAGATTGATCCCCAGTCAGGTAGAATATTCGCTCGTGTGCAGGATTATGATAAAATCGAAGCATTGTTGAATAACAAGGATGTTCAAGCATTACTACCAGAAGATATGACCTTTGCTTGGGGCGATCGCTCTGCAGTTGGCGCAGATGGTGGAGTAGTTGAAATGTATGTGTTGAAAAAAGGTGAATATGTTGAAGCACCATTAACCGGGGAGGTAATTGTAGATGCTTACTCAAGTATGGATGATAAAGGCCGTCCCTCTGTAGGAATGGATATGAATGTTGAAGGCGCTAAAAAGTGGAAACGATTGACCGAAGAAAACATTGGTAAGCAAGTAGCAGTAACCTTGGATAACGTGGTGTTTTCTGCTCCAGTGGTGAACACGGCTATTCCGAATGGTAAGTCTGTTATCAGCGGAAACTTCGATATGGAAGAAACGAAAACCTTAGCTAGAATCTTAAAAGCGGGTCGTCTTCCTGCTCCTATGGACATTGAGCGAATGGTTGTTGTAGGGCCTTCTTTAGGTCAGGCAGCTATTGATAGAGGTTTGTTAAGTTTGGTTGCTGGTTTAGTATTAGTAGTGTTGTTTATGGTGTTGTACTACAGCAAAGGTGGTTTAGTAGCTGATATTGCTTTGTTGTTTAACATCTTCTTTATTCTTGGGTTACTAGCTCAAAAAGGAGTTGGAGCAGCTTTAACATTGCCAGGTATTGCTGGTATCGTGTTAACCATGGGTATGGCCATTGATGCTAACGTACTAATATTTGAGCGTATTCGCGAAGAGCTTGCGGCTGGCAAACCTTTAAAAATCGCTATCGATAACGGGTACTCTCGTGCCTTCTGGACAATTTTTGACTCCAACATCACTACGTTAATGATTGCTTTAATCTTAGCTTATTTTGGATCAGGTTTGGTAAAAGGTTTTGCAGTTACCTTAGGAATTGGTATCGTTTCTTCTTTCTTCTCAGCAGTATTCATTACACGCCTAGTGGTAGAATATCTAGTAAAAGGGAAAAGTGAATCAGGGATTACTTTTGAAACGGCAATTTCAAGAGGACTATTTAAAAACCCACAGCATGATTTTATGGGTAAAAGAAAAATCGCTTACATCGCTTCTGGAATTGTAATTATTGCTGGTCTAGGTTTGATGTTCACTCAAGGATTAAACTTAGGTGTTGCTTTCCAAGGTGGTCACTCCTACATCGTGAAGTTTGGTGGCGAAGTTAGTGCTACTAAAGTAAAAGGCGAGTTGAACAACGTGTTTACTGACGCAAGTACTGAAGTTAAATCGTTTGATGGGAATGATCAAATTCAAATCACTACGAGTTACATGATCAACTCAGAAGCACGGAATGCTGATTCGTTGGTTAGAGTTAAACTTATGGAAGGTTTAGCGCCATATAATGATTTGAAACCAGAAGTTGTTCAAACAATTGTTGTCGGTCCAACAATTGCTGATGATATCAAGACAACCTCATTGGAGTCTATCATCATTGCGTTGGTTTGTATATTCATTTACATCGTTTTCCGATTTAGAAAAATTGGATTTGGTATTGGTGCTTTCATTGCATTATTGCATGACGTATTAATGGTTCTTTCTGTATTTGCCATTGCAAGAGTTTTAGGCTTCTCGTTTGAAATTGACGAAGTCTTTATAGCGGCAATGTTGACAATAGTTGGTTATTCAATTAATGATACCGTGGTTGTGTTTGACCGTGTGCGTGAGTTTTTAGCGGGCACGACTAAGAAAAACACATCAAAAGCTGAAATGTCAGCAATTTTGAATAACTCAATTAATAGCACTCTAAGTCGTACGATGATGACTTCGTTAACTACATTATTAGTAGTGGCTATCTTGTTAATCTTTGGTGGTGAAGCATTAAGAGGGTTCTCGTTTGCTTTATTTATGGGAATCTTGATTGGTACTTATTCATCAATATTTATTGCTACACCAGTAGTATTAGATGTTACCACGACTGATAAAAAAGACGAAGAGTAATCTTTGAAATCAGATAAAATAAAAAGGCGATCCCGACTAATTTAGTCGGGATCGCCTTTTTTTATGCCTAATATTATTTATGCCTAGTCTTCTAATCGCATTTCAAATTGCACTAAGTCCACAAACTCCTGGATTCGATCTTCTAAATCATGCTGTTGTAAGCCAACAACTCGTTCCGTTCCGAATTTTTCAACGCAGAACGAAGCCATGGCTGAACCGTGTATAATTGCTCGTTTCATATTCTCGAATGAGGTGTCATCAGTACTAGCCAAATAACCAATAAAACCACCAGCAAAAGTATCGCCCGCACCTGTTGGATCAAATACATCTTCTAAAGGCAAGGCTGGAGCAAAAAACACATCGTTGCCCCTAAACAATAAAGCGCCATGCTCTCCTTTTTTAATAATTAGCGTTTTTGGTCCCATTCCCATAATTTTCTTTGCTGCTTTTCTCAAGGAAAATTCACCTGAAAGTTGACGTGCTTCTTCATCATTGATGGATAGCACATCTACTAGCTGTATGGTTTTTAATAGCTCGTCCATGGCAATGTCCATCCAAAAATTCATGGTATCCATGACAATCAATTTTGGTCTCTTTTTTAAGCGCTCAATGACTGTACGTTGAATTTGTGGAGCCAAATTTCCTAACATTAAGTACTCACAATCCTGATAGCTATTCGGAATAATGGGGTCAAAAGATTCTAGCACATTAAGTTCAGTCACTAATGTGTCTCGTGAGTTCATATCATTGTGGTACTTACCACTCCAAAAAAAAGATTTTTGACCATGTTTGATTTGAAGTCCTTGGGTATTTACACCGTGACGCTGAATCATGTTGATGTTGGTTTCTGAAAAATCTTCACCAACCACAGCAACTAAGTTTACTTTTTTAGTTAAGTAAGAGGCAGAAAGCGCTACATAAGTCGCTGAACCCCCTACTATCTTGTCTGTTTTGCCGAATGGTGTTTCTATAGCATCAAAGGCTACGGTTCCTATTACTAATAGACTCATTTTATTGTTTACTTTTTATGTGTTGTATAACTGTGTTTACTGTTTTCCAAAGCGGCTCGAAAGGTACTCCATTTTGGTGATTTATTGAACTGATGCGATAGATAATTCCCCAATGGTGAAATAGCACACGATAAGCTTCAAATAATGACATGTTGGGGTCATAAATGTGGGCAGGCTCCGAATTAGTGCCGTTTAATTCCATTATTTTAATGTTGTCGCCTTGGTATAAATCATCTAATGAGGAAACTCTCAAATCAAATCGGCCAAAATAAAAACCTTCAATGGGTTTAGCAATGGAGTCGAAAACGGCAACTAGTTTTTGACTAATTAGATGATTTCCATTCAAAAAGGTGGTGCCACGACAGTGATTACCGATGGAAATCAATTCCTTTTTTTCACCATAATCTAATACTATTTTCAGTTCTTCATAATACATTTCCAATAACATATCGTAATGATAAAGTGTTCGATCGTTTGTTTGAAATAATTCTTTCAAAGTTGATTTTCCGTTTCCGACCACCGTTAAAAATTCTTTTTGAACCACCGAGTGGATGTTTCCTCTCTTTGCTCCTGGAATGCGTGAATACATTATCCCTAACTCCATCGGGTAGTTGATATATTCCTGAACAATAAAATTACGGTCTATTTTCTTAAGGTAGTTGTCTAGCTGTTTTTCATTATTGATTTTTTCAACCCCAAATCCACGTTCACCTTTGTCTGGTTTACAAATGATTGGGAAGTGAAGGTTGTTGTTTACCCAAGCTAAAGTTTCATTCTTTGAGCCAATCGTGAAAAGCTTTCCTTTAGGAAGAAATTTTTGATTGATTTTTGAAAGGATTTTCCATTTAGAATAGTCAACAAACCCACCTATTTCCATACAAGGGTTGGCAGCAGAGAAAAAAACCATCGACAAAGATCGCAGACTATACCATAGATAAACTACATAGACTGGAATATAGAAAAACCAGAAAGGCCAAAATTCCCACTTTAGCCATTTAGACTTTTGCTGACTCATCTATTATTGATATTGTTTTAGTTTTTTGGGCAATTAAGTCATTATAAAGCATTGTTGTGGCTTGGGATGTTGACTTAATAGAAGTGATACTTATAGTTCGCTTTTCTCCTCTATTCATCATGATTCCGTTTTCATTATCTTCAGTTTGGAAAGAATGGAAATCAATAATTTCTTCTTGGGAATAATTAAAACGACTCATTAAGATTTCAAAAGCAGTTTCTCGTTGTATAATGACTTCCGGTGTATATAAGGTTGCTGAAGCCCAAATATAGGGTTTGTGAGAAGCCAGTTCTTTGAAATAGATTTGTACACCATCCCATCGAATTTCGAATAACTCAACGTCAGAATTTTTGTAAACTAAAATGAGGGTAAAAGGCTCTATTCCTTTAAAGTCATAATTGCTTGTAAATTGCTGAACGTGATCATAATCAAAAGCAGCTAACAACATGAGGCCACGACTGATTTTATAGTCCGTTTCCCGTGTGTGTTTTTTAAAGGCTCCGTTTAACAAACACGCAGTAAGCTTTCCCGAAGAAGCTATCCAACTACCCCCGGCACGACTGTCTTTTGGAAAATAAACGGGTATATGATTCGCTGTAATTGAACTAGGAAAAAATGTTTCAGCTCTGCTAATGGCTTCATCGCGGTTGGAGGTTAATATAAAATCATAACCCTTAAGCGGAACATAACTTACTGTACACATTGATCGCGGTACTGAATCGTGGAGTCAGCCACTCCAAAGTTTTTAGGGAGTTGAATTTGTGGACAGCCAATCAAAAGGCCAATTTTGATGATTGCCATGTGATGAACAGCATGCTCCAAGGCATAGAGTAGTTCACGAGATAAGCTTGAAGGAGTTTTTACTTGAATGTCTTGTAGCGTTGATACCAGAACTAGATTCTTATCTTTTGAAAAATTTTCCAACCCTTTTTTAATCGATTGAATAAAATGCAATGCTGTTGATTTATTTTCTTCGAGAGCTAAATCCCTTTTTCTATTATCATAACAGAGTTCTCCTGTGTTTTTTTGTTCAATTACGCAGGAATAAAACTCCAAAATGTGACGAATATGTTGTCCGATACTAGCTCCGGAAAACACTTCCATAGTGTTGCAATACAAGTCGTTGTTCAACTGGTGTATAACCTCTTCTAACTGAGAGAGGATGGCAACGGAAAATTGTGCGCTTTTCATGGGTCGAATAAGTTGTCAAGATACTAAAAATCCATAAGTTTCATAGTAGAATTTTACTTCATGCTAATTATGTACAAGGTTAATCCCTAAGGATTTAATTTAAGGTCTGTTTAAAGACAAATAATTCGTAAGTTAAGCGCAATCTTTAGGTTAGCTTATGGAACACATCGTAATAATAGGTAACGGAATATCAGGCATTACAGCTGCCAGACACATCAGAAAACAGAGTGATAAGCGCATTACTGTTGTGTCTGGTGAAACCGATTTTTTCTTTTCCAGAACAGCTCTTATGTACATTTATATGGGGCATATGAAGTATGAGCATACTAAACCATACGAAGATTGGTTTTGGAAAAAAAATCGTATCGATTTAAAAAGGGGATGGGTAAAACAAGTTGATTTTGACGTCAAGGTGATTCAACTTTCTGATGGTGAAAAAATAACTTACGATAAACTAATTCTTGCTACAGGATCCAAGCCTAACAAATTTGGGTGGCCAGGCCAAGATCTTCCTGGAGTACAGGGCTTATATTCTTACCAAGATTTGGAACAATTAGAAGAAAATTCAAAAGATGCAAAAAAAGCAATAATTATAGGAGGAGGGTTAATCGGAATTGAATTAGCTGAGATGTTAGTTACCCGAGGAATAGAAGTGGTATTTTTAGTACGAGAAAAGAGCTTTTGGAGTAATGTTTTGCCCGCTGACCAATCAGCAATGATAAACAGGCATATAGCTGAACACCATATTGATTTGCGCTTAGAAAGTGAGCTAAAAGAGATTGTAGCTGGAACAAATGGACGAGTTGCAAAAGTAATCACTGCTAAGGGTGAAGAAATCGAATGTCAACTAGTTGGTTTAACAACAGGGGTGAGTCCTAATATTGATTTTCTTAAAGGAAGTGCTTTAGAAACAGATAAAGGTATTCTTGTAAATCGACAACTTGAAACCAATATTCAAGGTGTGTACGCTTTGGGTGACTGTGCCCAGTTTTCAGATCCTCTTCCCGGAAGGAGGAGTATAGAGCAAGTATGGTATACAGGAAAAATAATGGGGGAAACAGTCGCTAAAACCATTTGTGGCAATCCTACAGCATATGCTCCTGGTCATTGGTTTAATTCCGCCAAATTCCTTGATATCGAATATCAAACCTATGGTTGGGTATTTCCTGATTTAAAAGAAGATGAAGCATCTTTCTATTGGGAAAACCGCGACAAAAAGCTGAGTATGCATTTTGTGTTCAACAAAGAGTCAAAACAATTTATTGGCATTAACACCTTTGGTATACGCTTAAGACACGAAGTGTTTGATCGGTGGCTCAACGAGAAACAAACTATTGAATATGTTTTACAACATTTGAAAGATGCTAATTTTGACCCCGAGTTTTATAAAAAATACGAATACGAAATTGTAGAAAAATTCAACTATGAAAATAAAACCACTTTAACGGTGAAAGCAAAAAGCTGGAAACGTATTCTTGCACTTACCAAGTAATTCTATAAAATGAAAACAATTAAAAAAAGTGGAATAGTAGTGTTTGTCATCGGTTTAGTTGTTTTCACAGCGGCCTCCTTTTATGGTGACTTTAAATTGAAGCGAGTTACTTTAAAGAGCGAAATAGATCAACTCGTTGAGAATGAAAAAATTCAACCAGAGGTCTCACAACTGTTGAAAGAGCGCTATGAATCTGCAGATGTTACGGGCAAAGTCTTTCACAATCCCATTGCTTTTTCAAAGGATATTATTCGAGTTTATGACGATTTAAATGAAGAAATAAAAGCCAATAAAGACTGGGATAATGTGATGCAAGCAAGTTCGTCAGACGTTGCATTTTCCTTGGCAAGAAAATCGGCCAATAACATATTTGATACATATCCCTGGCTCCTGTTTTTTTTAACTTTTGGCTTAGCCATTCTCGGAGGGTTGATGTACATGTTACCCGATGTAATTTTATTAGGTGGTCCCGGTATTAAAAACGATCATATTTATCACTCGTCAGCTACTAATCGTGGTTGGGTTGGAGTGGTTGTTTTTGCTTATCTAATAGGGTTTTATATCATACTTTATTTTTATCATCACTTATTAGTTAATCAAGTAGAAATCGTTAACCCACTCAGCAAAGCATTGAGTGGCAATCCTTCAAGCAGATGGTTTTTGTATGGTTTTATGTACTGTGCAGTCATGGTGACGATGTCCGTACGAATGTATATTAAATACCGACATAATATTTATCAAATGGTACGAACCACCTCCGTACTATTTTTCCAAATTGCTTTTGCTTTTTTAATTCCGGAAATCATGGTCAGGTTCAATCAACCGTATATGGATTTGAAAAACGCCTGGCCTTTAAACTATAGCTTTTTTTATTCTTATAATATCGACCAACTTCAAAGTCATGGTTTGATAGGTGCAGCGCTGCTCGTTTGGGGAGTGGTACTTGCTTTAGTGGTAGTTCCCGTCTTAGCTTATATATATGGTAAGAGATGGTATTGCTCTTGGGTGTGTGGTTGTGGTGGTTTAGCCGAAACTTTAGGGGATCCCTATCGGCAGTTGTCCTCAAAAAAGCTAGTTGCTTGGCAAATTGAACGGTGGTTAGTGCACGGGGTATTGGTGTTTGCTATTGTAATGACAGTAATAACAGTTGGTGCTAACATCACTAATTCTGACACATTTTTAGGTTTCCCTACTTACATGCTTACTTCGGCCTATGGCTTTTTAATTGGGTCAATTTTCGCTGGTGTAATTGGAACAGGTTTTTACCCAATGTTAGGTAATCGTGTATGGTGTCGCTTTGGTTGCCCTTTAGCAGCATATTTAGGTATTGTGCAACGATTCAAGTCGCGTTTTAGAATTACCACAAATGGAGGACAATGCATTTCATGTGGTAACTGTTCCACCTATTGTGAACAAGGAATTGATGTACGGGCGTATGCGCAAAAAGGAGAAAACATTGTGCGTGCCTCTTGTGTCGGTTGTGGAGTTTGTGCTGCGGTGTGCCCTCGAGGAGTATTGAAATTAGAAAATGGTCCTGAAATTGGACGGATAAACAGTAAATAGCATAGCTTAAATGGGGGAAAGTTCATGGCTGACTTATTCGCTATCTTTGTCACTGCTAATTAAAGGGTGATCAGATATGCCTAAGCCTACAATTTTTATGATACTAGTTACTGCGTTATAAAGCATTAGTGCTACACTTATTAAAGCTCCACTTAATATAGAAGATAATCCTAGACTGACATAATAGATCGAGGAGTACCACGATGGAGGAACATTTTCTGCTTTAGTAATTGGGATATTTAATATTTGAAAGGTAATCATTGCGGATACAAACACGATGGTATCAATTTTCGCAATCATTAGTACATGGAGATAATGCTCCTCTTTCAATTTGGATTTACTTCCTGAACTAACACTTAAAAGAGTCAAGAGTAACGCTAGAATTGTCGCGGAAGCTAGTACTATTGTATTACACAAAGTGTTGATTCCAGGCAACGATGTTTGGATCAGTATCTTAGCCTCATATCCACTAATATTACCCAATATATAAGCTCCACCACCTGTTATTAAAGTAGCAACAATTCCACCAATTAGAGCCCTTTTGTTATATCTTGTTAAATTCACTTTCGGAATGAATGTTTTTTAATAGTTGAATGTCTCGTGTATACTCCAATTTGATTTCAGCGCGTTGCAGGGCATTTTCAGCATGATTTCTTACGCAAGCTTTCATTTCAAAGGAAGCATTTTCACCAATTAATTGAAGTGTTTTTTGTAGTCGAATCATCACTTCAATAGTGCTGGCGCCATCGCGTGCAATTGGACGAAAGGCATCATCAAATAAGTCATCCAACTGAATTTGATTCAGAGCCAATCGATCGTATACTTCTTTTTCTTCAACTTCTTCACCAAAATCAGACCAAGCATCAAAAAGGCGCACGTAGGTATTTAATATGCCAATAGCTGTTCCTGGGTCATTTACAGCTGGGGATAAAGCTCTACTTGCAATTTCACTCAATGCAACTAGACCAAATCGTGGATCTTCCTGAAAAGAACGGTTATGACCTATTACAAAGTAATTGTTGATTTTATCACCCTCAATATCTTTACTCAAATAAGCAATGGGATTATTAAATGTTACAAAAGAGCCAGGAAGACAAGTGACAGTAATAAATAATTCGTGTTTTTCAGCAAAATCTTGGAGGGATTTTAAATTAATGGTTTGAATATAACCGATTGATGAGGCATAAATCGGCATGATTTTCTTGTAGTGAAGGGTTTGATCCGATTTTTTATAGAAGGGAGATTTTTTGATTTCCTTTATTGATTTAAGTGTAGCTTTTTCAATAATCTCTATGGTATGACCTAACCGACCTAATCGTGAAATACGATCGACCCATCGCAGAAAGGTGAGAATAACAACGATGAAAATTAATATAGTAATAGCAAATAAGGTAAAGATTCCCGCTTTACCATAGTAACCGTTATTCAAAGCGACTTGTGCCACCACACTAAAAATAAATGAGCCAATAAACGCGGATAAGGCATTTTTTGAAACATCATCCGATACCACTAATTTAAATGAGCGCGGTGTAGCAGTAGAACTCGCAACCGAAAATGCAGAAATCATTGAACCTACGGCAAAGGTTGAAATCACCAACATACTTGCCGAAATTGTTTTAAGGAGAGACTCCACGGAGTCAACTTTAATCTTCGGTACTAATTCACCCAAACCTGTCTCATCTGCAAACTCTGCAATTAATGCACAGGCAATGGAAATAAAACAATAGAGTAATGGTCTAAACCATAATTTGCCTTTTACTCGATGTAAAAGAAACATCAATTTACTTTTCATATGGGTTGAATCTAATCCATAATTTTTTCAATCAGGAACATAATTCCAAAAATATCTATACCAAATAGTAACTGATGGCTTTTGATCAGGTGTTAGGTTATATGTTATTGTTGTGCACCATTACTCACTTCGCATGGGAGCGAGGAGATGCTAAGATAATGGCGTAAAAAAACTAAACTGGCTTTAATCTTCAGATAGCTGGTCAAACAACCTTTTCTTACTTTCAAACCACTCCATCATGGCTGTTGGCGATTGCATTAACACTTGTATTTCGCCAATAGCTTTCAGGTGATCCGGATCGTTTTTTTGAAACATTTCCATACCATGATTTTTACTTTGTTCTATGATCTCTTCAAAAGTTTCGCCTTTAAACTCAACTTCACATGCTCCTCCGAGCTGGTTGCAAGTCATTGTTTTCATAAGTTTTTTTCTTACAAGTTAACAGAAAATTGTAGGACAGGTAAAGATGGTCAACAGAAAGACATTTCTTCCTGTTTTAAAAATGTAGTTTTGCATCCATGAATTTTTGCATTACAGTTATTATTCCAGCCTACAACGAAGAACATTCGATAGGGAAAGTAGTGCAGGCAATTCCAAAAGAAAACGTCTTGGAAGTAATAGTTGTCAATAACAATTCTACAGATCATACCGAAAAAGTAGCGCGAGAAGCGGGGGCAACAGTATTATTAGAACTCAAAAAGGGATATGGAAATGCTTGCCTAAAAGGCATAGACTATATCAAAAAAAGCACTCCTCAACCTAATGTGATTGTCTTTTTAGATGGTGATTTTTCGGACTATCCAGAGGAGATAACAAAATTAGTTACCCCCATCATCCATCAGAATTATGATATGGTAATTGGATCTCGTGTCCTTGGAAAAAGAGAAGAAGGATCTCTAACCCAACAACAAGTGTTCGGTAATTGGTTAGCCACCCGGTTGATGAGCTTGTTCTATGGTGTTCATTATACTGATTTAGGACCATTTCGAGCAATTAAATGGGAAAGCTTGATAGCGTTAAACATGCAAGATCCTACCTATGGTTGGACGATTGAAATGCAATTGAAAGCTGCAAAGCATAAAATGATAACCACAGAAGTGCCTGTAAATTACCGCGTACGAATTGGTGTTTCAAAGATCTCAGGAACGTTAAAAGGAGCAGTATCGGCTGGAATAAAAATCATTTGGACTATCTTTAAATATCTATGATCATCGGAAGTTGGATTCTTTTAATTTTTTATGCGTTAGCACTTGCTTTCATTTTCTTCTATAGCTTATCCCAAATGCATTTAGTGATTTTGTATTTGAAGGACAAACAAAACCAGCCTGTTGAAACTCCAAAATTAGAAATTAAAGACTATCCGCTAGTCACCGTTCAGCTACCTTTATACAATGAATTGTATGTGGTGGATCGATTAATAGACTGCATCGCTTCACTTCATTATCCGAAAGAAAAACTGGAGATACAACTTCTGGATGACTCTAACGATGAAACGACAGCTATTATTGAAAAAAAAATAAACAAGTACCAATCGGTAGGGTTAGATATTCAACTGATTAGAAGACCCGATAGAACTGGCTACAAAGCTGGTGCTTTGAAATATGGTTTAGAAAAAGCAAAAGGTGAGTTCATTGCGATTTTTGATGCAGATTTTTTACCCCGGGTAGACTTTCTTTTAAAAACGATACCTCATTTGGTGACCAATCAAAAACTAGGCGTGGTCCAAACCCGTTGGGAACATCTCAATAAAGACTATTCATACCTTACTAAATTACAGGCTTTTGGTTTGGATGCACACTTTACGGTAGAACAAGTGGGGAGAAATTCCGCGGGTCATTTTATCAACTTCAATGGCACGGGTGGTGTTTGGCGAAAAGCTTGTATTTATGATGCAGGCAACTGGCAGGCAGATACGCTAACCGAAGATTTAGACTTGAGTTATCGCGCGCAACTCTGTGGTTGGGATTTTAAATACCTCGAACACATAGGCGCTCCTGCTGAATTGCCCGCCACCATGAATGCGCTAAAATCACAACAATTCCGATGGACGAAAGGAGCAGCTGAAAACACCATGAAAAACCTCAAACGAGTATTTGAAAAAAAGCTACCGTTTGGCACCAAATTTCATTCAACCTTTCATTTATTGAATAGCGGTGTATTCCTTTCCGTTTTAATTTCTTCTTTGTTGAGTGTGCCGGTTATACTTGCTAAAACCCACGTCCCTAGCCATTTGGTTTTTCTTTTTCAAGCTGCATCAATTTTTTTGCTGAGTTTATTGACCCTAGGTCTGTTTTATGGTGTTTCCTATTTCCAGCTTAATGGAAAATCGTTCAAGGCTATATTATCTTTTCTATTTCACTTCCCACTGTTTCTGAGTTTATCCATGGGATTGTCACTACATAATGGCATTGCAGTAATTGAAGGCTATCTGGGGAAAAAATCTCCCTTCATTCGTACACCCAAATTTAACATCAAAGAAAAAGGGGACAGTTGGAAGGAGAACATTTACAAAGCTAAAAACATAGGTTGGTTAACCATTTTAGAAGGTGTGTTAACACTCTATTTTGGTTTTGGTATCTGGTTAGGTGTTCATTATCATGATTATTACTTAGTAGCTTTTCATATCATGTTGATGATGGGTTTCGCAACAGTCTTTTATTTTTCTATTAAACATGCTCGATACAGTTAAAAACAAAGCGCAATTCTTTGCTGCTTCAGCACTTTCTTTGATTGCATATGTAGCGATTGGGTATACTTTTCCTAGAAGTGAGTTTATCTATTTGATTACCTGTTTTATCAGTCTGTTTGCTTTTTACCTCTATTTTCTTAAAAACCATAATCAATTTTCTGAGCGGCAAATCTTATGGATAGCCATTTTGTTTCGGGTAGTTTTAGTTGGCTCGCTCCCTTCCTTGACGGATGATTTCTATCGTTATATTTGGGACGGACAGTTGGTGTTGAAAGGAATTAACCCCTTTGCCTACACACCTTCTGAAGCAATTGAAAATGGGTTAATGCATACTTCTGTTTTTTATGAGCAAATGAATTCACCCAATTTTTATTCGGTATACCCTCCTACCAATCAACTGATGTTTGCCCTCAGTGCGTTGGGCGGTAGTTTAAGCGCATCAGTGCTAATTTTGAAAGTATTAGCTATTTCAGCAGAGATTGGAACTCTTTTTTTATTCATAAAAATTAGTAGGCATTTTAAACAAGGCAATTTACCATTAGTAATTTATGGACTTAACCCTTTGGTGGTGGTGGAGTTAAGCGCTAATGCACATTCTGAAGCCTTTATGGTGTTTTTTATAGCTTTATTTGTAGCACTCTTTATTAAAAAAAGAAATCACCTAGCGGGAATAAGTTTGGCTTTTGCCATTTGTAGTAAATTGATTCCTCTACTCATCTTGCCACTACTGATTACTAAAATAGGTTGGAAAAATGGATTAAAACTAGGAATGATTGCGATTGGGTTTTCGATGGTATTGTTCATCCCTTTTATTTCTCCGGAAGTCTTGAATGCTCATAAGGGTTTGAGTTTATACTTTAATCACTTTGAATTTTACGGTGCAATCCACCAAATAGGCAAGTGGCTTGATGGTTATGTATTCAATGGTTTGGATTTAATTATTAAGTTAATTGCGCTAGGTTTAATTGGGTGTGTTTATACCCGTCCCATCATTTCTACTCAGGAGTTGTTGCGAAGCAGTTTACTTGTCTTCACGGTATATTTTTTATTCTCTTCAACCATTCATCCATGGTATGTAGCCGCTTTAGTGTTCTATGGAGCATTTACTAAACTAAACTATGTGCTTGTCTGGAGTTTTACTTGCTGTTTTACCTACATTACTTATCAAACCACTCAATTTACACAATCACCCTGGGTACTGTGGATACAGTTTTTTGTGGTAGTATTTTTTATTCTTCGAGAGGTAAAACAAATGAATGCACCACTAAAATCTTCGGGTTTGTAACTTTAATCCTATCTTTGTTTTTCGAAAAAAAAAGAATTAGATGAAATACACTTTTGTTGCCTTATTATTAAGTGGGTTGGTTGCATGCTCTAGCCCAGAAACTACACCAACCGAAAAAGAAGAGACACAAGTAGAGGCGTCTCCCCAAAAAGGTGAGCATAAAGCCAAGTACACCACAGAAGAAGTATTTGTGGATGGAATGGCTAATGAAGCAATTTGGGATGAAGCTACTTTCTATCCAATAGACGAGCGGTGGTTGGGAGAGAAGTATGACTCTACCGATTTTCAAGGGAAATTTAAAGCCGTGTGGAATGACTCAACTTTATACCTTTTAGTGGAAATTTTGGATGATACCGTAATCACTATTCACCCTAACTGGGATAATAAATGGTGGGATAACGACTGCGTGGAAATTTTTATTGATGAAGATAACTCGGATGGAGAGCACCAATTTAATCACAATGCTTTCGCCTATCATGTACTAACTGATGGAAATGTGGTAGATCTTGGTCCAGACGAACAACCCCACTTGTATAACAATCATGTTCAAATGAAGCGAACGACAAATGGAAAGAAGTCGACATGGGAATTTGCAATCACTATTTTCAATAACACCTATGTTGATGGGAAAGAAGATAATGCAACAGTAGACTTAAAAGAAGGAAAAGAGATGGGGTTTGCGTTAGCCTATTGTGACAATGACACCAGTGAGACCCGTGAAAACTTTGTGGGTACGATGGTGATTGAGGGAGAAGAAAAAGATCGTGGTTGGATAGACGCAGGTGTATTTGGAACGATGTATTTAATCAAATAAACGCATGTCTGCAGCAAAATCAAAAATCAAAAAGGTCACCACCCACCAGCTTCAGGAAATGAAAGCCCGTGGCGAAAAAATTTCCATGCTTACAGCATATGATTTTTCGATGACCACTATATTGGATAGTGCAGGCATCGATGTATTATTAGTAGGAGATTCGGCTTCAAATGTGATGGCTGGCAGAGAAACTACTGTCCCTATGACCTTGGATGAAATGATTTACCATGCGAAATCCGTTATCCGAGGAGTCAACCGCGCATTAGTAGTTGTGGATATGCCTTTCGGGTCTTACCAAGGAAATTCTTCAGAAGCCCTACGTTCAGCAATTCGAATCATGAAAGAATCGGAAGCCCATTCATTGAAACTAGAAGGTGGAGCAGAGATCAAAGAATCGATTATTCGAATTTTGTCAGCAGGAATACCAGTTATGGGGCATTTGGGATTAACGCCTCAATCCATATACAAGTTTGGAACGTATGCTGTACGTGCAACAGAAGAAGAAGAGGCGAATAAACTGTTAGAAGATGCTCGTTTACTTCAAGATATCGGTTGCTTTGCAGTAGTATTAGAAAAAATTCCCGAAGCACTTGCTAAACGCGTAGCCTCAGAGCTTTCAATACCCGTCATAGGTATTGGGGCAGGAAATCATGTTGATGGACAAGTATTAGTGACGCACGATATGATGGGTATCAATAAAGAGTTCAAACCTCGCTTCTTAAGAAGATATGCTGATTTGCATACCATCATGACTGGGGCTGTAGAAAATTATATAAAAGACGTGAAATCAGGTGATTTCCCGAATGATAAAGAAAGTTATTAGAAAATGGATAAACGTCCCTTTTTCCCAGTATACGAAGACAACCACCTCATCGTGGTCAACAAAAAAAGCCGCATACTTGTGCAAGGTGACAACACAGGGGATAAGTGTTTGGCAGATTATGTAAAAGACTATATCAAGCTGAAGTATAAAAAACCAGGGGCTGTTTATTTAGGGACAATTCATCGCATTGACAGACCTGTAAGCGGTTTGGTGATGTTTGCGCGAACGTCAAAAGCCTTGGAGCGAATGAATAAAATGCTTCGCGAGAAAAAAATCTATAAAACTTATTGGGCTGTGGTAAAAGAGAAACCCAAAAACCCATCAGGTAAGTTAACTCATTGGCTCATTAAAGAAGAAAAAACCAATACAGTCACTGCGCATGATGAAGAAGTACCTAACTCAAAAAAAGCCGAGTTGACCTACAAATTATTAGGAGCCCTAAATGATCATTATTTATTAGAGGTACTCCCAATTACTGGTCGGCCTCACCAAATTCGTGTACAATTAGCCAGTATGGGCTGTCCAATAAGAGGGGATATTAAATATGGTTTTGACAAACCTAATCCTGATAGAAGCATCAATTTGCACGCTCGAAAAGTAAATTTTGAGCATCCGGTTACCAAAGAAGCTATGCAAATAAAAGGCCCTTTACCCGAAGACCAATTTTGGGAACAGTGGTTAGTATTTGATAAAATTGACAAACGAGATTTGAAAAGGATATAATCATGTGGGAAAAGCTAAAAGAAAGGTGGCAGCTTAAAAATAATTGGTCAGTTGTAGTGGTTATTATTTTGTTTGCAATAACAGGTTCTACAGCTGTTCGAGTTGCAAAACCATTGCTTGAGCTTATAGGTGTAACAGATGAGATGAATCCTTGGTTATATTGGCCAATTAGAATATTAGTAGTTTTCCCTATTTATCAATTACTGTTTTTAGGTTTTGGTTTTCTTCTTGGGCAATGGAAATTTGCTTGGATGTTTGAGAAGAAAATGCTTAGTCGCTTCGGTATTAAGCTATAGCGTCTACTGAGTATTAATACGTAAATTGCTTTTTCTCTATTTTTTACTTGAATTAAAAGGCTACTTTTATTGCAACCTATCACTTGCTGTTCTTTATTTTATGATTAAAAAATTTAATGCAAATCATTAAATACATTAATTATCATAAATGGTTTTGTGCATTTACTTTGTCTAGTTTTATATCCAATAACAAACCATCAACATCATGGGAAAGAATATAATTGAACCGATAATCATTATCATACTTGTCTTTGTGGCAATAACAGTTTTTGCGAACAATGATATTGAAAAAATGAAGAAAGAAGCCACTGCTGAACTGGCTTCTGAACGTTACCATAATGCCAAAGAGTTGTTAAAAAGAATTGTTGAGGAGGACCCTGATGATGCTTGGTTTCACTACAGTTTAGGAATCAGTTGTTTGCACACTTCTTCTTTTGAAACAGCCTTAATCCATCTTAAAAAAGCTTATGATATAGATCCTATTAGTGGAGTAGACGAAGCCTATAGTTATTGGTTAGGACGAGCGTATCACCAAAATCATCAATTTGATTTAGCAGTTAATGAATATGCAAATTATTTAAGGTCGCTAAACAGATCAGATAAAGCACGTCATGAACTATTGACACTTATTAAGCAGGCATATAATGGGGAGAGGCTAATGTCCAATCCAAATGAAACGGTAATAGTTGCATTTAATAATGGAACTAATAGCGAATATGATGACCATAGTCCTATTATTGGAGACAACGGATCTACTATATATTATACCTCAAAAACAAAGCTTCATGAAGAAGCACCACAAGACAAGAATGGTGATTATTACGAAACGGTATTTGTGACTCAAAAAAATGCAATGGGACTGTGGAGTGTTCCTCAATCGATAAGAAAGCGAAATAACGAACAACATGAAGCTTGTATCCAGTTATTTGGTGGTGATAACCAAATGTTGGCGTATCGTGGAGAGGGTAAAGGCAAAATTTTTATGCTCAAAAAAGATCATCGAGGCAACTGGTTCACTTCTGATCAACTGATTGAGATCAACAATTTTGGAACGGATGGTCATGCTACAGTAAGCGATGATGGGAACATGATTATCTTTTCAAAAAAGGCGAAAGGATTGTTTCGCCAAGACTCGGACTTGTATTATAGCTCTAGAAATAATTGGGGTTTTTGGGAAGAACCACAACCACTCGGTGAACCGTTAAATACACACTTTGATGAAACATCTCCATTCCTTTCTCCTGATGGAAAAAGTCTGTATTTCTCTTCTAATAACGACAAAAGCATGGGTGGTTTTGACATCTTTAAATCCACCTTCTTACCAGGGGGCTATTGGTCTGCACCAGAAAATTTAGGATACCCAATCAATACTGCACACCACGATTTGTATTATCAGGAAAATAGAAACAAGACGATAGCGACTTTTGCTTCTCATCGTGAAGAAGGAAAAGGTCAGCTAGATATCTACATGGCTTATAATGTGCAAATGGTGAATGTCGTAGGCACAGTTTCAAATAAGACGACTAATGCTTCGGAAGAATTGTTAGTGTTCTTTAACTCAGAAGGTGGAGTACAGCATCCATTCAGCGCTCAGGTTCAGGTTGCTGCAGATGGTACTTTCGAGAAACAGTTAGTATCTGATAATGCATATCGCGTTTTTGTAACACAAGGGGATAAAATAATTAAAGAAGAGGTTGTTGAAATTGAAAAAACACTAGTAAAAGGGGAAAGTGTGAAATATGTCATCCTATTAACTAACCCGGAAACTGCAGAAACCTCAGAAGAAATGTTAGCCAGTGAAGAAATAGGTTCTTTATTAGAAGAGGGGTATGGCGTGTCGATGCTGATGTTTGACTATAATAAAACCGAACTAAATAAGATGTCGCAAGAAATATTACAGGCGGTGTCAGTCAAATTGAATCAAAACAAAGACTTAAAAGTAGCCCTTGTAGGGCATTCTGATGAAATTGGATCTGAAGAGTACAACTTAAAACTTTCAGCCTTAAGAGTTGAGATGGCAGCTGAATATCTAAAAAAGCAAGGTGTAGCAAAACACCGAATAACTACTCAAGCTATGGGCGAAAAAGAGCCGATCACAAAAGGCCATTCAGCACTTGAAAGAGCCAGGAATAGAAGGATAGAAATCAGTATATATTGATTTTAGCTTTACAATTTTTTACCGAAAAAACTTAAAATAAATAGATCAGTGTTCATTAAGTCTAAATAGATTTCTTTACTTTGAGGCTTAATTAACACTGAACCAATAGGCCAAACCGAACATACCGAACAACTGGTCTTACTTGTAAAACAAGGAGATAAAAAAGCTTTTGAAGAGTTGTATGATAACTATTCGGGGGCATTGTATGGTGTTATTTTTAGGATTGTACAATCTGAAGAGGTTGCCGCAGACGTATTACAAGCCACTTTTGTTAAAATCTGGTCAAAAATTGCGCAATACGATCGAGAAAAATCAACTATTTTTACGTGGATGCTTAATATTGCGAGAAATTCGGCAATAGATCAGTATCGAAAAACAAAACGTGAGAGCGAGTCACCAATCCAAAGATTTGACAATAGCGTAAGTAATGTTGAATCGGATAGCTTAGATATTAAAACCAATTCAATAGGACTGACAGAAGTCATTGCAAAATTGAATCCTGATTATCAACTTGTTCTTGAATATTTATATTTCAAAGGGTATACCCAACAGGAATTATCTGAAGAACTAAATATTCCCCTAGGGACAGTGAAAACGAGAGCCAGGAGTGCATTGATAGAATTGCGAAAAATAGTAGGTACATAACTTGGATATTCAAGCTTACATATCGTCAGGGATACTGGAGAGTTACATTCTAGGCACCGCTTCTTCTCAGGAAAAGCAGGAAGTAGAATGTATGTCTCATATTTACCCCGAAATAAAAGAAGAACTACATGCCATTGAGCTGGCTATGGAGTCGTTTGCTTTCAGGTCTAAAGAAGTAGTTCCTGTACATGTCAAAACGGATTTGTTAGCAGCAATAGATAACCTACCACAAGAAAAGGAAGAACAAGATAAAACAACATCCTCTCCCAAAGAAGCAAAAATTGTAGCATTAGAATCTGAAATACAAGGGGCTGGCTCTTGGAAATGGTTGGCAGCCGCAGCGGTAATTGGGTTTATTATTACCGCTTCTTTACTTTATAGTGGCAATCAACAGCAAAACCAATATGTAGCTCAATTGGAAACTGCGGCCGAGGAAAAGCAACAGCTTGAAAATACACTAGCCAGTATCAGAGCAGAAATGGAAACCACTCAAGAACAAATTGCCTTTTTGTCCAACGAAAACACGGCTAAAATAATACTTAAGGGAACAGAAGCCCATCCAGAAACGCAATCTACGGTGTATTGGAATCCAAACACACAAAAAGGAATGATGTCTATTCAAAACCTTCCTGCTCCTCCGAGCGAACAAGACTATCAACTGTGGGCAATTGTAGATGGCTCACCAGTAGATATGGGTGTAGTGACTATAAATACCGAAATAAATACTCTACAAGCAATTCCAGATGTTAGAGGCGCCCAGGCATTTGCCATTACATTAGAGAAAAAAGGTGGTAGTCCAACACCTAACCTTGAACAACTATATGTAATTGGAAATACCTAAGAGCTTATTTTTACTGATTCATTATTTTTTTAGCTCACCTCCTAGTCACTAATCTCTTCACGCTTTTTGATGAGACCGATAGTTAGATCACAAATTAATAAGCGTAACTAATCACAGTTTTCCAAACTGTCCAGGTTTTGTTTTTTTTATCAAGATAAATAGGAACAATGTAGGTGGCTCGAGTTGAACGAGTCAAAAAATAATGATAGCAAAAAAATAAAGAGATACAATATAAATAGTTAAAAACCAGTTAGTTTTAACTATCAATTCATTTTTTTTAAGTTTTTTTCAATTCAATAAATCCAAATCGCTAAGTCTGGTCGTAGGTTTTGTAAGCATCATCATCAAATCCAACTCAGACTATGAAAAAATACATCACACGCATTTCAATTTTCTTATTATCCCTACTTCTTCTCGCGGTAATCACTTTGGGTATTCATTTATATCTTGTTACCCCGAGTGAACAGACTCATCACCAAAATTGGCAGTTATCGCGGATCGACTTTGAGGAACCTATAACGGATGAAAAAGCAAAAGAAATCAATCAAGCTTTAAAGTCTATTGAGGGAATAAAAGCAACAAACATCAATCGAGAACACCAAAATGTGGTTTATGCTTATGAAACAAAAGCATTAAACGCACACGAAGTGTTTGTCGAATTTATGACTAAAGGGGACTTTAGAGCAAAGCCATTTAAAGCACCATTAATATCAGAAGCAACAGGCTGTCCTGTAATCGATAAAAATTCATTTACCTATCGGTTTAGCGCTTTGATTAAAAAAATACTTCCCAGCAGCTAACAAATAAACAGAATAACCTAAACCTTAATTCTTATGAAAAAGCAATTTAAACTTATCGCAATGCTCTTGATGTCAGGAGCACTTCTTTTATCCAGTTGTGGAGACGATGAAGACAAAAAAAAAGAAAAAGATGACACAACAATGTCAGAGCCGACTATATACGAAAAAGTAGGGGGCGATGAAATGGTCGAGGATCCATCAAATGGAGGAATGATGATTGAAGCTGGGCGTTTAGCACTAAGAAGTGTGGTAGATTCTACAATTTTCGTCATTGGGGGCGATGATGAACTAAAACCTTATTTCGCTGTTTTGCTCGCAGAGCTAGATGGAAGTGATTACTCTGGATTTACTGCTTTGAGTAAAGATTTAACGGATTTCTTCTCAGAAGCAACAGGCTCAAAAAACATCACCTATGGAGGGTTAGATATGGTTGAAGCACACGACCCAAGCAAAAACAACCGAATGACAGGAATGGCTGATGATGCTGCTTTTGATGCATTTATTGCAGACTTAGTGGTGGGAGCAAAAAAGAACAATGTACCTGATGCAATCATAGGAGAAATTGGTGCTCTTGTTGAAACGCTCCGAGCACCTGTAGTTCAGAAATAATAATTTTGGTTAAGACTAGGTTTGATGCCCCGCTTCAATGTTTTGTAAATTAATCTGTTGCTGGAAAAACCCAAAACTTGGAGTAGGGGTATCATACTAAGTCATTAAAAAAACTGATAGAAGTCATATTTATTTTCCACAATAGGAGACACCTTTGAACCTGCTAACTCAAAAGCACATGAATCAATTTAGAACCCTTACCATTTCTTACAAGTCAGCCCCACTATCTATTCGGGAACAAGTGAGTATGGATGATGATATTACTGCTGCATTTTTGAGGAACTGCAAAGACATCTTTCAACTAGAAGATGTGTTGGTGTTATCAACCTGTAATCGAACGGAGGTTTATTATTATTCTGAGTTCGATTTGTCTGCACAATTAATTAGTTATTTAAGTATTCTTAAAGGCTTAACCTCGACATCCATCTCCCCATATTTCTTAAAATTTGAAGGAGATAATGCCATCAAACATTTGTTTGAAGTGGCTCTAGGTTTAGACTCCATGGTGTTGGGGGATATTCAAATCATTAATCAGGTAAAACGAGCGTATCAGCTAACTGCTGATTTAAATATGTGTACCGCTTATTTGCATCGGCTTTTACATACCATCTTTTTTACGAATAAACGCATCGCCAATCAGACTGTTTTTAAAGACGGGAATGCTTCCGTGGCATCTGTGTCTGTAGAGCAAACAAAGAAATTTATTAAAAATAAGTCCAACCCTAAAATTGCTATTGTAGGCTTAGGAGAAATTGGCAGCAACGTGGCTTGCAACCTTCGCGAGTTTGAAGGAGAAGTATATTTGTTTAACCGAAGCAAAGAAAAATCTGATGCTTTGGCAGCAGAATATGGATTCAAATCAGAAGATTTTAGTTCACTACAGCAATACTTGTCAACCATGGATGTGGTGATTAGTTCGGTGCAGATGGATAAGCCGTTGTTGAACAAAAGCCATTTTACTCCTTCACTTAACCCAACTTTAATCATTGATCTGGGTGTACCAAGAAACGTTGATTTAGATGTAGAATCTAACAAGGCGGTAACCCTACTGAATGTAGATCATTTAAACGAAAAAGTACAAACAGCCTTGGCGATGCGAAAATCTGAAATACCGGCTGTGAATCAAATTATAGAAGAAAGTGTTGCTGAGTTTAGTTCTTGGAAACAAGAGCAAGATGTCTTCCCAATCATTCAACAGCTGAAAACAGCCTTAGAAGACATCAGGAAGCAAGAGTTGTCACGATATTTTGGGAAGCTCAACGAGCAGCAATCTGAGGTAGTTGAGGCAATAACTGCGGGAATGATTCAGAAAATAATAAAATTACCAGTGTTAGAATTAAAAGCTGCCTGCAAGCGCGGTGACTCTGAGTCTCTAGTAGAAGTACTTCAAGATCTTTTTAACTTGGAGAAGTCAGTAGCCTAATTCGCAATATAACCAAAGCCCCTCGCCATAAAATGGGCACAAAGAGGAATCAAAATCATTAATACTAGTTCGGCAGTCAGCGTTTTTGAAATTAAATTGTATTGCTTGTCAGATAAAGTAATAGTGCTCTTTTCTTTCAATACCTTTTTCCATTTCATAAACGTGATGGTCGGATAAATAGAAAGTAAGCCAACAATGGTGAAAATCAATATTTTGGTCCAAAAAATATGATTGTGCATATAGTAATCCATACCCTTACCAAACCAATACATTTTTGAAAAACCAGTGGCTAACATAATGATTGCAGCAACGCCATACAAGGCATCAAACTTTCTGATTGTGTTAGCGTTAGTTGATGTTAGTTCTTTTTTTAACAACACTTTTTCGACAACAATAGCCACAAATATGCTAATGAAGCCAAGAAAGTGTAAGTAGGTAACTATTATTTCTTGAATCATCAGAAATTAAATTCTTTTAAAAGGGTGTAACTAACTATACTATTCCCGTCTGACTTATACGTAACTGATTTCACCATGCCCAAACCTTCCACATACCAATCGGCAACTTTATATTGTTTGTTTATAATCATTGCTTTAGCAGCAAAATCATAGGTGATTTTCAAAGCACTATATTCCTTACCTTCTACCGTTATTTTTTCTTTTCCTTCAACTAACCTGTTGGTGATATCAAATTTAAACGTACCCATTGACATACCTGAAGTTGAAACCGAAATAGACATGTGACCATCATTTAACTTTTGTCCAGGAGCAGCGTCTTTAGGGATAGTTAAATTATCGGTCGTAATATCCACATCCATATTTTTAAAACCTTCCAAGGTCTCCTCTGGAATCAATGACTTCATGTCAATAATTAATTCGCCCTTATTACATACTATAGGAACTTCAGTTTTATAAACTTCCTCTCCTTTTTTATCATAAGAGGCTACCTCAGCAGTTGCGGTAGTTTTATTTCCTGATGTAGAAACGCTTAAAAGCTCTGTTTTAGAACTTGATTCTAATTTGTCCTTAGAATTATATGACTCGTACGTTAACATAGTCCCTTTTTTCATAGGGTAGTAGGAGCAGTTTTGTGCCCATACAGAGCTAAATAGCAATAGAATAAGTGCGGAGAGTGAGATTTTTTTCATAGCTAGAGGAATTTAATAATAGTAGGAAATTAAAATTATTGATGAAGTATTAAAAGTTTTTTATGATAAACACTTTGACAAAGTCTTAAGACTTTGTCAAAGTATCTTAAAATTCAACAATCAAGTTTCTGATCTCAAATTCTGATTGTTGACCATTATGAAATGTTTCATAATTACTTTTACCCCCAAACCAACTTAATACTTCTTGCCTATACAGTTTTGTCTGTTTAGTTGATAAGTGACTATGATAGGAGGAATGAGGATATTCTCTGAAATCAGTAACAAAGTGATGTTTTTGAGGATTGAAATGTATATACCAAATTAACTGAGTGAAGTAAACATCATTTGCTACATGTATCCGTTTAAAAGGAGTATCAAAAAGAGAACTTTTTCTTTGATGTATTTTATTTATCGTTTGAGTAAAGCTACTAAAGAGTCGGGCGAATTGTTTACTTACAATAAAATCGATACTGTGTAAGCCATTTTCTGCTTCTTGTTTTTTTTCGGGATATTGTTCTTTGAAAAAATGTTGTAATGCATCCTTTTCTTTTACTCTAATTAGAATATGAAAATGATTTTTAAGTAAACAGTAGGCAAAAGTATCCACAACCGGAGAAAGGTATTGGTCATATTTTTTCAAGAAATGCGTATAGCTTTTTTCACTTTTAAAAAGATCTTCCCCATTGATTCCACGATTATAAATATGATAAAAACAACCTGTTTCTAAAGGTTTGTTGAGATTCATAGTTGAAAAATTTATTACTTTGACAAAGTCTTAAAACTTTGTCAAAGTAGCAATCAAGCGATTGAATCGAAGAGTAGTTTTGTGATTGAATAAATTATTTAGAGTGGGTAAAAAAAGTTGTGATTTAATTGTTATTAAATAATAATTTGTATATTTGACACATGAAAAAATTCTTTTCCATCACGCTTGCCATTTATTTCCTAGCCACATCTGTGGGGTTTGGGGTAAATACGCATTTTTGTTATGGTAAAGCAATTAAATCTGATGTGCAACTCACGCAACATAAACTGAGTTGTGGAATGAAGATAGCAACTTCTTCTACTTGCGCAACACATGGAACTGCTATCAAAAAGAAAAATTGCTGTGAAAATCATTTCAACGCTTTTCAAGTGGATGACGATTTTCAATTGGTAAATGTTGAAGTGAATCTTCATCCAGTTTTTGTCGCTACTTTCTTTTATTCATTCCTTTTACCTGAGGTTGCAGTTGAAAAACAACCTTCATTTTTAGCTTACAATCCACCACTCGTTCAGCGAGATCTTCCCGTATTACACCAGTCTTTCCTTATTTGATTTATTAATGTGCTGATGTGGTGATTCGATGATGTGTCGATATCATTACTTTTAGTTTGGAGAATACCTATGTCTTCAAAAATCAGCACATTATTTAATCAACACATCAGCACATTATTTAATTAGCACATCAAATAATCAACACATCAAACCATGTTAAATCGTATCATTCGATACTTTCTTGATAACAAGTTAGTAACGCTTTTATTCCTCATATTAATTATCGGTTGGGGTTTAGTGACTTCTCCATTCGGCTGGAAAACTGGGTTCTTACCCTCCGACCCCGTGCCTGTTGATGCTATTCCAGATATTGGTGAAAATCAACAAATTGTATTTACTGACTGGTCTGGGAGGTCGCCTCAAGATGTTGAAAATCAAATCACCTATCCACTTACTACGACTCTTTTAGGTATTCCCGGTGTAAAATCGATCCGCTGTACCTCTATGTTTGGTGCGTCAATAATCAATATCATTTTTAAAGATGATATTGAATTTTACTGGTCGCGCTCTCGGGTGTTGGAAAAACTCAATTCACTGGCGCCAGGGTTACTTCCCCAAGACGTAAAGCCCACCTTAGGCCCAGACGCTACGGCACTCGGACAGGTGTATTGGTATACCTTAGAAGGTCGGGATAAAGAAGGAAACCCTACAGGCGGTTGGGACTTGCATGAAATAAGAAAGGTGCAAGATTTTTATGTAAAATATGGATTAAACGGTGTAGACGATGTTTCTGAAGTAGCTTCTATTGGAGGTTATGTGCAAGAATATCAAATAGATGTAAATCCAGACGCCCTAAGAGCATACAATATCCCGCTTTACAAAGTGATGGAAGCAGTAAAATCATCGAATAGAGATGTAGGTGCAGAAACCATCGAAATTAATCAAGTGGAATACCTTGTTCGTGGTTTGGGTTATATCACATCGATAGAGGACATAGAAAAAGCTGTAGTTGGGATAGAAGAAAATGTACCCATTCGAATTAAAGATATTGGTGTAGTGTCACTTGGTCCCGCACCGAGGCGAGGCGGTTTAGATAAAGATGGAGCAGAAGTAGTTGGGGGAGTTGTTATCGCCCGATATGGTTCTAATCCTTTAGCGGTCATCAATCATATTAAAGAACGCATAAAAGAGATTGCCCCAGGATTGCCTAAGAAAATATTGGCAAATGGTGTTGAAAGTCAGTTGACTGTTGTCCCTTTTTATGATAGAACACAACTCATCAATGAAACTTTAGGCACTTTAGAAGAAGCACTTTCGCTTGAAATACTCATTACCATACTTGTGATTATTGTGATGGTGCTGAATCTTAGAGCATCTATACTTATTGCGAGTTTATTGCCTATTGCAGTGTTGATGGTATTTATTGCGATGCGCTATTTTCATATTGATGCCAACATTGTAGCTCTTTCAGGTATTGCGATTGCCATTGGTACGATGGTCGATTTAGGAATTGTGCTTTCCGAAAACGTGATTCAACATATTGAAGATGCTCCGCCCGAACAAAAATTAGTCGATACTATTTATAACGCTGCGGCTGAAGTGAGTTCAGCTATTGTAACAGCCGTTGCCACAACCGTGGTCAGTTTTCTACCTGTATTCACCATGGAAGCTGCCGAAGGAAAGTTGTTTGGACCTTTGGCATACACAAAAACTTTTGCGCTCATCGCTTCTTTAATTGTTGCTTTGCTCATTCTTCCTAGTTTCGCTCATTGGTTTTTCGGCATTAAAATCAATAAAAATAGAAGAGGACAACTTTTTAATGTCCTGTTAATTCTTTCTGGCTTAGCTACGTCTATTTGGGTTTCGCTTTGGTCAGGCTTGACTTTAATGGCTTTCGGAATTGCTTGGTTCGTGCAAGAGTACAGCCCTAAGAAAAATTGGTTGACTAATAATCTATCCGTAATTGTAGCCGTAATTTCAGTGACAAGTTTATTGGCGAATTATTGGATGCCACTTGGAGCTTCAAAATCATTAACCTACAACTTTCTGTTTGTTGCTTTAATGGTTACGTTAGTGCTCGGCACGTTTACCTTATTAGATCTTTATTACAGAAAAATTTTAGCATGGTGTTTAGATCATAAATTGGCTTTTCTTTCCATTCCTACCTTTTTAGTTGTACTGGGAATTACCATTTGGTTAGGCTTTAATTCACTATTTGGCTTTGTGGCAACTGGGTTTGATGCTGTACATTTAAACATTAGAACTACGTCTGTTTGGAGTGGCTTATCGCATACCTTTCCAGGTGTTGGTAAAGAGTTTATGCCTTCTTTGAATGAAGGTAGCTTTTTATTGATGCCCACCTCAATGCCTCATGCAGGAGTTGAACAAAGTAAACGTGTAGTACAGCAGTTGGATATGCTACTCGCTAATATTCCTGAAGTAGAACTGGCAGTTGGTAAATTGGGGAGGTCAGAAACCGCGTTGGATCCAGCACCCATTTCGATGTATGAAAACATTATCAACTACAAACCAGAATATGCTTTAAACAAAAAAGGGCATCGCGAACGGTTTAAAACAGATAATGAAAATCGATTTATTTTAACTACTGGCGATACTGTGTCTAATAATGAGGCACTGGTACAAGGAATTAGCTCTATTAGTTTAATCGAGGATGCTTCAGGTAATTATTTCAGAAACTGGCGTGAAGAAATTAAAACACCTGATGACATCTGGAATGAAATTGTACGGGTAACAAAAATACCTGGGGTTACTTCTGCTCCCAAATTACAACCGATTGAAACGCGCTTAATCATGCTCCAAACAGGTATGAGAGCACCAATGGGGATTAAAGTGTATGGGCCAAACCTTCAAACGATCGAAGATTTCGGAGTAAAATTAGAAGCTATTTTAAAAGAAGTGCCTTCGATAAAAAGTGAAGCCGTATTTGCTGATCGAATAGTCGGGAAGCCCTATCTGCAACTCAATATCGATAGAGATGCCATTTCTCGGTATGGACTAACCATTGAAGATGTACAGCAAACAATAGAAATAGCTATCGGTGGAATGCAAATCACCTCTACCGTTGAAGGTAGAGAGAGGTTTCCTGTTAGAGTTCGATATCCAAGAGAATTAAGGGAGGATCCAAGTAGTATTGCAAAAATCTATATCCCAACGCCAACAGGTGTTCAAGTTCCCCTTGGGGATTTAGTAGATATTGAATACGTGGCTGGCCCTCAAATGATAAAAAGTGAAAACACCTTTTTGGTGGGTTATGTCTTGTTGGATAAAAAAGCGGGTTATGCAGAAGTGGATGTAGTCGAAGAAGCGCAGCGCTTTATTCAGAATAAAATAGATCAGAAAGAACTGATAGTCCCTGCTGGAATTAGCTACAAGTTCTCTGGTAGTTATGAAAATCAAATCCGTGCTGAAAAACGACTTACTATTGTAGTGCCTCTTGTATTAGGAATCGTCTTCTTAATTCTTTATTTCCAATTTCGTTCAGTAACTACCTCACTCATGATTTTTACAGGTATATCTGTAGCATTTAGTGGTGGTTTTATTATGCTCTGGCTGTGGGGAGTGCCGTGGTTTATGAATTTCGATTTATTCGGCACAAATATGAGGGACTTATTTCAAATGCAGCCCATTAATCTCAGTGTGGCCGTTTGGGTAGGATTTATTGCCTTGTTTGGTTTAGCAACCGATGATGGTGTATTGATGGGAACATACTTGACGCAAACATTTAAGGACAGAAAAACGACTTCGGTAGAAGAAATCAGAAAAGCAGCAATTGAAGGTGGACACCGAAGAATAAAAGCCTGCGTGATGACTACCACAACCACAATTATTGCACTACTACCCATTTTCACCTCAACAGGAAGAGGATCGGATATCATGATTCCTATGGCGATACCTGCTTTTGGGGGAATGATTATCGACATCAGTTCTTACTTTATTGTGCCGGTGTTGTTTGCTTTAAGAGAGGAATATTCACTTAAAAAAGCTCAAAGAAATAAGGTTGATATAAATTGAATATTAAATAAAATGGAAACAACGACATATATAGCCTTAAAGGATTTGCAAGTCTATCAGCTTGCTCGAAAGCTTTCTTCGTTGGCGTGGGATATTTATTCAAATCTTAATTATGAACAGAAAAAAATAATTGGTGATCAATTTATTCGGTCTGCGGATTCGGTTGGTGCTAATATCGCTGAAGGATATGCTCGGTATCACTACTTAGAAAAAGCACGGTTTTATCATTTCTCAAGAGGCTCACTATCTGAAGCTTGTCAACATTGGGCAGAACTAATGTTGGAAAGAAAAATTATTACTCAAACCATATTTGATTCACTTCAAGAAATTCACAAACCTCTTGAAATTAAACTCAATAATTTCATCGCGGTCACAAAACAAAATGCAAAAAAATGAAGGCTATCTATTTCTATTTATTTCTATTTATTTCAACGATATCTCCATGTGTCTCTCAAACCCTAGACGATTACCTAAAGGAAGCTGCGGAGAACAACCCCAACTTAAAAGCATCTCATGCAGAGTTTGAAGTAGCCTTGCAGCAAATATCACAAATGAGAGCATTACCAGACCCTAACTTATCTGTAAGTGCTTTTGGGCGAATGATTGAAACACGCGTTGGTCAGCAGCAGGCACGTATTTCTTTGACTCAAATGTTTCCTTGGTTTGGGACACTGAAAGCTAGCGGTAATGTCGCTTCGTTGAATGCAGATGCGAAGTATCAACTCTTTTTGGACGATCAAAACGAGCTTTACTTTCAAGTGAAATCAGCATATTATCCCCTCTATGAACTGGAGGCACAGTTGCGACTGCAAAAAAAGAACTTAGCCATTTTAACGACTTATAAAGAGTTAGCGACCATCGCGTTTTCAAATGGTAAAAGTGCTTTGGTTGACGCGCTTCGTGTAGATATTATGATGGATGAATTGAAAACCGATATTCAATTGTTGAAAGACAAGAAAAAGCCATTAGAAGTGGCATTTAATCGCTTGCTCAGCCGCAATGATTCACTTTCAGTAGTTATTGAGGATTCTTTAGAATTGAGCGAAAAACCCATAAGTACTACCCAAGACAGTCTTTTCGCAGCAAATCCTACATTACAAGCTTTGGATTTACAAATTCAAGCAGCTCATATCAATGAATCTTTGGCAGAAAAACAAGGAAGACCACAATTTGGAGTAGGTATCGATTATGTAGTGATCGCTAAAAGACCCGATGTATCTATTCCACAAAACGGACAAGACGCGATTATGCCAATGGTTTCTATGAGTTTACCTATTTATAGAGGAAAATATAAAGCGCTAAGAAAAGAAGCAACATTGATGGAAACCGCGCTTACGTCTCAAAAAATAGTCATAGAAAATAGACTTACAAGCCAATATGAAATGGCGTGGTATGAGTTAGAAAAATCTAGGCAGATGAGCGAATTGTATGCAACTCAATCAAAAAAAACGCAGCAGGTCGTGGAGTTACTCTATGTATCCTACAGCAATTCTGGTAAAGATTTTGAGGAAATTCTGCGCATGCAACAGCAACTTCTTGCTTATGAAACGGCAGGGGTAACAGCGGTAAAAAATTTCTATATCGCATTGGCTCAAATCGATTACTTGACTGCTAAAGGGGAATGATTTGATGATGTGCTGATTGTTTGATATGTTAATGTGCTGATGAGTTGATGTGATGATGGGTTGATTTGATGATGAGCTGATTGTTTGATGTGCTGATGGGTTGATGGGTTGATTTTTATACGTGCTCGTCAGTGAGGATACTGACGAAGGCGGGGGTCTTCACAAACATCATCTTCAGGACATTAACGAAGTTGAGTTGGATTTAAGAATTTATTAATAACCAAAAAAGAGAAACAAAATGATATATACTTATAAAATACAAGGAATGACCTGTAATGGGTGTCGGGGGCATGTAGAAAAAACGCTGCAAGGAATTGAAGGAGTTTCTAATGCAGTGGTGGATTTGGAAAAGGCAGAAGCCACCATCGAAATGGAAACTCATATTCCTATTGAGACTTTTCAAGAAGCTTTAAAAAATGATGGCGGGCGGTATTCCATTCATCTTCCAAGTGAAAAAATTGTTGACGTGCCTAAGAAAAAATCAGCACCTGTTACCTCAGGTAAAGGTGTTTATTATTGTCCGATGCATTGTGAGGGTGATAAAACGTATGACAAACCTGGTGATTGTCCTGTTTGTGGAATGGACTTAGTTGCACAGGCAAGTACAAAACCTACCTCATCAGAAGAATATACGTGTCCAATGCATCCAGAAGTAGTGCAAGATGGACCTGGTGCATGCCCGAAATGCGGAATGGATTTAGTCCCAAAAAACCCAGAAGCTTCGGCAGAAGAAAAAACCTACAAAAAACTCTCAAAAAAGTTGTGGATAGCAGCCGCTTTTACGGTGCCTATCTTTTTGATTGCTATGTCGGAGATGGTCCCTAACAATCCATTGTACCAACTGATGGAACTGAAATACTGGAATTGGGTACAATTCACACTTTCCTTGCCTGTAGTATTTTATGCTACGTGGATGTTCTTCAAAAGAGCCTATCGCTCAGTGGTCACTTGGAATTTAAATATGTTCACACTCATTGGCATCGGAGCGGGATTAGCGTGGTTGTTTAGTTTGTTTGGCATGTTGTTTCCTGATTTTTTCCCTGACCAATTTAAAACAGAATCTGGTAGTGTGCATGTCTATTTTGAAGCAGCCTCTGTGATTTTGACCTTAGTTTTAATGGGACAAGTGCTGGAAGCCCGAGCGCACAGTAAAACAACTGACGCAGTAAAATCACTACTAAAACTAGCTCCGAACAAAGCTGTTCGAGTTACGGATGGAAAAGAAGAAACGATTTCTATAGATGCTATTCAAGTCGGTGATATTCTTCGGGTAAAGCCAGGAGAGAAAATTCCAGTGGATGGAATTCTTACTGAGGGAAGCACATCTATAGATGAATCCATGATTACGGGCGAGCCGATACCTGTGAACAAAACTGCCGATGACAAAGTAAGCAGCGGAACCATTAATGGTAACCAATCTTTTCTGATGAAAGCCGAGCGAGTGGGTTCTGATACCTTGCTTTCTCAAATTATTGAGATGGTAAACAACGCCAGTAGAAGTAAAGCACCCATTCAAAAATTGGCCGATCAAGTCTCTGGTTATTTTGTGCCTATCGTAGTCATTATTTCAGCCATCACCTTTGCGGTTTGGGCTATTTATGGTCCAGAGCCAGCTTATGTGTATGCACTGGTCAATGCGATTGCGGTTTTAATTATCGCATGCCCCTGTGCTTTAGGTTTGGCTACGCCTATGTCTGTGATGGTTGGAGTAGGTAAAGGAGCTCAAAACGGAGTCTTAATTAAGAGTGCTGAAGCATTAGAAAAAATGAATAAAGTGGATGTTTTGATCATCGATAAAACAGGAACAATCACTGAAGGAAAACCAACTGTAGACACTATTGGCGTTTTCGGGGATGCATATACAGAAGAAAAAGTATTACAGTTGATTGCTTCGCTGAATCAACAGAGTGAACATCCTTTGGCGCAAGCCACTGTGAAATATGGTAAAGAAAAAGAAGTGGAGTTGCTCAAATTAGAAGATTTTAATGCAGTAACTGGAAAAGGTGTAGAAGGAAAAATTGAGGGAAAAAAAGTAGCCTTGGGTAATGATAAAATGATGCAGCATTCCGAGGCTACTATTGATGAACAAGCTACGCAAACAGCTGAAAAATTTCAAAAACAAGGTAAAACGGTTTCTTACTTATCGGTAGAAAATCAGGTAATTGGTTATGTGGTTATCGGTGATAAAATAAAACAAACCAGTGCTCAGGCAATCAAAGAATTGCAAGAAAGTGGGATTGAGGTAATCATGTTGACGGGTGATAATTTCAACACCGCGCAAGCCGTTGCCAACGAACTCAACTTAGCAGATTTCAAAGCAGGCATGTTACCTGAAGACAAACTAAACGAAGTAAAAAAATTACAAGAAAACGGACGGATAGTAGCCATGGCGGGTGATGGAATAAACGATGCCCCTGCATTGGCTCAAAGTGATGTCGGTATTGCTATGGGAACGGGCACCGATGTAGCCATCGAAAGTGCTTCCATCACATTGGTAAAAGGCGACTTACACGGTATCGTGAAAGCGAGAAACCTAAGTATGAAAGTGATGAGCAACATCAAACAAAACCTGTTTTTTGCTTTGGCATATAACGTCTTAGGTATTCCAATTGCAGCGGGTTTGCTCTTTCCGTTCTTTGGTGTCTTGTTATCTCCGATGATAGCAGCCCTGGCGATGAGTTTCAGTTCGGTTTCGGTGATTGGTAATGCATTGAGGTTGCGGGTTCAGAGTATTGGTTAGTTGATTAATTGATGTGCTGATGTGCTGATGTGCTAATGTGCTGATTGTTTGATGTGCTAATGTGTTGATGAATCGATGTTCTAATGACTGATTTTGATTGTTTATAAAAATTAAAGAATAATGATACAGAGGAATGAGATTGTTGAAATAAGTTTTGAGTTCGCGTTAACTCGCCAATGTTTGTGTCCCCACAAACATTTACCGCTTAGTTCGTCAGTGGGGACACTGACGAAGGCGAGATTTGCTGATTATACTTATTAAAAAAGGACTTATAAAAATGAAACGACTATGAAAAAAGTAATAAATAATAAATGGTTTTTAGTAGGTGCTACCCTAGTAGCTGGAATAATAATAGGCTGGCTAATTATCCCATCAAAAAATCAAGACAATACATCAGCACATCAGCAAATTGAAGAATCAAAAAACGAAATATGGACATGTAGTATGCATCCTCAAATACGTATGCCAGAACCAGGGCAATGCCCTATATGCGGGATGGATTTAATTCCTGTTGGAGGAGGTGATGAGTCCGATGAAAACCCTCTGGAAGTAAAAATGTCGCCAACGGCTATGCAGCTAGCCAGTGTACAAACGGCTGTAGTTAAAAAACAACTTCCGTTTAAGGAAATCCGTCTGAATGGTAAAATACAAGCAGACGAACGAAAAGTAGTTGCTCAAACCGCTCATATAGGTGGGCGGGTAGAACAGTTGTCTGTCAACTACACGGGTGAGTTTATTACTAAAGGGCAAGTAATTGGCTCCATATACTCTCCAGAATTAGTTTCTGCGCAAGAAGAACTCTTTCAAGCTGAGAAAATCAAAACGACTAATCCCGCTCTTTTTAATGCTGCAAAAGAAAAATTGAAAAACTGGAAACTTTCTGATAGACAAGTAGATGAACTCTTACAAACGGGTAAGGCGAAGGAGAACTTCTCGATTTATGCCGATAAAAGTGGTGTGGTCATCAATAAAATGGTAAACCAAGGTGACTATATTACGCAGGGTGCTGGTTTGTATGACATAGCAGATCTTTCCTCACTTTGGGTGTTGTTTGATGTGTATGAAAGTGATTTGTCGTTTGTAAAAAAAGGAAACGAAGTAGAGTACACGATTCAGTCATTTCCTGGAGAAAAGTTTACAGGAAAAATAAGTTTTCTAGACCCCATAATTAATCCAAAGACTCGCGTTGCAAAAGCAAGAATTGATATCAACAATAAAGGCTTGCGGTTTAAGCCTGAAATGTTTGTGTCGGGCATACTTAAAAATGCTTTAAATGGCGCAAAAGCTACCATTGTAATTCCAAAAACAGCGGTGATGTGGACAGGTGAAAAGTCGGTGGTCTATGTAAAAACCAGTGAAGAAAAAGGAGTCAGTTTTCAATTGCGACAAGTGGTCTTAGGACCTTCATTAGGCGATAGCTTTGTCATTAATAAAGGCTTAGAAGAAGGAGAAGAGGTTGCGGTTAACGGTACGTTTAGTATAGACGCAGCGGCACAACTAGCTGGAAAACCAAGTATGATGAATCCTATGGAATCGGATGATTTGATGGAACGATCTGCTGATGTGCTGATTAATGATAAGGCAAAAAAACAACTTCAAAAACTGTCTGACACTTATTTAAAACTAAAAGATGATTTGGTAAAGGATGATTTCAAAACAGTTAAAACAGATTTAGCCAACTTCAAAAAAGCGCTTCAAGAAGTTGATATGAAAAACTTTCAAGGTCCTGCTCATGACAAGTGGATGGGCTTTCAAATGACATTAAATAAGTCGCTGGAGCACAGTGAGCATTGGCAATCGATAGAAGAAGTTCGTAGTGCTTTTATAGGTATTTCTGAAACCATGATCGACTTGGTTAAAACGTTTGACTTTAGCACGCAAACACTCTTTGTACAACACTGCCCAATGGCAAATAAAGACAAAGGAGCGGATTGGATTAGCTCAGAAAAGGCAATCAAAAACCCTTATTTCGGACAAGCGATGAGTTCTTGTGGTGAAGTAAAATCAACATTAAAATGAAAGAATGCTGCAAAACGGGGAATGAAAAACCACCTACCAAACTACAAGTTTGGTCTAAAAAAATAGGCTGGATCCTATTGGTTTTAATAATAGTTGGGGTAGCTGTTCTACAATTACTATACAACAAGTGACACAACTACTTAAATAAAGCACACTTAATATTAAATAGAAATGAAAAAAATAATTTTAATCATCCCTTTAGTTTTAGCTAGTTGTTTTGCCATGGCACAACATGATCATGGTAGTGGTGGGCATGGAAACACCTCGAACACCACCCCTAATAAAGTAGCCCCGCACAGAGGAAAGATAAGTAATGCTGATAAATATAAAGTAGAAATGGTCACCGACTTATTTCTAAAAAAAGATCAGCTTACTTTTTACGTTTATAAGTCAAACTTAAAGCCTCTGGAAAACAAAGAAATTTCTGGCACGGTAACGATACATTATAACGACCAAGAAATTGAATCAAAACTAAATGCAAAAGGAGAATATTCTTTTACTGCTCAACTCACAAGTTCTACGGCTTTTCACTGTGTGGTTGAGTTACTGATTAAAGGTAAAGTAGTGAAAGCCGAATTTATGCATGAAGGAATTACTAGTGAATAAAAATTTCTTATTAATAATCAAATGTTTAACTAATAAAATACACTAAAATGAAAAAAACAATTCTTGTAGTTTCAATGGCTTTAGTAAGCTGGGGAACGTTCGCTCAACACGCTCACGAAGGACATGAGCATAAAAAAGAAAAAGTGATGACAAAAAAAATGGATCCTATGTTTAAAGATAAAAAAGTAAGCGCTGCCTATACCGAATACCTTGTAGTTAAAAATGCGTTGGTTGCATCTAGTGCTACCGAAGCTAAATTAGCGGCTGAGGCATTACAAAAAACACTAGCTTCTTTAGAAAACGGAAAGGCAGCTCAAACAGCAGCGAAAAAAATAACAGAAACAGCTGATTTAGAAAGTCAACGTACTGCATTTGCTACTTTAAGCAATGAAATGATGAGTCTCGTAAAGAAAAGTGAGGTCACAATGGGAGAGGTATATGTAGACTATTGTCCAATGGCAAATAGTAATAGTGGTGCGTATTGGCTTTCGAGTGAAAAAGAAATCAAAAATCCCTATTTCGGAGAGAAGATGATGAAATGTGGAAGTGTAAAAGAAACGGTTAAATAAAAAAATTATGGAATCATTACTGCCAGAATGGATGCCAAACATTCACCCTTTAATTATTCACTTTCCGATAGTGCTTTGGATCATTGCGGTATTAGCAGATTTGCTTGGGCTTTTTCTGAAAAAGGAGTGGTTGAGAAACACCACAACTTCTCTGTATGCCTTAGGAGCAATAGCTGCATATGCCGCTTTGTTAACAGGTGAAAATGCGATGCACAGTCAAACTATTCCCATGCAAGGTGAGCTAACAGCTAGCCACCATTCGGACTGGGGGCATTATACCTTTTATTCTTTTACTGGTTACGCCATTATCCGTCTTTTCCTTTTTTGGAAAAAATGGGATAAAATCACCGCTGTAGCCATTGTGTTGTTTTTATTAGGAGCAGCAGGTGCTGGAATGGTAGGTAAAACAGCAGACATGGGAGGAAAATTAGTCTATAAGTATGGTGTCGGAACCAATAAAAAATAAAATAAAAGTATGAAAAAATCAAAAATATTATTTTACGCAACAGTCTTTTCTACAGGAGCATATCTGTTTAGCTCTTGTTCAGGAACAAGCAAAAACGAACACTCAGAAACCGAAGAACATGACCACTCCGAAATGAATGAAGGAGAACATGACCATGCTGAAATGGAGGGAAATGAAGACCACCACGAACATGGATCTGGAGAAGAGCACCACCACGAGCATGAAGAGATGGAATCAGCGGGTTCTAAAACGTGGATGCCTAGCGGTAATGGTGAGGAAGTGATTCAATCTGACTTTCACTTTGTAGTTGGCGAAATGAGCAACATCACTCCCGAGACAAAAGAAGTTGATGGAACTACTGTGTTAGAAGTGACAGCAGATGGCACGCCAACAGCATTTGTTTTTCATGCTTCGTATGGCAATGTAGGCATTGTTGCAACTTTGAAAAAAATAGATTTTAAAGGTAAAATTAAGGTTGTACACCATGTAAAGGACAAAGCTAATTATGAATTTGTTTCTATAGAAGGTAACAACATGCAGTTGGGAAGAATGGTAGAAGGCAAACCAACTATTCTGGATAAAGGAGAATTTAGCTCAACCAATGATTGGATGGTTTTGAAAGCAACGGCCGCTGGCACGCACTACAAAGGATATGTGGGTGAAACAAATGTTACTCACGGGCATGCGGAAGAAATGGAAGATGGTTATGTAGGATTGATGTTAGAAGGTTCAGGAAAAATTCAAATTAAATCGATTGAAATAGCAAAACTTGAAAGTGAATGATAAAAAACACTCCTAGGGGATTTTTCCCATTAGGAGTGTTTTTTTATTAAAATTATTCACAACAATAAAAAGCAACAACAATGAGGAAGTACTTTATATACAGCGCAATTATTTTTTCACTATTACTAATCTTATTAGGTTTATGGCGACCGTACCATTGGTGGCTAGGTCTTATACTAGTCCCTTTACTTATTCTTGGGTTTATCGATTTTTTCAATAAAAGTGATAATATTAGAAGAACCTACCCTTTGATAGGTAGAATAAGTCGACTGTTAGAAAAGCAACGACATGTACTTCAGGAATTACTTTTTTTAGATCGTACTGAAGGCAAACCTTTTACTTGGATACAAAAAGAAATTGTTTACAAAAGAGCTTCAGATAATAACATGACTCAGCCGTTTGGTACTCAGATGCCCTACACCGCAATAGGTCGTGAATGGTTTTCTCACTCTGCTTTTCCAGCTAAAAATGTGGAAGATGATTTTCGTATTACAGTTGGTAGTTCCTTTTGCAAGCAGCCGTATTCCTCTAGTATCTTAAATGTCGCAGGTATGAGTTTTGGCTCTATTAGTAAAAATGCCACGTTAGCACTCAACGGAGGAGCAAAACTAGGTGCATTTGCACAAAACACGGGTGAAGGAGGTTTTACACCCTACCACCAAGAACATGGCGCTGATATTATTTTTCAGTTTGGTACTGGATATTTTGGATGTAGAAATGACAAGGGAGAGTTTGATGAAGAAAAATTTAAAACTATTGCTCAAGATGACTTGGTAAAAATGGTTGAAGTGAAAATTTCTCAAGGTGCAAAACCTGGGTTTGGAGCCATACTTCCTGCGAAAAAAAATACAGAAGAAATATCGAAATACAGAGAAATTAAACCTCATCAAGAAATACACTCACCAGCACAGCATTCCGCATTTTCTAATCCTAAGGAATTGGTAGCATTCATACAAAAACTTCGAGTTTTAGCAAACGGGAAACCAATTGGAATAAAGTTGTGCGTGGGTTCAAAAGCCGATTTTGAAAATATTATAGCCACTTTTTCCAACCTGAAAAACTATCCCGATTTTATCACTATTGATGGTGCGGAAGGAGGCAGTGGTGCTGCAAATATGGATTCACTCCATTGGGTAGGTACTCCGTTAAACGAAGCGTTGGATATAGCACATCAAACCTTAAATAAATATAACCTAAGAAAAGAGATCAAAATCATCGCTAGTGGAAAAATCATTTCTTCTTTTGATATAGCAAAAGTTCTTATCCTTGGTGCCGATGCCTGTTATAGTGCTCGGGGGATGATGTTTGCCCTTGGGTGTGTACAGTCGTTAAAGTGTAATCAAAACACTTGCCCTACAGGTATTACCACCATGGATCCGCATCGTGTAGCTTCTCTAGTAGTTGAAGACAAAAAAACTAAAGTAGCCAACTTTCATAAGAACACCCTTAAAGGCTTTGAAGAGTTGTTAGCATCATCAGGCTTAACCCATAGAAGCCAATTAAGAAAAGAATTAATTGTGAGAAGAATTAATGAAAAAGAAACGGTAACCTATGCCGAACTTTACCCTTCAAACTCACCTACTCTTTAAAACTTAAATTGGAGAGTGGGTCTATTTAACGATCAAAAAATAATTTATTAATCCAAAAAAATCATATAACCATGAAACGTACAATCTTAATCTTTACAGTGGCGCTTTGTTCATTGGCATCATGTCAGTCGAATCAGTCAGACATGCATGAACATGACCACAACGGTATGGGCGATCCTATGGAAGAAGATAACACAGAAGTTGCCCCTGCAGAAGAAGCTTATATTTGCCCGATGAAGTGTGAGGGAGAAAAACACTATTCGCACACAGGAGAATGCCCAGTGTGTCACATGGAACTTGAAAAACAATAATTCAGATCAACTGAGTTTTGCTCTCAGATAAATAAAAATTCTTTTGTCCTAATTAAAATAATATGCTTAAGACACTTTACATCAAAGACATGATTTGTCCGCGGTGCATAAGAGTAATCGAACATCTCCTTACCTCATTGGAGGTGAAAAATTTTACAGTAGAATTGGGGAAAATCCAGTTAGATGAAAGCTTTGATGAACAGGTTTTAGCAACTCATTTAGAACGGGAGGGTTTTAGCATATTATATGATGCGGATAAAATAATAACGGAGCAAGTTAAAATTTTGATGATAGACTTATGTAGTGCCAATAGGCTAGCTAACTTTGGCACTACCTTGTCATTTTATTTAAGTGAAGAATTAAACGTATCCTATGCATCCATTGGTGAGTCGTTTAAGAAAACGGAAAACCGTTCTATTGAGCAATATTGGCAAAGCTTGAGAATTGAAAAAACAAAAGAGCTTTTAGAATATAATCAGCTATCACTTGAGGAAATCTCTCTACAGGTAGGGTATCTCTCCCAACAAGCATTAAGTAAAGCCTTTAAAAAAGTAACAGGTTTAAGTCCACGAGATTACAAGAAATCAGAATTTAGCCAGCGAAAAACACTCGATAACATCTGATTACCAGCTGTTTTAGTTCTTGTTAAGTTTTACTGAAAATTGAACAAGTTTTAAAAAAACAAATGGAATTGTATTAGTTGAGTTATTAATCAAATTGATTTATCACTTAAATATTAATAACAATGGAAAAAACTAATTTAATGCAAGCACTTGCAAAGTGTATTGAGGCTTGCGGAATATGTGCATCAAGCTGTTTAAACGAAGCGGATGTTAAAAAAATGAAGGAGTGTATCGCTACAGATTTAGACTGTGCCGATATCTGTTCTGCTGCACTTCAAATTTTATCAAGAGATTCGTCTCATGCTGACGCTGTGGTAAAAGCATGTAAAACTATTTGTGAAAGCTGCGAAGAAACTTGCCAATCACACGATATGGAGCATTGCCAAAAATGTGCAAAAGCATGCAAAGAGTGTGTAGAAGCATGTGACGCTTTTCTTTCTGTAAACGCATAACATACTAAACACTTCTCAAAAGTTAACCTTGAAGCTGCTTCAGGGTTAACTTTTATATTGATATTATTCCAAACAAACTTCCTTCTTAAAAAAAATATCCCCCAAATGATTAACTCTATCACACGTAATCTATTAGCGCTGTTATTTATAATTACGTTTCTTCACCATAGCTACAGTCAAACAGATACTTCTACTTACAACCTTACCATTAGAAAAGAAATGGTAAGCAAAACTGGAAAAGAAGTAATGGGAATGACTATTAATGGATCAATACCAGGACCAACATTACGTTTTAAAGAAGGCGGATATGCCATAATTTATGTTAAAAATGAAATGGATGTTGAGACGTCTGTTCACTGGCATGGGCTAATTTTACCAAACTATAATGATGGAGTTCCTTATTTGACTACACCGCCAATAGAGCCAGGAAAAACACTTAAATATGAATTTCCTCTTCAACAAGCCGGTACTTATTGGTATCACTCCCATACGATGTTGCAAGAACAAAGTGGTGTTTATGGATCAATTGTAATTGAGCCAAAAAAAGAGACTCACACGTATGATAAAGAACTAGTTTTGGTGCTGTCGGACTGGACAGATCAAAAGCCAATGAATGTGCTGCGTAACTTAAAACGTGGAAACGAATGGTATAACATTAAAAAAGGTACAGCCACACCATTAAACCGAGTGATTGCTCAAGGTGGTTTTGGTGCTCAACTTAACTTTTGGAAACAGCGAATGGAGAGTGCTGACATTGCTGATATTTATTACAACGCTTTTTTAACTAACGGGGAACAAACCCAAGAATACGCTGACCTTAAACCTGGAGAAAAAGTGAGGCTCCGGATTATTAATGGTGCTTCTTCGTCTCAGTTTTGGATGACTTTTGGTGGAAATGGTCCAACACTTATTGCTGCTGATGGATTAGATGTAGTACATGTAAAACAAAGCAAGACTTTTATCGCGATTGCAGAAACCTATGATTTTATCATCGAAATTCCGAAAACAGGGAAAATAGAACTACGATCAATGGCTCAAGATGGCTCGGGACATACTACAGCATACTTTGGTAAAGGTGAAATAATTAAAGCCGAAGTTTTACCGCGACCTGACAAAATAGAATTGATGAAGTCCATGGCCAAAATGGATATGCGTATGGGTGCTCCTGCAACCAAACTTAACCCAAGTGACGAAGACCCTCAAAAAATGATGAAAAACTGGGGGATGAAAATGAATAAAAAAGACAAGGATATGTCTGATTCAAAAATGAAAGATGATAAGCATCAAAACATGGACATGGACATGGGTGAAATGGACAAAGACTCGAAAAAGAAAGAAATGGACATGTCATCAGGAGGCGGTATGAAGATGGATTTATTTTCAGAATACAAATACGATTATTTAAAATCACCAACAAAAACGGATTTTGACTCGACTAAAGAGGTAAAAGAAGTTTTATTAAACCTTACAGGAAATATGTGGCGCTACATCTGGAGTATGAATGGTGTACCACTTTCCAAAGCGGATAAAATAAAAATAAACCAAGGTCAGGTTGTGCGCATCACGTTGAACAACTTAACCATGATGCATCACCCAATGCACTTACATGGTCACTTTTTCAGAGTCATCAATGAGAACGGTGATTATTCTCCTTTAAAACACACGGTAAATGTGCCTCCAATGCAGAAAACAGTCATTGAATTTGACGCGTCAGAGTCGGGTGAGTGGTTTTTCCATTGTCATGTGTTATATCATATGATGAGTGGAATGGCTCGTATTTATAGTTATGACACTATAAGAGATCCTCGATTAGCAGGTTATGATTTAGATAATTTGAAAAAAGAAGGCGAGAGATTTTATAACTGGGGAATGGCTGATGTAGCTTCTCACATGACAGATGTAAATTTTGTGACCTCCAACACTCGAAATCAATTTATGCTGAGAGCAGAATATGGTTGGAATAAAAACTTGGAATCAGAATTAACTTACGAACGGTTTTTATACGACTATTTTAGAGTTTTTGTAGGAACCAATATTGAAAATGAAAAAGCAAACAGCCTTGATGAAATTTCTACTACAGCTATTGGAGGTATTCGTTTTTTAACTCCTTATATGTTTAACCTAGACGTACGAATGGATAGTAAGTTGAGACCACAAATTGGGTTGAGCAGGTCGGTAATGATCTTTCCTAAATTAATGCTATTTGGAGAATATGAGTTTCAAACAGATTTTGGCTGGGTAAACCAATTGCCTACCGAAAACGGAAAGAAAAAAACGTATCAATCAGAAACAGTATGGTCAGCAGGTTTAGAATACATGCTTTCAAGAAACTTTTCAATAATGGCCAGTTACGACAACCGCTTTGGTGCTGGTGGTGGATTAACAGCCCGGTTCTAACAAACTAAAACTTCAACCTAAACTTTAAATTTATCATGAAAAATAATTACGCAAAATTCGGTTTGATGATGGCATGTTCATTTGTCTTTATGTACTTAGCCATGTTCTTTAATGTTGCTCAACTTGATCACATTTACCTTAGTGAAACACGTGCATTTATGGCTTTTTATATGGTAGGTCCTATGGCTATTATGATGCTTCTTTTTATGCTAGGTATGTATCAAAACAAAAAAATGAACACGATCATTATTACCCTAGCGGTTTTAGTCACAGGAGTAAGCATTTATCTGCTTCGTACCCAAAGCACCGTAAAAGATGTGCAGTATATGAAAGCCATGATCCCTCATCATTCTATCGCGATATTAGTAAGTGAGCAAGCTACTTTTGAAGATCCTGAAACGGCAGAGTTAGCGAAAGGAATAATAGAAGCACAAAAAAGAGAAATTGCTCAAATGAAGGAAATAATCAATCGACTAGAGAAATAAAATTAGTGTGATCATGGATACCTTTTTAAAACAATGGGGAGAAGCGGCTTATACTTCCACAGGTTTTTTTTGGATGGCAATATGGGCATTTGTATTGGGATACATTATAAGTAGTGCCATTCAGATTTTTGTGACCGAAAGTCGCATGCAAAAAACGATGGGTAATGAAGGTTCTAAAAGTGTTTTGCTCGGCACCTTTTTCGGTTTCATCAGTAGCTCATGTAGCTTTGCAGCATTGGCTACCACTAAGTCGCTTTTTCAAAAAGGGGCTAGTTTTGTTTCTTCTATTGCCTTTTTGCTCGCCTCCACTAACCTAGTTATAGAGCTGGGAATCATTATTTCAATTTTCATGGGCTGGCAATTTGTGGTTGGAGAATATGTTGGAGGTCTTTTATTAATCGCGAGTAGTTGGCTATTAATTATTCTTATCAACCCTAAAAAGTTAATTGAAAATGCCCGAGAAAACCTAGAAGATTCCAATGATGAAATGTCAGACGAAAAATCACTTAGCGAAAAACTACAGTCTACCGAAAGCTGGGCTAAAGTAGGTAAGCAGTATGCGATGGAATGGAAAATGGTTTGGAAAGATGTCACAATTGGGTTTACTATTGCCGGTATCGTGGCAGCATTTGTCCCCGACTCTTTTTTTCAAACACTTTTTATAAATACGGGTAAAAACACTGACTCCTTTAGTTTTTTTACACTCTTAGAGCATGTGATTGTTGGTCCAATAGCGGCTTTTCTAACCTTTATCGGTTCTATGGGGAATATTCCGCTGGCGGCATTACTTTTTGGAAAAGGGGTGAGCTTCGCAGGCGTAATGGCATTTATTTTTAGCGATTTGGTCGTGTTTCCCATCTTGCGAATTAACGCCAAATATTACGGATGGAAAATGTCCTTATTTATCTTGTTCTTGCTGTTTACTTCCCTTATTGGTGCTTCGCTTGTTTTACATTATGGCTTAAATCTCTTTGATCTGTTACCAGATGCTTCTAGTTTAAAAATTACGGAAAGTGATCATTTCAAATTCAATTACACGTTTTATTTGAACGTAGCTTTCTTACTTATTTCTGGAGTATTGATTTATTTAGGCTTTTTTAATGGTGAAAAAGCAATGAATCATAAAGAGATGGCACCAAAAAGTCCAGTTTTTGAAATAAGCCTTAAGTGGGTAGCTATTATTTGTTATGCTTGGCTACTTGGTGGTTTGGTTGTAAAGTTTTTTGTTTTATAATAGCGTAAATTAATTAAAATGGGAGACCACCATAATCATAACCACAATACATCGGGTAAAAATTTGAAGGTTGCCTTCTTCTTGAATATAAGCTTTACGATTCTAGAAATCATAGGCGGGTACTATGTAAACAGTATCGCTATACTTTCTGATGCTGTGCACGATTTGGGCGACAGCCTGTCACTAGGAACGACTTGGTATTTGGATAGCAAATCTAAGCAGGTATCTGATAAGACGTTTTCTTTTGGCTATTCTCGTTTTTCACTTTTAGGCGCTCTTATTAATAGTTTGGTGCTGATTGTAGGGTCTGTTTTTGTGCTATATCAAGCCATTGAAAGGTTGTTAGAACCCCAACACTCAGATGCTGATGGAATGATTGTGTTTGCAATCATCGGAGTTTTAGTCAATGGATATGCTGCATGGAAAATGAGCGGAGGTAAATCATTAAATGAAAAGGTAGTGTCATGACATTTGCTGGAAGATGTGTTAGGATGGGTTGCAGTATTAGTTGTAGCGATAGTTCTTCAGTTTAAAGATATTCAATACCTCGATCCAGCACTATCGCTTTTAATTACTGCCTACATATTGTGGGGAGTCTTTGGAAGATTAAAAGATACCTTATATGTGTTTTTACAAGGCGTTCCCGAAGAAATCGACTTAATTAAAATCGAAAAAGATCTGTTAGCTATTGAGAAAATTCAATCATTACATCACATCCATATTTGGTCCTTAGAAGGAACACAACATGTGTTTACTGCTCATTTAAAACTGGAAAAAATCAACTCATTTGATCAAATTTTGGAAATAAAACAAAGGATTAAAAACTATCTGGAGAAATATCATTTTGAGCACTTCACTATAGAGACAGAACTAGATTCAGAAAGTTGTCAATTAGCCAATGGAGTTGCAGCTGCGGAAAAAGAAACTTAGCTCAAATGAATACCTCTAATACCCTGTAGCGTAATTTTATAACGTAGACACACGCACAAGGAAGAAGCGCAGGTACTGTTTATTTGCATAATGGGTTGTGAACATGGTAAGAAGGTGAGTGTGCAGCTTGTCGAAAGGCATTAGATGGATCAGACGAGGAAGATTGAAAATAATTTCCCATATTTGTCTCAATGTCACGTTTTAAACGACATATCGCTATTCGTTTTTTATTCCTAGCAATAGGTCTAATATTATCTGTACATCAGGTGGTTCCACATCATCACTATGATGAAGATTCTGAAGAAGAACACGTTAGCGAACATGTATCAGCACATACATTTTGGGAATATTTACAACTTGCGTTACACCAAGAATTAGGAAATGATGATTTAACAACTTCAACTACCTCAGTTGAAAAAGCAAGTGCCAGTATGACTCTTTTTTATATACCCAATCCTTTTTCATTATCTATAACGTCAACATCAGAGCAGATAATTAATATTTTTTATAATAGCAATGAAATCGCTCATAACACCCATTTTTATTTATTAAGTAATCAGTTTAGGGCTCCACCTATTATTTAGAATCAAGATTCTAGAGTCAAGAACCAAGAAATTCATTTGGTAGAGTTGTTCACTATGTTTCGATGTCGTAATACGAGACAGGAATCTAGTGAAGAATCTTTTTCTAGCATCTAATATCTAACCCTCTCATATTTAATTAATTTTCACGATTTAAGTATTCCCATTCAAAGGGGAATCAGGTTTCAATTATGATTAATAACATCATTAAATATTCTATTCAGAATAAGCTAATTACAGGGCTGTTTGTGTTGGCTCTTGTGATTTGGTGAGGCTTTTCTTTGTCTAAGCTACCCATAGATGCCGTACCTGATATTACTAACAATCAGGTTCAAATTATTACCTCATCACCTTCTTTAGCTGCAGAAGATGTGGAGCGATTCATTACTTTCCCAATCGAATTGACCATGGCAACGATTCCTGATATCGAAGAAATTCGGTCGATGTCTCGTTTTGGTTTATCTGTAGTCACGATTGTCTTCGAAGAAGATGTGGATGTCTATTGGGCGAGACAACAGGTGAACGAACGATTACCAGAAGCTTCAAACCAAATACCAACTGGTGTAGGAGAGCCTTGGCTAGCACCTGTTTCAACTGGTTTGGGTGAAATCTATCAATATGTAGTTACCACTAAACCAGGTTACGAAAAGAAATACACCGCTTTAGAATTACGCAGTATACAAGATTGGATTGTGAGAAGACAGCTTTTGGGTACGCCAGGTGTCGCTGACGTTAGTAGCATAGGCGGGAAATTGAAGCAATATGAAATTGCGATCAACACGGATCGATTGAAAAGCATGAACATTAGCATTACTGATATTTTTAATGCCCTGCAAGAGAACAATGAAAATACTGGTGGTGCTTATATTGAGCAAAGTCATAGTGCTTACTTTATTAGAAGTGAAGGATTAGTTGGTTCTATTGAAGACATTGAAAACATCGTTATTCGAAACAATCCGAATGGAAATCCAGTCCTGATTAAACAAGTAGCCGATGTGCAACTAGGGCATGCGGTTCGTTACGGGGCGACTACTCGAAATGGAAAAGGTGAAGTGGTTAGTGCCATAGCCATGATGTTGAAGGGTGAAAACTCCGCTGAAGTTATTAGTCGCATAAAAGATAAGATAGAACAAATCAGTAAATCATTACCAGAGGGGGTTATTATTGAACCGTTTTTGGACAGAACTAAACTAGTAGATAATGCTATTGGAACGGTAGCCAAAAACCTTACTGAGGGAGCTTTAATCGTTATTTTTGTGTTGCTGCTCTTACTTGGAAATTTCAGGGCTGGACTTATTGTAGCTTCAGTAATTCCTTTGGCACTTTTATTTGCCTTTAGTATGATGAATTTGTTTGGAGTCTCAGGTAACTTGATGAGCTTGGGGGCTATTGATTTTGGGTTAATAGTCGATGGAGCGGTTATTATTGTAGAAGCTACCTTACATCACTTTGGGATGATGAAACACGGACAGCGTTTGACGCAACGGCAAATGGATGAAGAAGTGTTTGACTCCGCTGCGAAGATTAGAAATTCTGCTGCCTTTGGTGAAATCATTATTTTGATTGTCTATTTGCCTTTGTTGGCGTTGGTGGGCACAGAAGGTAAAATGTTTCGCCCGATGGCGCAAACAGTCAGTTTTGCCATACTTGGAGCCTTTATTCTTTCAATCACGTATGTGCCGATGATTTCTGCGTTGTTTTTGAATAAAAACATCTCACACAAACGCACCATTTCTGATAAAATCATCGACAGACTTCACCGCGTGTACAGTCCCGTGATTCATTGGGCATTGGAATACAAAAAAGGAGTTTTAATTGCTGTTGCGGTGGCCTTCATTGGTGCGCTTATCATTTTCTCTCGCCTTGGCGGTGAATTTATCCCTACGTTAGATGAGGGTGATTTTGCGCTAGAAACTCGACTGATGACAGGAAGTTCTTTACAGAACACGATTGAAACAACCACAGAAGTCGAAAAGATTTTACTCGAACAATTTCCAGAAGTGATACAAGTAGTTTCTAAAATTGGCGCAGGTGAAATACCTACAGACCCCATGCCTATCGAAGCCGCGGATGTAATGGTAATTTTAAAAGACAAAAGTGAATGGGTGTCCGCGGAAACCAAAGAAGAATTGGCGGAAAAAATGGGTAAAGCCTTAGAAGCATTACCAGGTGTAGCCTTTGGGTTTCAGCAACCGATACAAATGCGATTCAATGAATTGATGACCGGTGTGAAACAAGATGTTGCCATTAAAATATATGGAGAAGATTTGGATTTGCTTTCTACCTATGCCAATGAAGTAGGTAAAATTGTTTCTAAAACAGCTGGAGCGCAAGATTTGTATATCGAAGAAGTAACAGGTGTTGATCAAATTGTGATTCACTATGACAGAAACAAAATCGCTAAGTTTGGCTTTACCATAAAAGAAGTAAACATGGCCATTCAAGCAGCTTTTTCCGGTGCTTATGCTGGGCAAGTGTATGAAGGAGAAAAGCGATTTGATTTAGTCATTCGGTTGAACAATACGGAACGAAAAAACAAAGCCGATGTTGCCAACCTATATGTCACAAATAAAGTGGGGATGTCTATTCCCTTGCGTCAATTGGCTTCTATAGAATTTGAAGAAGGGGCTTATCAAATTCAACGAGATGATACCAAAAGACGAATTATCGTGGCTTTTAATGTTAGAAACCGTGATGTGCAAAGTATAGTTGAGGAGATTCAACAGAAGCTGGACGCCTCGGTTCAATTGGCACCAGGGTATTTCACTACGTTTGGTGGGCAGTTTGAAAACCTAGTGAAAGCGAAAAGGCGCTTAGCCGTAGCGGTGCCTGCAGCATTATTTCTAATTTTCATTTTATTGTATTTCACTTTCGGTTCATTTCAACAAAGTCTATTGATTTTTACTGCTATACCACTTTCTGCGATAGGTGGCATTGTGGCATTGTGGCTGAGAGGAATGCCGTTTAGTATTTCTGCAGGTGTAGGTTTTATTGCCTTATTTGGTGTAGCAGTACTCAATGGGATTGTGTTGATCGCTGAGTTTAACCGATTAAAAAAAGAAGATAATATGAGTCTTAAAGAACGCATTTTCAAAGGCACAGAAACGAGGTTACGACCAGTGATTTTAACTGCATCGGTTGCCTCATTAGGCTTTTTGCCAATGGCCTTGTCTAACTCATCTGGTGCAGAGGTGCAGCAACCTTTGGCTACAGTAGTAATAGGTGGGTTAATTTCTGCTACTTTTTTGACTCTGGTGGTGTTGCCTATTTTATATTATTATTTCGAAAAAGGGTTTAAAAAAGTAAACATGACCAACGGAGTTGCGGTAATCGCATTCATCTTTGCGACCTCACTAACAGCAGAAGCTCAGACGGGGTCTGAATTAGATCAACTCATTTCACTAGCTGAAAAAAACAATCCCTATCTTAAAGCAGCAGATTTGACCATCGAACGGCAAGAAGCATTGGAAGGGGCAGCATGGAACTTACCTAAAACCCAACTCGATTGGATGCATGGGCAATACAATAGTATTTATAGTAATGATAACCAATTTACCATAAATCAAGCTTTTGCTTTTCCGAGTGTATATAGCAACCAGAAAAAAGTTGCGAGCCAATCCACCGAAATTGCTTCTGCTTCTAAGCAGGTTGCTAGAAATGAGTTGATTAGAGAAATCAAAAGCACTTATTATTCGCTTTGGCTAGCCTATAATAAAAAGGCTTTGATTCAACAACAAGATAGTATCTATACCCGGTTTGAGAAAGCGGCAACCTTGCGACATAAAACGGGCGAATCCAACTTACTCGAAAAAGTAAGTGCACAAACAGCACTCTCCGAAATGACGGTGCAGAAAAATAACATCGAATCGGATATTCAAATTCATCAAACACATTTACAAACCTTACTCAATGGGTCGCTTGATTTTGAATTAAGTTTTGACTCATTAGAAGCGATGACTTTACCGCCAGTTGCAGACTCCAGTAGCATAAAAAGTAACCCGCATTTACAGAAATATAAACAACTGTTAGCGCTGTCCACTCTGGAGCATCAGGTCGAGAAGGCAAAGTTGTTACCTGAATTTTCAGTTGGTTACTTTAATCTTTCGCTTAATGGACCAAATCAAGACATTAATGGTAATGCAGTGGTTTATTCTTCTTCCAACCGATTTTCTGGTTTTATGATTGGTGTCGCTCTACCCTTGTGGACCAAACCGTACTCCGCACATATTAAAGCGGCAAATCTAAAAACAAAAGAAGCCGATGCTAACAAGTTAGCACTTGAGAATAATCTGAAAGGGCAATGGAACGAACTAATGCAACAGTATAATAAATCTTTAAAAGCGGTCAACTTTTATAAACAACAAGCTTTACCGCAAGCTAAACTCATGCTTTCACAATTTGATAAAAGCTATACGAATGGAGCAATCAATTATGTAGAATACCTTCAAGGTCTCAATAGAGCGTTAGCCGTGCAATTCAACTATTTAGAAAGCTTAAATCAATACAACCAAACAGTCATTCAAATTGAAGCACTTGCTGGTCTAAACTAATTAAAAGAAATAATCATGAAACGATATACATATATTAATCTCCTCACTAAAACAGTCATAATCTCTATAGCGAGTAGTTTATTCTCTTGTACCTTTTCACCTAGTGACCCTCATGCGCACGAACATGGTGAAACAGAAGAAAGTGGACATGACCAAGCTGCGCACGAAGCAGAAGAAACTACCGTTCATTTCAGTAAAGAACAAGTTGAACGAGCAAAAATTATCGTTGCAAAACCAGAACTTCGCTCTATCGGCTCTGAAATAAAAGTAAATGGGATCATTGATGTTCCTCCTCAAAACCATGTGTCTCTCAATATGCCTTACGGTGGTTTTTTGCAAGAAATAACTGTATTGCCCGGTTCACACGTGAAAAAGGGTCAACGTCTTGCTACGGTGAATAACCCAGAGTTCATTCAGTTTCAACAAAATTATTTGGAAGCTCTCGGTAAGCAAGAATTGCTGAAGACCGAATTCGAGAGACAAACAACGTTGAACGCGGAAGAAGTAAGTTCAAACAAAGTATTGCAACAGGCCAAAAGTGATTATTTGATTAATGAAGCTACCATTAAATCAAATGAAGAACGACTAAGATTAATCGGTTTTAATCCTGAAAAAATCAAAGAGGGTAATATTTCTTCTTCTGTTTCCCTTTACTCTCCTGTCAATGGCTCAGTGCGTGAGGTATTAACTAATGTAGGTAAATATACCAACCCGCAAGATGTGATTATGAATTTGACCAATGCCGATGATTTGCATGTGGAGTTAACGGTATATGAAAATGATGTCGCTAAAGTTCATGTAGGGCAACAAATTCTTTTTTCTGTGGCCAACTCAATGGAAAATATGAGAAAAGCAGAAGTGTTTTTAGTAGGTAGTGACGTCAGAGAAGATCGTTCAATTACCGTACATGGTCATTTAAAAGGAAAAGAAGACGATTTATTACCAGGAATGTATGTGACCGCACTTCTAAAAACGGACGGGCACAAAGTAATTTCCTTGCCGGATGAAGCTTTTGTACGCCATGAAGGCGAAGTATATGTGTTCGAACTAGTAGAAGATGCCGCTGACGAAAAGGTATTTGAGATGATAAAGGTAGAAGAAGGCTTTTCAGCTCAAGGGTTTACAGAGTTAAAATTAAACAACGAAAAAGCCACAGGGAAATATGTAACACAAGGTGCTTTCTATTTATTGTCTTCTTTAAAAAACACGGGAGAAGGAGGTCATGGACACTAAATAATTTATGTCGTTTAAAAAAAACATTTGAAAAAATTTATCACATTTGATCTGTTTTCTTAAGATAATAGAATGATGGGTTACTTAGTTTATTTACTCTTTTTGATTGGTTTTTATTTGCTGATTAAAGGAGCTGATTGGTTAGTTGATGGCGCTTCTTCTATTGCTAAAAAGAAAAACATTTCAGAATTAGTGATTGGATTAACCATTGTTTCTTTTGGTACAAGTATGCCTGAATTGGTGGTCAATCTACTCGCTAGTTTTGAGGGGCAATCAGAGATAGCAATAGGTAATGTTTTTGGGAGTAATGTGTGCAATATTTTATTGATTTTGGGAGTATCTGCAATTATTACTCCGCTACCCATTCAAAGAAGCATTTACTTTACAGAAATCCCCATGTCTATGGTGGCTACCTTTATGGTGGGGTTTTTGGCTAACGCGAGTTTGTTCGTAGAAGTAAAAACATTGGAAATCAGCCGTTTTGATGGGGTGATGTTATTATTGTTTTTCTTCATGTTCATGGGGTACATTTATGTGATTTCCAATACCAATAAAAATAAAGGAGATTTGAACATTATTAATGACGTTGATGAGTCCTTGAGTCAAAGCAAAGCCTACTTATACATTGCAGGTGGTGTATTAGCGTTGTTTTTAGGGGGAAAATGGGTTGTGGATGGAGCAGTAGAAATCGCCCGTTTATTTGGGTTAACTGAAACGTTTATAGGCCTCACTGTGGTAGCCGTAGGTACTTCTTTGCCTGAACTAGTCACTTCTGCTATGGCAGCCAAAAGAGGTAAGGCAGACTTGGCTGTGGGAAATGTTATTGGCTCTAACATCTTCAATATTTTATGGATTTTAGGAGTGAGCGCTGTAATTAATCCTCTACCTTTTGATGTCGCCTCAAACACGGATATCTTAATGATGATTATTGCAAGTATGATGTTGATTTTTGCTATCATTATTGGTAAACGTCCACGAATAGATCGTTGGGAAGGTTGGGTATTTGTCTTTACATACGTAGGTTATTTAGCATATTTAGTGATGAGGGGGTAATGAATTAGTTTTGTTCTGCTTTTTTTAAAATCGATTTTTTCATAAAAGTTTATATCCCTGTTGTCAGAGATAAAGAAAGTTTTACTAACTTTTGTGTTTAAAATAGTTAACTCAACCCATTCAGATGGAAATTTTGATATACATACTTTTTGCTATAGGCTTTGTATTGTTAATAAAAGGAGCAGACTGGTTAGTTGATGGTGCTTCTTCTGTTGCTAAAAAAAACAATATCCCCGAGTTAGTAATCGGTCTTACGATTGTGTCATTTGGTACCAGTATGCCAGAATTAGTAGTCAACCTTTTGGCAAGTTTTGAAGGAAGTTCGGAGTTGGCGATTGGTAATGTGTTTGGAAGTAACATTGCAAACATTTTATTGATTTTAGGAGTGGCAGCTATTATTACCCCTCTACCCATTCAAAAAAGTATTTATTTTACGGAAATCCCCATGTCTATGGTGGCTACCTTTATGGTGGGGTTTTTAGCAAATGCCAGTTTGTTCAGAGATACTAAAAGTCTTGAGTTAAGTCATTTTGACGGGGCTATGCTGCTTTTTTTCTTTTTAATGTTTATGGCCTATATCTATGTAGTTTCTAATACCAAAAAAAACAAAAAGGATTTGAATACCCCTGATGATTCAATTGATTTATTACCCAATAAAAAAGCGTATTTGTTCATTGTCTTAGGGTCTGTATCCTTGTTTTTAGGCGGTAAGTGGGTGGTCGATGGTGCTGTTCATATTGCACAAGTATTTGGTCTTTCAGAAACATTAATTGGTTTAACAGTAGTTGCTATTGGTACCTCGTTGCCAGAGCTTGTAACTTCTGCAATCGCAGCAAAAAAAGGGAATGCAGATTTGGCAGTGGGTAACGTAGTAGGTTCAAATATTTTTAACCTCTTATGGATCTTGGGTATTAGTGCACTAATTCGACCTTTACCATTTGATGTGGCCTCTAACACCGACATTATGATGGTCATTATTGCCAGTATGCTTTTGATATTTGCGGTAATAGTAGGTAAAAGACCACGAATTGACCGGTGGGAAGGTTGGGTATTTGTTATGGTATACTTCTCTTATATGGCGTATTTAGTCTGGAGGGGATAATGTTTTTTTATAAAAAAGTATCAGCCCTTAGCTGTTTTTATTATTTAATTTACTTAGCAAGGTATTAAAAATCTCCTAACTTAGCCGCGGAACAAAATGGCGGAACAATGGAGGATATGATATTCTATGATAGGCTGCAATTTGCATTCACTATCACTTTTCACTACATTTTTCCTCAGTTGACAATGGGTCTATCTCTCATCATTGTTTACTTTAAATGGCAGTTTTTAAGAACCCAGTTCGGTATATACAACGATGCCGCTAAGTTTTTTATGAAAATATTTGCCATCAATTTCACGATGGGCGTGGTTACAGGTATTCCGCTTGAGTTTCAGTTTGGAACCAACTGGGCAAAGTTCTCCGAACTCACTGGTGGCGTTATTGGTCAGTTGCTTGCCATGGAAGGTATGTTTTCTTTCTTCTTGGAATCTTCTTTTTTAGTGCTTTTCATCTTTGGTGAAAAATTGATGGGACAAAAGCTACATTTGCTAACTGGTTTTCTTGTCTTTCTAGGTTCCTGGGCCAGTGGCTATTTTATTCTGGCAACTAACGCATGGATGCAACACCCTGTAGGCTATGAAATATTGGATAACGGAAAGTTTGTTCTCAATAACTTTGGCGCATTGTTTAGCAATCCGTGGTTGTTACCTGCTTTTTTACATAACCAGATGGCTTCAGTCATCACTTCATCTTTTGTTGTTGCTAGTATTGGAGCCTTCTATATCCTAAGTAAATCAAATGTAGAACACGGGAAATTATTTCTAAAAACAGGGGTTATTTGGGGTTTGTGTGCAAGTATTTTAGTGATTTTCCCAACGGGGGATTTGAATGCAAAAAACGTTTCCAAATATCAACCAGCTGCTTTTGCTGCTATGGAAGGAATTTTTGAAACGGAAGAAGGCGGAGCAGAAATCATATTGATTGGACAACCCAATATGGTAGAGGAAAAACTGGACAATAAAATAGCTGTTCCTAATATCCTAAGTTTTCTGACCTACCAAGAGTGGGATAAGCAGGTAAAGGGGATGGATAAATTTCCTAAAGAAGAATTACCAGACAACATTCCGGCACTTTATTATTCTTATCATATAATGGTAGGGTTAGGTACTATTTTTATTTCTGTCATGAGCCTTGGAGCTTTTTTTCTGTGGCGTAAAAAATTATTTGAAACAACAGCGTTGTTATGGGTGATTATGTTCTTGTTTCCCTTCCCCTACATCGCCAACATCACAGGTTGGTACGTAGCTGAACTTGGGCGGCAACCGTATTTAGTTTATGGGTTGTTACGAACGAGTGAAGGTATTTCACCTACGGTTTCCTCAGGAAACACTTTATTCACACTGCTTGGTTTTGTAGGGCTTTATTTGCTCTTAGGACTTTTGTTTCTGCTTCTGGTTGGAAAGGCTATTTATGTGGGACCAAAACCACAAAAACATTAAATCATGGAAATATTCTGGTTCATCATTATCGCGATTGTTTTAACCATGTTTTTTATCTTGGATGGGTATGACTTTGGTGCGGGAATCATTCATTTGTTTTTTGCTAAGACAGAAGATGATAGACGTATTGTAGCTAAGTCGGCAGGTTTGTTTTGGGATTCTAACGAAGTATGGCTAGTCGCTGGTGGAGGGTTGCTATTTATGGCTTTTCCGACTTTATATGCTTCTGCATTTAGTGGTTTTTATTTGCCCTTAATGATGGTATTGTGGTTAATCGTTTTTCGAGCAATTGGTTTGGAGCTGCGGGGGCATTTTCATTTTCAAATGTGGCGAGGTATCTGGGATAGAGCTTTTGGTGTTTCAAGTTTGTTGTTGGCGTTATTTTTTGGAATTGCCTTAGGCAATATTGTCAGAGGAGTCAATTTGGGAGGGGTGGAAAATGGTGTATCTACTTATGAGGCACATTTCTTTTTTCTTCCTCTTTGGAATAGCAGTTTTAGTCCATCAAGCACTCATCCTGGTATTATCGATTGGTTCACGATTATTATAGGGTTGTTGTCGGTTGTTACTTTGTCAATACATGGAGCAGCATGGGTGATTTTAAAAACCAATGCGACAATTAATAAGCAATTGAAAAAAACGGTGTTCAAGTTAACGATTGTTTTGGTTTGTTTAACGGTACTTTCATTGGCTGTTTGGCATATTGTTCACCCCAATCCATTAGGTAACTTTGGAGACAAACCATATTTAATCATTTTTCCGCTTATATACCTTAGTGGTATTGCTGGTTTGATTTTATTCAAGACGGATAACCTACGTTTTTTGAGCTCCACATTAGTCATCATAGGTGGTATTACTTCTTCGCTTGCTTCTATCTTTCCAGTAGTTTTGCCATCTACCAATTCTGTTAATGAGTCGTTGACTATTTACAACACCACCTCTAGTGATTATGCTTTAACTGTAGCGGTAGGTTGGGGTGTGCTTGGATTTATTTTGCTATTCATTTATATGTTTGTTCAAAAGAAGCTGATGGGTGGTAAAATTGATGATATAAACTATGGTGATCATTAAAAATTAAGAAATGACCGAAACTTCTATTTCTTTAGCAAGCATTTTAAGTGGTGTTTTAGGAGCCAATATTCTAGGTTTTTTCTTCCCAAAGTATTCTTTTGGAATTATTGGAAACTCCATTGCTGGTGTATTTGGCAGTGTATTTTTTATAAAATCAATTGGTAAGTTAGGTATAGATCCAACCTCAATTGTAGCTTCAATTAAATCATATTACCTGTTACTTTCTCTTAATTTATTAGTTTCTTTTTCAGGAGGCTTTTTCGCTATTGTTATTGCAAGAGCATTAAAAAATAAAGCAGATGAAAAATAGATCGGGTTTATTTAGCTTCTTCATACCAACTGGAATACTTCACATAATTATTCGCAATCCGCTGAATTTCATTAGTATTTGCCTCATCTAGCGTCTTTACTTTTTTTGCAGGAACTCCAGCGTAGATGCTGTTTGCTTCTACTACTGTGTTTTCTAATACGACTGCTCCGGCAGCAATAATGCAATTGCTATGAATGTGTACATGGTCCATAACGACTGCTCCCATACCTATCAATACGTTGTCGTCTATGGTACAACCATGAACCATCGCCTGATGACCGATGGAAACATTATTACCAATAGTAGTTGGTGCTTTTTGATACGTGCAATGGATGACTGCTCCATCTTGTACATTGACCCGGTTTCCTGTTTTAATGAAGTTAACATCACCGCGAATAACCGCATTAAACCAGATCGAACATTCTTTTCCCATTACCACATCGCCCACGATCGTAGCATTTTCAGCGATGTAAGTGTTTTCTCCAAACTGCGGGGTTTTTCCTAAAAGGGTTTTTATTAATGCCATTAGATTTCGTCTTTAATGTTTACTCGTGAGGCTTTTATTGCTGGGTAAATAGAGATTAAGAGCGTGATGCTAAGGGTAGCAATCACCGTAAAAGCGCCATCAAACCAATTCATTTCAACTGGCATATAATGCACAATACTTGATTCTACCGACATCGGAATAATGCCATATTCTTTTTGTAAATAGCAAAACAAAATCCCTAAAAGTAAACCAGATCCTGACCCTATAACACCGATTAACGCGCCCTCAAATAAGAAAATCTTTTTAACAAAGTTTCGGCTTGCTCCCATCGCATAAAAATTGGCTATATCTCTTTTTTTGCTAATTACCAACATGGAAAGGGTGAGGAAAATATTGAGCGAAGCCACCATTAAAATAAACAGGAAAATCATGTAGGTGGCTAGTTTTTCAATTTTGATAGCTCGGTACAAAACTTCATGTAATTCGTCTCGGCTGCGAACTTTAAATGCTGAACCCAATTCACTTTTTAACTTTTCGATTACCAGGTCGGCATCAATAGCTTCTGATGTTTTTATTTCTAATGCAGTGCGCATTCCTTCAAAACCAAATAATTTTTCAGTCAGTTTTATTGGTACAATCATGTAACGTTCATCGTATTGGCGTTCTATTTCAAACACGCCAACTGGCACCACGTAAATTTGGTTAAAGGAAGACTCCGATTCCTTAATCAACTTTTTTTTACGATTGGGGTACCAAAGTTGTATCGAATGGAATTGGTCAGATAAGGTTAAGTTCAAACCGTATTGGACCCCCCTGCCTAAAATCGCTAAATAAGCTTGTTTATTTTCTAATCGAAATTGTCCATCCACAATCGCGGCAGAAAAATCTGTTTGATCGGTAATATTTTTACTAACTCCTTTTAGTCTCACTACCATTTGCGATGTTTTATAACTAGCAAAGGCATCTTCCTCAATAATTTCAGAAACCACCGCAACACCCTCTATTGCCTTAATTTTGTTGAGTAGACTATCAGAGATAAGAAATGCTTTCTGCGAAGCGTGTTCCACCTTTATTTCGGGATCAAACGAGCTATGCACGCTCATTATCAATCCTGAAAGTCCGTTAAATACCGATAAAACAAAGAACAAAAGGAACGTGCCCACTGCCAAAGCCAACATCGAAAATATAGCAATGATGTTGATGAACGACTGTCCTTTAGAACTTAAAAAGTATCTTCTGGCAATATGAAATGGAAGTAAACTCAATCCTCGTTTTCTTCGTCTTCGTCAGAAGCTGGCGGAATGTTTAACGAAGAAATCAGCGAATCCATGCGCATAGCATCTTCTCCAGTAGTGTCTAAATAAAATACTAAGTTGGGAATAATGCGAGCTTGGTTTCTGATTTTGTGCCCCAATAACTTGCGTACTTGTGCTTTTTCTGTGTTGATGTTTTTAATTAATGTTTCGGGTTCTTGATGTGCCAACACGCTACAGTACACTTTAGCTACCCCTAAATCGGGAGTCATTTTTACTTCCGTAATAGTTAAAAAGGCGCCTTCGAGCAAGCTCGGAATTTCTTTTTGGAAGATGTCACTTAAATCTTTCTGTATCAGCTTTGCAAACTTTTGTTGCCTTTTACTTTCCATACTATGCGGACTATGTTAATTTTAATTCTCTATTCGAACAATGAAAGACAAATTTACGACTTATTGATACAATTTTTTAAAATAAATGACCCATTACGAATTGCCTACTTCTTTTTGATAGGTTTAATAATTCGAACAATAGCTATTATTTGGGTAATACCTATGCTTAATCCCGAGTTTCAGTGGATGTTGGTCGGGGAAAAACTAGCTGAAGGTTTTATTTTATATAATGGTTTAGAAGATCATATTCCCGTTTTATCAGGTTTTTTCTATTGGTTATTGAGTGAGTTGTTTGGTCGATCACATCTTACTCACTTAATTCTTAGTTCTGTACTTGTTTTTTTTCAAGCAGTCATTTTCAATCTTGCCATCAATAAAAGTGATTTGTTTAATGAAAAAACATATGTGCCAGGACTGTTGTATGTAATGGTGACATCCATGTTTGCGGATTTTTATATTATCTCTCCAGCAATGTTGAGTGTTACATTTATGATTTATGCCTTTGATCGACTGTTTCAGATCCTAAAAAATGGAAATAATGATGAAACGGCATTTAGATTAGGCGCTAACTTGGGGTTGAGTTTTTTGTTTTATAAACCCATGTTGATGTTGTGTGGTCTGATCATTTTTGATTTGTTGTTGTATTCAAATACACGTGTGAGGAGGTATTTTATTTCTATTTTTGGTTTTGTGTTTCCTGTAGCGCTCGTAGCTACCTTTTTCTACTGGAATGGTTCTTTAGGAGCATTTGCTAAGTTTTTCTTTTTAAAATCGTTCTCCATAAAAACACTTTATTATTTGTCTCTGTCTGATGTGATAGGGGTTTATTTTATACCTTTTGTATTAGCTGTTTTTGGAGTGTTTGTTTTGTTTAAAAGTTCTCGATATATCAATATTCAATCTAAAAGCCACTATTGTTTTTTCCATTGGTTGGTCATAGGTAGCGTAAGCAGTATTTTTGCCACAGAATTTTCGTCCTTTAGTTTATTTGTGATCATACCCCCGATGGTGTTTTTTATCACTGCTTTTTTTACCGATTCCAAACGCAAGTGGCTTTCAGAGTTATATTTTTTATTGTTTTTCATTTTCATCATGGTGTTTAGTTACACCTTTAAAAATGATGTATGGCGGAAGCTGCATATAGTGAATGTTGAGAACCTTCTCTTAAAACCAAATACCGTTATAACGAAGAAAAAAGTATTAGTCTTATCTGAAAACATTTTTCTGTACCAAGATAATGCGATTGCAACAAATTTTCTTAATTGGAGAATTTCGTCAAAATATTTTAAAAATTTAGACGATTACGATAACATATCCTTGATTTATAGTGGTTTGAATAAAGACTTGCCAGAAATTATTGTTGATCCTGAAAACTATTGTAGCAGCGTGTTTAATTTTTTGCCTACTATAGGTGAACACTACTCTAAAGTAGACTCCCTGTATTACCGTAAATATTAACAGAGTCTTTATCTAATACTAACACAATTCTAATATTCGAATTGGATTTTTGGGACAACTCAAAAAACCCAAATCGAAATGAAAAAAAAATACTTACCCTTGATAGCATTCTTAGGCTTTAGTGCTGTAAGTGCTCAAACTAATTTTGACAAAACTATCGATGTCAAAATGGATTTACTTTCTTCTGAAATTGTAATGCCAGTTTCTCCACTTCAAACACAAGTAATGTTTGTAGGTGGTGTTGATATGGTACAAACTGCTGAAACTTATGGTAATGCTGCTGGCCAAACAGAAGCAAAAGAATGGCATGATTTCATTGGAGTAACTGCAGATGCCAATGCAAACGGTCAATACAATAACCAGTTTTGGGTTTCTGTAAACCATGAAATGGTAGAAACAAACCAAATGATTGGTGATGGTGGTGGAATGACAGTTTTCAAAGTTCAGGAAGATGAAAATGGCAACTTGACTATTATGAATCAGACATTAACAGATGGTCGATCTGGGAAGTTTTTTAATGTTGACTTTGTAAATACAGTGGGTGAAACAGGTATGAACTGCGGAGGAATTCAAGCTCCAGATGGACGAATCTGGACTGCTGAGGAGTGGTTTAGATATGATAATGAAAGTAGTGGTAGTGATGGCGGTATAGCTGAAGTAACTGATAAAGCTGATTGGACTATTGAAACTGATTTACCAGGTGACATTAACGGTTCAGTTATAAAAAAATACCAAAATTTTAACTGGATGGTTGAAATTGATCCAAGAGAGGCCAAAGCAATAAGAAAACAATATAACTGGGGTCGTCAACCATTTGAAGGAGGTGCTATCTCTAACGACATGAAAACAGTGTACTTTGGTCCAGACGATAACCCCGCTTTCTTCTCTAAATTCGTTGCCGATACTCCAGGTGATTTCACGCAGGGTAAACTCTATGTTTACAAACATGATGGCGCTACAAAATGGATTGAAATTGATAATTCCAAAATAGATAACATGCTTAATTATAGTGAAATCGCTATTCAGAATGGTGCTACAATGTACAATAGACTAGAATGGGTTACTATTGATACGACAACGGGTATGGTTTACATCTCAGAAACAGGTCGTGATGATATAGGAAACAAATGGAAAGACGAAGCTGCATTGGGAGCTGTATTTGCACCACATCACTTGGCGAGAAATACAGACTTAGGTACCAAAATAGATTCTAACTATCATGATTTATACGGTCGCGTATTAGCATTTAACCCATCTACAGATGAGTTTTCTGTTCTTATTGAAGGCGGTGCTGGTGACACCCAGTATGATAACAAACCTTCTGCCAGTTTAAAGTTTTATCCTGAAAAACACCTTTCTAACCCTGATGGATTGAAGTTTATGATGTCTGGTGGTGAGCGCTTTTTAATTATCCAAGAAGATTTAAACGGAAAGTCACATAATAGAGTGCCATTTGGTATTGATAATTCAACTTGTGAGATGTTTTTATTACCACTTTCAGTTACTTCTCCAACTGTAAACGATTTGATTAGAATTACAGCAGTTCCTCATGGTGCCGAAGTTACTGGAGCTACGCCTACTCCGTCAGGAAAGACAATCTTGTTTAATGTTCAACACCCAAATTCAAGTGAAATGGTAAACGAATATCCATTTACACATTCAGTAACGATTGCAGTGAGGGGGTTTGAAGGAGTTTTAACAGCCTTGAAAAATGAAAAGGACAATAGAGCAGCGAAGCATGTTGCTATATATCCAAATCCAGTCGCTAGAACGCTTCACCTAGAAAAAGCTATAGATCTAGCTATTTATGATGTACGTGGGAATAGAGTTTTAGTAGCAAGAGATGCTAAAACTGTTGACGTAGAAGGTTTAGCTCCAGGAGCGTATGTTTTAGTTACGGGAGCTAACGAAACAATTAAATTTATAGTTGAATAATTTTTATTGATAATAAACAACCTATAAAACGTTCTCGAACTTATTTGAGGACGTTTTTCATTTTCATTTTACCAATGGCTCGTGTTATTATACCCTGTTTTGTTATCCTGTTGACAGCTATCATTTCATTTCAGATGGTTACAGCTGATATGAAACCGATTAATTCCCAAAATGAATATACTGTGAAGTTGGATAACCTTGAAAAAGCATCTTTGCGATTTGTTACCTCACTTCAAAAACAAAAAAAAATTACGGAAGCATATCTTGCCTTAAGACAATCGTTTAAACAAGTTGAGTTTCTTATTGCTTACATTGATCCAGCCTTGCATAAAAACAAATTCAATGGTGCTCCCCTTCCTTATATTATGTCTGGCACACCTGACTTAACAATCAACCAACCTCATGGGCTCCAGGTGATTGATGAATTAATGTTAAACTTGAAGGAAAACAAGTTAGAGTTAAATTTTGAATCAAGTAAATTCTACGAATCTACCTTGGAGTATAGTCGATTGTATGAAAACATGAAACTATATGATCGCCATATTTTTGAAGCATCAAGAAAAGAGTTGATTCGAATAGTTTCATTAAACTTATCGGGGTTTGATACACCCGCTGTTGGAAATAAGTATGTGGATAGCAAAGCGTCAATACAGTCTCTTCATCAATTTGTTTCATTATTAAGTGCAACCAATAATCAAACAGCAACATTAAAAAAAGATATTTTGACTTCGTTAGAGTGTGCTATTGAATATCTCGAAACCAATAATGATGATGCAAGTTTTAATCATTTTTTATTTTATCAAAAATTTGTTCAACCCGCTTATGCTGCTTTGCTAGATTATCAATTGGCAATGGGTGTTGAAACCATTGAAGAAGTTTCTTTCAGTGAACAACCTTTCAATTATAATGCACGGGAGCTTTTTTCGAATGATTTTTTAAATCCTTCTTTTTTTATTCCTGAGATTAGAGGAGAAGATAAATCACGGGTAGAAAATCTTGGTCAACTGCTTTTCTTTGATCCAGTTTTATCGGGTAATAATATGCGCTCATGTGCGTCATGTCACAACCCCCGAAAAGCATTTGCTGATGGACAAACAAAAAGTTTAGCTTTTAACGAAGCAGGTACTGTTAGCAGGAATTCCCCTACATTAATTAATGCAGTTTTTGCAGTAAATTTCTTTTGGGATATGCGAGCCAACGAGTTGGAAAAACAGATGAAACACGTGGTATTCAGTGATAAGGAATTTAATAGTTCATTCCTACAGATCATTGACAAGTTAAAACAGAGTGAGGAATACCGTCTATATTTTGAAACAGCGTTTCCAGATTATAAAGAACATTCAATAAATCGAGCGACTATATCTAGAGCTTTATCCGCCTATATTGCTACATTGACCTCTTTTAATAGTCTTTTTGATAAAAGCATTAGAGGTGAAATTAAGCCCGATGAGGCAGTAGTGAAGGGTTTTAACACTTTTATGGGCAAAGGGGCATGCGGAACGTGTCATTTCATTCCTTCATTTGCTGGGTTAGTGCCCCCAGATTTCAGAGATACAGAAGGAGAAGTATTAGGGGTAACTACTATCTTTGACACGATTAACCCTGTATTAGATGCAGATATGGGACGATTTGAAGCAGGTCTTGTCCGTGAAAAGGCTCCACATTATAAACATGCTTTTAAAACTCCGACAGTCCGTAATAGTGGACTTACCGCACCGTATATGCATAATGGAGCGTTTAAAACTTTGGAAGAAGTTATTGAGTTTTATAATCATGGTGGAGGAAATGGTCTTGGTTTAACAATCGAAAATCAAACGTTGTCTGCCTCTGCTTTAAAGCTGTCAACGGATGAAAAATCGAATTTGATTATTTTTTTGAAATCGCTAAACGATACTACCGTTAGTAATAGAGTACCCTCAAAGTTACCTCAGTTTCCAGTAGAGTTAAATTTAAATGATCGAAGAGTTGGCGGGCACTACTAATTGTTAACCTAAGTATAAAATAAGGTTTATTTTATCTTGATATTGTACGTTTACCTTTGTGCAAATTTAAAGGTGAGTGTTAAATATTATTATTATAGACGATAATTCTGATGTCCTCGAGATGTTAGATTATAATTTGCGGAGCAAGGGGTTCAATACGCATTCATTTACTCAACCAGAAGAAGCTATTAAGTTTATTCATCCATCTACCTCCGATATTATTGTCACTGATTGGATGATGCCTCAAATTGATGGGCTAGAATTAGTAAAAAGACTTCGTTCCAATGAAACTACATTAGCTATTCCGATAATTATGTTGAGTTGCATTGGCGATGAAAATCAAATAGGAATTGCGTTTGATGTAGGTGTGGAAGATTATTTAGTGAAACCGTTTAAAGTGAATGAGCTGACTGCTAAAATACACCGACTCACAAAAAAAAAATCACTCATAAACACTACTCGTTTACAAATTTTCCCCGATTCTTTTGAAGCTTATATCGATAATAAAAAGTTAGATTTAACCTATTCAGAATTTCGGTTTTTAGAAACACTATCCTCAAAACCTAATAAAGTGTTCTCAAGAGAAACGTTGATTGAATATCTAAATGGGTCAGATTATATGGTTACCAGCCGCACCATCGATGTGTTAGTGGTAAGTCTTCGAAAAAAAATGGGAACGTTACGACAGACCATACAAACGGTACGATCTGTCGGTTATAAATATGTCCCAGAAATTAGTAGTCAACTAGAGTGATAATATTTTCACTAAAAGGTTTTAATTTTTCATCGCCATTTAAAAAAGTTAAATCAACGATAAAAGAAAAACCAGCAACTTTTCCTCCTAACTCTTGAATCAATTGAGAAGCCGCCACTCCAGTACCCCCGGTAGCTAATAAATCATCATGTATTAAGATATTCTGACCCGGCTGTATGGCATCTTGATGCATCTCCAACGTTGCAGTACCGTACTCCAGGTTGTAAGTTTTTGTGATAGTTGTATAGGGTAACTTACCTTGCTTTCGTATCGGAATAAAAGGTTTCTTTAACCGTTGAGCGATCATAAGACCAAAGAAAAAACCTCTTGCTTCAATAGCAGCAATTGCATCTATATTCAGTGATTCAAATTTTTCTGCAAACCCATCAACTATGCGGGTGCATAGTAGCGGGTCTAACAACAACGGGGTGATGTCTTTAAACATAATGCCTTTTTTCGGAAAATCAGGTACATCCCGGATGACTGACTTTATTTGATCACTTAAGTTCATTGTTGATAATTTTATGCCAGAGAATAGATATTTTTATATTTAATTCACAAGCTTCACTCGTGAGTTAATACAATATGAATAAAATCTCCAATTTCTCAAAAACAATACGATCAGTGAAGTTATTTGCCGGTTTAAATTTTTGCATGTTAATTTCATTTCTTAGCGCTGCTCAACCAAAATTGAGTGATTTTCAACATTTTTCTCGAGAAGTATTAAGTAAAGAAGGAGTAAAAAAAATTGTTGCTTTTGAAAAAGAATACGAAAAACCTTTTTACGATTACAAAGCAATCATAATTCCAGACTCAGCCATGTTAGCAGAGATTGCTCATAAAGGAGAAATACAATCCATAGAAACATTTGATACCTTAGGTCGCATTGTGCAAAAAGAGAATTTTTGGAAATATTCAGACTTAGGTAATGTCAAGTATACCTACGTGTGGGATGCGAATGATCGAATTCAAGTTATAGAATACTACAAAGATTCTACGCTTCAGGTAAAAGAAGAATTTTTCTATGACATCTTAGGGAGCATGGTCTTATGGAAGGTAAGGGTGTTTGAGCAAAACATGATCCTCTTTAAAAAATATGAAAATGATAAGAAGGGGAATCCTATTCGGATTAACATATTTATTGGTAAAGATAAAATTCGTCACGATTCAGTTACTTACACCTATGATATATTGGGGCGCGTTGTGAAAGAATTGGGGTTTGATCAATTCGGAAACAATATTGATAGTATCTCCTATTCCTATAAAAAAGCGGATGCAACAGAGCCTGAATTAAGCGAATTTTTTGTGTCAGGTAAACGTGATAAAACCTTATTGGTGAAAGAGAATAAATTGTATAAGACGTATAAAAAAGTGCAATTCAGTGATGGCGATTTTATGGGTTCTACTTATGATATTTTTGATAAAAGAGGGAATATCTCCAAAGAGAAAAATATTCATCACTACTCCCAATTGAATTACGAAAAGGAATATAGTTATTCTCCAGCAGGAATTCCTTTGCTTAAAAAAGTATATAAAAATGGCGAAGATCCTGAGACGCTAGTGACTTTTGAGGTGGAGTATCGGTAGCTTGAAGTTATATTTTTAGAGAGGGGAAATCCCTTTTGTAGTTTAGCGTAGCGTAACTAGGGTGTAAGGTGAAAAGCAATGTCTCTGACTAGGAAAACAGTAAACTTTAAAACGTTTCAACCACAATCCTCACAAACTCCACGCACATTCAAACGCACATCGTGCATGACAAATCCAGTAGGTAATTTAATTTCCTGTTTTAGGCTTTCATCCAAACAGTACGTTTTCTCACAATTGGTACAGTGAAAATGAAAATGATTATCGTGGTGACCGTGTTCATCACACTGGTGTTTGCACAGAGCAAACTTCGCTACGCCATTTGATCCCAATACTTTATGGGTAATGCCTTTTGATTCAAACGAGTTGAGCGTTCGGTACAGCGTTACGCGGTCAAATTGTGGTAAGGCACTTTCCAAATCTTGATGCGTGAGCGCATAGTCATGCTCAAAAAACTGACCCAACACATTTAACCGTGTTTCGGTCACTTTTAAGCCATGTGTTTTTAGTAAGTTGGATTTTTGTATTAATAAAGACATACATTTAAAGATAGTTTTAGAAAAAAACAATTGCAACTCTATTGCATTTAATTTTCTTGCTGCTATATTTGCAACATTGTTGCATTAAATGAGTTTTGTTATGGATAAAATGAATTGGATAATATCATTTACTATTATTGTTTTCCTTGTTAGTTGTAAAAAAGAGGAGGTGGACACCCAAAAACCAGTATTCTCGACCTTAACTATCGAAGGTGAGAATGTCTTAAATTCAAAAGAAGAATTAGAAATCCACCTTGGTGAAGCATTTGATTTTGAAGTTACGGTGAGTGATAATGAAGAGTTAAGTGAACTGAATGTAAGTATTCATAGCGCTATGGATGGTCACGAACACGATCATGCTCGGCTTAGTGAAGCGATGGGTACGGACACTCTGTCTTGGGGGCCTTTCATCAGAAGTTTATCTGGAAAAGAAGCAACACATACTTTTTCTGTTTTTTCAGAGACAGACACTACCTTTGTTCACGGTGAATATCACTTGGAAATGATACTACTTGATGAAGCTGGGAACAGAACTGAAAAAATTGTGGAATTCCATTTAGAAGAAGAGGGTGAAGAACACGAACATTAAACATTATATAAAATGCCGATTTATCAAAAAGCTTGGACAGATGTTCAGGCTTTTTGTATTCCTAAGTTTACCCATTTTTTCCCAAGCACAATTCTACATTGCAGGACAAGTTACAGATGCAAACCAACAACCAATTCCAGGAGCGATAGTAAAAGTCCATGAACTACATCGAGGGACTACCTGTGACCTGAATGGAAATTTCAAAATTGAAAATCTTAAGTCAGGAAATTATCACATTCATTTTACAGCTTTTGGTTATCATTCTTTCACCCTCGATACCCTTTTAGATAACCAAGATTTAGTACTTAAAATACAACTGGAGGAAAGTGTCAACGAATTACATGAAGTAGTAATAGAAACAGATCCTTTGAAAATCAATCAAGAAGAAAGTTCACTCATTCTTCATGCCGTAGATAAAGAATATATTCAACGAAATACAGGCAGTACGCTACTTAATTCAATGGACAACATTGAAGGCGTTGCCGTGATCAATCAAGGCGTGGGTGTTTCCAAACCCGTTATTCGTGGACTTTCTTTTAACCGGGTAGCGGTTACTGAGCATGGAATAAAACAAGAAGGACAACAATGGGGAGCCGATCACGGCTTGGAAGTCGATCAATACAATGTCGAAAAAATAGAGATATTAAAAGGTCCTGCTTCGCTCATGTACGGTTCAGATGCGATGGCAGGTGTAGTTAACATCAAACATAGCATTGATGTGGAGGAAGGAAAATCGGAAGTAGCAATTAGTCCGTTCTATCGTTCAGTCAACCAGACCAGAGGAATCACAGGAAGTGTAAAAGGGCGAGAGAAAAGTATCGTTTATAAACTTCAAGGGACCTATTCTGACTACAACGACTACAAAATCCCTGCAGATAGTTTTACCTATTTGGGTTTCCGATTGCCCATTGAAAAACAGCTATTAAAAAATACAGCAGGTAAAGAGCGACACCTTAATGCTACAGTAGGTATAAATAAAAAGTGGGGTTATTCACATCTGACAGTTTCAAATTTTCACCAGCAAATAGGGGTGTTTCCTGGAGCAACAGGGTTTGCTCGTGGTTATAGCATTCGACAAGATGAAACGAACGACATTGAGCTGCCTTCACAAACTATTCAGCATTTTAAAGTGATTTCCAACAACAGCATTAGTGTAGGGAACGATTGGTTAGAAGTAGATGTAGGCTACCAATGCAATCACCGAAAGGAGTTTGAACAAGCAGCTTCACATGGTTTTCCAGTTGATTTAAACGATTCGCTGGGTACAGAAATGATATTATCAACCTTTAGTGGTAACGCACGATTTCATCATAACATACATAAAAAGTTGGAAGCAGTAGTAGGGTCACAGTTTGAAATTAAAAATAACGAAGTGGGAGGTTTCGATTTTATCATTCCAAATTATTCACAATTTCAGATAGGTTTTTACGAAATCAACAAATGGAAATTGTCTAAGAAATGGGTGATCAATGGTGGGCTCCGCATCGACTATGGGAACCAACAATCATCGGTAACTTATCAGCCATTTTATTATCAGTTTCAAGTATTAGATACGGTACAACGTTCGCCAGAAATCAACAACAACTACCTCAATGCTTCAGGAAGTGTTGGTTTCTCATACAACCCCAATCCCACCTATAGTTTTAAAGCCAATGTCGGTAAAACATTTAGATTGCCCTCAATGGCTGAATTAGCATCTAATGGTGCGCATCATGGCACATTTCGGTTTGAGAAAGGAGATGAAAATTTAACGGCTGAAAATGGATACCAGCTGGATTTAGGATTTTCGTATGAAAAAGGTGATTTGCATTTTACCCTTTCTCCGTTTGTGAATTACTTCAGCAATTTCATATACCTCAGCCCGAGCAACCGATTTGCCACTGCTGAAATTGACGGTACCTTATATCCGTATGCTGTGGGGGGACAACTTTATCAGTACAAACAAAATAAGGCCATCTATTACGGAAGTGAATTTGCCATTCATTATCACCTTCAAAAACATATCGAGTTGGGACTAAATGGTGATTTGGTAATGAATGAAAACCTCGATACCGGTTTGCCATTGCCATTTACACCAGCGCCATCGCTTAACCCCTCAGTTTTTTATGAACTCGATTCGTTAAAGCATTTGCAGCATGTTTATGTCGGATTAACTGGAAGAATAACAGCCTCGCAATACCGTGTAGATCGCAACGAACGGACGACACCAAGTTCGCAGACGCTGGACTTTTCAAGTGGTTTTTCGTGGGGTAGCAAACACGAATTCACTTTTCGTTTCCAAATTCAAAACGTGCTAAACACGGCATATTACAATCATTTGAGTCGTTATCGTTTACTCAATTTGCCTGAGCCGGGAAGGAATTTTGTGGTGACGGTGAATTATTTGCTGAAATAGATTTTTAAAAAAGAGAAAATAAAAACCATGAGAGAGAGTAAAATACACCAAAAAAAGCACCTATAATAATTAACCCTATAACCATGTTTAGTCGCTCCTTGTAATTTTTTCTTTTATCGGAAATTTCTTGAATTCCAGCCGGTAATAACAAGAAGTATATAGAAGCTAATGATTTTGCGAACAAAGGATAGCTGTAAGTTTCCCACAGACTGTGAAACCCTCTAATAAACGGTAAAATAGCAAAAACAATCATTATTAAGGCTAAGTATTTTTTCACATAAAACGAAAAATACCCTTCAAAATCTTTCTTTTCGGCTTTTTTGGTGTAAGCAACTCTTAAGTTAATATTGATAATTTTACTATATGGTAATATAAAACAATGACTGGGTATAGTTTTAGGTTCAGGATCTCCTTTTTTATACCTAACCACATCTGCTAAATACAGGGTTTCTAAACTATCATTTGATTTATCAATAATATACTGTTTCAAAGTTCCACTATATAATTTCGTACCTTCATTACCTGTGTCTAGTAAAACATCCGCATATACTAAATCAATTTTTTTATAATCTGTTTTAAAATCTTTGAATTGTAAAAACTCTCCTCTTAAGTAGTAATACCAATAATTTGAAAATCTTAGGAAAGAAAAAATTTTATCTAATCTGAGAATTCTTACTACTTGGAATGAAAATATTGCTGAAAACCAACTAATGAAAACTATGGTAAGACTCAGAGATAAACATTTGAAAATAAAAGATTTAAGAAACAATAAATCTATTAGATCTAAAGCATTCATTTGGTTATCACCTATACAGCTCAATATTAATGTTTTGACTTTTTGTTTAGAAAACGAATCCCAGCCAAACATCTCAACCATAAATGAATTGTAAAAGCAAATAGATAGATATAAAATAAATACGCCTATCAAACTTGAGTAAAATAGGGATAATACGAAATACCTTGGTGTGAATTGTTTCGAAAACTCTCCTTGATAATAAAATCGTCTAAAAATTATTCCAGGAAGAGCTACTAAAAAAAATAAAAATGAATAAACTCCAATGTCCACTTTAGATGATTATTGGATGTAAATAGTTCCTTGTTTTGTGTTTACTTCTGTGTCTCCATTTCTCATAGCTCTGAAAAGATTTTCTTTGTCTTCTTCATCGGATAAGATCTTTCTTCCCTTATCTGAAGTGATTTCTTTATCCCTTCTGAAAAAATCAATCAATGCGAAAAAAGCAATAACAATAATTCCAAAAAGTGCAGTTAATATGACGTTTTTATTATCGTTCATTTCTTAATCTGTCTAGTGATATACAATTATACTCAACTTTTATTTAAACCAAAAAACAATGTAAAAAGTTTAGTGTAGTCCTAAGAATCCGTAGACATTTTAATTTCAATATCAAAAATCATTTTTCTATTTGTATATTAAGAATTGGTTTAAAATCATTTTATCACTTTTTGCGTAAGAAGTGACATTAAACAATACAACTATGGCTATAACTCGCATATTTGACATTTTACCGGTTCTGAAATCGACCTATCAGAAGAAAAAATTGATTTCTAAAAAGCGAAACGGACAATGGGAAGCTTATAGTACCAATGAATTTGTTGAGCGTTGTAATCAGGTAAGTTTTGGACTTGCGGAATTGGGTGTACAGAAAGGAGATAAAATAGCCATTGTGTCTTACAACCGGTTTGAATGGGTGGCCATTGATTTCGGTATTCAGCAGTTGGGCGCAGTGAGTGTACCGATTTACCCTACTTTAACCCCTGAGGATATTCGATTTATCTTTGAAAACAGTGAAACGAAAATCGTTTTTGTAGAAACACAAGAATTATACGATAAGATACAAGTAGCCACAAAAGACTTACCCAATATTGAGGCAATTTATACCATCGAAACAATAGGAGGGGCTAAACACTGGTCGGAATTATTAGAATTAGGGAAAGGAAAAGACGAGGTTGAGTTAGATGCTTATCGCGCTGGAGTAACGGGAGATGATGTATTAACAATTATTTACACTTCAGGTACAACAGGTACTCCAAAAGGGGTCATGCTTACGCATAATAATTTGGCGAGTAATGTGGAGGCTGCAATCCCACTCTTACCAATAGACAGTTCAACCAATGTGCTTAGCTTTTTGCCTATGTGCCATGTGTTTGAACGTATGTTGGTGTTTTTGTATCTCCATGAAGGTGTATCCATTGATTTTGCAGAAAGCATAGAAGCGATTGGAGATAATTTAAAAGAAAGTAAACCATACTTTTTCACTTGTGTACCTCGTCTGTTAGAAAAAGTATACGATAAAATTTATGCAAAAGGATTGGAGCTAACAGGGTTTAAAAAAATGTTATTCTTTTGGGCACTTGATCTGGGCGATCAATTTATTGTTGGAAAAGATATGGGCTTTTGGTACCGATTTAAACTAGGTATAGCTCGAAAACTGATTTTTAGTAAGTGGAAAGATGCATTGGGGGGAAATGTTCGTGCTATCGTTACGGGAAGCGCTGCGCTGCAACCACGCTTGGCTCGGGTATTTTGGGCAGCTGGAATTCACATTTTGGAAGGGTACGGATTAACAGAAACTTCTCCTGTCATCTCAGTTAATCGCTATGAGGCAGAGAATAACCGAATAGGTACTGTGGGCCCAATCATTAAAGGGATAGAAGTGAAACTATCTGAAATGGGTGAAATCTGGACTAAAGGTCCTCATGTGATGAAAGGATATTATAAAAATCCTGAAGCAACCGCTCAAGCTGTAGATGCAGAAGGCTGGTTCCATACAGGCGATTTAGGTACGTGGCAAGAAGAGCGTTTCTTGAAAATTACGGGTCGCATAAAAGAAATATTCAAGACTTCAGGCGGTAAATACGTTTCTCCGCAAGCTTTAGAAACAAAGTTTGTTGAATCAGTACTGATTGAGCAGATAATGATAGTGGGTGAAAACCAGAAATTCCCGGGGGCGCTCATTGTACCTAGTTTCCCTAACCTAAAAGACTATTGTGAATACAAAGGATACGGCTACACTACCGATGCTGAAATGATTGAGCACCCTGAAGTAATTGAAAAATTTCAGCGAGAGATAGATAAATACAATGAAAACTTTGCACGATATGAGCAAGTAAAACGATTTAAACTACTTCCACGGTTGTGGTCGATTGAAGCGGGCGAACTGACCCCAACCATGAAGTGTAAACGAAAAGTTATACTAGCCAATTATCACAAAGAAATTGACTGGATTTATGATTGTTAGATTTTAATCTTTTAAAGGTCTGTGCATCACAGGCCTTTTTTACTTTTATGTTCATTTGGACATTTTATGTTAATCCCTTACCACCTTTCTACTAATTCAATTACTTTTAAGCCTTATAGACTACAAGTTTTAAAACTAGTGGAACATCCAGCGTCACTGATTGGTTATGCTGCTGTGCAGAAAGAATTAGAGAATTGAAAATGAAAAAAATCACCTTTTTAAGCGTTTGCTTTAGTTTGTTATTCGTTGTGTCAGCCCAAAAATCAACGCAACCATCATCAGCAGAAATCTACCAGAAAATGGAAAAACTGAAGGTGTTAGGTAATGTGCTTTATCTGGCTGCCCACCCGGATGATGAAAACACACGTTTTATTGCCTATTGTGCGCAAGAGAAATTATTCAATACGGCTTATTTGTCACTGACTCGCGGGAGTGGTGGTCAAAATTTGATTGGCCCTGAAATACGTGATGCCTTAGGTGTCATCAGAACACAAGAGCTTTTAGCAGCTCGGGAAATTGATGGAGGTAAGCAGTTTTTTGCCCGAGCAAATGATTTTGGTTATTCCAAAACAGCCAATGAAACCTTGCAGATTTGGGATAAAGACAAATTGCTTTCTGATGTAGTATTAGTCATTCGTCAGTTTCGGCCTGATGTGATTGTACTTCGTTTTCCACCTGACGAACGCGCAGGTCATGGTCATCATACAGCTTCAGCCTTGTTGGGCTTAGAGGGGTTTGATGTAGCAGCAGATAAAAAAGCATTTTCTGAACAGGACTTGGCTCCTTGGCAAGCTACTCGAATTGTAACTAACTCAGGTCGTTGGTGGGATCCGAATATTTCAGCAAATGATTCAGGGGTAGTGGCATTAAACATTGGAGAATATTCAGCGCTATTAGGACAATCTATTAACGAAATTTCAGCACACTCAAGAAGTCAACACAAAACCCAAGGTTTTGGTACGGCCGCTACCCGCGGTGAGGAAATGGAATACTTCACCCATCACAAAGGCATAGAAGCAAAAGACGATTTGTTTGAAGGCATTAACACTTCATGGTCGCGAGTGAAAGGTGGTGATAAAATTGAAAAGTTAGTGAATGAATTATTGGCCTCTTATACTATCAATCAGCCAGCAAATAGCATTAACAAACTATTGAAAATACGCGAGGCGCTCATGACAATTAAAGATGATTATTGGAAGAATCAGAAATTAGCAGAAGTAAATGCCCTTATTAAAGATTGTGCGGGACTCTTTTTGGAGGCAGTAGCAATGGATGTCTCTGCAACAGCGGGAGATTCGGTTACAGTGAATTATGAATTGGTCAACCGCTCAAAAGCTAAAGTGACCTTGAAAAACATTTCGTTTTCAAACAATAAAAATTCGCAAACGTTGGACACCATTTTAAAAACCAATCAGCTTATGAAATTGAATTACAGTTATGCTTTAGCTGAGGATATGCCCATAACTCAGCCGTATTGGTTAAGAGAACAAGGTTCTCTTGGAATGTATGAAGTAAACAATAAAGCAGATATTGGGAAAGCCGTAGCAGAACCAGCAATTATGGCCTCAGTAAAAGTAGCAATTGAAGGAGCTGAGTTCGACTACAACATCCCGTTGGTTTACAAAAAAACAGATCCTGCCAAAGGTGAGTTGTATAGCCCATTTGTGATTACTCCAAACGTGTTTGTGAATTTTAACGAACCTATTTATTTATTTCCTAATAGAGAAACTCAAACGATTGAATGCATTGTGAAGGCTGGGATAAATAATTTCCAAGGTGATTTAACATTTAAAGTTCCAAAAGGATGGACTTTAGAACAAACGAATTGGAAAATTGATCTCCCTAAAAAAGGTGAAGAACAGTTGTTAGTACTGCGACTTACACCATCTAAAAATCCAGAGAATGGAAAGTTAAGTGTGTCAGTGAGTTCAAAGGGAAAGACCACTAACCAATCAATTGTCAATATAAATTATGATCATATTCCTCCACAAGTGTTTTTTCCGAAAGCAGAAACAAATGTGGTGTTTGTAGATTTGAAAAAGTCAGACATCAAAATTGGCTACATCGAAGGTGCTGGTGATGTGGTTCCTCAAAGTTTGCGGACGATTGGTTATGATGTCGAACTACTTACCGAAGCGGATTTACAACAAGAAAATTTAGCACGATTTCATACGATCATGTTAGGTATTAGAGCTTTAAACACCTTAGATCGTATCGAGTTTATGTTGCCTAAATTACATGAGTTTGTAAAAAACGGAGGGACGTTGGTTTACCAATACAACACCAATCACCGTTTGAAAACGGAAACGTTTGCACCCTATACGTTAAAATTATCGCGAGATAGAGTCACGGAAGAAAATGCAAAAGTAACTTTCTTAGCTCCAGAACATCCGGTGTTGAATTCACCAAATAAAATAGCCGAAGCCGATTTTGAAACCTGGGTACAAGAGCGTGGATTGTATTTTCCCAATGAATGGAGTGTAGAATATGAGCCAATACTCCGATGGCATGATCAAGACGAAACCGATAAAGATGGGTCACTATTGGTCGCCAATTATGGTAAAGGACATATCATCTATACCGGGATTTCTTTCTTTAGAGAGTTACCTGCGGGTGTGCCAGGTGCTTTCCGTTTGTTGGTAAACTTATTGGAGTATTAAATAGTGTGTTATAAGTTGTAAGTTTTCCTAATATGTAACTTACAATTCCTTTAACTTAACACGCAAAACTTTATACTTACAACTCAAAACTTAGAACACAAAACATGGACAAACCACCACTATTTAAAAACTGGCTCTCATGGTATGCGTTGTTAATTTATAATTTGGCATTTATGGTGTTGATGTTTTACCTCTTTACTCTGCATTTTTCATGAGTATTATTGATTGGATTGTTTTATTAGGAACATTGATTTTCATAGTTGCTTATGGTGTATACAAAACCCGCCATACTGCTACATTGGATTCATACCTTAAAGGGGATAGTGATGCCAACTGGTGGGGCATAGGTATATCTGTAATGGCCACGCAGGCGAGTGCAATTACTTTTTTATCTACTCCAGGTCAAGCATATACCGATGGCATGCGGTTCATCCAGTTTTATTTTGGTTTGCCCCTAGCGATGATTGTGCTTTCAGTCACGTTTGTTCCGCTTTTTTATAAGTTAAAAGTATATACTGCGTATGAATTTTTGGAGAACAGGTTTGATGTTAAAACCCGCACTTTAGGAGCAGGATTGTTTTTAATTCAACGAGGGCTAGCCGCAGGAATTACTATTTACGCCCCCTCTATTATTCTTTCTACGTTACTAGGCTGGAGTTTATGGGCAACAAACATTTTAATAGGAGTATTGGTGATTCTTTACACGGTTTCAGGGGGTACAAAAGCAGTAACACAAACCCAAAAACAGCAAATGGCCGTGATGATGGGTGGAATGATTATCGCAGGTGTATTAGTAATCTCCATGCTTCCGAAAGAAGTTGGTGTAGTGGATGCACTTCATGTTGCTGGTAAAATGGGTAAATTGAATTTGGTGAATTTCAATTTTGACTTGAATGATCGTTACAATTTTTGGTCAGGAATTTCAGCTTCTTTCTTTTTGTTTATGTCCTATTTTGGTACAGATCAATCACAAGTTCAGCGTTACCTTTCAGGAAAGTCAATAACACAAAGTCGTTTGGGTTTGATGATGAATGGATTGTTAAAAATACCCATGCAGTTTATTATTTTAATGATAGGCGTGATGGTGTTTGTTTTTTATCAATTTGTGCAACCACCGATTTTCTTTAATAGAGTTCAGTTAGAAGAGGCGAAACAGTCAGAGTATAGCGAACAAATTACCGTGTTAGAAGAAGAATATACTTCCGTATTTGAAAAGAAACGAGCGATATTGAATGATTTAAGTATAGCGGCACGTCATAATGATACACTCCAAGAAATGGTGTTGCAAACGAAAGCCTTAGCTTGGGAATCAATAGAAAAAATAAAAAGAGAAGAGGTTAAGGAAATTATTAAAAAGGTTAATCCTGAAGCTGAAACCAATGACAAAGACTACATCTTTATGAGCTATGTGATGGATCACCTACCTGAAGGTTTGGTCGGTTTATTGTTTGCAGTAATGTTTTGTGCAGCGATGTCCTCCACCGCTTCAGAGTTAAATGCGCTAGGCTCTACCACAACTATAGATATATATAAACGAAAATTTAAAGATAAATTTAACGATAAGCATTATTTTAATTCTACTAAACTTTTCACACTGGCTTGGGGCGTTTTGGCTATTATTTTTGCAACTTATGCATCCCTATTCGAGAATTTAATCCAAGCAGTAAACTTATTGGGTTCACTTTTTTATGGTACTATTTTAGGGATCTTTGTAGTAGCTTTTTATGTGAAATTCATTAAAGGGAATGCGGTGTTTTGGGCAGCAGTTGCAGCAGAACTTTGTGTGGTTTATATACATTTTGTCAATGAGAGTGGTACTGCTGTGTCGTGGTTACAAATGGGTTATTTATGGTATAATGTAGTAGGTTGTGCGTTAGTGGTTGTTTTTGGTTTATTATTACAAGTTACTATTGGCAACAATACTAAAGTTGAAAAAGAATGATCGTTCGAATTCACATAGTAGTTTATCTAACTATTTTTTTTTGTGCTTGTTCAGGTCAAGATCAGTTGCCTGTGATTGAAATTTTTTCTGAGGAGCAAATCAACTGGCAAGAAAAAAAGGCATGTAAAATCACGTATAAATTTGAAGAGATTGATACCACCTTACATGCAGCTATTAAGTTTCGAGGTGGTATTTCTAGAGCTTATGATAAACATTCCTTTTCCCTAGAATTAGATAATAAGTATACCTTTAATTCACTCCCAAAAGATGACGATTGGGTGTTGAATGCTAGCTATATTGACAAAACCTTTATGCGACATAAAATCTGTTATGATTTATTTCGCGAGATGGATAACAAAAACTTAGCTGCAAAGTGCGATTATATTCAATTAAAAATTGATGGAAAATATGAAGGGTTATATGTTTTGATGGAACAAGTGAATGCAGGCATGCTTGATTTAGACAAAACAGATTCTATGGCAATGTTATTTAAGGGCCCCTTACTTTTTTATAAAGAAAAAAACTACGAATGGATGGACAGCCTAAATTACTATCATCAAAAATATCCCAAGTTTTCAGAAAAAGATTTTACTTTTTACATCGAGGATTTTAGATCATTCTTATTTTCAAGTAAAGATAAAGCGTTTGAAAAAAATGTCACTAACTGGGTTGATTTAGACAATATTATTGACTGGCATTTACTTTTGTTATTTACCAACAATAGTGATGGGGTTATGAAGAATTTTTATTTATATAAAGTTAACAGTAAAACACCTTTTCGAATTGCGATATGGGATTATGATCACTCATTTGGACGTGATGGCGATAATGAACTCAATATGATGAATGTTGAAGTGAATTGTGATAGATCTGTGTTATTGAAAAGGTTAAGTAAAATGGTCCAATATACTGTTCGCTTAAAAAACAGATGGAGTGATCTAAGAAATAGAGGGGTGTTTTCTGCTCAACATATTGCGGACTTAATTAAGGAAAACGATTCTTTAATCAAGAGTGCCATATTAGAAAATCAACAACGTTGGCCAATGGACAGTAAGTTTTATTTTGACGATAACAATTATCAACAAGAAGTAAAATTGATAAATACTTTTGTAAAAATACGCCTTGCTCAGCTAGATGAACGGTTTTCGTATTCAGAATAAATAAAATTCTACTTATTTATTTCTATAAATTTATCTACATCAAACGATTTGCCTATTAAAATTAAGATATCAGTTTCTAGAAGCACAGTATCTCCTTTTGGAACGCCAATTAAATGTTCTTCTGATTTCTTTTCTCCGTTTTTTTCAGTCGTAAATTGACGTTTAATTGTAATGAGGTTTAAACTATATTTTTCGCGAATATTAATTTCATTTAAGCTTTTGTTTGCTACACGCTTTGGGGTGTTTATTTCTACTATTTCGTAATCATCAGGTAAAGGTAAAAAAGCTTTTACATCTGGGTGAATCAACATCTCTGCGACTGTTTTAGAAACAGATTCATCGGGGGTAAATACATCATTACACCCAACTTTATTCAAAATCATTTTTTGGTGTTTGTTGGAGGCTCGAGCAATAACTCGTTTTACCCCCATTTCTCGCAAGAGGACAGTCGTTAATAAAAGCCCTTCAAAATTATGACCGATAGCAACCACCACCGCATCACAATCCATAATATTTTGGGATCTTAATGCTTTAGCATCGGTAGCGTCTAAGGCAACCGCATGAGCTACTTCATCTTTCATGCTTTCCACCTTATTCACATCGGTATCAATTGCAATTACTTCAGCTCCTTTTTTTGCTAAAGCTCGTGCGATACCTGTTCCTATCAATCCTAGCCCAATTACGGCAAATTTGTCTTGCATGATTTGTTTGTGGTTTTTAAAGTATAGTCAAATTGCAAAAGAATCTCTTTAAGAGCAAATTAACGATGGAGTAAGAATGCCGAAAGTTGTTTTACCGCCTTTCCTCGGTGGCTAACGTTATTTTTTTGTTCCATACTCATTTCTGCAAAAGTAATGTCATAACCATCGGGTTCAAAAATGGGATCGTAACCAAAACCTTCACTACCACATTTTTCAGTTCTAATTGTACCTTTAGCTATTCCAGTAAATTGATGTTCTCGATTTTCTAACACTAACGTAATAACCGTTTTAAATTGAGCTTGGCGGTTTTCAATATCTTGTAAGTTGTTTAATACTTTATCCGTATTATCTTGAGAAGAACAGTTTTCTCCTGCATACCGAGCAGAGTAAACACCTGGCTCACCATCTAATGCATCGATTTCTAAGCCAGTATCATCAGCAAAGCAATTCACTTTATATTTTTGTGACACATAATGTGCCTTTTGAGCCGAATTCCCTTCAATTGTATGTTGTGTTTCGGGTAATTCTTCATGGCACCCGATGTCCTGCAAACTCACTATTTCATAAGAGGAACCAAATGCCTGGCGGATTTCTTCAAGTTTATTTTTGTTATTGGTGGCAAAGCAGATTTTCATGATTTTATGGTTTGAATTACAAAGAAAGCATATAGTTTTTTAAATTGATAATTCATCTTAAAAACAGGCTTATGTACAAAAAGAAAATCCGAACATTGAAAATCATTGCTTTCTTATTGATTGCTGGGGTAATAATTTTCACAATAATAGTATATACAGGAACATCAACTCATCAACTTACAACCAAGGATGGAATAAGTTATATTTTAGCTGGAGTAGTGGTGCTGGCTATGTTGACTAGTTTTTTTCTGGGAAGAAATCAAATAGCAAAAATTCAACAATCTGAAACAATCACTCAACGAATAGAAAAATACCAAACCGCTATGATTTTAAGATTAGCACCTTTGGAAGGTGCGGCATTTCTTGCGGGGATAATTTCTATGATTAATAATAACGCTGAATATCTAATTGCAACAATGGTATTAATCGCAATGATGTTATCCTATTTCCCCTACCGAGGAAGGTTAATCAATGACTTAAAGTTAAAAAACGAGGAAATAAGCGAGGTTTTTAACATCCATTATTAATTTTTGATGTTTGTAAAATTATTCTGAATTCTGATTCTTTTCAGAATCATATAATTATTTGGCACCATAATTTAAAAAAGTGTCATGAAACAGTATAGTTTACAAACATTAAAAGGCGACCTCTTGGGTGGGGTTACAGCGGGTGTCGTAGGACTTCCGTTGTGTTTAGCATTTGGAGCCACATCAGGAGTTGGCCCAGCAGCGGGTTTATATGGAGGTATTGTATTAGGAATATTGGCCGCTGCCTTTGGTGGTACTCCTACACAAGTTAGTGCTCCTACTGGTCCGATGACTGTGGTGTCAGCGCTTATTATTGCTTCTGAAATTAAATTCTATGGTAGCTTAGAAGCAGCCTATGGAGCCATTATTTTAACCTTTGCACTGGCAGGAATTTTCCAGATTGCATTAGGTGCTTTGCGATTAGGGAAATACATTGATTATTTGCCTTATCCAGTAATCTCTGGTTTTATGAGTGGTATCGGAGTCATCGTTATTACCATGCAGTTTCCTGATTTTTTTGGAGTAGCTGCCGCTGGGAAAGGGGCGATTATTAACATCATTAACCTGCCAAATTATCTCATTCACGCTGATTATCATGCGTTTTTAATCGCTGGCGCAACACTACTAGTTGCTCTTTTATTCCCTAAGGTAACTAAGGCAATACCAAGTACACTTGTTGCTCTTGTAGTAGGTACTTTTTTAGCTATTCTAATGAAACTTGACTTAAAAGTCATTGGCGAAATCCCTTCGGGAATACCTGAGTTACAGATCGGTAAATTATTAAGTATAGACTTGAATCGGGCTTCACACATGATTTTACCCGCGCTATCATTGGGTGCATTAGGTATGATTGATACCTTGTTGACTTCTGTAATTGCAGATAAACTGACTAGAACAAAACATAACAGTAACAAAGAATTAGTAGGGCAGGGGATAGGTAACCTTGGTGCGGCATTAATTGGTGGTATCCCAGGTGCTGGAACGACTGTGGTAACCGTTACGAATACTAAAGCTGGAGCTACTACCCGTATGTCTGGTATTTTCCAGGGGTTATTTTTAGCCTTGGTATTATTTGTAGGGGGGGCCTATGCAAGCCAAATACCATATGCAGTATTAGCTGGTCTTCTTGTTTCTATTGGTTTTAAAATCATTGATTACACACTCTTTAGGGATATGAAGTTTATTCCTAAGAGTGATTTATTTATCATTCTTACCGTTTTCATTCTCACTGTTACTTGGAATTTGTTATATGCAACCGCAATTGGATTTGTAATTGCCTCTGTTTTCTTCATGAAAAAAATGGCTGATACCATTGAAGAATATTCTAACGGTTCTCAAATAGATAGAATAAGTAAAAAACTTATTAGTCTTTTTGACAATGCAGAAGATTTTGAAAAAGATGTTTACATCAAACAATTGAACGGTCCAGTTTTCTTTGGTTTTGCCACAAGAATCGAAGAAAGTATTAAGCAATTACCCGATATAAAAAAGTTGATTTTTGATATGAGGAATGTGCCCTATATCGATCAAACTGGATTGTATTCGATGAAAGATGCAATTGACGATTTGTCTATTGGAAACATCGAAGTATTTATTGTAGGAGCTAATGCAGAAAATTTAAAAATGCTGGAAGGGGCTGAGGTAATTGGTCATAGAATTCCAAAGACAAATGTTTTTGATGATCTGGAAGAGTGTGTATTATGGATACACGACATCGAAGATCCAAAACAGCATGATGAAAAAGTTGGTATTCATATTCCTTCAGCTTTTACTCCAAATGAGGATGGTAAAAATGACCATTGGGAAATTAAAGGCCTTGAAAAATATAAAGAATGTTTGGTAACCATTAAAACAGATGAAGGAATAATTGTTTACCACTCGGATGGATATGAAACTCCTTGGGATGGTATGTTTAAGGGCAAACCATTAGCACCTGGTAAATACCAATACCACATTGAGTTAGTGAATGGTAAACGGGTAGAATATATAGGAGAAGTTATTCTTTTAAGATAATCAAGCGTGTTTGGATGATTGATTAAACAAAGTGGTGTCGGCACAAAGGGCAAATCTATCGCTCAACTCAACTCAACAGGTAGGTATGCCTGCCGACATCCACAATTATAAACGGAAACTATTATTTCCTCTGAAGTTAAAAATGTTTCATTGTAAATAAAAAAAAGCCAGTATTCTGGCTTTTTTTTATTTCTTAAGGTGTACGAATTTTTATCTCGTGACATTAAATGTTTTTCTCATGACCTCACCATTTTTGTTAGAAAATTGAAGAATGTATGTGCCAGAGTTTAAGAAATCAAGGTTTATATTGTCTCTCAAAATATACTGCTGTTGCGTATAGATTATTTTTCCTGTCAGGTCAAGTATGGTGATGTGTTCAATATTTTCATTGGATTCAATAGATAATTTAGAAACCACTGGATTAGGGTAAATACTAATACTTGCCTCCCTGTTCTCTTTTTCAAATAAACCATCAATAGGATTTATATTAATGATATAGCTGGCCTGATTGTCCTTTTCATTTGCTTCTTTTATCTCATTATCTGGGTCAGCAACAACAATTAAATAATAATCCCCTCCACTTAAACTGCTATTTGTTGTCATAGTAGCTGTTTTAAATATTTCGTCATCTGTTAACAATCCCGAAACAGTAGTAGTAGAAAGTAATATATCATCGTCAGAAATAGTATCATTTCTAGACAAATAGATTTTTACTTTTGTATCCTCAACATTAACCACACCATTGTTGTAAATATAGTAGGTAAGATAAATTGAATCGCCAGCGTCAATTGTCGTTAAAGTCGTGTCTGATAAATAAATACCTAAATCTCCTGAAGGAGAAATGATTCCAAATTTTGCAAACGCCAAGTTATTTGTTTCATCTGTTTCTGTAATTTCATTCGCATCATCAACACTGGAGATAATATAATATGTACCTATAGTCGACTGGGGAATACTCAATAGAAAATTTAATTCAGTGCTACCATTTGGTGTTACCGAACGTGTAAGAGTAGTCAAAACAGCATCGGAAGTTTTTGAAAGAATACTATCTTTTGACAAGTAATAGCTTATTTTGTTCGATGAAACATTGAGATTACCTTGGTTTTTAACTGTTTGATTTACAGATATATATCCATTAGGGTAGATGTTTGTGTTGATTTTGAGCTTGTTGGGTTCAAGATCTATACCAGTAGCGGTGACTTTTATGCCAAATGATTGAATATTATTACTTTCATCGATTTCTTTATTTGCGTTAGTAGGATCAATTTGAGCAATAATATAATAATTACCATAAACAGTATTTGATGGTATAATAGGGCTAAAAGTTTTAGAAAACTCTTTTTTTGCTTCTAAAACTGATACAAAATCATTTCCTAAATATATGTCTATTGCTGTGTTCAGCTTATTATCAGTTGACAAATAGAAGTTGATTGTGGTAGATGGAGCACTTGTTGTTCCTATGTTCAATAATTGATAATATAAGTTAAAGTTATAGCTGGGCGAAAACACACTTGAAACAGGATATAGTTTATGGATATTGTGGTCGAAGTTAGGCTTAACTATAGATATGGTTTTGTAATCTAAATTGTTGTTTTCTTTAGTCTCAGATACCTCAGAGTCTTTATCAGCAATAAATAAAATATAGTAAGTTCCCGTTGCGGTAGATGACGGAATAGTCATATTGATATACTCTGTACTACTGTATTGGGAAGATAAACTATTCACATAACTTTCATCCAATAAGACATCCTCACTACTATAAGTGGAGTTTGAAGATAGGTATACACCTAAATATGACGAGTTTGAAGTAGAAGTTCCTATATTTTTCACCGTAGCCATAGCTGTTATAATTGTTCCAGGTGCTATCGTAGTAGCACTAACAGATGAGCCAGATACTGTTAAATCAGGACTAGGTGTGCTTATCGTTACTGCCTTATAATCTATATTGTTAGCCTCATTTTTTTCTGAAACAGCATTTTCATAATCAACTACAAATAACACATAATAATTTCCGTTTGTGATATTAGTAGGAATTGATAAAGATAAACCTTCTTGACTTGTTCCACCAGCAGAAAGACCAGACACATAACTTTGACCTAAATATACATCGTCTGAACTTATAGTAGTGTTCGTTGACAAATAGGCTGTTAGGTAAGAATAACCCGATGGTGATGAACCTGTATTTTTAACTGTCGCTGAAGAATAATATGATAACCCTGAAGCTAATGTGGTTGAACTAACTGTTGAAGAGCTAATTATTAAGTCAATATCAGCTTTACCAAACGTTATACTTCTCGCTATAACATTATTTGTTTCATCAGTTTCCGTTATGTTATTGTTATAATCAGCTTTAAATAAAATGTAATATGAGCCAGATTGTACTGAGGAAGGTAAAGCTATCGATGAACTAACTGTACGGCTTGAATTAGTAGAAATAGACGAAACGTAGGTGCTTCCTAAATAAACGTCTGAAGAACTATAACTAACATCTTCAGATAGATAGTAGCCAATGTAAGAATAATTGCTACTCGCAGTGCCTGAATTGGTAGTGGTAGAAGAAAGCGAAATGATGTCTCCAGATGAAACTGTTGAGTTTGGTACTGTTGCAGATGATACCGTTAAGTCTGGACCGCTAAGCGTAACAGTTATCGGTTTTGAATATGTATTGTTGTTCTCATTAGTTTCACTAATTACAGACTCATGGTCAACAACAACTAGTAAATAATAACTACCACTTGAAACAGATGAAGGGATAGTAAAATAATCCGATTCATATATACTATTACCACTTGTTATTGAATAAATAGTTTCATTTCCTAAGTACACATCGTTAGTAGAAAACGTTGCATCTTTAGATAAATAATAACCAACCTCAAAAGTAGAGGTACTAGCAGTATTGCCATTATTCATGATGTAATAATTAATATAGCTACTTGATGAAGTTGTTAAGCTCGCATTAACATTAACATTAGTTATAGATAAATCGACATCGGGTTTAACAATTGATAAAGCCTGATATGCATAGTTGTTGGTTTCATCTAATTCAGTTGTTCTATTATTGTAGTCAGCAAAAAATATAATATAATAATTACCAATAGTAGTTGTCGAAGGTATCGTTATGGAATAGGTTATATTACTACTTGCGTTTGAACTAAGATAGCCTATATAACTATTCCCTAAGTAAGTGTCATTCGTTGAATATTTATTGTCTGAAGAAAGATAGAAACCTAAATAATTTGAGCTAGATTGAATATTACCATTATTTAAAACCATAGATGTAGTTGTAATAGTTGACCCTGCTGGTGTTGAACTTACATTGAGTAATGCATTGTTAATGACCAAATCAGCTCCTGATGGGTGTACTCTTATCTTCGAATAAATCGTGTTGTTTTTTTCGTTTGTTTCATCAACGTTACTGTTATAATCAGCTACTGCAAACAGGTAATAATCTCCAACAGGTGTGTTACTAGGTAAGTTTATATTGCTGGTCCTTATTATAGAATGGTTGGCACCCATTAGATTTATTGTCTCCGAGGTGATATAGGTGTCTGATAATGGACTAAACATAGTATCGACTGATAAATAATAGCCAATATTCATAGATGGCGCATTTGTTTTCCCCAGGTTATTAATTGAATAAGTTAAACTAGTGTAAGCACCAACGATAGGTTTAGGAGTAGTGACTTCGAAATTTGTTATTTTAAAATCGACATCACTTATTTGTAAAATAAATGGAATTGAGTAACTGTTGTTATTTTCTGTTTCCTCTTCTATAAGGTTGGAATGATCTACTTTTAGAATTAAATAGTATAACCCTGGGGCAATACCATTGATTGATTGTAAGTCACTTAAATTAAACGATCTTGAGTATGATGCATTAACACTGTAGACGTTGATGGTTGTTAACAACGAATCAGAAGCATCCTCAAACTGGTCAGAAGATAAGAGAACAGAGATAGATGTTGCCTCGGAAGCCGATGAACCTCTATTATTAACTACTCCAGACAAGTAGTTTGTCTCACTGTCTAACCAAATAGATTTATTGAGTGAAGCTGATGAAATATATAAATCAACCGTTGGTGCATTAACTGTAATTGGTAATGAGGAAATATTGTTAGTTTCATTATCTTCAAAAACCACATTTTGATCATCAGCTTTCATTATCAAATAATAATCCCCTGGTATGGTGGTGATGGGAAGTGTTACACCTCTGTTAATTGATGACGAATAACCAGCAACCATTGAACCGAGAGAATAGCTCAAGATTAGTTGATCATTAATATCAAAGATTGAATCGGATGATAGATAGTATCCTAAGCGGTTATTGGTAGATGAGATGGGTTGAGCACCGATGTTTGAAATGGTTATCAGTGAGCTCAACGAAGACCCTGCATAAACCTGATTTGAAACAAGAGTGTTTTGAGTTACTGTTAAATCTGGCCCTGCTACTTTATCAACACATGAAGCCCCTAAAGTAAAACCATAATCATTACCACTTGATGAACTGTAGAAATAAAGTGTTAATGCGCCACTACTATTATTGCCATATAGGGTAGTAGCATTTAAGCTATTATAAAAGGTGCCTAATAATGGAGAAGAAGTTGAAGGACCATCGTAAACTCTTAAATAGTCAGAGGAGTTGTACAGGTCTATATTTTGAATTTCTAACTTAACGTGACTTCCTTTTTCAGAAGGATTAATAATAAGTGTGCCTTGAGAACTGTTTGAGTAATTACCATCTATTCCACCATCATCATATATTGTAGCTTCACAAGTGGAAATAGTAGTGCTACCAGTAACAGGTAGTTTATAAGTAGTACCTGATATACTAGTGATAGTAATCGGTATATATTCAATATTGTTGGTCTCATTCAACTCACTCACTATGTTTAAATAATCCACTTTGAACAAAATATACGCACTTCCTTTCACAGTAGTCGTAGGAATTGTTAAGGTTTGGTAGGCAGAATTCGAATAGCTAGAACTAATACTTGAGACACTAGATGAACTTAGATAGGTGTCATCTGCAGATAAAATGGTGTCAGTTGAAAAATAATAACCTACATAATTTGAAGAAGCAGTAAGTGTGCCTTGGTTAGAAATTACCGTTGAGGCACTCACTTGTCCCCCTGGCACAACAAACCTAGGGGAGATGCTTGAATTGATAGGGACTAAATCACTTCCTCCAGGAGTTATAGTTAGAGGGATGCGATAATGGTTGTTGGTTTCGTTTATTTCTTCAATAGTGTTTGTGTAGTCTGAAACAATAAATAAAAAGTATTTTCCAGAAGGAATTGTTGAATTGATTGAAAAAACATCTGTTTCATATATAAAACTATTGCCAGCTATAGTTGTAGATAGGTATTCAGAGGTAATATATGAGTCTTCTAAAAGGTTAAAAACACTATCTTGTGAAAGATAGTATCCAACATAAGAGGTAGTTGCTGGAGTTTTTCCTCTGTTCTGAATTTTATAAGATAAGCTTAAAGAACTACCTGAAGCGATTGAAATAGCAGACCCCTCATACTCAATCGTTAAATCAATATCACTTTTTTGCATTAAAAACGGTATTGATATAGTGTTATTAGACTCATTCAACTCACTTACTGTATTTAAATAATCCGCTTTGATGATGATATAATATAAGCCGTCATTTGTAATCTTGGAAACTGACAACGTTTGTGAAACGGAGGTAGCACTGTTAGCGGATATTCCACTTCTAGATGTGGAATGGATAAGGCTGTCATTAGCACTTAATTCTGAGTCTTGTGATAAATAAAACCCAAGATTAAAATTTGGTGTTGTGCTATTGCCGTAATTAGATAATGTAGCACTAACGGAGAAATTTTGTCCAGATATAATAGAGCCAGAGTTTGAACTGATGGATGAAAAATTGAAGTCGTAAGTCGGTTCAGCTACGATTATCGGTAAGGCAAAGGTGTTATTAGTTTCGTTTTTTTCAATCAGAAGATTCGAATAATCTGCAACAACTAATAAGTAATATTTCCCCGGTGTCATAGAAGAAGAAATGGTGAAACTGTTTGAATTCGTATAGGAATTGCCACTAGCTAGGCTAGAGAAAGAACGACTAGAGAGGAAAGTGTCATTAGTGCTTGGTAGTGTATCCGTAGAAAGATATATCCCGGTTGTAAAGTTTCCCGAACTCACCGTTCCAGTATTTGTAATAGAATAACTAACTGTATTATATGAACCAGGTATTATTTCACTTTTAGAAATTGAGACCAAAGGAACAGTTAAATCAATGGCGTTCGGATTGGATTCAACACAGGCTATTGAGGCTTGAAAACCTTGATAGGTTAGGGAACCATCACTTGTGAACCGTAATGTTAAAGCGCCCGTGCTATTACTAGCATAGATTACTCCTGGGGTTGTAGTGCCACTAAATCTACCTAATAATGTTGCTGATGTCGAAACCCCGTCATACACATATAAATAGTCGTTTTGGGATTCTGTTGCGAAAGTAGAAAAGGTTAAGCGGATTTTAGAACCCGCAGTACCGGGGTTAATAGTTAATGTACCATTTACATTATTTGAGTAATTACTACTACCTCCTGGATCTGTTATGCTATTTGCACAAGTTGTAATAGATGTGCTTCCAGAGCTAGGGATTATAACTCCCCAACTAGTTAGTGACATTGCAAATATCGCTAATGCCAAAATCGTTGATTTCTTATTCATAATTATGTTCTAAACAGATGTTAATACAAACAAATGAGGATGAAAAAAATAGGTGTTTTTATATTAAATGGTAGTATACTAACATTAACGAAGCAAATATAAAAAGTTTAACGGTAAGCTGTACTGTTTTTTTTATTAAAAACTTTAAGTAGATAAAACTTAACTTATATAACACCGAGTTAATAATAGCTGAGCTTATATAAGCTAAATAACTATTGAAAAATTATGGAGACTATTAGTAGTGGTGTAAGTATATTTAATCTTAAAGCTATAATGATCACAAATGGCTTTGACAATATTTAAACCTAATCCTATTGATTGTTTTGAATCACTTGATTTTCTGAACTTTTGAAACATTTCTTCTTCAGTGAGGTTGTTTTCTAACCCAGTATTTGAAATGTTGATTTGGCGAGCATTCAGCTCTATTATAATTTTTCCGTTTGATTTTAAATTATGTCTGATGGCATTTTGTAATAAGTTCCCTATTAAAACACTTGCTAGGGTTTTATTAATTTCTAAAAAACATGGAGTAGGATTAATAATTTCAACCTGAATCTTTTTCGCTTCTAGTTGATCTTGTTTATCGGCTATAAGATTCTCTGCTAATTCATTGATATTAGTAATCTCTTTTTTAGTGAATTGTTGGTTATCAATTCTAGAAAGTAACAATAAGGATTGATTAAGCTTTGATAGTTTTCGAACAGATTCAATTATTTGATTGATTTTGGTTGCGGTTGATTTGTTTAATCCTTCGTTTTGAAGTAACATTTCTGCTTCGTTTCCAATGACAGCAAGTGGGGTTTGATATTCATGAGACACAATGTCGATAAACTCTTTCTGCACAAAAAATTCTCTGTTAATGCGATTCGTCATTTTTTTTATGGAATTATCCAATGCTATAAATTCTTGGGTATACAATTCGTTTTGAGCTTCGTAATTTTGACCCACGTGATGTTTCGATAGGTTGGATAAAATAGTATAGAATGGGGTCCAAAGCCGCTCAGAAAGCACCCTGTTGAGGAGAATAAACGATCCTGCTAACACTAAAATGAGTACAAAAACCGCAATGCTAATACTATAAACTAACGTGGTGTTTTCTACTAATGATTTCCGTATTAATATGCGATAATTTTTACCCGCAATAGTTTGCATGGTCTCTAATTGTCGAAAAGGTTCGTTTTGTTGTTCGAATTTGTCAAAGAGCATTATTGTAGAGTAGGTATCCTCAATAACGGAATCTTTAGGAATAGCATTTACTAAAAGTTCGTCTGAAAGTTCATCTTCGATGTAATAATTTTCTATGTGGTCTGACTTTCTAATGATTTTTTTGTGCTCCTCTTTTAGACTATTCTCTACGTGCTTCAAGTTGAAGTCTCTAATTAAAAAATAAAAGAGCACCATCGTTATCAAGATAATTGGAACAGATAAGATCAGGTAAGCGTACGTGGTGCGGTTAAGTAATTTCATTTTTTCTTAAATAGGTAACCCATTCCATATACTGTGCTAATGTAATCTTCTCCAATTTCGGCTTTAAGTTTTTTTCTCAAATTTTTTATCTGAGCATAAAGCAAGTCATAGTCCTCCGCCATATCCATGTCGTCTCCCCACAAATGTTCGGATAGAGAAGATTTGGAAATCACACGGTTTGCATTTCGAAGAAAGTATAACAATAAGTCATATTCTTTTTGGGAAAAGAAGACCTCTTTTTCATTGATAAGAATGGTTTTAGAATTAAAGTCAACTTTAATTTCGTTCACTACCATTTCATTGGTTGCATGAAAATTTTTTCTTCTAATAACCGCTTTTACACGTGCATTTAACTCAGATAGATGAAATGGTTTAGTGAGGTAATCATCAGAGCCAAGATCTAAACCTTTTAAACGATCATCTAAGCCATTACGTGCAGAAATGATGACAACACCTGTGTCCTGTTTTTTTTCTTTAATTTCATCAATGAGATCAAAACCAATGCCGTCAGGTAAGTTGAGATCCAATATGACACAATCATAATGGTGAAGATATATTTTTTCCGAAGCAGTTTCATAATCGGAGGCTGTTTCACATAAGCATTTTTCTTTTTCAAAATAACTCACTATCGAGTTGCGAATTGCTGCTTCATCTTCCACTATTAGTAGTTTCATACTTTAATTATTTAGTTGCCAATTAAGACAAATGGTGCCCAATAATAAGGTGCAGAAAAGGCTGTTGAACCAATCATTTCTAATTTTGATTTGCGCAACGCCCTTCCAATGTCACGGGTTGTGTTTGTCATTATATTTTCATAGAACGAAATCATTAGTTGTGAAGTCGATTTGTCTGCAACCTGCCAATAAGATACAATTAAATTTTCTGCTCCAGCAAAAATAAGTGAACGTGATAAGCCAACAATACCTTCTCCCCGTGATATTTGACCTAATCCAGTTTCGCAGGCAGATAGGGTGATCAATTTAGTGTTTAACTTGAGCCCGTAAATTTCACTTGTGTAAAGGTTTCCGTCATTTTCTGAATCACTTTTCAGATAAATTTGCGAAAGTTCAGGGTAATTTTCATTTACTTTTCCATGGGTTGCAAAATGGATGTAGCTATACGTAGAAGTTTTATTTGATTTTATTTGAGACTCTGTTGCTTGGTTGTTGGTGTAACTCGAAGTGCTTATTCCATTCGATTGAAAAATACGCACAATCTCTTCTACTTCTTCTTGTGTACCAGGTAGGGTGACTAAGTTTTCAAAAGTAATTGGAGCTGCCAAAAGAATCTGATGGTTAATTTTTCGGATAGATTTATTACGTGATTGTATATAGAGTGTAGCGGAAAAATTATAGGTAATCTCATACTTATTTATGAGGTAAGGAAGGGAAGAATAACCTTCAATAGTCTTTGTTTTTTTAGTTAATAAGGCTTCAAAAGGAATTACTCCAAGCCGACCATCAGGAATAATAATCAAGTTTGAAATGCCACCATGAAGGTGTTTTGGAAATAATTGTTTGTATAATTTATGACTTGAACTCAAATAAGAATTCGAGATGGAATAAAACATACTATTTCTAAAACCACTTATCTGGTTGTTTAAGTCTGAAAGCATTGGAGCATTAATAACGGAAAATTTGTTTTGTGATATTTTGAAAATATAAAGTCTGTGTGTTGACTCAGCTATGAAATAGCTTAATAATAAGGTATGGTTATCGAGGTTTTTTTGAATATCAGCGACATTGGATAATCGAACATTGTATTTTAAATCATAATACTCAGGATATTCTTTTTCAAGGTTTAGAATAAAGTTTTCATAAGCATGAGTTTTATCAAGTAATTCTTGCCGTGTGTTTAAATCCTCATTAGTCAATAATTCCTGATTTAAGGCATTTATTTTATGAGTGAGCAATTTTTCTTCTTCTAAAACAGCAGTTGGAATGTTTGCAAAACTTTTGGCATTGGCATCGGCTATTGCTTCCAGTAAAACGGCAGCTTTGCTTTTCTCGGCAAATTCAAAAGCGATAGTAAGATAATCCTTTTTGTGGGTTATGGTATTTTGTGAAAGTGTAAAAGCAGTAGAAATCGCATCCTCATATACTTCAGAGGCTAACTGACCTAAACTAATTTTATCTGTTTTGCTAGTTAAAAAGTGTCTTTGTTCTTCAATAACAACCCCACAGATTTTCAAAATTTCCAAGGCGAATTTAAGGTCAGTAATTTTTAATGTTTTGTTGTAATGTCTTTCAATAAAGAGTTGTGCCCTCAAATGTAAGGTGACAGCTAAAAGTTGACGACTGAGACAGGATGATTTAGGATCTGGGAAACTTGATTCGTCAGTAGGAGTATATGCTTTGCAATTGGCAGCTAGGGATTTTCCTGTTTCAGCTATTGCTTCATTATACTGTTTTTTGCTTCGATAAATATTAGCAATTTGATTATGTGTGTTAGCTATTTCAGGATGGTGCAATCCATAGCTGGTTTTATATATATCTAATGCTTTTTCTTGATAAAAAAGTGCTGTATCAAGCATGTTAAAGTCTAAGTAGATTAATCCAAGGTTAGAATAAGTAAAAGCAATATTAGGATGGTTTTCTCCGTACATTTCTTTCCATTTTTTTAAAACAGATTCAAAAATAGGCAATGCTTTGTCTTGTTTGTTTGTTGACCGGTAGATGATAGCTTGATTATTTAAGGTGTTCAGATAGGACGGATGTGTTTCTCCCACAGATTTTTTATAAAATGCTAAGGCTTTATCATAATTGTTGAGCGCCAACTCTTGGTTTTTGGAAGCATACAACAACCCTATGTTGTTATAAGTATCAGCAACACCCTGCGTGTCATTGTCTAACTGCCTAAGAGCAAGTGCTTGTTTTAAATATTCCAATGCGGTGTAAAAATTACCAACTTGAGATTGAGCGATTCCTAGTTGACTTTTATTGTTGGCTTTAGTTTTATTGGACGTGTTGGTAGAAAAATAAGTCGCTTCTTTTTCAAAATTGGTGATTGCCGCATTAAAATCACCCTCATTTAAATAAACTTCACCTAATTGATGATAAAATGACTGGAGGACTTCAGGCTTATTAATCATTTTGGCACTAATGATTGATGAGCTTTCTTTCAGTAGAAGTTCTGCATCAGTGAGTTTTCCTAATCGGATTAAGCAATATGCAGCTTTTGTTTTTCCAGATATGTAGTTTTCCCACTTATTGTTTTGCTTAAAATTTTCAGATGCCGCTGTATATTCTATCAGTGCTTTTTCGAACTGAGATTCTTGAACGAGGGAGTCACCTGAGTAGTAAGGGTTAGTCTGAGTCGTTTGTGCGAGTAGAGTGCTAAAGTAGCATAGTGACGCTATAAAAATTGATAATTTCATCTTAAAACTTCAAAATGTAACCAGTACTAATTACTAATTCTCGCGAGAGACCATCAATATTAATTTGCCGTTTAATCAGTCGATTACCTATTAATAGTTTGATTGAATTATTGGTGTTGAAGTTGTACCCGCCACCCCAAAGTAAAGTTGTCGCATGCCCGTTACTTGTGCCTCTATCATTTTCTACAATTACCTTTTCACTGGTAACAGGGGAGATAGCTTTGTCTTCATTTAACCGAAGAATATCTAATAAGCCAATAAAGACATTGAATTTAGAGAACCGAAAATTTCGTTCAATTCTAAACATAACATCATTCCCTCTTTCAAAGTCTTTAGAGGGATGATAAACCGTTGCTTCATCAAAGAGACCTAAAGGTCGCCATGGAGCCCAAGAAAAATCATTGTTATTTACATCGGCTACCACTTGTTGGTACCCAGTGGCAAGCAACCATTTTCGTGTGATTAATGAAATACCAGCTACAAAATCATAGGTGCCGAGACTTGTTTGGTAATACATAGGTAAGCTTACACCATCAACTCGTTCAGCATTCGCATGGTTAGTAGGTATTTTGGTTCCTAGAGAAAAGTTGATGTCAAAATTATCTTTTCTCAAGATGTTTTTAGTAATACTTAATGATATGTCACCAGTGCCATTGTTTGACCCCAATGAACCTTTCATGTACACATAAGGCATTTTAATTTGCGCACTAACTTTATCTGTAAAAGTCACATTAAATTCCGCAGTGGTAGAATTAATGATGTCTCCAAATCGCGAGACACCCATGTATTGATTGATTTCAAAAGATCGTAGTTTTACTTGTACTTTCTTTCCAAAATGTTGGTCAGGTCGCATTGCACCCATGGTACAAAAACCAGCATCACTGCAGCCTTGACTATAACCGGAGAAGTTTAAAACAAGGAGGGTGAATACAAGAGTGATGTTGTTCAAATTGATCAATTTCATTGAATATACTTCTCTACAAAGTTTTTTATAATGGTAGTGAAGATAGTGTCAGTACCTAGACCAGACCCACTTTGAATACTTCCAGTTGCTAGGATACCCTGTTTTTCTGTTAGCTCTTTAAGGCATAGATCTCCTCCACCAGCCTGATCCCATTTTAATTTATTGTCGGGGTATTGAATATTTTCTTCAATAGTCCCAGAGTTCATGCCTTTAGCAATTGAAGTTGATTGGTAAGACTTGTCTGTTTCATCACCACAAATCCCTAAATTATTTATACCATTAAAACCAAATAAATCTCCAGCTTTAACATTTGTTCCCTTAAACAACCAATGTTCGGGTTGGGTAACTTGATAGGGAGCATAAGTGCCAGTACCTGCGTCTGTGAATGAAACGCCTAATAGTTTTTTTTCTGGATAAGAGGAGTTGCGCCACAACCCTCCAAAGTCATAAGTACTCTCAAAGGGCGCGCAGTTTTTTCGGCATTCTAGGGTTGTAAAATCATTGTGCCATTTGACTTTCCAGTAGATTTGGTTACCACCTAAGTTAATAAACGACTTTTTTCTTCTATTGATTAACGCTCGTAGATTGGCATACATCTGTTCTGAAAAATATTCTCCGTGATAAGCTAGTATAATGATTTTACAGTCTAGTAATACGTTTGGGTTTTCTTCTAAAATGTAGTCTGGATAGAGTGATGTACGATAGTTTGCAGCAAACCAGTTAAAAATATTTGCCTCAACATTCATGTCATGTATATTACTTTCTTCTTTATATTCCAGCGCTGAGTTTGGGCGTTGAGTGGAAAGGAAGTAGGTATTGGTTTTATCCAAGCCGTTCAAATAAAAGGATTTGCCCCCCCATGGATTATAGGCAACCCAAGTAGTGCATGGCGCAAGAATAACTACTTCGGAAGCGATGTTGGTATTGTTAATAATAAAAGTGAATGGTGTGCCCTCCCCTTTTGCAAGCAGTATTCTATAATAACCTTGCGATTTAAAAATAGAAGAGGGGATTGTTAATGTAGAACTCCAGTCACATCCTTTTATGGAGCAATAACTGGTAACTGGTTGGTGAATCGTGCTAAGTTCGTTTGACCGGTAGGTTTCTTGATAAGTATATGGGCCAACTATTTTTTCTACGACAAGAAAATTATTTAACTCCGTGTTTCTGATATAAACCTCAACATTTTGATCAATTGTGTAGGCAGGCTTATCACAGTAAATGTCCCAGGACTTAGGTTTCATTTGAGGGATAGCCTTATAGTCTAAAAAATCACGCTCGCGGTGTTTAATAAAACGTAAGAAATTTAAAATCCCTAAAAGAACCCTTTTAAGAAACATTTGGATTAACTAAGTTTTAGTTTTTGACCAGGTTTTAAATTATCACTTGTCAAGTTGTTGAGCTTTTTAATTTGCTCAATAGTCAGTCCATCATACTTTTTACTAATACTCCATAGTGTGTCTCCCTCTTGCACAGTATATATTTTGTTATCTGGTAAATCAATAGTTTTAGCTACTGCTTGGGTAGGTTTTGGTGTTGATTTTTTAAAATAAGCAGGGTCTTTATAAACCACTAATTTTTGTCCAGCATAAATAGTGTTGTTGCTATTGATGTTGTTCCAAGCTCTTAAATCGCTTAAGCTAACATCATAACGGTCAGAAATTGCGCCTAATACGTCTCCACTTCGTACATAATGATAGGTTTTTTCTTTACCAGCAGTTGAACTACTGCTTGCCCACGAAGTATGGTAATTAAGACCTTCTTCACCTTTAGACTTAGAAGAATCTAATAATGCCATTAAGTTGGATTGTATGTGTGGCATCATGTCTTTAGGGACTCTTAAAACATAATTCTTCATGTGCTCCGGAATAACGTTTCTAATGATTTCTGGATTAAGCTTTTCCATCGTTTCAAGACAAATTCCTGAGTGGTCACAAAATGCCTTCACATTGAAATACTGATTAACAATAAGCGTATCTGAATCAATAGTATATTCATGGTAGTCAGCAAATAAATTGTGTTCTGGAGCATAACGCATCAAATAGTTTACTGCATGAAATTGAGGTACATAACTGCGCGTTTCACGTGGTAAATAAGGATAAATTTCCCAAAACGTACGTTTATAACCGGAGCGCTTAATGGCTTTTCGCACATTTCCCGGTCCACAGTTGTATGCGGCTAATGCTAGTTCCCAATCATCGAACATTTTGTGCAGTTGCTTTAAAAATTGGCAAGCCGCTTCGGTGGCTTTATAAGGATCCATTTTTTCATCCACATACCAATCATATGAAAGCCCATACATTTTTCCGGTACTAGGCATAAATTGCCAAAGACCCATTGCTCCAGCTCGGGATTTTGCCTTAGGATTCATACCAGATTCCACAATAGTTAAATATTTAAGGGCATCTGGCATATCGTGTTTTTCTAAATAGTCCTCAAATATTGGGAAGTAAGCATTCTTACGAACCAGCATTTTTCGAGCATAGTCACGATTTCTGATAGAAAAGTAATCAATAAAAGATCTTACTTTATCGTTAAAAACGATTGGTATATCAGAGTTAATTGAATTAATACGATTGATTAAAACACTGTCCTCAAAGTCAGGTGCAAAGTCGTACGATCTTTGATTGTCATTATCATCTTCAGCTAAAGTAAAGGATGTAACACAAAACAAAGCAATTAGAATACCGAATAGATTATTTTTTAGTAGACACATCAATACAATATACGGATATTTTTGAAGGAAAGATGTCAAAAAAGTAGCTTAAGCCTTAATTTTTTTAATTAAGGCTTAAGAAATGTTTAGAAAAGGCCAATAATTCTTCCTCAGAAAAGCTTCTTCCAAGAAACTGAACGCCAATTGGTAAACCATTCTTATCTTCTCCATTCGGTACTGAAATTCCAGGAATGCCACAGAGCGAAGCCTGTACGGTGAAAATATCGGCTAAGTACATGGCTAAAGAATCTTCACTATTTGCACCTAATTCAAAGGCAGTAGTTGGTGAAGTAGGCAACAATAATATATCAAATTCTGATAAAAGGCGATTGGTCTCTTCTTGAATCAACCGTCTCATTTTTTGAGCTTTAGTATAATAAGCATCATAGTAACCAGCACTTAATACAAAGGTGCCCAGCATAATCCTTTTTTTCACCTCTTTCCCAAAACCTTCCGAGCGGGACTTTTTGTATAAACTTTCTAAGTCCGTACTGTTCTCACTACGGTATCCATATCGGACACCATCATAGCGCGATAAGTTGGAGCTTGATTCTGCTGTCGTAAGTATATAATAGGTTGGTAGGATATGGTCAATCAAATCAAATTTAAATGATGCTAAATCATGACCTTCCTGTTTTAGTTTTTCAATTGCTTGAAGTGTATGGTCTTTCACTTCAGGTTGGAGTCCTTCAGCAATACCAGCTTCAAAATAGCCAATTTTTAATTTCCTTTTTAAAGTTAATTTTTTGGAGTATTTCGGAACTTCTTTTTGAGATACGGTACTATCAAAATTGTCCTTTCCAGCCATCGTTTCTAAAAGTAGGGCGGTGTCTTCTACACTTCTAGCGAGTATTCCTATAGTATCAAATGAAGAAGCATAAGCAGCTAGTCCGTACCTCGAAATCCTGGAATAAGTAGGCTTAAGACCAATTAAACCGCAAAAGGAAGCTGGCTGACGAACTGACCCGCCAGTGTCAGTACCCAAGGAAGCCAAACATAGGTCAGCTTGAACAGCTACTGCTGAACCACCAGAGGACCCACCTGGAACATGATTGTTGTTAGCGGCATTTAATACCGGGCCAAAAGCGGAGGATTCATTGGAAGAGCCCATTGCAAATTCATCACAATTTTGTCTACCAATAATGATGACGTCTTCATCCAATAAATTTTGAATGGCGGTTGCTGTAAACTGCGACTTAAACCCTTTTAATATTTTACTTGAAGATGTTAGCCCGTGGTCTTTATAGCAAAGTACATCCTTAATACCAATTACCATTCCTGCTAGTTTACCTGCAGAGCCATTCGCTATTTTTTTATCGATAGTTTCAGCCGCTTGAATAGCATTGGTGGAATACACCTCTAAGAAAGCATTAAGGTGTTTTTGTTCTTCAATATTGGAGAGGTAATGATTGACTAAAGTTTTGCAAGAAATTTTTCCCTCTTTGATGTCCCGCTGAATTTCTTGCAGAGAAGTATATTTTTTCAAAACAGAATTAATCTTGGTCTTTTACCTGTTGATCAACTTTATTGACTTCGTCTTTAATTTCTTTTGAAGCATCTTTGAACTCACGAATTCCTTTACCTAAACCTCTTGCTAAATCAGGTATTTTTTTGGCTCCAAATAATAAAACTACTATGAATAGAATAAGTACCCATTCCATTCCACCAGGCATCCCGAATAATAATGTAGTATTCATATTTTTTTCTGTTTTAATGGACTCAAAGTTACGACTTTATTTTAAGATGTATGATAATCATATAGGTGATTTCACTTTTTATCTATTAGCTTTTAAACGTATGTCGATAATTTTTTTTATTGTCAAGAATATAAATATATTTGGCATTGCAACAATGCTACGTCCCCAAGTAGCAGTTAATAAACGGACACAAACAATATCCCTTCCCAAGGGTACAATTATTAAAAAAATGGCAAAAGGTACAGAAAACGAAAAATGGGTTGACTTCAAAGCAGAAGGGCTCGAAACCGTGGAAATATTCAAGATATCAGACCACGGGAATATCCGCAGTTTTAAATTTAACAAAAAAGTAGGGCAACCAATAAAAGCTTCTTTAATTGAAGGTTACCCTGCAATCTCTCTAAGAAAGAAAGATAACAAAACGACCACTCGTTATGTTCACAAACTAGTAGCCATGCACTTTATCAAACAACCAAGTGAAAAACATCGGTTTGTTTTGCATAAAGATTATAACAAAAAGAACAACCATGTAGATAACCTGGTTTGGGCTACTAAAGAGGAAGTGGAACAGCACCGTTTTAAAAACCCTAACTGGATTAATCGGAAAATTACTCGCAAAGTAACTAACTCAAAGTTGACTGAAGCGCAGGTAAGACAGATTAAGAAAAAATTAAATGATCCAGAAAGAAAAGTTAAGCTGAAGAAAATTGCAGAACAATTTGGTGTTCATGAAATGCAAATCTACAGAATAAAGCGAGGTGAAAACTGGTCTCACGTTACTATTGAGGATAAAAAGAAGTAGTACTACTACTTCTTTTTCCATTTAATTGAGCACCCTACTGCAGCTGTAGAATTTGTGGATACTTCTTTTCCTGATTCTATAGCTGTTATTGCTTCTTCCACATATTTTTTCTTCGCTTTTTTAGCATCTGTGTAATTATCATCAATTGCTCCGATGTAGACTACTTCAAAACCATCTTCTACCTTTTTCAACACATAAACATGAGGTGTTTTCTTGGCTCCATAAGCTAAAGCGGTTGCTTGACTTTCATCATATAGGTAGGGAAAATTGAAGTTTTTCTCTTTCGCTCGCACCTTCATGTTTTTAAAGCTATCATCAGGATATGCTGTTGCGTCATTTGGATTGATCGCTACAACAGGAAAGTTTTTTCCGTAATTGGTCTGTAGAGCTATAATTCGGTCTTCGTATGCTTTAGCATATGGGCAGTGATTACAGGTGAAAATTACAATCACCCCTTTTTTGTTGTTAAAATCTTCAAGCGACACGATTTCCTCATTGGTACTTTTTAGTTGAAAGGTTGGAGCTTTGTCGCCTACTTTTAAATCTTGAGCAAAGCTTAGTTGGAAAGCTATTGCAATGAATAGAAATGAAACAATTTTTTTCATAATCATTTTGTTTTAAGTATAAGTTCTAGGAGTTCTTCTTTATTTACTTGTCCTGCATGGAAGGTGGTTTTGTCTCCATTAATAATATACGTAGCTGGAATTTCTCCCCCCCACTCTGTATTGATTTTTGGCATCCAGGCATTAAAATCCACTTCGTTCAGTAAAACTACTCGTGAGCGGATTTGTTTTTTTGCCACAAAGGGTAGTAGCTTTTCTTCAAAACGACTAGGGTTATCGAGTGAAACAAGAATCACTTCAACACTATCACCCATTTCTTTATTTATAGCTTCAAAATAGGGCAATTCTTTTACACATGGACCACACCATGTTGCCCAAAAGTTGATGACTTTTATTTTTTCGCTTGGTCTTAATATCTCTTTGTTAAATTGCTTCCACGAGAGCGATGGAATCTCTTGAGCATTGACTATAGCAACTGAGGTGAAACATAATAAAATCAAAGCGAATTTCATGTTATAGAATTTGGTTAAAGATGTTGATGTAACGTTCGATGCCATTTTCTATTTCCTCAATTAGAATAAATTCATTTGCGGTATGTGACCGTTCGCTTTTGCCTGGTCCCATTTTTAAAGAAGGAACATCCAGCAGGGCTTGATCAGAAAGCGTAGGGGATCCGTAAGTTGTTGCACCATTTTTTATTGCTGCTTGTATAAATGGATGGTTTTCATCAATAGAAGAAGGGTTCAGCCGTGTGGATCGCGGTGTTACTGTTGATTGTATGTGTTTTTTAATAATTGCTAAAGTTTCTAAATTAGAATACGCATCGGTCGTTCGAACGTCCACCACAAAATCACAAACATCAGGAACTACATTATGTTGAGTTCCGCTATGAATAATTGTAGCTGACATTTTTACTGGGCCAAGTGTAGCTGAGGTTTTTTCAAACTGAAAATTTCTGAACCAGTTGATGTCATCAATGGCTTTATAAAGGGCGCTATCACCCTCTTCTCTGGCCGCATGACCAGCTTTACCAATTGCTTTGCAATCTAACACCATTAAACCTTTTTCAGCAATGGCAGCGTTCATTTCTGTAGGTTCGCCAACCACGGCAAAATCTAGTGGGCCGAACTCGTTTTTCACGAGTTCAATACCATTTTTTCCAGAAACTTCTTCTTCTGCGGTAGCTGCAAACACAAGGTTGTACTTTAAATTTTCTTGTTTATAGAAATATAAAAAGGTTTCAAAAAGACTAACCAAAGGACCTCCCGCGTCATTACTCCCTAATCCGTATAATTTCCCATCAATAATTTCAGGGTGGTAAGGATCACGCGTATAGCTTTGGTTAGGTTTAACGGTGTCGTGGTGAGAGTTGAGCAAAATAGTAGGCTTCTTGTCATCGTAATATTTGTTACGAGCCCACACGTTATTTACTTTTCTAAATGTCTCGATGTCATTTACCTCCAAATGTGCTTCTATCAAATCAGCAGTTTCATCTTCTTCGCGGCTAATAGACTGAATAGCTATGAGTTTAATAAGTAACTCAACTGCTTCTTTTTTATAAGGAGATAAGTCAATCATTTCTTAGGCTTTTAATTGTGTACCTGCTTTACTTTTTCCTTCTAACAACCCCAGAAGATTGTCAGCATGACAAATGTAAACCGAAGAAACCCCTTCTTCAATTGCCTCAAAACAATTGTCCATTTTAGGAATCATGCCGTCAGCAATAACTCCTTCTTTTTTCAAATCAGCATACGTTCGACTATTTATAAATGGGATGACAGAATTTTTATCATTGATATCTTTCAGAACACCTGGTAATTCAAAACAATAAACTAATTGAACAGGAATATGACCAGCAAGAGCCACAGCCACAGCAGAGGCAATTGTGTCGGCATTTGTATTTAATAATTGACCACTTCCATTATGCGTAATTGGTGCCATCACTGGAGCAATATCACTGTTAACGATATTGACTAATAATTCATCATTAACACCAATAATGTCTCCGACATAGCCATAATCCACATCACCTTTTTCTACCTTTCTTTTGTGAGCCCGAATAGCATCACCATCAGCACCTGATAAACCCATGGCATCGCAGCCGAAAGCTTGCAGTTTAGCAACAATAGTTTTGTTGACTAGACCAGCATAAACCATAGTGACCACTTTCACGGTTTCCTGGTCAGTTACTCTTCTACCATCCACCATTTGGGTTTCTATACCTAATGCTTTACTTATTTTTGTAGCTACTTTTCCTCCGCCATGCACTAATACTTTTGGTCCTTTGAGGTCTGCAAAATCGGACAAAAATTTATTGAGTGCTTCAGGGTTGTCTACAATGTTGCCGCCTATTTTAACGACAGAGAGATGTAACATGCTTTATCCTATGTTTTATGAATTGTAAACATAAGAAGAAGATCGTATAACCGCTAAAAGTGAATAGCTTCTTTAGCAGTTATACAAATATGTTTATAAAAATTTTTATAAGATTACTTTAAATTGGTTAGGATCTGCTTCAATACAGCGCTAGCACTCCATTCGCGGTTGCCTGCTTGCTGCATCACTACGGAACTAGAGCTATCCATAACACCATCACTCACAATCACATTTCTACGTACCGGCAAACAGTGCATAAATTTTCCATTATCGGTTAATTGCATTTTTTCTTCGGTGACTTGCCATCCTTCATCTTGAGAAAGAATAGCTCCATAGTCATGATAAGCACTCCAGTTTTTAGCATAGATAAAGTCTGCTCCTTCAAATGCTTTGTTTTGGTCATATTCAACCTGCGCATCGCCAACAAATTCGGGAGACAATTCATAACCTTTAGGGTGTGTGATTACAAAATCTACCTCAGAAACATTCATCCACTCTGAAAAAGAGTTGGCGACACATTGTGGCAATCTGCGCGGATGAGGTGCCCATGTTAATACCACCTTAGGACGAGCTTTTGTTTTTAATTCTTCAATGGTAATTAAGTCAGCTAAGGACTGCAAAGGATGGCGGGTAGCTGACTCCAAACTAACAATAGGTCTGCCAGCGTATTTGATAAAGTCGTTTAGTATTTTTTCGGAATAATCTCCTTCTTTACTTTCAAAGGAAGGAAAAGAACGAATACCAATTACATCACAATATTGACCAATGACTGCTGCAGCGTCTTTGATGTGTTCTTGCGCATTACCGTTCATAATTACTCCATCCTGAGTTTCTAAATTCCAGCCTTCGCTACCAAAATTCATCACCATGGCCTCCATACCTAAGTTTTTGGCAGCTTTTTGAGTGCTTAGTCGTGTGCGCAAACTAGGATTAAGAAATATAATACCCATTGTTTTACCTTCACCTAAGTGTTTGTACTTAAAAGGTTTTTTTTTCAGTTCTAAGGCATCTTGTACCAATTGAGATATATTACCTGCGTCTTTTACCGAAGTGAAGTGTTTCATGGTTAGCTTTTGGTTTTTAGCAATTAGCTTTAAGCTTTTTTAGTTATTAGATTGTTAGATATGAGATGTTAGATTTTTAGAAAAAACCACATCTATCTAATTGATTTCATGATTATTAATACTTTGTACTCAATACTCAAATCTCAGTACTCCTACAAAGTATTCTCAACACCTTTAAACTGCCTTAAAAACCGAACATCGTTTTCGGTGAATAAGCGAAGATCATTGATTTGGTATTTTAACATTGTAATTCGTTCGATACCCATACCGAAGGCAAACCCAGTATAAACTTCTGGATCAATGTTGCTCATTTTCAACACATTCGGATCGACCATTCCAGCACCACCAATTTCTACCCAGCCTGAGTATTTGCATATTTTGCAGCCAGCACCTTTGCAGATATGACATGATATATCAATTTCAGCACTTGGTTCTGTAAAGGGGAAATATGAAGGACGGAAACGAATTTTAGTGTCTTTGCTAAATAATTCTTTTACGAAATAATATAAGGTGTCTTTTAAGTCTTTAAAGCTCACGTCTTTATTAATGTATAAACCTTCAACTTGGTGAAATATACAATGAGCACGAGCCGAAATAGCTTCGTTTCGATAAACACGACCTGGCGAAAGTGTTCGAATAGGTGGTTCTTGGTTTTCCATCACCCGAGCTTGAATAGATGAAGTGTGAGTTCGCAATACAATATCAGGGTCTTTTTCGATAAAAAAAGTGTCTTGCATTTCGCGTGCAGGGTGATTAGGCGGGAAATTAAGAGCTGTAAAGTTGTGGTAATCATCTTCAATTTCAGGGCCATCAGAAAGATTAAAACCGATACGTTTAAAGATGTCTATGATTTGTTCCCGAACAACAGTTAGTGGGTGTCTTGTGCCCAACTCATGGGGGATTGGGGGCAAGGTAAAATCATAATCACTGGATTCCGCTGACTCCGATTGATTTTCGATTTCCTCATTAGAGGACCGGAATTTTTCTTCAACAAAGCTTTTTAGTTTGTTGATCTCCTGTCCAAATTCTTTTTTTTCTTCTGCTGCTACATTTCTGAAATCAGCAAAAAGATCAGCTACTTCGCTTTTTTTTGCTACAAACTTTAATCGAAATTGCTCCAAGGCCTCTTTGTTTTTGATATCAAACGCGGTCGCTTCTTGCAGCAGTTTTTTAACTTTACTAATCATAGACCGCAAAGATATAAATATCACCGAACTCATATTTGTGGTTTAATAGAAAAAATATTATACCTTTTTTACTAAATTGGCGACTCGTAAAACTAATCATCGTGTTGATACGCAAATATTTCCTTACAATTCTTTTTGTTTTCGTTGTCGGTTTAGCAAATCTCATGGCTGATGGTGGAGAAATACAACCAGAAACAATTCTGAAGACAGAAACAAAGGAAGAAACACAAGGTGTTCCTTTTGGGCTGGCGATAAAATTGATGCCCGCACTATATTGGGGAACTATTGGGGTACAAGTAGAATACCCCATAGCTGAAAAAATCTCTATAGGATTAATGACCATGGTGAAAAAATCCGACAGTAAAAATAACACCATGAGGCCCGAAGAATACCAAAACACAGGATTTCTGGTTGATCTATATGCGAAATATTTTTTTCTGGGAGAAGCACCCGAAGGACTCTATGGTTTAGCTAATGTGTCATATAATTCAATATTGTTTTTTGATGGCAACACAAGACCATATACGTTACATAACAGATGGAAAGAATTTGAAGGCTTTCGAGTACCCAATGAAATTCAAACGCCAAAAGCCTTTAATGCTGGTCTAGGCGTTGGTTATCAATTAATTATTATTCCACAGCATGTTATTGCAGATGTTTTTTTAGCTGCATCAGGTAATTTTGATAGTGATAATTCGTTTTTTCTTCAACTTTACTTAGCGCCAAGCATCGGTTTTGTTTTCTAAAGGCATGAAAAAGACTATTTATATACCAATTCTCTTTATTATTATGCTATTAATGGGCTGTAAAGAAGACATGTCCATGAACCCTGATTTAGTTGGTCGATGGCAAACACCTGGTGCGGTTTATACTTTCAAAGCCAATCAAGAATATGCGATTGAATACGTCAATGACGGAGAGTCTTTTGCGCCAGAAGCAGATAGTGTTTTTGGAGATTTTACACATAACCGGGATAAGTCTACTATTGTGTTTTATCAAAAAGGCTATCGGGTAGATTCATCTCAGGTGATCAAAAGACAAGAGTTGAATGGTGATGTTTGGAAATATTCTATTGATGGTGATGAACTTACTTATGATAGTAAAACCCAAACAGGATTATTGAAAAAAATCTCAAAATAAGTTGTGAGCATACTCACGGAAACTCAATCCTTAGTTGCAAAAGATTTTAAACTGGAGTGGCGCAATAAAAACACCCTTTTCAGTTTGTTGCTGTTCTCTGGCGGCACGGTATTTATTGCTTATCTCAGTTTCTATTTAAAAACAAAACAGGTCAACACCATCACATGGAATGCTTTACTGTGGATTTTACTACTTTTTAATGCGATTCATGGCATGGCAAAAAGTTTTGCTCAAGAAAGTGCCAATCGAAATATTTATTATTATTATCTCGTTAAACCTCAAGCTATTTATTTATCAAAGTTTTTTTATAATTCTGGTTTGATGTTAGCTCTCTCGTTGTTATCGTATGTTTTTTTATCTCTGGTTTTCGAAATTGCAATTCACAATCAATTATATTTTTTTATCACACTTATTTCAGGATCCATTGCTTTTTCAGGAACACTAACTTTGATTTCGGCTATAGCTTCAAAGGCAGGTAATAGCTCCACCTTGATGGCAGTTTTAAGTATCCCAGTGATTATACCGCTTTTAATAATTTTGATTAGAATCAGTAATAATGCAATTGATGGAATAAACCCTGCGTTAATGAACAAAGACTTATATTTATTAGGAGCGATTAATCTGATCATTATCACTATTTCTTACCTGCTATTTCCGTACCTTTGGAAGTCGTAAAATTATGGGGAACGAACACAGATATAGTATTCAAAATTTTGGGTTAGGAATAGGGCTATCTTTAGTCGTAATTTTTTTATTGAATCTTTCTTTCAAATTTGAAGTTGCAATTGCTTTGAAAATTGTATCAGGGGTTGCTCAAATTGGTGTAGCTTGGGCAGTTTACAAAACAAAAAGTTGGAGAGGTTTATCAATTGGTTTGTTGTTTTATACGGTCATTGCAGGTTTTTTGTCAGAAGTTCCTCGATTAAACATTGTTAACGAAAGCATTCGAAACCTCTATTTCCACGTACCAATGTGGTTGGCAATGATTATTATTCTATTTGTGTCTGTTTGGCATTCTGTACGGTTTTTGAAATCGGGCAAGTTAGCGGATGATATTAAAGCAAGTGAAGGTGCTTATGTAGCTTTTTTATTAGGGATTTTAGGTTTGTTCTCAGGCATGATTTGGGCAAATTTCACATGGGGAAAACCATGGCATGGTGACCCGAAACAAATGGCAACGTTGATAGGTTTGTTGATGTATGCAGCATACATTATCCTTAGAGGCTCTTTTCAAGACGATATGCAACGAGCAAGAATAAGTGCTATTTATAACATTTTTGCATACCCTACACTTATTGTAATGTTGTATATTTTACCTCGAATGACACCAGATTCCTTACACCCTGGTGGAAATGGAAACCCGGCATTTGGTCAATATGATCTGGATGCAAACATGCGGTTGGTGTTTTATCCAGCAATTGTTGGTTGGACACTCTTAGGGGTATGGATTGCCTGGGTACGTATTAGAATTAAATTGCTTGAAGCGAAAAAAAATGGGATACTATAAAATATTAAGCTTAGCCCTGTTGTTGATTAGCAACTTTGCCATGGCTCAAGGTACAGAAGTCGAAATGGCAGATGTAATGAGAAGTAATGGTAAAATTTATGTGGTAGTTGCCGTATTAGTTTTAATACTTGCAGGAGTTTTATTTTACCTGATTAATACCGAACGAAGATTAGGGAAGTTGGAAAAAGAGTTAGAAGATAAAAAATGAAAACATCTCACATCATAGCGTTAGTAGTAATTGCAATTGCTACAGCCATTATTGTATCAACCTTTGATAATGCAAGTACTTATGTCACTTTTGCGGAAGCTAAAAAATTAGCCTTAGACGGTGATGATAGTGATATTCATGTGGTAGGTCAATTGACGAAAGACGAACAAGGTAATGTGGTTGGTTTAGAATATCAACCAACAAAAGATCCAAACAAAACATTTTTTAACCTGATTGATGATAGTGCTCAAGTAGAACAAGTTGTATTGTTAAAACCAAAACCGCAGGATATTGAAAAGTCTGAAAAGATAGTGGTGATCGGAAGTTATAAAAATGATGTTTTTGTCGCGAAAGAAATTTTAATGAAATGTCCTTCTAAATACAACGAGAATAAAATAGAGGAATAAAATATGCGTGAGTACATTGGTGATGTTGGACATTTAGGCGTTTTAGTAGGGTTTGTCGCAGCTTTGTTGGCAGCTGTTTCATACCTGTTTTCCTTTTATACCAAAGCAGCAGATGAAGCACTTTCGTGGAAAAAATTTGCTAGAGCAATGGTGTTGCTTCATGCAATGTCAATTTTCACCGTGATTTTCTCGCTCTTCACCATCATTCAAAAACATTATTACGAATTTCATTACGCCTGGAATCACTCGTCCAATTTTTTACCTGCAGAGTTTATGATTTCATGTTTTTGGGAAGGTCAAGAAGGGAGCTTTCTACTGTGGATCTTCTGGCATGTGATACTTTCTTTAATTCTTTTGCGAACGACCAAATCAATGGAAGTGCCCATAATGGCAATTTTCTTTGCTGTGCAAACATTTTTAGTCTCAATGATTTTGGGTGTGGTCATATGGGAAGCAAAAATTGGAAGTTCACCATTTATACTTTTAAGAGAAGCACTTTATTTAGAGCCAATATTCACTACTAACCCAGACTTTGTTCCACCAGACGGAACAGGTTTAAATCCTTTGTTACAAAACTACTGGATGGTGATTCACCCTCCTACCTTGTTTTTAGGGTTTGCCCTAACACTCATACCTTTTGCTTATTGTATTGCAGGACTGTGGACAGGGAAATACAAAGAATGGATTCAGCCAGCAATGCCATGGAATTTAATTGGAGGAGTAGTATTAGGTACTGGTATTTTAATGGGCGGTTATTGGGCTTATGAAACGCTAAACTTTGGGGGGTATTGGAATTGGGATCCCGTAGAAAATGCAGTGTATGTACCTTGGCTCACTCTTATCGCTTCTATTCACACCCTTACTTTATTTAAGAACAATGGTACAGGTCTGAAATTCTCCATTATTCTTGTGGTAACTACGTTCTTATTGATTTTGTATTCCACATTTTTAACCCGTAGTGGTATTTTGGGTGAGGCAAGTGTACATTCATTTACAGACTTAGGGCTATCGGGCCAACTACTGGTTTATTTGCTGTTTTTTGTAATTCTTACTATTGTAGTATTAACTCTAAAATGGAAAAAATTAGAAGAGCCCAATAAAAAAACAACGATCTACACCAATGACTTTTGGGTGTTTGTAGGTATGGCTGTGGTTTGTATTGCAGCTTTTCAAGTAATATTTGGGACTTCCATTCCTGTGATCAATAAATTGTTTGGGCTAAAACTTGCACCGCCCACTGATCAAATCCAGTTTTATAGTAAATATCAAATCTGGGCAGGTATATTCATCACTGTATTAGGCGCTATTGGACAATATGTTTGGTGGAATGGTTTTACAAAACAAACCGGAAAACAGTTATTCCGGAAGTTTACATTGTTGTTTTTAGGGACAATTATTATAAGTACCATAATAATTACAGTAGTCAATCTAAACTACGATTATTTCAAACAAACATTTTTAGGTATTCAAAACAAACGCGACACCTTTAGTGAATTATTTAAATTTGTTTTCAAGCTAACTTCTTACATTCTGCTGTTAGCTTTCGCATTGTTTTCTCTTTTTACAAGTTCACTTGTGCTTAAAAAACTTTGGAAAAATAATCGAGACAAACTTGGTGGTGCCATTACGCACATTGGTGTTGCTTTGATGTTGATTGGAATGTTGTTTTCCGCAGCATATGACAAAGTGATTTCAGTAAATTTCAGCGGAATGGTATATGCCAAAGATGCACCTTTGGATTTTAACACTGAAAACGTATTGCTTTGGCGAAACAAGCCTTCCAAAATGGTGGATTATGAATTAATCTACCGAGGACCACGTATGACCAGTCCGGATTATGATGGATTCATAAACAAAGACAAAGTATTGCCAATATCGGAAGATTATCGGTTTGTGGTGACAGAGCTTCCGCTCTACGAAGGGGATGAATTAAAATTCGATGTGGGTGATACAATTGAAGTAACCCCAGAAAATACTTATTTCGAAATAGAATACCGAAACGATAAAGAATCATTTTTGCTCTACCCACGGGCACAGAAAAATGAATCGATGGGGTTAATTGCCTCTCCAGATACCCGACATTTCTTATCACATGATCTGTACTCTCACATTTCGTATTACGATGACTTTTCTCTGTTAGATCCTTCCAAATGGAAAGACAGTATACAATTTGAAATATCAGAAAAAGACACCGTCTTCATTAATGATTACGTAGGAGTTTTAGATAGTGTACGGTTAACTCAGCGGATCCCAGGTGCTCCCGATATGAAAGGTGCAGTAGGCGTAATGGCTTTTGTCCGCTTTTTAGGTGCCGATAAAGAATTTGAAGCTCGTCCGAGTTATATTTTAACCCAGGACAGAATTTCACTAAACCGACCTGAAATTGTTGAGGACCTAGGTTTACGTATTGCAATGGATTACATCGATCCGGAAAAAGGTAAATTTCATTTCACTGCTAATACCACGCAGCTGGGTTATGTAATTTTAAAAGTAGTTAAGAAACCATTAATCAACATTCTATGGATTGGTACAGTAGTTTTGATAATAGGGTTTTTAATTTCAATTTATAGACGATTTGCTACTAAATAATATGGAAAGCCTTTACAATCATTTTCTTAAAATAAAAGCGTTCATTTTTGATGTAGATGGTGTGATGACGGACGGAGGGTTGACTATACTCGAAAACGGAGAGCACATAAGAACGTTTAATGTAAAAGACGGATGGGCTTTAAATAAAGCGAAAAAAGAAGGTGTTCCTGTTGCCGTAATATCTGCAGGTAAAGGAGTAGGGGTACAAAAAAGATTAGATTATTTAAAAATTCCTCACATTTTTATCGGAGTGGAAAGTAAACTAATCATATATGAAAACCTTATAAAAGAGCTTGGCTTAAAGGATGAGGAAGTAGCATATATGGGGGATGACATCCCTGATATACAGATACTTAAACGTGTTGGGCTACCGTGTTGCCCTGCAGATGCAGTTGCAGACATTATTCCAGTGTGTAAATTCATATCTTCAAAAGACGGAGGTAAAGGTGCTGTTCGCGAGCTAATAGAAAAAGTACTTCGTATACAAGGAAAGTGGAATATTGAATAAAATACTTTAAATTAACCTTCAAATAAGTTAATTGAATGAAGGTAAAAGCTACTTTATTACTTTTTTTTGTTTCTGTTACTTTGTTTGCTCAAGAACGGGGTGACAAATTTTCTGACCGAATAACCTACGGAGGGAATATCGGTCTTGTATTTGGAACTCAAACAGTAATAGATATTTCTCCTCGTGTAGGATATTACGTAACTGACCAGTTTGTGGCTGGTTTGGGTCTCTCCTATAAATACTTCAAGTATGGAGGTTTTTCTGATAATTTATATGGAGGAAGTATTTTTAGCCGATTTTTTCTTACAGAACAATTTTTTCTTCATGCAGAAACAGAAATGACTAATTTAACTGCTTATAGAGTTGTCAGAGATGTGATCTTTACACAACAACGCACATGGGTAAATACGACTATGGTCGGTGGTGGTTACCGGTCTGGTCCGTTTATACTAACAGCACTTTATATTGTTAACCACAACCCAAACACATCGCCTTATGGCGCAAGTCCATTAATCATTCAAGCTGGAATAATGTTTTAGATAAATGCTTTTCAAAGAAAAAAATACTTACGAAAAAGTTTCAGACCTCGAGTTAGTTGATTTTTATAAAAACTCACAAGACAAAAAGTATGTTGATGAATTATTTCAACGCTATGCTACATTGGTTTTTGGAGTTTCAATGAAATACTTGAAAAATGAAGAACAATCAAAAGATCTAACAATGAGTGTTTTTGAAAAGCTTTTTTCTGAACTCATCAAACGCAAAATTGAAAATTTTAAACCTTGGCTATATCAGGTGACAAAAAACGAATGTTTAATGTTGTTGAGAAAAGAAAAATCCATAGGTGCTAAAGAAGAGGTTTATTTGAAAGATGAAGTAAAAGGGTTTGTGGAATTTGAAGATGATTCTCATCTCTTTGAAGGGCATATCAATAAAGAACGATTATTGAATCAATTAGAAGAATGCATTAACAAGCTTAAAGAAGAACAACGACAATGCGTTGAGCTATTTTATTTGAACGAAAAGTGTTATCAAGAAGTCGCTGAAGTAACAACTTTTGAATTGAAAAAAGTTAAAAGTTATATTCAAAACGGTAAAAGAAATTTAAAAATATGTCTCGATAAAAGTATATGAGTACTTCTAAAAAAAATAATATCGATAAAATTTTTAAAAATGAGCCTTATCTCAATGCTGACTTGATATTGGATTATTTGGATAATAAACTTAATCCAGAGAAAAAGCATAAAGTAGAAAAAGCTTTAATTGATGATCCTTTTTTATCAGAAGCAATCGAAGGGTTGGAAGAGATGCCTTCTGAATATCGAAAAACAATTATTTATGACTTACTTGGTAAAGAGCAGAAAGAAGCTGTAGTGATTCCTTATAGATTAATAGGTATAGCTGCTGCAACTATTATTGGAATTTCAACCATTTTTTTAATCACGAAGTCTTTATTAGACTCATCAACTCAAACAGTCGCATATCAAGAGGTTCAAGAAGAAGCCAAAGAAAACAACACAAGCGTAACAAAGGAAATTCAACCAGTACAGCCTACGTCCACAGAGTCAATTGAACAACTAAATGAAGAACTTGTAGATGAAACGGCAGATAATGATACTCAGGAAGTTACTTTAGAATTAGAAAAACAACCCTCAGAAAGTACTCCAATAATAACTGATGAGGTAAAAAAACCACTACCAATACCGCTACTTAAAAAAGGGCTCGTGACTGATTCAGTACAAAAAATACAAGGGTTAAACAAGAATAAAGAGGAACTACAAATAGCAGCAGATATCGAAAGTGATAAGAAACCAACAGTAGATGTTGAGATAAAAGAAAATATCCCTAAGAGTCCGCATCAACTTGCTTTAAATATGATTAAAACATTGAAAGGTAAAACCTCATCCTCCAATTACAATGTTATGGGTGCAGTATCGCGTTCAGTTTCAGATAACCAAGGTGAGCTTTCTAAAAAAGAAGCAACGGCATTAGAGAATTACACTTTAGGCGTATCCGCTTTCAATAAAGGTGATTATACGGATTCGCAGCAAAAGCTGGAAACAGCCTATAAAAAAGATAGTGATGTTGGAGACGTGAAATTTTTCTTAGCCGCTTCTTATTTATGTGGAAGTAATAACTTTTCTAAAGCAAAAAAAGTTTTTCAAGCAGAAAACACAGAATCATTAACAGAAGAAAAACAATGGCTTCAGGCAATTATCTATCTAAATGAGGGAAAAGTGGATGTAGCTAAAAGCCAGTTGGAAGTAATATCTACAACTGGTAGCTCCTCTTTTAAACAAGAAGCTGTTAATGTATTAAAAGAGTTGAAGTAGAGTATTAATCCAAATACACACCAAATTCTTTCTCGTTATCTAGTATTACCTTAATGTGTTCTTTTAAAGTAGTAGATAAAGCATAACCTACATAATCCGCAGACACGGGAAACGACTTATAGTTTCGGTCAATAATAACAGCTGTTTGTAGCTTTTTAATTTCTATATTAATAAATGGCTTTAAACTATACACAAGTGTTCTTCCTGTGTTTAATACATCATCAACAAGAATCACCACTTTGTTTTTGATAGGGTAATCACCTACTAACTTGATTT
>CAWKJU010000015.1:0-67502 GCA_963849955.1 uncultured Cytophagales bacterium | reverse complement strand
TCACCTCGCTTGCATGCAGCTTTTAATTGTAGTACAGGTAGTTTAATTATCTTTTGAGTAATGTTTTTTGTGATTAACTCAATTTTCTCTAAATCTTTAACGTCAAGACTTTTTAAATGTCGGCTAATTTCTTCCTTACGGATATCTTCTAGAGCATTTTTAAATTTTTGAATAGTTGGAGAGACTTCAAACTCTCGGCTCCAATCATTAAACTCTACAATAGATTCAGCTACAATTATTTCTACTTGTGGAATGGCTTCAATCCTTTTCTCAAGTGCCTTGCTCGCTCGATTTTGAATTTCATCAATATTGTAAAGCACTATCCCAATGTTTTTGTCAATATTTTCCTCTATACTTCTAGGTACCGAGATATCAATAAAATACTTGTGGGAATGTAAGTCAATCGCATTGATTACTTTACTGGTAATTGTTGGTTTGCTAGCACTAATGGATGAAATTATGATGTCATGATTCGAAATAAGTTGAGATAAATCCTCTAAATCAGAATATTGAAAACCAGTTTTTTCTGCTAGTGCAATGGCTTTATCTTTTGTACGATTAGCAATGGTTACGTTCTTAATTTCGGAATCACGTAGGTTATCACAAATATCTACCCCCATTTCCCCAAGTCCTAACACTAAAATTTTAGGTTCACGAATGGATGCAGCTAATTGATTAATTAACTCAACCGAGGCATAAGATACTGAAGCCGCACCATCTCTAAACGCAGTTTCTTGTACTACTCGTTTGTTAGAATAAAAGATACTGTGTAATAAACGGTGTAGAAATGGACCCGCCAGTTCTTTATCAGCAGTCCATTGATATGCTTTTTTGACTTGATTAATAATTTGTAAATCACCCACCACCTGAGATTCTAACCCCAGTGCTACTCGAAATAAATGAGTAATTGTTTCGTTTTGATCACCAGTAGAAATAAAGTTGGCAGTTGCTATTGCGGGATTGATACCTTTTTGAAAACTTATTAGTTTAATGAGTTCAATGTCTAAGTTTTCAGATGAGGAATAATAAATTTCAGTCCGGTTACAGGTAGATAGAATAAATAATTCTGTTGGGTTTAGTATTTCCTTAGCACGAACCAAGAAGCTGAGGCACTGTTCTTCACTCAAAGCAATTTGCTCACGAATATCGATAGCGGCATGTTTGTAGTTAAGCGTTAATCCTCTAAATGTACCTGTTACCATTGAAATTAATTAGTTTGTAAAAATAGCTTCAAATCGTTAAAATTTAAAGCTTTATATTTAAAAAAACGTTCACGTGAATATTTATTATAAAAAACAGCTTTGGAAAGTTCTTTTAGGAGTGATGGCGATGTTAATTATTGGCTTCTCATTCTATTATACCAACAATTTAGTTCAGAATATTTCTAAAGATGAACGAAAAAAAGCGGTTTTATGGGCTCAAGCAATTCGAGAAAAAGCGGAATTAGTAAAATATACCAATGATTTATTTGAAAAACTCGAGCATGAAGAAAGAAAAAAAGGAGAATTATGGGCAAGTGGGATGAAAAAACTCACTACGCTGCGAGGCAATGAAGATGTTAGTTTCATTTTTGAAGTAGTAAAAAACAACGAAACGGTTCCTGTTATTTTAACTGATGAAAAAGGAGAGATTATATCCTCAAGAAATCTTGACCCTGAAAAATCAGATGATAAAGATTATTTAAAACAGGAGCTCCAGTCAATGGCGCGTACTTATTCCCCCATAGAAATCAATATTTTAAATAAGACAAAAAACTATCTGTATTATAAAGACTCGAAACTTTTTTCAGAGTTGAAAATTGTTTTGGACAACTTAATAAGTTCTTTCATCAGTGAAGTGGTCACTAATTCAGCCTCGGTTCCTGTTATATATGTAGATAGTAGTTTTCAAAAGGTACTAGCTTATGGTAATTTGGACTCTGCAGGAGTGGTTTCTGAAGCATTTTTAAAAGAAAATATTGAGCTAATGCTTTTGCAAAATGAACCAATTCCAGTGGAGCTTTCTGGTGGCGTTGTGAATTATATTTTATATCAGAACTCCCATATTTTAACGCAATTAAAATACTACCCGTATATCCAGTTCTCCGCAGTTGGCCTTTTTATAATTCTTTCCTACTTCCTTTTTTCTTTATCAAGAAAGGCGGAACAAAATCAAGTATGGGTGGGGATGTCAAAAGAAACCGCTCATCAATTGGGTACTCCAATTTCTTCTTTAATTGCCTGGATCGAGTTATTGGAAGATAAGTATGGGACAGAAACTTCCTTTAGCGAAATGAAACAAGATATAAAAAGACTGGAAACCATAACTGACAGGTTTTCTAAGATAGGCTCTTCGCCAAAATTAGAAGCGATATCTGTAGTTAAAATTGTAGAAGAAGCGGTAAATTATTTACAGTCTAGAATTTCCAAACAGGTAAACATAACGGTTTCAGGAGATGCGCAAGCAATAGGCTTGGTTAACATCCCATTGTTTGAGTGGGTGATTGAGAACATTACAAAAAACGCAGTAGACGCCATGGATGGAAAAGGACAGATCCTTTTTCAAATTATAGAGTCAAAAAATAAAATTGTAGTTGATATTACAGACTCAGGCAAAGGAATACCTAAATCACAATTTAAAACTGTGTTTAAACCAGGCTTTACAACCAAACAACGAGGTTGGGGGTTAGGGTTATCGCTCGTCAAAAGAATTATCGAAAATTATCATAGAGGAAAAATTTTCGTGAAAAATTCCAATCCCAATCAAGGTACAACTTTCCGAATCGTTTTAAATAAGTAAAAAGCTATTAAGTGATGATATTCAGATTTTTTTCTGTGCAAAAACAAAGGTGATATTTATTTTCATTCCTTGGATAATGGGAATAATAGCCCTAATTTTGCAGCCTAATTATTAGAACAGTAATATCGGTTAATTATTTAGTATAAAAATGACAAATCAAGGCAAAATAACACAGGTTATCGGTCCCGTTGTTGACGTAAGTTTCGAAGCGGAAGGGATGATTTTACCTGAAATTCTTAATGCATTAGAAGTAGTTAAAGAAAACGGTCAAAAAATCATCTTAGAGTGTCAGCAGCACCTTGGTGAAGATCGCGTTAGAGCTATTTCAATGGAAGGTACTGAAGGACTTACTAGAGGAACAGTTGTTACTGACCTTGGGGCTCCAATTTCAATGCCTACAGGAGAAGAAATTAACGGACGTTTATTCAATGTTGTTGGTGAAGCTATTGACGGAATTCGTCAGCCAGAAGTGAAGTCAAGAATGTCGATACATAGAGAGGCTCCAAAGTTTGAAGATTTGTCTACTTCTTCAGAAGTACTTTATACTGGTATTAAAGTAATTGACCTTTTAGAGCCGTATTCAAAAGGTGGTAAAATTGGTTTGTTTGGTGGTGCTGGTGTTGGTAAAACAGTATTGATCATGGAATTGATTAATAACATTGCTAAAGCTTATGAAGGTTTATCAGTGTTTGCTGGTGTTGGTGAAAGAACTCGTGAAGGAAACGATTTGCTTCGTGAGATGATTGAATCTGGTGTTATCAAATACGGAGAAGAATTCGTAAAGTCCATGGAAGAAGGTGGATGGGATCTTTCTAAAGTTGATGAAAAAGAATTATTAAAATCACAAGCTACCTTGGTTTTTGGTCAAATGAACGAGCCTCCCGGTGCACGTGCACGAGTGGCGTTGTCAGGTTTGACTATTGCTGAATATTTCCGTGATGGTGATGGAGAAGGTGAAGGAAAAGATATTCTTTTCTTTATCGATAACATTTTCCGTTTTACACAAGCGGGTTCTGAGGTTTCAGCTTTATTAGGTCGTATGCCATCAGCTGTAGGTTACCAACCAACATTGGCAACGGAGATGGGAGCAATGCAAGAGCGTATTACTTCTACTAAAAGAGGTTCTATTACTTCGGTTCAAGCTGTTTATGTTCCTGCGGATGATTTAACTGACCCTGCTCCTGCAACAACGTTTGCTCACTTAGATGCAACAACAGTACTTTCTCGTAAAATTGCTGAAAAAGGAATTTACCCAGCAGTGGATCCGTTGGATTCTACTTCTCAGATATTAAAGCCTGAGATTTTGGGAGAAGAGCATTATGGTTGCGCACAACGTGTAAAAGAATTACTTCAGCGCTATAAAGAATTGCAAGATATTATTGCTATTCTTGGTATGGACGAACTTTCTGAAGATGATAAATTGGTGGTACACCGAGCTAGAAGAGTTGAAAGATATTTATCTCAACCTTTCCACGTTGCAGAACAATTTACAGGTCTTAAAGGTGAGTTAGTAGATATTAAGGATACTATCTCTTCATTTAATGATGTGATGGACGGAAAATATGACAAATACCCTGAAGCAGCATTTAACTTGAAAGGTAATATCGACCAAGTGATTGCAGCTGGAGAGAAAATGTTAGCTGAAGCTAAATAAGTTTACTTATGAATATTGATATCATAACACCTGATCAAACTGTGCTTAGTGGCGAAATTACTTCGGTAAAGTTACCTGGAAGTACGGGTTCGTTTCAGGTTTTAAAAAACCATGCTAACTTAATTGCCTCTTTAGGAGATGGTCAAGTAACCGTGTTGACAGCTAAAGGTGAAACTCAAACTGTTCAAATATCTGGTGGAGTGGTTGAAGTATTAGAGAATAAAATAACTGTGCTTGCAGAAGGAGTAGTCACAGCCAAATAATACTTTTAAATAGAAAAATATAAACTCACGTTGCGCTTGTAACGTGAGTTTTTTTATGTCATTATAGTGCTGAAAGAACAGTTTCTACCTTTACCGTGTCAGTGTAAAACGCAGTAATTTTTTGAATAACCTCATCGACTGTCGCATCTGGACAAGAAGCACCACTAGTAAGTGAAATGGTTACCTGGGGTTTGTTGGGCAAATAGTTCCTGGTAATTAATTCTTCTTTAGTTCTGAATTTAAAATGACTAATCTCAGAACTTGAAATAATTTTATCTGCTCCTGAAATGTGATAAGTAGTCAGTTCTTCTTCACACAATTCCACCAGGTGCGAAGTGTTTGAACTATTATAACCTCCCACCACAATTGCGAAATCTGCGGGGTGTTTTAACAAACCATAAACAGCATTTTGATTGTCGGAGGTGGCATAACACAGGGTGTCCCTGGTGTCTGCAAAACTTCCTTTTTCTATGTTGAGCGTAATAGACTTTAGATAGTCTGCAATTTCTTGGGTGTCAGTCGCTAACATGGTAGTTTGATTTACCACTCCTAAATTTTGTAAATGGATTTCTGGATCAAACCCTTCAGAATAACGACCTTGAAATGTTTCATAGAACGTTTTTTTCGCTTTTTCTCCAGTAATAAAGTCGCTTAACAACTGTGCTTCAGCCATGTTTTGAATGACGATCGCATGTCCATTTTGTTTACTGTGAGAAAAAGTAGCGCGAGTTTCTTCATGGTCTTTTTTGCCATGAATGACGATGGTAAAATTATCCGTGCCCAGTTTTTCTGATTTCTTCCAAACGCGTTCTACAAAAGGGCATGTGGTATTATATTTTTCGATTTGGATCCCTTTTTCAATCAGTAAGTGCTCAATTTCTATGGTTGTTCCAAATGCAGGAATCACCACGATATCATCAGCAGTGATGCTGTCCCAATCAATTAGCTGGTTGCCATGGGTATCCATGATAAACTGAATGCCTTGCTCCTGTAAATCGTGATTCACTTGTGGGTTGTGAATCATTTCGCTTAACAGGTAGATGTTTTTCCCTTGATGTTCTTGAAGAATGTTATAAATAATTTCTATCGCATTTTCAACCCCATAACAAAACCCAAAGTGTCGAGCAATTAGAAAACGAATGGGGCCAAAGTCGAGTAAGGTAGGTTCGAAATCCTTTTTCATCTTATCAGCCTCTCGTCTCTTTTCTTTGATGGAAGAAATGATAGGACTTTTATAAAATGTTGGGATGTCAAACTTTTTCATACGATGAGTTTCTTAACAGCTAAAGATAACAAATGTTGTTTAACTATAAGTGAGTTTCGTTTGCAAGAAATGCTTCTGCGAAGAACAGGTCTTCCTTAGTGGTAATTTTAATGTTGGAATATTCTCCTTCTATTAATTTTATTTGATGACCCTGTGCTTCAAAAACACTTGCATCGTCTGTGAATGTCTCTAGGTAATCTTGTTCGTAGGCATCCACCAGTAATTTAGAATTAAAGGTTTGAGGGGTTTGAATCAATCGAAAATCCTCTCGATGTACGGATTGATTTCCTTTTGAGACAAGTTTTCTAATTGAGTCTTTCAGTGGAACACTAACTACGGCAGAATTAAATTTCTCAGCGGTTTCAAAACTTAATTCGATGGTCTGCACTTTTATTAATGGACGAACAGCATCATGTACGGCTACCACACTGTTGAAATCATTGATTTGGTTTAATCCTTTTTTAACGGAGTGAAAACGTGTGCTCCCCCCTTCAACAACGGTAATTAATGCATTGGGAAGGTAGTTTAATTGGATGGCGTTCCAAGTTTCAAAATGATCTCTTGGCAAAGTAAGAATAATATGAATGTTAGGAATCGCTAAAAATTTTTCAATCGTATGAACTAGTATAGGTTTGGTACCAAGCTGCAAAAACTGCTTGGGTCTGGAGGCTCCCATTCTGGAACCGATTCCTCCTGCGACTATAATTGCATATCGGTTCATATAAAACAACAATCGCGATAAGAAAACTTGTCGCGATTGAATTTAAATTTAGATGATTAACATACAGTCTCCATAACTGAAGAATCTATATTTTTCTTTCACGGCTTGTTCGTAAGCCTCCATGACTAAATCATACCCGCCAAAGGCACAGGTCATCATTAATAAAGTAGACTCGGGTGTGTGAAGGTTAGTCAATAATGCATTAGCAATTTTGAAATCGTAAGGAGGGAAAATAAACCGATCAGTCCACTTTTCAGCAGGCTTCAATCTATTATTGGCAGATACCGATGATTCAATTGATCGCATAGAAGTTGTACCGATTGCGCACACTCTTTTTTTATTGTCTAAAGCTTTATTGACTTTATCAGCAGTTTCATCAGGAATGATGATGTGCTCCGAGTCCATTTTGTGCTTCGTTAAATCTTCTACATCAACTTGGCGGAATGTACCTAAACCTACGTGTAGTGTAAGGTTAGCCATTTCAATACCGTTGATTTCAAGTCTTTTTAATACTTGGGGTGTAAAGTGAAGACCAGCTGTTGGAGCAGCTACTGCACCCACATTTTTAGCATAAACTGTTTGGTAACGTTCTTTGTCAGATTCTTCCACACCTCTTTTGATATATTTAGGTAAAGGAGTTTCTCCAAGCTCGTTAATTGTTTTGTAAAATTCAGAGTCAACACCATCAAATAAAAATCGAATAGTTCTACCTCTGGAAGTGGTGTTGTCAATTACTTCTGCAACTAAGTCGCTATCACCAAAGTAAAGTTTGTTTCCAACTCTTATTTTTCTAGCAGGATCAACCAAAACGTCCCATAAATGCATTTCTTGGTTAAGTTCTCTCAAAAGAAAAACTTCAATTTTTGCTCCTGTTTTTTCTTTGTTGCCGTAAAGTCGTGCTGGAAAAACTTTAGTATCATTTATGATGAAGGTATCTCCTTCTTCAAAGTACTCAACAATGTCTTTAAATATTTTGTGTTCAATCTTACCACTATCTTTGTGTACAACAATCATTCGTGATTCATCACGATTTTCTGCCGGGTACTCAGCTAATAGGTCTTGCGGTAAATTGAATTTAAATTGTGATAATTTCATAGAAATTTAATATTACGGTATTAAACGAAGTCGCGAAGTTACTAATTAAGTTTCATTGTACAATACAAATCCATCGGACAGAATTCTGTAACTGGAGGATTTGTTACTTATTAATCTCTCAATTCGATGAACCCGCTTGTAGAAGACTCCTCCGAAACACGACTTATTATTTTAACATAAAAATAGTAAGTGCCATTGACAAGGTTGTTTCCGTTTTTGTCTTTTCCTTTCCAGACGTATTTATCAGGAACTTCGTTTCCAACTATTTCACCATTGTTGTAAGCTTCACCACCATAGTAATCATCAAAAGAGATGATTTGATCACCCCATCGGTTGAAAATTACCACCTCAATTCGCTCAATTAATTTAGAGAAGGTATTCTCGAAATCGGGGCTATGTCTTAAAACACCATTCGTTTCATTGTCAGTAACAATGTCCACGATGAGCTCAGTTCCATCTGACTTGATGATTTCAATGTCAAAAAAGAAGTTGCTATTTAAGATGTCATTGTTGGGGCTTAAGAAATTATAAATTGTGTTGGGTACTATTTCTTCAATTCGTGTTAATGCATTTATATCAATACCTTCACGGAGTACGGTAATATATGAGCGAGCACACGTGTTAAAGACATCACAAACTTCATACTCTAGTGAGTCTACGATGTTTGTGGTATCTGAAATACCACTTTTATTTAAGTCAATTGTTATGGTGAGTGCTTCGTTATCAATGGAGACTACCTTGTTGTCCAAGTTGGAAAAAGGAGTAATGATTTTAATCGAAGAAATGTTTCTATTAGAATCAGCTACTAAGGAGTCAAGGTTGATGATTGTGATCTTTTGTTTGACAGTAACGTTTTTAGCGTTTATCACCACTGGGGGAACATTTACGACTGTGATTTTTACTGTATCCGAACTAATTGTGTTTCCATTGTCTACATTCCAAACCAACAAATAAGGGCTTTTTTCTGGCTTGAAGCCACTTACTTCAGCTTTCGGACTAGTGATGTCGTTAAATACTAATCCGTTGACAGGAGACCAGTAAGTAGAAGCATTGAAGACAGGGTCAGCATTTAGTGTCGTGCTATAGGTTTTGATGGTTATATCCGCGCCAGCGTTAGCACCTACAGCATTTTCAGAAAGTATGATTCGAATCAAAGCAGTTGCCGTTTCATTTCCTGCGTCAAGTACCTTCACATAGAAAGAATCAATTGTACCGATTGTAGTAGAATAATCTAACGTGACGTTGAATCCTGAAATTGAAGCAGAACCAATAGTTGTGTTTGTCAGGATAGAAGCCGAATCAAATAAGATGTTATTCTCCGCATCGGTAAATAAATTCCGTATGTCAAACGTCAAACTTGATTGGTTTTCGAGGGTCACGGTAGTGTCATTTGCCTCGGGCGCGCTGTTCGTTACGGTGATCGTAACTTTTGCCTGCTCAGTAATACCACACTCGTTAACCAATAGATAGTCAAGAGTAACCTCACCAGAGAATCCAAACTCGGGTACAAAGACAAGTTGATTAGCATCAGTAATATATGCCGTGCCAGTTGTTGTTGGAGTTATGAGTGAGATATCAGTAATACCTCCTTCAATTAGGTCATTGGTTAAAATAGCCACCACAGCACTATCGCCAGAGAAAATTGTTGCGACATCATCCGAGACACTTAAGTCATAAGTGGTGATCATTAAATCAACCGTATCAGTAACTGAAGGGCAAAGATTATTCTCATCACTTGTTAATACCAGTTGCACAGCACCACTAGCGATTTCATTAGAAGAAGGGAAATAGGTGGCGTTTAAGTCTGCTTCATTTGGCGTAAAGGTACCCTCATAGTTTGACCATATTGCGCCAGTAGCATTAGTAATAGTACCATTCATAGTAATACCAGTACCGTCATAACAGCTGATTGTTTGATTAGGGCCTGCATTTACAGTTGCTAAAGCATTAATGCTTACACTAAGGCTATCCATTTCCTTGTTACATGAAGGGGAGTTTTCAGATGTTGCGTAGATTGTAATTTGACCGAGTAATAAATCGGAAGCCGATAGGGTATAGGTAGTGGTTAGTGTAGTCGCATTTGAGAAAGTTCCTGTTCCGTTGGTTGACCATAAAACACCCGTGGCACCACCACCAATAGTACTATTTAAAAGGATCGATGAGTTGCTAGCACATATCGATTGATCAGGCCCAATGTTGATGGTAGGTTGAGCGGTGATGGCAATATTCACTAATGACTCTGAAAAGCAACCTGCATCTGAGATATCAAAGGCATATAAAAGGGTGTCTGAAAGTATTTCAGTACCCGCTAAAACGGGTATTCCTTGGCCATCAGGAGCGGTAAAGTAGGCTTGGTTACCGCTAAGATTAACACCTGTTATTGGAGGTAGGGTATAACGACCACACTCCACCACTGGTGCTGGGGGATTAATGACTGGAAGAGGATCCACAGTAACTACCATGGTGTCACTAGTTATTGAATCACAAGAATTACTTGACTGAACATAAATATAGTAAGCTAATGGGGTGGGGTCCGTGTTTTCCAATAATACTTGAGAAGCAATCGAGTCTCCAACCATATTAGGGAATACAGTTTTTGTGAAAGTTTCTCCGCCATCAGTACTTACAAACCAATCGAGTTGATCCAACGACCCAGAAGCTTTTAAATTAATCAGTTGGCCTGAACAAATTGTCATATCAGGGGAAAGCGTAGCTTTATGGGGTTGTGTGCTGACGGTTATTAAAGTATGATTTGAGGTGTCACGTGGACAGGAAGTCTCTACTATTCTGGAAATAAATCGATAGTAGGTATTAGTAGTAGGCGTCAGCGATAATGAATCATCTGTTGCATTGGGAATAGTGGTCCATACTAAGGTATCTATACTTTCTTGCCAGATATATTCATCTGCAATTGAATTAGTTGTTTTTAATTTTAGTTCTTCACCTTCACAAACAACCAAACTGGAAGGGGTTATCGTTCCAGCAGTTGGAGATGGTTCTAAGTAAAGGCTATAGATTTCAGTTGTAGTTTCATTGCAAGCATTGGATACTTGTGCATAAACTCGTATGTCATTAATACTTGGATCATCAAAAACCACTTGAACAGTTGTGTCGTTGATTAACCCAGAAGTTATGGGTGCATATGTCCCTTCGTTGAGGCTTTGAAACCATTCAATATTTTCTCCTTTAGCACCATTAAGCCCTACGAGAATCGTATCGTTTAAACATGTGCTACCACTGTTACTTGCTATGGTACCCGCAACGGCTTGTGGATATAAGTTGAGAATTATTGAATTTGAGGTAACCTCGTTAACTGAAGCACAGGAATAATGTTGTTCAAAAATTGCAGCGATAGTATCTTGATCAGATAGGTTGCTGAAAGTCGCTATCGTATCCTTTTGATCGGTTTGACGAATGCCGTTGATATGCCAATTAATGGTGCCATCAAATTCACTAAAATTTTTAATGTTTACATCTGCATGAAATGTGTGAGTAGAGTCAGTACATGTCGAGCTTGAAAGGTTAGCAATTGATATTTCAGGAGTTATTTCTGCCTGCCTTACGAGGGTCATTGTATCACGAACTGCTGGACAAACACCAGTGTAGACTGCTATTTCGATGGAAGCGCTATCACCAGAACCAATCCCTGTAATTAGTTTGTCATATTCGCTAGTGGGGTTGAGAATGGTGGCTACACCTGAAATCACGGACCAACGCAGACTATCGCTATTGCCTGATGTCGATATATGAGGTTTTCCAGTAGTGTCAGCACAAAATGTTTCTCTATTTTGGTAAAAAATATCAGCGTAAGGAGCTTGATCTCTTTTGATAACAAGAGAATCAGTAAAAAGACACCCTCCCGAATTTAAAACCCATACTACCACAGTAGAGTCGTATGAGGGCAACGAAAGAGGAACGGAAATCTGTCCGATTTGGATAAAGTCGTTACTTCCAACTTGTATCCTTCCATCAGCCAATTCCTTAATGTAGGTGTAAGAATTGCCAGCAATAGACCAAGTACTTTCCCAGCCGCTTGGAGTATTGGAAGGTCTAAAAATCACTGAATCGGCACAAACCTCTAAATCTGGTCCAGCATCAAAATTTGGTCGTGTACAATTGACCTGCCACTCAACTGCCCCAATATCAATTATTTTATCATCAAAAAAACGAACGAACGGTTCTCCCCGCTGATCGTATTGCTCTCCTTCAGGTATAAAACCAGGGTCTCCCGCATCAATAACTAGACTCTTTTCTGAGGGCAGGTGTGTAAGTGTTGGCCCACCATTGTCAGCTAAAGGTTCTAGTTGTGGATCATCTCCTTGTATATCATTAGGGTTGGGGTTTCCGAAAAAATTAAAGCTATTGGTACCTAAAAAATTATAACCACTAGAAGTGATTGCTCCTTCGTTCTCAGCATATAAATCCTCAGAACCAGTAAGATCTGTGTTTGTTTCTAATTTGTTATTTGATACAATGGTGCTATATAAAGAAACCCTCCCGAATGCAGTATAAATACCACCGCCACCATAAGCCGAAGTGTTCTCTGTAATGGTTGAATGATTGATGGATAAATTTCCTTGGCTTTCGATACGAATGGCACCGCCACCTTCTATCATATCAGTATTCCCTGAAAAGGTACATTGATCAATAAATCCATTACTCTTACCAATGTAATCGGAGATAGCTAATGCCCCACCACCAGCGCCTTTGTTTATGTAGAAAGTTGAGTTTTCTATATAATATTCAAAAGTCCCTGCATCATCTTGAATATAGATAGCTCCACCAGGACCATTAATGCTTTGGTTTACCAATAGCGATGAACCAAATAGCGTTAGGGTGGGCAAAGTGAAGCTTTGACCACCTTCTGGATTTATATAATAAATTGCTCCTCCATAGCTATCTTCCTCATTTTCAGCTGTGTTATTATTGAAGGTGCAATATTCAAAAATCAGTTCACCACCAGAAGCACTCACAGCACCACCACCTATGGCTTTGTTGTCTTGAAAAATGACTTTTCGAAAGAAAGCGCTTCGGTTGTTTAGGCGTATAGCACCACCTTCTCCACCTAATTGTGGATCTTCAGAAACGCCATTTGTTAAAACTAAATGTTCTACTAATGATCCTGGATGTGTTTTATTTAAAACTACGTCAAAAATTCCTTCTTGTGAAGGCACTTCCATATAAGTGAAATTAAAAATACGAGAGGTTCCATTTCCAGTAATAGTGGTTGGAGCTTTTTCTTGACCAGTGATGTGTAAATCGTGAGGAATTTCGATTTCCCCTTTTTCGAGAACTATATTTTGAACCTTTTCATCAATAATAATGATGTCACCTGGCTCGGAATTGTTGATTTCATAACGTAATTCACCAGGAGTGTCCCCATCCGTGTCTAGCTTTACGATGCGGATGGTTTGAGAAAATGAAAACGATATAACTAAAAATAGCGCTGGTAGTAATAGAAACTTTTTCATAGTAGTTGACTAATGATACAGTTAGTGTATTCAGTTTAAGAGGTAAAGGTAATAAAAAGAATAAGATATTTTTTTGATGTAGGGTCTCTAAGGGGGCTAGGGACTTCAAATCATCGCTACAACGCTATTCTCCTTAAGAACCCACCCCTAACCCCTCCCAAGAGGGGAGTGTCTCCGAACTGGAGGGAGGAGAAGAGGATTGAGGTTTAGTTTTCAAATAGAAATCTCCAATCACCACCCCAAACGAAATAACTATAGGGTACTGTCCCGTCCTAGTAGAGGGATTTCGTAGAACTAGAGGGTGGGAAATATGGATTGAGATTTAATCGGTAAATAGAAACCTCCAATCATCATCAATCAACGATATAATTGTTGCAACTTTCCCCTCCTCGGAGGGGCAAGGGATGGGTCCACACTGAATTTCAACTATTCGTTTTAATCCAATCATAAATTGTATTTACCACATCCAACAAGTTTTTTTTGACCTCCAGGTCATCAAAACGTAAAAATCGTACGCCTAGCGATTCTAATTTTTCTTGCCTTATTTTATCCCTCTCGTAAGCTCCTTCGTAGCTATGCGATTCCCCATCTATTTCAATAGCTAATTTTAAATCTTTACAATAAAAATCCACGATGTAATTATCGATTGGTCGTTGGCGATCAAAGTCGTGTTCAAGTAGCTGTTTTTTCTTTAGTTCTTGCCAGAGGAGTATTTCGGAAGTAGTCATATTGCTCCGTAGCTTCCGAGCAAGTTCTTTTAATTTAGGATTGTAAGGGATTATTTTTCGTTTGTGTGACATAGTTAAAAAAATGGGTGACGCTCAAATTAAGTGGGTAAGAGGGGGAAATCAAACTTTTTGTTAATGAATTTACCCACCCATAACCCCTCCGAGGAGGGGAGTGTCTCCGAACAGGAGGGTGGGGAAATAGATTGAGATTTAGCTTTTAAATAGAAAACTCTTATCACCACTTTAAACCAAACAACTATAGAAACTATTTCCCTCCGAGGAGGGGAGTGTCTTCGGACTGGAGAATTGGAAAAAAGAATTGAGATTTAGTTCTCAAACAGAAACTCTCAATCATCACCCGAAACGAAATAACTATAGGAATAACTCCCCTCCTCGGAGGGGTTAGGGGGAGGGGTGTCTTGTGACTCGTCCTAGAAAAGTTTACAGAGTTAGTCCTATAATAAATTTACAATGACTAAGAGGCGAGTGTCTCCGAACTAGAGAGTGGAAAAGGGATCGAGATTTAATCTGTAAATTAAAACACCCAATCATCACCCCAATCGAAATAACTCTAGAAAATACTCTCCTCCTCGGAGGGGCAAGGGGTGGGTGCTTTTAACGAAAATCTTTCCCGAACCTATAAATCAGCTATTCACATAACCGAACGCAAGCTCTCAACAAAAGGACAAGCAAAATCAACTTCTTTGTACGATGATTTTGTGCCTTACACAAATTATGATTTCTCACTTTTAATGGAAAGAGCAAAAGGTAAGAAGGGATATTGAAAGGGTTAGATTGTTGGCAGTGGTTTTAGGGTCAGACCATCTATAGTGTGTATGAGTGGTAGGAATCGAATGGTCTGTCAAGAATTGGAAGACCTATTTACTCTTTTATTAAGCGAACCGTTGTTTTTTTAACTCCTGAATCAGCGACAAGTACATACACACCTGGTGAGGCTTCTAACATTAAGGTAACCACTTGGCTTTCGTTGTAGGTATTAGAGTGGATAACCCTGCCGTTAATATCGGTGATGGTAATGGTGGTGGGTGTATAATTACAACCTAAATCAATAGAAAACAGACCGTTAGTAGGGTTGGGGTAAATCAGAAAGTCTTTACTAAAACTACTTCCACACGGATTTATCGTTGAGATGCTGTAACACGTAGAAGTGTCCACACAACCTTCATGAAAGATAAGTACCGCATAATCGCCATTGGATTTGGCAACAAACGATTGATTGGTGTCGTTGCTAATAGGCGTCATTTCAGGACATTTTAACCATTGATAAGAAGCGTTTGATTGGTTGGCTGTTAAAGTGGGTAGCGCAGTCTTGTCAACCGTTTGATCGGTAACGGGGATGGTAAGGTGTAAGGTATAGACCGAATCATACACGCTTAAATCGGAGTTGCTAACCACATGTATTGCCGTAGTATCATGTCTATATGTGACCCCATCACGCCACAATAAACTATCACAAATAGTCATTGTATCTGATTGAAATACGCCACTTTCAGCAGCTCCAATATCTCTTCTGCCTATTATAGCACTGTTTTGAGCGTCAGACAAATCTGTTGGGTTTCCTGAATTTATAGCAATACTTCCAGGTTTTGGGCGCTTAGTTTTTGTGTAACCCCCGTTGTTTGCTAGTGTATCTAAGTTTAAATCTTCTCTAGATACATTAATTTTATCGGAAGCGATAGTGCTTAAGGGTTCGTCACTAAAAATATTGTAACCACTAGAATTGAAAGCTGCTAAATTATCAGAAAGATAAATATTTGAACGCGTCTCCTTTATTGTCCAAATAATACTGTTTTTTATGGATATATATGGTATAGATTCTGGAGATGTACGTATATAAACGCTTCCACCGGACTCTGCTGTATTATCAATAATCGTACTGTTTATTAATGATATTTCGGCACTTATATAAAGGGAGTTGGATAAAATACCTCCCCCGAAGCGAGCTGAATTATTAGTAATGGTACTGTTGGTCACTTTTACAATTGAGGAAAAAGCTGAACAACTACAAAAAATACCTCCTCCATATTCTGCGGCATAATTATTAGAGATGGTACTATTAATAACTTCTATGATAGATGAGTCAGAAATAGAATAAATGCCTCCTCCATGAACGGTTGCATAATTATTAGAAACAGTACTGTTTATTATTGATACTAATGTTGTTGAATAGAATGAAGAGCGAGAATGAATTCCAGCTCCTCTTTTAGCTGAATTATTTGAGATAGTACTATTGCTTACTTTTACAATAATAGAGGACTTAAAAGAAAAAACATAAATTCCAGCTCCATAACCATCATCATCATTAGTCTTATTATTATTACCCCAACTTACAGTGACACCATCAAACGAACATTCGGCAATTTCAGTAAATGCAAACACATGGTAGGCATTGTCTGTACTGTTATTAACCTCTCCCAAATCACCACTAAAAAGAGTGGTGTGATTTTGCCAGTCACGTTGGTCAAGCGTAGTTTCTGTACCTGAAAAGCCACCATATATAGCTATATTTTTTCCAGTAGCATGAAAAGATTTGTTTCTATTGTCAGCAGCAGGAGCTCCATCAACAAGTTGTGTTGGTAAGTAGGTGCCTTCTGCTACCCAAATAGTATCTTTGCTAGTTGCTGAGTCTAATGCGGTTTGCATATCGATGTAGGCATTTGACCAAGAACTACCATCGTTGTGTCCTGTGGTAGCATCTAGATCCACATAAATTTGAGCTTGCAGATAATAAGTTGAAAATATTACCACCAGAAAAGTGGTTGCCAAGTGTAAAAGTTTCATTATGCTACTGGTGTTAGGTTTTTTGTATATCTAGCTTGTTGTTATTGTAAAAATTAATCACCTCATTTGTCCATTGTTATAAAAAAGAGGTGTTTTCTCGTACCGAAGCAATTTATTATAAAATTTTTGTTTTTAAAAAACGGTCGTGTTTTGAGTTGTAATGTTAAAGTTTGTAAACCAACAATCTATCGCTCCCAACTATTTGTTTTAAGGTATATTCGTTTTATGAACCGAGCAATCACTTAAATTTTTAACCAAGTGGATTCATGTAAACCAGCAAGTCGTCATTTTCTATCGTTTGCCTCGATACCAAGGTTCTGTGCACCACTGGAGCTTCAATACCACCTTTAAAATAAACACTATTGGCTATAAATACCCGCGCCTCATCCCAAACGTTCAGGGCGATAAAAGCGTCTAACAATTGCTTTCCACCTTCAATAATTACTGAGGTAATTTTTTTCTCATATAAGTCACTCAATACTTGAGGAACAATGTCTTGAGTAAAATCTAATTGTACAAATTGGTTGTTTTCTTCTGCCAACGTTTTTAAGGCATTATAAATGATGGTCGGCTGCGATTGGTCAAACAAACAAAAATCGGTGGGTATGCGCAGCGTTTTATCTAACACTATCCGAGTCGGGTTATTTCCTTCAACATGACGCACGTTCAATTGTGGATTATCGTGCAAAGCCGTGTTGGTGCCCACCATTATTCCCGCTTCTTCAGCTCGCCATTGATGTACTAATTTGCGAGAAGCTTCATTGCTGATCCATTTGGAATCGTAATTTTCTCGAGCGATAAAACCATCAGCGGTTTGTGCCCATTTGAGAATGATATAAGGTCTTTTTTTCTCCTGAAAAGTAAAAAAACGTTTGTTGAGTTCGCGGCCTTTTTTTTCTAAAACACCCGTTTCTATTTCAATTCCCGCATCTTTCAATTTTTGAATGCCTTTACCAGCTACCAACGGATTGGGGTCATCATTGCAAATGACAACGCGTGTTGGTTTTACAGCAGCTAATAAATCAGCACAAGGAGGAGTTTTTCCAAAATGAGCACATGGTTCTAGCGTCACATACACGGTCGAATTTTCAATTAATCCTTTATTCTGTACTGCATTTACCGCATTGACTTCAGCATGTGGCCCCCCATATTTTTCGTGATAACCCTCTCCGATGATCACCCCATCATGTACAATTACACAACCTACCATCGGATTGGGGTTTACTTTCCCCCTACCTTTCTTAGCAAGGTCTAAAGCATGTTGCATGTAGTAGGAATCATTCTGTATCATTGTGTACCTTTGGGTTGTGACTATACCTGTGTTTAATACTGTAAAAGACCTCATTTCTTTTTTAAAAGAAAAATTGAGAACTATATATGATGATCCCGAAGCTGAAAACTTAAGTTTTATGCTCACCAACCACCTCTACGGAATTTCTAAAACAGATTATGTGATGGAAAAAGCGTTGAGTCAATATGATCAGAAAGCACTGCAAAACGCACTTGATCGACTGCTCGCTCATGAACCGATTCAACATATCATCGGTGAGTGTGAGTTTTATGGACTACGCATAAAAGTGACCCCTGATGTACTCATTCCCCGACCGGAAACAGAAGAAATTGTTGATCGAATCATTCAACAGTACAAAGGACAAAAAAACTTAAAAATCATCGATTATTGTACAGGCTCGGGTTGCATCGCCATTGCATTAGCGAAGCAGTTAGCAGCCGAAGTAGTAGCGGTAGATGTGAGTGAAAAAGCATTGGAAGTTGCAAAGGAAAATGCTAGGGTCAATGATGTTGCCATAAGATTTATTCAAGTAGATGTATTAGCTATTAACTCTTCACTATTAGCTATTAACTATGACCTTATCGTCTCAAATCCACCTTATGTATTAGAAAGCGAGAAAGTGAAGATGAATAAAAACGTGCTGGACCATGATCCTCATCTGGCGTTGTTTGTAGCAGACGAACAAGCACTAATTTTTTACGAACGAATCACTCAACTGGCCGCACAGCAATTAAAAAAGGGAGGTCGGTTATATTTTGAAATCAACGAACAATTTGGTGAAGAAACTAAAGCTGTGATGCAGAAACAAGGGTTTTCTGAGGTGGAAGTTCTGAAAGATTTTCAAGGAAAAGATAGAATGGTGGTTGGTGTTATTTGATCTTAATTAATTTGTTTAGGAAATTGATTTTTACAATTTTTGGATAAAATTAATCATTAACATTTAATCTTTTTAAAAAATGAAAAACTACGCTATTAGCTTAATACTTACACTTCTTTCACACTTTTTATTTGCCCAAAAAATTGGCTGGGTAAATTTTGTGGGGTCGAATGGTAACGATCGTGCTTTTAATATTACAGTTGATGAAAATGGAAATTCATATACTTCGGGATATGTAGAAGGCTCTTTTGAATTTGAAAAAGGAAACCCAAATTCAATGGTCATAACTGATCTCACAGATGCATATATTGTTAAATATGATAAAGACGGTCAATTTGTATGGATAAAACAATTAAAAAGCACAGGAATAGGTGGAATTAATGGATTAGAAGTTGATGATGAAGGCAATGTGTATTCTTCAGGTGAATTTAACAAGCAAGTTGATTTTGGTTTAAAAGAAGATAAACAGTCACTTTCTTTTGTAGGAAATAATGATTCTTATGTTTTAAAGCTGACAAAAGATGGAGAGGTTGCATGGGCTAAACAGTTTATAAGTGGTTCTCCTATAAGGGTAAATGATTTGGCAGTAACTAATACTGGAAAAGTATATACCACAGGATTCTTTATAGGTCAAACAGACTTTAACCCTGGCTTAGATAAATTCCTACTGAGAACTAAAGGTGGAAATCGAGATGCTTTTGTTACGAAATTAGATTCTAATGGTGATTTATTATGGGCAAAACAGATTGGAAGTGTTCAAACCGTGTTGGGTACATCCATCGCTATTGATCAAAATGAAGATGTGTATGTGGTTGGTAACTTTACAGGCACACTTGATTTTTATGGTGATAATACGCTTGAAGATGAATTGTCTACACGTGGATCTAGTGATGTATTTATTGCGAAATATTCGAAAACAGGAACATTTTTATGGGCAAAACAACTTGGTGGTGATTTACAAGACTTTACAAGTTCAGTAGTCGTTGACCATGAAGGTAGTGTGATCGTTTATGCAAATATTGAAGGAACAGCAAAACTTGGCGACTCCGTTTTTAGTCCTTTAACACGCTCACTTGATAAGCGAGCGATTGTTTTAAAGTTAGATGCAAACGGGGTTTTGCAATGGTCATATCAAGTAGCAGGAAACATGTATGAGAGTCACGGTAAACCTTTGTCGTTTGACTTAGAAAATAATATTTATGTCGGAGGTAGTTTTGAAGGTACTGTAGACTTTGATGTGAGTGAACGTAAACACCTGCTCACATCTACAGGAAAAGAAGATGTGTTTGTGTTAAAGATATTTTCAAATGGTAATTTTGCCTGGGTTAAAAATTTAGGGGGAGGAGTAGCTTCTATAGACAATCATGCACATGCTATTCGTGTTGATAAGGATGATAACGTTTTTGCTGTGGGCGATTTTTCGGGAAAAGTAGATTTTCACTTGGAGGAATCCACTGTTACAAAATATTCAGCTGATGATAATGGAGATATATTCATTTACAAAATCAATCAAGAAGCATTGAAATTGGGTGTTAATAACGGAAATGAAAAAGTTAATTTTAGTGTGTTTCCTAATCCAACTACTGATTTACTAACGGTACAAAATGTAGATAATGTTGTCGCTTTAACTGTTTTGGATGTGTCGGGCAGAATAATATCCACAGTCAAGAATACGAAAAGCATACATGTTGATGCTATAAAATCAGGGATGTATTTTTTGAAAATCGAACTGGAAAACCAAAGTTATGTGTCTTCTTTTGTGAAAAAGTAAGGTAAAGCGATGAATAGATTTGATAAGTTTTAAAAAATTAAATTAAGGTACATTGACTTTTGTAGATATTTTTGCTCATTAGTGCGAAATGTATCCCCCTTGAATGTAGTTGATATGTCTTAACAGTGAGTTTTGAGCCTGTTTTGACACTGGTATTGGTTTTGGTTAAAGGTAGAGTAAGTAACCAATTCTAAACATCAAAAAAATGGAGTTATCTAAAAATTCAAAATTAGCACTATATACAGCTGGTTCATTAGCCACAGGCTTAATTGTAAAAGAAATTGCAAGAAAATCATGGGTGGCAGCAAAAGGAAAAACCCCTCCTAACGACACTTCTAAATCAAATACGTCAACAAAAGAGATGGTGATGTGGACGGTAGGTTTAGCTGTATTAAGTGGCTTGGGAAAAGTGTTTTACAAAAAATTTGTACCAAGACCGTAATTGAACAAAAATCTAATAAAAAAAAATCAAAAAACAGATATGACAATTTTCGAAAGAATAAGAGAAGATCACGTAATACAAAGAATGCTAGTCAAAAAACTAGTTGAAACTCATGGCGATACAAGTGAGCGGAAGGAAATATTTAAAAAATTAAAGTCTGAACTTGAAGCGCATGCAGTTGCTGAGGAAAGATGTTTTTATGTCCCGTTGATCGAAAGTGATCTCACGCAAGAAAAAGCACGCCATAGTATTTCAGAACATCACGAAATGGATGAGATGATTGCTGAATTAGAAGGAACAAGTATGGATTCGCCAGGCTGGTTAGTCACAGCAAAAAAACTGAAACACGAGGTAGAGCATCATCTGGATGAAGAGGAACATGAGGTTTTTCAAATGGCAGGTAAAGTACTTACTGAAAAACAAAAAGTGGAATTAACAAAAGAATTCTCTAACATTAAAAAGGAAGCAGAAGAGCAAGTATAATTATAAATTGCTCCTTGGACTACTTTTATTAATCAACTTGTTACTGTCGAATGATGGGGTCAGGAAATGTCTTCATTCTTTAATAATCCTGTGAGTTGTATTATTAAAGAAAAGTGTCGAATAATAATGTTAAAATAGTAGAGGTTTCGTCTCTGGTTTTATAATTATTCAATGAATACACCCGCTTTACCTTCGTAGTGAAAAAGCGCATCGTTACCTTGATGACTTATTCTTTTTCCACCTACTAAAATTTCAAAAGGGCTATTTTGTGCCATCCATTTTTCAAACCCTTTTTCTATTCTATAAAATGTGTTCTCAGCATTAAAAAAAGTCAATTGAGAACCCGATTGAAAAGTTATTTCTTCTGGCTTTTTCAACGAAATGATATGGACTCTGTTAATGTAATTATCCTCAATAAAACTAACATTGGCTTCAAACAAATCTTCGGCTTTTACGATTTCTATAGGGAATTGAAACCGTGTTTTTTCTTCAATCGTTGCTTTACTGTCTGTGTATAGCACCACATCTATCTTCGTTCCTGTTTCCAGCACATCATCCAAAACACGTTCATGTACAATTATCTTCGGAGCCCATTGGGCAAGTTCTTCCAAAAGTAGCTCTGCACCAGCAAACCATTCATCTATATAAAGACCAGGTTCTTGATTTTCACGGACGAAGTGGTGGGATGACATGGGGTAAAGTTCGTGGTTTAAATATTGAAGTTCAAAGTAAATGTAACCTGAAAGTTTTTTTATGGATTATTTGTTAATTTTGGAATTCTTAAATTGAGAACATGAGAAAGTATTTGTTGGTATTGTTTACAGTGATAGGGGTTTCTGCCCTTTCACAAGTTGTGCCTAAGTTTGGTTCGAATAAACTAGTGCAAAGAACTTCAGGTAACCTAGAGGTTAGGTTAGATAGTATTTTTCTCAAAGGGTTTGTTAAAATGTTTAACGATACTGTAACATATCAGAAAGGTTTTTATCATTATAATTCCTTAGGTCAATTAGTGAGTGTTATTGCCCAACAAAGTGATGGAACTAAATTTCATAATAGACAATTAGATAGTGCAATTTACAAAGTTGGGACTGACCAGTTTATTCATCGAATATATCTTTGGAACAAAACAAATAATAATTGGTTTCTTTTTAGTGAGAAGACTACTGACATTATTGTCAGTAATAAAGGGTTGATTGAAAAAAAAACAACCAATTTTTTGTCGGGAGGTAGAAGGGAAAATGTTTATGAATACGATGCATATAATAGAAAAACGTACTTTGGTAGCTTTTATGCAGACTCTGGAAGTAGTGAATTGATTTTGGAAGTGGAAGAATACTTTAGCTACGCCCAAGAACCAAATAGTACAATAATCAACCCCAGCACTAGAATTTTTTATGATGATTTAGGGAATGTTGAAAAAGAAGAAATTACAGTAGGAAAAGATTCAGTTGATAAAAATTTAAATATAGTTATGTCATTTAGGGGTGATAGTTCATTTCCAGAAGAGGGAAGTTTAACCACGTTTGACTATAATGCAGAAGGTAACTGGATTAAAGTGAATGGATTTGAATATGATTCGGACACTCAATTATGGATAGAGGAAGAAAACAGTGAACTAGATTATTATAATGATTACTCTATTTCTAATACAATTGAAATGCTGAAAATTATGTCGTTTGATCATGAGATAACGGGTATAGTAGAGTTTATGAATAATAAACCTTTGAAAACATTTAGTTTCAATTTTTGGGACGCTGAAAATTCTGTATGGACTCAAGGAGGTGTGTATAATTTTTATTATTCTAAGCCAACTCTTGTTAGTCTGAATGAGGCTAATGATATAAAGCATGAGTTTTATCCTACAATAGTTAGTGATGTGGTTTCTGTAGGGTTTGAAAATAAAAGTGCACAGCTAAATATTATGAATGATAAAGGTCAAGTTGTGTATAGTCAGGTAGTGGACAAATTATCCGTTTTGAATTTTTCAGACTTCCCTACTGGTAACTACTTTTATCGTCTTACCTCTGGAGAACTTGTCAGAAATGGTAAATTTATTGTTAAATAGGTTTGTTCTGAAACAGAAGCCTTTAAATACTTGTTAACCTACTCTCGAACGACTATATTTGAGAAAGACTTTAGGGGCGTCCCGATTTTATCGCGACTGAGAAGCACCCTTGGAACCTGATCCCGATTGTGCGGGCGTAGGGAAAAGTCGGAGAAACCTCTCCACTTTTAAACTTCCAAGAACCTTCTTATACTTTAAACCTTAAAAAAAAAACGTCATTACAGAGTTTTGTTTTTCTCAAAATAGCTGGATCGCAATGTTGTAGCACGAGTTTCTATTAAGAGATTCTTCGCTTCGCTCAGAATTAAGGTTAGAGATCGGAAAGACAGTCTAATAAAACAATGCAAGTACTCGTAAACAACACATCAACATCAACATCACCAAATCAGAACATCACTGGTTTATTGGAAGAGTTGTCTATCAACGCTCAAAAAGGAGCCGCGGTAGCAATAAACAATGTGGTGATTCGTAAAGACGAATGGAGTGCTTATCAATTAAATGAAAACGATAAAGTAACAATTATTAAAGCAACGCAAGGAGGTTAGAGAACCAAGATGCTAGATTCAAGAACCAAGAGTTTGTTTGAAAATCTATTGTCTAAATACTAATAATCTCAAATCTCATTACTAACATCTCAATACTCAAAACATGGCAAGAGAAGAAAAAATACCCACGCAAGCAACCATCACTAGAGACGGTTTTCCAGCATCAAAGAAAATTTATATTCCAGGAGAGTTGCACGATATTAAAGTAGCCATGAGAGAAATCTCATTGAGCGACACTGTTAATAAAATGGACAAGAGCAAGCCTGCTCAAAAAAACCAACCTGTCACCGTATATGACACATCTGGTCCTTATACCGATCCAGCTATTGAGATTGATGTACGCAAAGGGATTCCTCGTTTGAGAGAACAATGGATCATGGACAGAGGTGATGTTGAGCAATTGGATCAACTTTCTTCAGAGTACGGTAGAAAGCAAGCTGAACGACCTGAGTTGGCGCATCTTCGTTTTGAACACATCAAAAAACCATTGCGAGCAAAAGCAGGACAAAATGTTTCTCAAATGCACTATGCACGCAAAGGCATGATTACGCCAGAAATGGAGTACATCGCTATTCGTGAAAACCAACGCATTGACGAAGTCAACGAATTGGCTAAACAACACCCTGGTCAAAACTTTGGCGCAAGCACACCTAAAAAATATATTACCCCAGAATTCGTGAGAGAAGAGGTTGCCAGAGGTAGAGCAATTATTCCAAACAACATCAATCACCCTGAAAGTGAACCAATGATTATTGGTCGTAACTTCTTAGTGAAAATCAATGCTAACATTGGAAACTCAGCTACAACATCTTCTATTGAAGAAGAAGTTGAAAAAACTGTTTGGTCTTGCCGCTGGGGTGCAGATACCATCATGGATTTATCTACGGGTAAAAATATCCATGAAACACGTGAGTGGATTATCAGAAACTCCCCAGTGCCGATTGGTACCGTGCCGATTTATCAAGCACTAGAAAAAGTAAACGGTAAGGCTGAAGACCTGACTTGGGAAATTTTCAGAGATACCTTAATTGAACAAGCAGAACAAGGAGTCGATTATTTCACGATTCATGCAGGTGTTTTATTACGCTATATTCCATTAACAGCAAAACGAATCACAGGAATCGTTTCTCGTGGTGGTTCTATTATGGCCAAGTGGTGTTTGTCACACCATAAAGAAAGTTTCTTATATACGCATTTCGAGGAGATTTGTGAAATCATGAAAGCATATGACGTAGCATTCTCATTAGGTGATGGACTTCGTCCGGGTTGTATTGCAGATGCTAATGATGCAGCACAATTTGGTGAATTAGAAACACTGGGTGAGTTAACAAAAATTGCCTGGAAACACGATATCCAAACTATTATCGAAGGTCCAGGTCATATACCAATGCACATGATCAAAGAAAATATGGACAAACAGTTGGAAGTGTGCGGTGAAGCACCTTTCTATACCTTAGGTCCGTTGACTACGGATATCGCTCCAGGATATGATCACATTACCTCAGGTATTGGTGCTGCCATGATTGGTTGGTACGGCACGGCAATGTTATGTTACGTAACACCAAAAGAACACTTAGGCCTTCCAAATAGAGACGATGTAAAGGTAGGGGTTATCACATACAAATTAGCTGCTCACGCTGCCGATTTAGCCAAAGGTCACCCAGGCGCCCAACATAGAGACAACGCCTTGAGTTTAGCGCGTTTCGAATTCCGTTGGGAAGATCAATTTAATTTAGGTCTTGACCCAGATACTGCTCGTGAATACCACGATGAAACATTACCTGCTGAAGGTGCAAAAGTGGCTCATTTCTGCTCCATGTGTGGTCCAAACTTCTGTTCAATGCGAATCACGCAAGATGTTCGTGACTACGCTGCAGCTAACGGCCTTGATAGCGAAGAAGCCATTCAAAAAGGAATGGAAGAAAAAGCGAAAGAATTTGCTGACAAAGGAGCTGAAGTTTATATACCACAATAGAGAACCAAGAAGTTAGAGTCAAGATTCAAGACTATCCCTTGTCTTGCTTCTTGACTCTTGTATCTTGCATCTTGTTTCTATGAAAATAATAGTCCTCTCCCCACCAGCCCCAGTTATGGGCGAATATGACACTATGGATTGGTTGTTGGAGCAAGGTATCGATCGCTACCATGTGCGAAGACCCGAAGCCTCATTTGATCAGGTGAAAAATTGCTTGAATCGTGTGCGGAAGGAATATAGGGACAAAACAAGTATCCATTCGCATCATAATTTAAAAGGCACTTATGCACCTTGTGGTATTCATCATACCAGTAACTCAGAATTCGACTCGAACTTTCAGGGAACACAGAGCAAATCGTTTCACTCGATAGACGAGATTAAGAATAACAAGCACCCCTACGACTTCGGTTTTCTAAGCCCTATTTTTCCATCCATTTCAAAAACTGGCTATCAAGCTGATTTTGATGAAAAGGAATTACAACAACTCAATGAAGAAAATTCCTTTCCGCTATATGCTTTAGGGGGGATTTCACATGAGACAGCTTTAAAAGCAAAGCAATTAGGTTTTGCAGGAGTAGTTTTGTTTGGTACAATTTGGCAGGAGATTCGTGTGACAAAGATTCAGGATAATTTTTTGAGGGTGAGTGAGATTTTGAGAGGGTAGATTTTAGATATGATATTGAAGATTGGAAATTTAAGATTGTAGACTTTGTTGTTTAATGTATCGATTTATTTTTTTGAGTAGCAGTTCTCCTGATGTAAAAGTAAAATTGACAGAGAAAAGAATCTAGAATTTGTGAATGTTTTATATGGAGGAAAACTTTCTAGAGTAACCCTAAAGACTTCAGCTAGTTATTTTGAATGAATGAAAATTCAATGCAGAAGAAAGAATCACTCTTCTTCCAACACTCCAACGATTGTAAAATCAGTTCTCCGGTTTAACTGGTGGGCAGCTGCAATTTTTTCTTTGTCTTTTAGCGAAGCAATGTACTCCACAGATAACGTAGTGCCTGCAGGGAAACCATTTTTCTCTTCCTCCAATAACCTTGGTTTTTCTTCGCCATAACCTTTGGCTTGTAATCTGTTGGCAGGAATCCCTTTACTTAAAATATATTTCACCGCTGATTCAGCTCTGTTCTGAGACAATTTCTGGTTGTAGTCCGCACTACCTTGAGAGTCGGTATGTGAACCAATTTCAACCAAAATGGTAGGGTTATCGATCATGGCTTTAACCATTAAGTCCAAGACTTTTGCTGCATCAGGTCGGATAGACCATTTGTTATAGTCATAATAAATAGCTGGGAATTCAATAACTAATCCTTTGGTAATAGGCTCTAAGACAATTTTGGTTTGCACAAACACATCACTGTCTTGGAACTTTAGCTGCTCAGGTGTTAATGACATGCCTTTGGTAGAGTATTCTTGTTCTTTGGTTACATAACCTTTTTGTGAAGCTTTTAAAATGTACTTTGTCTCTGCTAACAACTGAAAGACAAACTTCCCGTTAGAGTCGGCTACGGTAGTGGCTAGTGTTTTACCTGTGGAGTCCGCTAAAATCACCTGTGAGTTGGGCAAAATGATTTCTTCACTGGTTACTTGGCCTTTCTCATCCACTTTTTTTCCAAAAACTTCACCCGTTAAAATTAATTTGATGACGCAACAGGAATCAAAGTTGATGCAGCAAGGATTATTAGCGATATTTTCAAATTCAAAATAGTAGATGTCGTCATCTCCAACTCCTCCAGGACGGTTAGAAGAAAAATAACCAATGTCTTCTTTACTGAAGGTAATTCCAAAATCATCTTTGTTTGTGTTGATCGGCTTACCTAAGTTTCTGACAGTTTTCGAACCATCTTGCGTAATAAGTACTTCAAATAAATCTAATTCGCCATATCCCGGGTGACCGTCAGAAGCAAAGAAGAAACGACCATCTGGTCGTTCATAAGGGAACACATCATTTCCATCCGTGTTAACTGGTTTACCCATGTTTTCTGTAAAGTCCCATTCCCCATCTTCATTTTTTGTAGCGATCCAAATATCATCACCACCAAAACCACCACTTCTGTTGGATGAAAAATATAGTTTTGTCCCGTCTACACTAAAGCATGGGTTGGAGTCCCACGTGTTGGAATTGCTGATTTTTAAACGTACGGGCTCTGTCCAATAGCCAGCTTCAAACTTACTCTCAAATAAGTCGACCTCTTGGGTAACATCATTTTTCTTACCACTGTTACTTCTTGAAAAAATCATTGTTTTTCCATCAGGAGAAAATGTGGCTGTAGCTTCATGAGTGTGCGGTAAGTTGATGACTTCTGAAACGGGTACAGCAGCACCCGAGAACTTGTTAAAGCCATCAAATCGCCATTTATAAATATCAGTAAATCGAGTTCCTTGACCAGGGAACATAGGGCCTTCTCCGCGCGAAGAGGTAAAATATAACTCATCACCACGCATCATGGGTGAATATTCTCCTCCTATGGTATTAAGGTCTTTGAAGTTCTTAACTTCGTAAAAGCGTTTTTTGTAGGCTAATACTTCTAACTCTTTCAGGTTTTTGATTTCGTGTTTAGCGCGCTCAATATATTCTGGATTGGAACCATATTTTAAGTAGGCTTTTAAGGTCTTATAAGCACCCAAATAATTCCCGTTGGATTTCTGAGCAAAAGCATAATAAAAATGAACGTGTTCGTCTCGGTTTCCAGCCTCTAACGCTTTAGCATAGTATTGCTCAGCTTCGTGCAATCGGTTTGATTGGCGATAAGATTCGGCAATGTAATAATTAGTTGAAGAAGGAGGTGCGCCATAAGTAAGTGCTTGCTTCATGTTTTCAGCCGCAAACTCAAACTCTTCCATGTCGAACTTTTGTAAGCCCCGGTTGTAGAACTTAGTGGCTTTGTTGACACATGAGAAAGTGAATAAAATGACAAGAGCCAGAAGGGAAAACTGAATAAAGCGCATGTTTGGGATTAGTTTAACTCCACTAATAAACGACTTTTTTTTCAGAAATAGCGTGACAACCATGAGTTTTCAGCCTTTTGTAGCCATGAGGTTTCTAATTCTGCTAAAGTTGTAACGGCATTGTTGAAAATTAACGTGTCAGCCTTGATGTCGCCAGCTTCAATCGTTTTTTTGATATCTGTAATTGAAATTGCTTTAACCTCATCACCTGATAAGTAGCTCACGGTTCTTCGGTCCAATAACCCTAAACTGAAATTCACTTCAATTTCTCGAATTACTTTTACACTGCTGTCAATAGAACAGCCACTTACACCAGATGCTTCGCTGGCGATAAGAATGATGAATCGCTTGTGTTTTATTTCAAAACCACCATCTACAGGTGCGCCATGAGAATTCCAGCTAGAAATAAATGCTGATAGTTGGGCGTTTATTTGGGAAAGCTCTTCTGATGTTAAGTCTCGAGAAGCTTGATATACCCACACTTTAGAAGTAGGGGCAAAGTTATTAATTGTTTCCATTTACGATTTTGCTTTGTGTACTAGTTCTGCAATGTCATACACTTTAACAGAATTTTCTTTGTTTTTGTTTTTTACTCCGTCAGTCATCATGGTCATACAAAAAGGACAACCCGAAGCGATGATTTCAGCGCCCGTTTCTAAGGCTTCTTCCGTCCGCTCGATGTTAATGTCTTTATTACCTTTTTCAGGCTCCTTAAACATTTGTCCACCGCCAGCACCACAACACAAGCCTGTTGTTTTACAGCGTTTCATTTCGACTAGTTCAGCATCTAGTGCTTCTAAAACTGCACGGGGAGCTTCGTAGACATTGTTAGCTCTACCCAAATAGCACGAGTCATGGAAGGTGATTTTTTTACCCTTGAATTCTCCGCCTTCCTTCATTTTCAACTGTCCAGCATTAATCAATTCTTGGAGATATTGGGAATGGTGTACGACTTCATAGTTGCCTCCTAATTCAGGATATTCATTTTTGATGGTGTTAAAACAATGTGGGCAAGCAGTTACAATGCGTTTGATGTTATAACCATCCAGTACCTGAATGTTGGCCATGGCTTGCATCTGAAAAAGAAACTCGTTACCCGCTCTACGTGCAGGATCTCCTGTGCAGGCCTCTTCAGGTCCTAGAATTGCGAAATTGATGTTGAGTTCGTTTAATATTTTTGCAAATGCAACTGTTACTTTTTTATACCGGTCATCAAAAGAACCAGCACATCCAACCCAAAAAAGAATTTCCGGTTGTTTGCCTGCTGCGGTTAGTTCACTTACTAAAGGTGCTTTGTAATCCATTGTGTTACTATTTTGATCACTTACGTGATTAGTTCAACTTATTTATTTAAATCCGCAGTCCAATTACCTCGATCGTTTGGAGCAAATTTCCATGGAGAAAAACTCGTCTCGATATTTTGGTACATCATGTTCCACTCAGCTGGTCCTTGCGCTTCTTCCATCACTTTAAATCTTTTCAATTCTACTATTATAGAAAGTGGATCAATATTGATTGGGCAGGCTTCTGTACAGGCATTGCAAGAAGTACAGGCAAATATTTCTTCTTCCGTAATGAAGTCGCCCAGAAGGGTTTTATTGTCCACAGCTTCGAAACCATTGGTTTGTTTGTAAGCCCCAAGCTCTTCTACACGATCGCGGGTATCCATCATTATTTTTCTCGGGGAAAGTTTTTTACCTGTGATATTTGCAGGACATTGGGCAGTACAACGGCCGCACTCGGTACACGAATAGGCATCTAACAAACTTTTCTGAGAAAGGTCGACTACGTCCTTAGCACCAAAGCGCGAAATTTCTGCTGGTGGATTATTGGGATCAGGTTGAGCCAAGCCTAAAGCAAATTTTACTTCATTGGTTACCGAATCCATGTTGTCCATTTTCCCTTTAGGTTCTAAATTGGAGAAATAGGTCGTAGGAAATGCTAAGAAAATGTGAAGATGTTTCGAAAACAAGACATAATTGGCAAAGAAGAACACCCCTATAATGTGGCCCCACCAAAAAAGGCGTTCAGCTATGTGGATAGTGTCAACGGATAAACTTTCATATAATGGGACAAATAAGTTACTAAAGAAATAACCTTGCTGACCTCCCGATTTAAGTGCAATTGCCGTGTCAGTAGCATTCATATTTAACAAAAAGAACATTAATACGATTTCTAGAATTAAAATCAGGTTAGCATCCAACGTTGGCCAAGAGGTCATCTCCGGTTTATGGAAGCGTTCAACTTTCAGAACGTTTCTCCTAACAAGAAACAGGACACAAGAAATGATGACCGCTACGGCAAAAAATTCAAAGAAGTTGATGATGAAGGTATAGAAACCGCCTAAGTAAGGAGCAAATAACCGGTGAGTTCCAAAAATTCCATCTAATACAATTTCAAGTAACTCAATATTTACGATCAAAAAACCTACATACACAAATAAGTGTAATAAGGCAGGTATTGGTTTCTTGAACATCTTTTTTTGGCCAAAGGCTACGAGCATCATTTTCTTAAGTCGCTCATTCTTATTGTCTGAGCGGTCAAATGGTTTGCCTAAGTGAATGTTGCGCCAGATGCGCTTTACACTTTTGGACAACTGCCAAATTGCTATGGCTAACAGCACTACGAAAATACCTTGAGATAAAATTTTCATATTTTCTCGTTCTACGTTTGTTTAAATATTAAAAGTTCCTATTTTTGCCGTCCCTTACCGCGGTGCTGTAGCTCAGTTGGTAGAGCATCGGACTGAAAATCCGTGTGTCGGTGGTTCGAGTCCACTCAGCACCACTAGAAAGCTTCTCAATTTTTGAGGAGCTTTTTTTATTTAAGACTTGTTTGGTTTTTGTCATGTATGTTCGTTTTAAATTGCCAAACTTAAAATAGGGAATTTAAATCAAAATAATAGTTATGTTTTACAATTCTAAATAAGGTTAGATTGATTTTTAAGGTGTTAAGCATTATGACTGAAGAAGGTAATAGTGTTAATTAACCAAAGTCGCCCTATAAAGTTTTTCTGGGGTATCAATCTTCAAAAAATCCATTGGAGTGAGCAAATCATAAAAAGGTGGAGCAAAGTCCTTGATTAATGAAAAATTGATGGCGTGTGTTTTTTGTAGTTCTAACATTTTATCTCTTGTTAACACCATATATAAATCCTTTGTTTTAAGTGATTGGTTTTCTTCAAGATTAGTAATGAGTACATGTTCTGAATTTATTATTTCTTCAGGGTCATAGAAGCTAAGTTGTAATAAGGTGTTGGGTTTTATATCATGTAAATAAAGCAGGTTTATTTCTTTGTAATTGTCGGTTATATAGTGTATTACATTAATATAGTTGTTGGCAGGGTATATAGATTTCCAAATTGTAAGTGGAAGCATAGTTACCCATAATACCCACAAAATTTTTAATTCAGAAAACCGAGAGGAAAACTGACGAAATTTTTCTTTAAAAGCATGTATTACCAAACAGACTGCATAAGGACTAATGAAAAGTAATGGAAAAAGAAAACGAGTTTCTTTATGTGGAATCATTGAGTGTATAATTACGAATGGCACTATGAGCCAGAAAAGCAAATGGTTTCTTCTGTAAATAATTAGGTATAAAAAGGCAGCAATATGAAGTAAGCTAATAGGTAAAAATAGTCTTCTCATAGTCATGAGATAATAAAAATGCCAAGGAGCGGTACCAAAAGACGAAGCAACATCATTAACTATATTTTCAGTAAAGTAATTATAAGGAGGAAATACTATTGATCCGTAAAAATAGTAATCGAGTAAAAGGGAGACCCCAATGACGAATAAGAAACCTAACGCCTGTAATAAATGAATTTTAAAATCATTAAATCGGTAGATAAGTAACCACAAACCATAAAACAAAATCATGATTCCCGTTTGATATCTGAACTCAAAAGCAAGCCCCCAGAAGACACCAGCTAAAAGCGCATGTATGAATTTTTTTGAGACATCAAATTTAAAAAACTGAACAAGTGCTAGTAACATAAATACTGATGCGCCAGTTTCTGATGAAAAACGTGCATGCACAAAGGGTAAATACCAAAGGCAAAAACTGAAAAAGTATAATGAGAACTTACTCCAATAAGGTAATTTATTTTCAGGAAGGTGTTTAACAAAATGAAAAACGGACAATAAGGAAGCTAATGATGCGATTAATCGAAGGACAAACGCTTGAGTAAATGGTGATGTAGTAAAAAAAGCACAGGATTTTATTATTCCCATGCTTATTATTGGTTGCAATGAAGGACGTATTTGAGCATCAAACTCCCAAGCTAGCATGTTTGAATCAATATTGCCTAATTTATAGTTTGCGAACTCTAGTATTTGAAAATGCTCATCTGGATGATGAAAGCCAACACTATAGTAGGCAGCGATCAAATGCATCAAAACAGAAAAGGCAAGAAAAAAAGTCAAAGAATTTTTTTTGTTTATCATTTCGACTTAATAGTTTTCAAAAAAGCAACTTCTTTTTCTTCTAACATGCGCCATTTTCCTCTAGGTAAATTCTTTTTGGTTAATCCTGCATAGGTGGTTCTGTCTAATCGGTCTACTTCGTAGCCAAAGTGTTCAAAGATTCTTCTGACAATTCTGTTTTTACCAATGTGTATCTCTAATCCAAGTACATATTGATCTGGTGAGATAACAGCAATGCTATTGACCTTTACTGGTCCATCTTCTAATTTGATGCCTTGTTGAATGGCTAAGAAATGTTCTTCTTCAATGGGCTTGTCTAGCGTAACTTCATATACTTTTTTCACCCGACTAGATGGGTGTGAAAGTTTGCCTGCCAAATCACCATCATTGGTAAAAAGTAATAAGCCTGTTGTATTTCTATCCAACCTCCCTACAGGAAAAATTCGTTCAGAACAGGCATCACCTATGATCTCCATAACTGTTTTACGGTCATGGGTGTCCTCCATGGTGGTGATGTAGTCTTTAGGTTTATTTAATAATAAATAGACAAAACGTTGTACGTGCAAAGGCTTCCCATCTAAGTGAACATGATCATCCGGCTGCACCTTGTGCCCTAACTCAGTAACTACTTTGTTGTTGATTTTTATCCGACCTTCCGCAATGAGTGAGTCAGCATCTCTTCGGGAACAAACACCTGAATGCGCTATAAACTTATTCAGTCTCATTTCTTCAGAGATGGGTTGGCGACTTGTTTCAGCAGGCGCTTCAAACTTCTTTTGTGGGGCTTTCTTTTTAGGGACAGAATTTTTGTCTTCCCTTTTTTTGAATGGGGTGTTGCGTTTTTCAGGCTTCATTTACTTCTCCTATTTCATTTGCCTCATTGATAAAATCTTTTGGAGTAGGCAATTCACCCAATGAGTTGATGCCAAAGTATTCCATAAACTTTGGGCTTGTGCCATATAATAGCGGTTTGCCGACACTGTCGGATTTCCCTTTGATTTCAACCAATTCTTTATCAAGTAATTTCTGTACAGAGTAGTCGCAGTTGACTCCTCTAATTAACTCAACTTCTGTTTTGGTGATTGGTTGTTTATAGGCAATTATTGCCAACGTCTCTAACGCGGAAGTTGAGAGACGTTTTTTTGATTTTTGTTTTAAATAGATGCCAATACTAACTTGGTAAGCTGGTTTAGTTAAAAACTGATAGCCGCCAGCGGTTTGGCATACTTCAAAAGCATAGTCATCAGAGGTGTATTTTTCTACTAATAACGCAGTTGCTTTTTCTATATCTTCCAACGGTATTGCTGCTTCAAACATTTCTGACATACATTCCTGCATTTCGTCCAACGAGACAGGATTTGGGGAGCAGAAGATGATGGCTTCAATATGATGATGGAGTAAGTCCAACTTTTAGCTTTGTGCTTTTTTTGCTTCTATTGATTGCGTGGTGTGAGGTACCGCTCTAAGTCGTTCTTTCGAAATTAATTTCCCAGATACGGAACACACACCATAAGTGCCATTTTTGATTCTAATCAAAGCATTTTCAACATTTTTGATGTAAGAACTTTGTCTAGATGCCAATTGATTTAAGTGTTCTTTTTCTGCTGTTTCCGCACCACTTTCAAGCGAGAAATTTCCTCCAGTAGTTGCTGAAGTTCCCGTGTCATTTTTTTTACTTAAAGCTGCTCGGTATGTTTCTAGTTCTTTTCTAGCTTTTTCTAAGTTGGTATTCAGCAAATCCTCAAATTCTTTGAGTTCCTCTTTTGTATAGTATTGTTTTTCTTCACTCATAACTTATAGTATTAGAAGGTTGGTTCTAAAATATCTGCAAACTTAATTCTTTTTTGCATTAAGCCCTCATACGCATGCGTAGAAAATAAAGTTTATTCTATGAATAATACATCTTTAGCCAATTGATAGGCAATAACTTGGGGTTGAATAGTAGTATAGTTTTGTATTAATTATTACCTTTGCACCCCATTTATATTTTATATTATAAAACACGAAAAAAATGAGAATAGCAGTAGTTGGAGCCACTGGTCTTGTAGGTGGTGAGATGCTAAAGGTCCTCGCTGAGTTTGACCTTCCTGTTTCTGAGTTATACCCTGTAGCCTCTGAGCGATCAGCAGGTAAGAAGATCGACTTCAAGGGTAAACAGTATGAAGTAATTACTTTACAGAAAGCGGTTGAGCTAAAACCTGATATTGCTATCTTCTCTGCAGGAGGTGGTACTTCGTTAGAGTGGGCACCGAAGTTTGCAGAGGTAGGCACATTCGTGATTGATAATTCTTCGGCATGGAGAATGGATCCAACAAAAAAATTGGTTGTTCCTGAAATCAACGGAAATGAAATCACGGCTAATGATAAAATTATAGCTAATCCTAACTGTTCAACTATACAGATGGTATTGGCTTTGAACCCGCTTCAGAAAAAATATGGTATCAAACGAATTGTTGTTTCTACTTACCAGTCAGTTACTGGAACAGGAAAAGCTGCGGTGGATCAATTGATGGCAGAAAGAAAAGGAGAAGCAGCTGAAAAAGTATATCCTTACCAAATAGATATGAACGTGCTTCCTCACATTGATGTATTCCAAGACAATGGATACACTAAAGAGGAGATGAAGATGATCAAAGAAACAAAGAAAATCTTCAGTGACGATAGCATTCAAGTAACGGCTACTACAGTTCGTTTACCGGTTATGGGCGGACACTCAGAGTCGGTGAATGTGGAATTGAAAAAAGAGTTTGATGTTGATACTTTACGTCAGGAAATTGCTGCACAAGATGGTGTGGAAGTTCAGGATGATCCAAAAAACAACATTTACCCAATGCCGTTAATGGCTTGGAGAAAAAATGAAGTATTTGTAGGACGTATTCGCAGAGATGATTCTCAACCCAATACCGTTAACATGTGGATTGTTGCTGACAACTTGAGAAAAGGAGCTGCGACCAATGCGGTTCAAATTGCACAATATCTTCTGGCTAACAATTTAGTTAAAACTACTGTAGAAGCTTAATTGAGTCATCTCATGGAGATAGAAAAGTTACTTTCTCCAGAAGTTCAAAACTTCATCAAGCAACATAAAACTGCTGACCCTAAGAAGGTCGCTTTACAAGCCCACGGGAAATTTGATTTTCCTGTGGGTTTTTTAGTGGATCAAATTTCCGGTTGGCAAAAGGCAAAAAAGAAGTTGCCGTATTTAACTCAAGTAAGCAACCTACTTTTTCCTCCTGACCTCAACATGCAGCAGTGTTCTTCAGAGCAAACTGCTAAGTACAAAGCATCTCTATTAACGTATGATTCTGTGCTTGACCTTACAGGTGGATTTGGTGTAGATACCTTTTTTTTTGCAAAACACCCGAAAAATGCTGTTCATGTAGAAAGAGATGCTTGGTTATCAGAGATTGTAAAACATAACTTTGAAGTCTTAGGGGTAAATAATACCAAATTTTATAATGGCATTGCCGAAGATTTTTTAAAAATCAATACTGAATCTTTTGACTTAATTTATATTGACCCAGCCCGTAGAGATGAACAAGGCGGGAAGGTGTTTAAATTTGCCGATTGCGAACCTAATGTGGTGGATTTGAAAGAGAGGTTGTTTTCACTATCACGCAAAATTTTAGTAAAAGCTTCTCCGATGATAGACATCACCCAGGGAATTCGTGAGTTGGACAACGTGTCGAAGGTGTGGGTCATAAGCACTAAAAACGAGTGCAAAGAAGTTCTTTTTTTAGTGGAAAAGGATTTTGAAGGCGAGGTAGAAATAATAGCAGTTGAAATTAGCTTTGAGAAAACCACTGAGGTAAAACAAGTGCAAGCAGCACCATTTTCATTTTCTGAGCCGCTTAAGTATTTGTACGATCCGATAACTTCGATTCATAAAGTCGGAAATTATTATTTGTTTCTAAATCAGAATAATAATTCACTTTACAAAATAGCCTCAAATACTCATCTTTTTACTTCATCAGAATTGAGAGAGGATTTCCCAGGTAGGGTATTTAAAATAGAAGCAGAATTACCTTACAATAAAAAGGCAATCAAAAAACACCTTGTAGAGCAAAAGGCAAATGTATTTACAAGAAACTTTTGTGATTCACCCGATCAGCTTAAAAAGAAGTTAGGTTTGAAAGATGGAGGAGATCAATTTGTGATTGGTATAAGTGACTTCAATGGAAATCAGGTAATTTTGGTTTGTTCTTCCATAATAAAAGAGCAAATTTCAGGGTGTTAAATTTCAATTCAAAGAATATGAATTTCAAGAAACTGGTTGGTCTGTTTTTTTTAATGATATTACTGCATTCCTGTTATAACGACTGCTCCGATTTTGAGTGTGCTGGGGCTCCAACATTTAAGTTTCAACTAGAAAGTATCGATAGTTCGGAAGTGGTTGATTCGTTAATTAAAATTACTCGTCAGGGCGATATCATCACACCCACATTATTATCAGATAATCAAATGAATGTCGAGGTTAAACTATCTTCAGTCACTAAAAATATAACTGTTTTTAAAGATTCGTTATCGGTGTTTTACAATGACTCCTTACAGTCCAAAGTCTTCTTAGATATCACGAAAACAAAAGGCACTTGTTGTGATGTGTTTAAACTGAGTAGAGTAGTTATTGAAGATTCAGTTTTTTGTACTTCTAACTGTACGAATAGGGTATATGAAGTAAGGTTTTAATCATCAAAAAGATAAAAAGAGGACGATATTACTTTAAGCAATGTCGTCCTTTTATATAACGCTTTGGTTTGTGTCCACACAAACCAACTTTTAAACGTATTCCTCCTCCATGCGATTCATAAAGTCATTGTAAGTGGCTTTACGATCTTCTTCCCATTGGTAATAACCAAACATTTTTCCGATGGCTTTTTTCGGAAAGAACTTCTCTAAATTTCTATATAGAACAACATCGTATTTCCTGTGGAAGTTAATCCAACATTGGTTGCAGTTATGTACGTGATCTTTTTGAATTGCCTGAGTTGCTTTTCCATTGAAGATATCATCTAACGAATTCTCGTTTACATTCCCTAAGGAGATATCTAAGTTTTGGCAGATAGGTACATTCCCATCAGGGTGTACCACTAAACTGTCTAAAATACTGTAGCAGTTTAGTTTCAAACGTTTTCTTCTCCATTCATCATACAATACTAAGAAATCGTAATTTTCTTCAAAGTCTTTGATGATATTCGGAATACTTGACTTAAAGTCATATTCTGCTAGTTTTTCAGAATCGTGCTTGGCAATGTTGATATCTGCTCGTTCAGCAGTTTTTAAAGCAATGTTTTTTTCTAGAATAGCTTCTTTGGTGTTTTTAACATCTTTGTATCGAAGAACCGTATCGTCTTTCTTCAATCCAATATCTGTTTCGTGGGCTTTTTCAACGGTATCAAAAAAGGCAATGTCATTATAGACACCCACGCGCATGTCCACACCATATTCCTTACAAATTTCGGCCACGTGCTTCATGTCATCGAAGTTGTTGTAAGGGGAAAGGGTAAACATGGTAGAAATAGGCACAAGATCTTTACACGCTTTAATTACCTTCAGTACGCTGTCGTAACCATCTTTTCCGCGCATGTATTTGTAGGTCTCCTTAGTTCCATCTAAAGAAATGTATAGACGTTTAGGAGGGAATCTTTTTACAGCGTCTATGGCTTCATCTGGTTTTAAGCAGTTAGAAAGCAAATCAAAATTCGGGTGGTTTTCAGAGAGCCAACCCATGATTTTATCCCATTCAGGGTGCAATAAAAACTCCCCGCCTTCAAGACCTACCATCGTGTTTTTTGTCACACAGTCGGACTGCATGATTTCTTTGAATTTTTCAAAAGGAAGGTGTTTAACAGGTCGCTTTGCCCAAATTAAACAGTGTTTACAACCAGAATCACAAAGGTCAGTAGCGTAGAACATCAGCGTTGCCAACTTCTTTTTTCCTGGTCTCAGGTTGTTGTTTGCAAAAAGTGCTGCTCTGTTGATGTAATTTTTTATTCCGTACATAATGTGTTTTCAATACATGAACTGTGTCACAAGTTACGAATCTTCTGTTTAGATATTTCGCTGTCTTATAGCTTCATACACTACAAGCGCTGCCGATACCGACACATTTAGGGAGCCAACTTGACCCACCATTGGTATCAACACTTTATCATCACATTTTGTTAAGTATGATGATGAAATTCCTTTTTCTTCACTTCCCATTATTATTGCAACTGGTGTGGTGAAGTCAAAGCTATATAAATTTTTGTCTGCCTTTTCGGTACAGCCTACCAATTGTAAACCGCTTTCTTTTAAGAAGTCGAGTGTTTTATCTAAGTATTCAACTCTACAAACGGGAATATAATTCAGCGCTCCAGCCGAAGTTTTCATCGCGTCACTGTTGATTTGAGCAGAACCTTTGGAGGGAATTACGATGCCATGCACTCCTGCACATTCAGCTGTTCGCGCAATTGCACCAAAATTACGTACATCGGTAACTTGGTCCAGCACCAAAATCAAAGGCATTTGCCCTTTGCTATATGCGCTATCTAACACATTATCCAGAGAGGAATAATTGATAGAAGACATAAACGCGATAACACCCTGGTGATTCTTTCGCGTGACACGATTGAGTTTTTCACCCGGCACATGGCTAATGGGAATTTTTAAATCCTTGGCCAACTGCACAATGTCAAAAACCACGTTTGCCTTAACATCACGTTGAAGTAATATTTTTTCTACTTCTTTACCTGCTTTAATCGCTTCAAGTACGGGCTGGGTGCCAAATATGAAATCTGTTGTTTCCAAGGTTAGTGTGATTAGTTAGAGAGTTCATCCATCCAAGCTTTAATCTTGGCGGCTTCTTCTTTTTCTCCGTTGGCTTCTAATTCTGATTGCAATGTTCCTAAAGTAGAAGCATAACGCTGGAAGTCAGCACTAGAAGTATTTCGAGAGCTTACATAATAATCCAACATTTCTTTTGTTCTAGGTGCAATCTGCATAGCCAGCGTTTTCGCTGTTTCCTTGTCACCAACTTCAAACAATAAACTTACAAATTGAGCTCCGATGTAGTCGTGTGGAAATACATTATCAGGCATTACTTCCAAACTTTTATGAATGACCGCCTTGGCTTTTTCTTTATCATTATCGTTTGAAATTAAGTCGAAAGCTAACTGCATGTACTGCATTCGAGCGTTGAATACAAAACGTTTATAATTTTCATCGTAGAAGATGTTTGGATTATCCATCTCTCTCCAATAGAAATTATTCATCATGTTGTCATACATCACATCTGAATTCACTATTCCTTGCGAACGACCATGTTTGATTGGTAATAAGCGATATGCTAAGCCTTCCAACACCATGTGATCCCTTAAGCCCATGTAGTTACTGGATGAAAGTGTTGTAGAGAAATAAATTGGACGTTTCCAACCATTTTTGTTGATGTTGGTAATCATATCTAACATGATCAAGTCTTTTTTATCGATGCCTCCACCTCGGTTTAATTTCCACTCCAGGGTATTTTTCGCTAAAGGTTTTAATTGCTCAGGTACAAAATCAAGGTTTTTGATTTGTTCAGCATCCGTTGCAATATACACTTGCTTAGAAGGAAGTACTGTTTGGAACTTTTCGATTTCTTCCACTTGCGAATACTGACCAATTTGTCTGCTTCTATTTTCAACCGCATTCAAATAGGCATCTAAGTTCATTGCCTTATCTTCTTTTGATTGGTTGTAATATTGAATGTAGTCGTTGGTTCCCTGAATGTAATCTTTGTGTTCAAAACGAATTGGTAACGGCTCCGAATCATACGCTTTACGTTTCATTTGATCGATATACCAATCAGTATTTAATAATGACAAGTTACAAACACGAACATCGGTTCTAAAACCTTCCACTTCTTGCACATACCACAATGGGAAGGTGTCATTATCACCACCAGTAAATAAAATGGCGTTTGGAGCACAAGATGCTAATAAGTTTTTCGCTGAATCCACAGAATGATACCGGCTCGAGCGATCATGATCGTCCCAACCTTGAGCACCCATAATTATTGGGATAACTAAACCAATAACAGTAGCTAAACCAGCAGCTATTTTTGTGTTTTTGATATAATCCTTAATCAGTTCATATAAAGCCAATACACCTAATCCAATAAAGAAACTGAAGGCATAGAAGGAGCCAGCATAGGCATAGTCTCGCTCTCGCGGTTCAATTGGAGGCGGGTTTAAGTAGAGGATAATTGCTGCTCCGGTGAAAAACCATAGCATCCCTAAAATTAGGAGCATTTTATTGTCGCGCACCCCTATGAAGGCCACACCTAATAATCCAAGAATTAATGGTAAAGCAAAGAACTGGTTTCGTGCCGCACTTTGAATTAACTCAGGTAGTTTTTCATTACTAAACCACAATACGCCACTGTCTTGTATATCACCTTCCCGACCAACAAAGTTCCAAAGGAAATAACGCCAATAGAAGAAGCCGATTTGACGATTAAGCATAAAATGTATGTTTTGTGCACCAGTAGGTAATTTGCCTTCCTTAAAACGATAGCCATGTTCTCGCATCCAGCTTTCATACTGAGGTATATGATGTGGTTGCTTACTATGCATCCTAGGAAATAGGGTTTGCTGATTTGATGGGTAATAGTAGTTGGTTTTATAATCATAGATTTCATAACCATCTTCACCTCTTTGATAAATGGGATCACCATATTCATAATACTGACCAGACTCAGGCGAACGACCTACTTGCGAAGTCCATTGTGGTCCATAAAACAATGGTCTGTCACCATATTGTTCACGCTTTAAGTAAGAAACGAACTTGGTGACCTCTTCAGGGTCATTCTCATCAATTGGAGGGTTGAAGTTGGAACGAATGATGATTAGGAAATAAGTAGAATATCCAATTAGGATAAAAATCAAACTTAACAGCGCAGTGTTCATCCAGCGTTTTTTGTGCTTAATGGAATACATCACGCCATAAGTGATTACACCGATAAATAATACTGCGAAAAAGATAATTCCAGAGTTAAAAGGTAGTCCTAAACCATTTACAAACTTGATTTCAAACCATCCAGCCACACTTGGAATACCAGGGATAATAATTACTAAAATAACCACAAGAATAGCAGAGCTAAGTGCTAAAGTCGCGAGCGCACCAGTGATACTTGGCTTGAATTTTCTGTAATAAAACACAAATGCCATGGCTGGTATAGTTACCAAGTTCAATAAGTGAACGCCAATGGATAAACCAACCATGTATGCGATAAGAATTAACCATCGGTCAGAACCTTCGTTGTCAGCTTTTACTTCCCACTTTAATATAGCCCAAAAAACAAAGGCGGTAAAGAATGCTGAGAAAGCATAAACTTCCGCTTCAGAGGCTGAAAACCAAAACGAATCAGAAAAGGTGTAAGCCAGTGCTCCTACAATACCTGAACCCATGATGGCCAAGGTTTGACCCATAGTCGGTTCGTCATAAACCACTTTTAAAACTTTTCTAGCGATAAGTGTAATCGACCAAAACAAGAATAAGATGGTGAATGCACTAGACATTGCAGACACCATGTTCACCCAAAATGCCGCGTCTTCACTCGCTCCTGCAGATAAGGCTTCACCACCTGCAAACAAAGAGAAAATGCGACCAACCAATAAAAACAATGGTGCGCCTGGAGGGTGTGGAGTCATTAATTTATAAGAAACAGCAATAAATTCACCACAGTCCCAAAAACTGGCCGTTGGCTCTACGGTTAATGTAAATGTCGCTGCTGCAATTAGGAATACAACCCAACCCGTAATGTCATTAATTCTTTTGTAAGATAGCATAGTTATTATAAGTCCTTAGACCCAGTTATTACAGTTTTTTTCCAAGCTACAAGTCTATGAATTTATCTCAACAAAGAGAAAGAAAAGTTGCACTGATGATTGGGTGAGGTTCAAAATTAAGCCTTATGATTAAGGTTTTGCACTTGTGTAGATTTTTGGTTAAAAAGTGGAAGAGTAATAGCTTGTAGCTAAGTTTTAATTGATAAGAACTATAACTAACCCCTTGTTCATGAAAGTTGCTTTTTCTTGTATTCTGTTTTTAATTTTTTGTGGTCAATCTTGTTTTGGTCAAGATCTCAAAGTTCAACAAACAAATTATCTAGTGTTTAATTCAATTTCTGTTGCTGATGAACCCGATTTACAGCAGGTGAAAAACCTATTCAAACAAAAAAATGATATCCTTGCGATGCAGGATTTTAATGATTTTATGGGTACAAGTACTCAAAACAAAGGTAATAGCGCTTTCATTACTGTGGGAGTAATAGTCGTCACTGGGAGTTTGTTGTATTTATTATATCAAAGCGTTGCAAGTAAGATTGGGGGAGGCTTTGCAAGTGACGCTTCGCCATACAGCGCAAACTATTTTCCTGGGTTTATTGGATTAGGTGTCGGGACTGTGTTTATTATTGGGGGTGCAACCAATAAAAACCAAGAACCGATTGACTAATTACTCAATTGGTTCTTAATTTATCCTAGAAAAGTTGTAAAAGCTCAAACAAAGGTGCGGAAAATTGAATGTTTTCATATATTTGATTTTTGTTACTAAACTTTTATACTACAAAACCCGTGGTGCATTATTAAGTGATTTGAATTTTAAGGTTATTAATATTCCTGTTGAATTCAAATTTATTGATTAATTGAATCAAAGTTAGGGAAGTAATTTTAGAAAGAATTCTAGTTTTAAACCCTGTAAATGTTTTAGCGTAATTTCTACGAATCATAAACTGATCACACAATTGCGAAAACAATGTTTCGATACGTTTTCTAGTTTTTCTAAACACATAAGGTTGTTTTTGAAAACCTTGTTGATTACTTCTCATGGGTATTTGTAAATTGATGTTGGCTGTTTCAAACAGATCCAATTGTTCTTTTTGGCTTACATACCCTTTATCACCAAGTAGCACACAATCAGAAAGTTGCGTTTTAATATCTTTCAAATAATGAATATCATGAACCGAAGCTTTGGTGATATCTACGCTTTTAAAAACACCTTGAACAGAGCATACCGCATGAAGTTTATAACCATAATAGTAAAGTTGCTGTGATGCACAAAACCCTTTATCAGGTGAAGAATGAAAGGATTCTTTACAAATTTTTGACCTAGAACTTCTGGCTAATTTACAGGCTTCCAAGGGCATGGAATCAACAATGAAATATCCTTCAAATTGGTTAAATTTTTCTGATAGGGTAAATCTGATTTGTTCCATAAACTCAGCTAGATTTCTTTTCCTTCTGTTGTAAACACTTCGGTCAATGAGGTTCTTGAATTGTATTCCATTCAATACTCGAAATAGTTGATGCTCACTATCGATACTCATAAATTGAGCAGTGAAATCAATAGCAACAATCTCTAAATCAGATAGTTTTGGTTTTCTTTTTTGAAGAAAGTAGGAATCATAAGGGAAATTGGTTCTTAAAACTTTAAGAATTTTATCGTAATTTGCTTGAAAGTTGTGCATGCTTATTGTTTTGTCGTTACTACAATAAGTTACTGATATTCAGTGAATTGCACAACTTTTATCTCTTGTTTATTAATGCACCACGGGTTACAAAATGAAACATCTTTTAGCTACTTTAATTACTTTTTCCTTAAATTTTTTCGCCTCAACAGCTGATGTGAATACCAATTATCACATCAAAGAAGCTGTTCATAACTCTAGTAATGTGGTATTTGGAAAAGTAGTTTCACAAACTTGTGCCAAGGACGAAAATGGATTTATTTATACCAATAACACAGTAGAAGTATCGTGTGATTTAAAGGGGACTTCCAGAGACTCAATAGTTGTAAAAACTCTAGGGGGAGAACTAGAAGGATTAATACATTCTTACTCTCATTCACAACAATATGGATTAGGTGGAGTATTTATTTTATTTTTATCAGAAAATGAAGGGGCGTTTTATCCACTCAATGAACATTCCGCCATATCATTTCTGAACGAGACAGAAATGCCTTATGCTCAAGGTTTGGGTAGTGTTTTTGAATCTCCAGAAGAATTATTAAATCAATTTAAATTTTTTGGATTGAACCCATGCACCTCCTTGCCTCTAAAAATAATAAGTAGAACGCTTAAACGAGTAGAGCCATTACCCGCAGATTCGCTTGAAAAAATTATTGAGGCAAATACAAAGAAGTTCAATGCAAGGTTAGAGTATGCAAGAAAACGAAAAAGAATGAGTACAGCGAGGTTAGCAGCTACAGTTACGTACGACTTAGAGTTTGATAATTATAAATATACATTTGAAAACAATAATGACTATGTTGAGTTTGATATTCTCATTTCCTCAAGTACCCCTACCTATTATATGAGTGCCGCAATTCAAATAAATTATAATAATGATGCTTTTGGCGATAAAATATTTGCAAATGGTAATTTAGAACTTACTCGTGGTACTGAATTTAATAAGCCGTTAAACTACAATTTTTATATAAACGAAGACAAGCCGAATATTCTGGGGGTAAATCTATCAGCTTATCCTGATAGAAGTTTAACAGGTTTAACTTATGTTACATCAACTCCCCAGCAACTAATGCACTTTAAAATACGTATCAATTCGGTTGTTTCACCTTCGATTGACCTAATAAGTGGGATTCGTTTTGAAATCCCTGATTTTTCTTTTGGTGAATATTCCGTGACATCAAGCATTGGGGCTGGAGAGTCGGAATTTGGCAGCGTAGATTATAATGGTTCTATGTATGACAAGGTGGTAGGGAAGCCCGTTGTAGAATCATTTACCCCACGAATAATAACTGGTGGAACAAACTCATTACTTACCATAAAAGGGTATAATTTCGGAAAATCAAGAGGGAGTGACAAAAAAGGAAATGTATCATTCAGAGATTCAGATGTAGGGGGAGTCTCCTTTATAGGTGGATTAGATGACGCTGATATAAAATCATGGTCGGATAATGAGATTCAAGTTATCGTTCCTTCTCATTTTACAAAATCAAGAGGAACGATAACTGGAGCAGCAGGTAGTGGAACTTTTAAAGTTTCAAACTACGGTGCAATTTGGGAAAATACTTCTAACCAACCGTTAATAGTCAAATATTCGTTATTAAATGCTACTTCGTCTTATGAAGTAAGAGGTATACCGCATAAAGTAGCAGATGATATATACGGTAAAAGAACATTTAAGATTACACAGGAAATCTTAGATAAACCAAATTTGTTAAACGCTATAGTAGAGGCTATAAAAGAGTGGAATTGTAACGTGGGAATAGGTATTGAACTGGAAATGAACGGCAATAAATACGCTTTAGCAGATGGTGATTTTGAACAAAATGTATTCCGATTAGGAGTACCAAATAAAGTAGATGCAATTGCTTCTACTGTTAACGCAGCGGGAGTTTGTACAACTGGAGGTATAGAATACGTAACTAAATTTAGTGACATAATAATTAATAGAAATCTGGAATCACGATTTTGGTATCGGAATAGCCCAATAGAAAGAGGACCTAATCAAATTGATATTACAGGAACCATACTCCATGAAATAGGTCATGCGATAGGTCTAGGACATGTAAATAATAGTGATCTTTCTATTGACCATTCTGAACATTTGATGTTTTATAGTAATGTGTCATTTAGAAGTGTTACTTCGGGACCTTACACCATCGAAGGAGCTAATGTAAGTTTGTCAATTGATCGCGCATTTAACTTCAACCCTGCTTGTCCTTATGAGAATATTGGTAATGACTTTTTACACTGTGTAGTGGTTGATGTAGAACAGGATTTGTTAGAGCAAAAATTAACTATAAGACCAAATATTATTACAAATGAGATGGTTTACATAGATGAAAAAGTGACGGGTTTTTTAAGCAGAGTAAGGGCTGTTTCAATTAGCGGTAAAGTTTTTGACATCAATTACATAGCCGGTCAACAGTATATTGATTTAGAACATATTCCTTCCGGCAATTATATAATAGAACTAGTAAGTAACGAGAATATTTACCGAAGTAAACTAGTTAAACTATGATTCATCTTTTTTTCCTGTTTTCTTTCTGTATATCTGCTAATGTAACTCAACCGAATAAAGAGGAGGTAGCATTAGTGTTTAAAGGAACTGCGCTTACTGAGAATCTATGCAAAATAGATTCTTCCTATCGAGGAGGAACATGTTATACAGTAGAAATAGATAGCTTAATATATGCAAGAGATTCTATGCATGATATTCCTATAGGGAAATGTATTAATGTCTATTCTGTTTTTCATCCATATTATAATATAATTGAAGTGACTCCGGATTGTGTTTTAGAGGAAGAATCTTATTATTTTTTGACTTACAATAATGATGACGATAGAGAGGGTATGAAGTCATATAGGTTTTTAACATCAACTATTATCGTAAATTCAAAATATACTTACGTAAAAAAAACCAGAGGCTATGTTCCTGATTTTATCCCCTATGCTACTGGTTTTGGCAGAACCTTCAAAGATAAAAAAGAACTAGAAACCTACATTATGGAGGATTTGATAGGTAAGAAATAAACGAATTAAAGACACTTCCCCCAACTCCCAATCGAGTCTTACGATAGCAAAACGCATTTGTATAAATTTCAATTCAACGGTTTCTTTCACCCCAACCAACCCCCACGATCTAAACTCCTATATTGGATGGCTTCGGCTAAATGTTCTACTAAGATATCGTCTTTGCCTGACAAATCAGCGATTGTTCGCGAAACTTTTAAAATACGGTCGTAAGCACGGGACGATAAACCTAAGCGTTCCATCGCAGTTTTCAATAGTGCTTTTCCAGCCGAATTAATTTTGCAATACTCTTTAACCATTGGTGCGGACATCATAGCGTTGGAGTGGATTTCGGTGTTTTTAAACCGTTCGATTTGTCGTTCGCGTGCTGCAATTACACGTTTGCGAATTTCTTCACTTGATTCAGTCTTTTGGTCGCCTGTCATTTTTTCAAAAGAAACAGGGTTCACTTCTACATGAATATCGATTCGGTCGAGCAATGGTCCTGAGATTTTACTGAGATATTTTTGCACTGCAGCAGGGCTATCAGGGTGCGAGCCGTCCGTAGAATAAAATTCCCCCGAAGGGCTAGGGTTCATGCTGGCGACTAACATGAAGTTAGCTGGGAATTGTACCGTTGCTTTAGCGCGAGAAATCGTGACTACTTTATCTTCTAGTGGCTGGCGTAAAACCTCCAATACGGTGCGTTTAAACTCAGGTAATTCATCCAAAAACAAGATGCCGTTGTGCGCTAAAGAAATTTGCCCTGGTTGGGGGATGTTTCCTCCTCCAACCAAAGCAACATCAGAAGAAGTATGGTGTGGTGAACAAAATGGACGTTGTGCAACTAATGAAGTACCCTCTCCTAATTTACCAGCTACCGAGTGGATTTTTGTAGACTCCAGCGCTTCATGCAACGTCATGGGAGGGAGGATAGTTGAAATTCTACGCGCTAACATTGTTTTACCGGATCCAGGAGGACCAACCATAATCACATTATGACCGCCAGCTGCTGAAACTTCTAAAGCTCGCTTCACCGATTCTTGTCCTTGTACATCAGAAAAGTCTACACTAAAAGCATGCGCATCATGTTGGAAAATTTCACGGGTGTCTTTTACGGTTGGCGTAATAAGGCTGATTCCAGATAAATGATCTATTGCTTCTTCCAGTGTTGCAACACCTATAATATCTAAATCATTGACAATGGCTGCTTCAGAAGCATTTTGTTTGGGTAGAATAAAACCTTTTAATCCTTCTTTACGAGCTTTAATGGCAATCGGTAACACTCCTTTTATTGGGCGAAGTTCACCATCTAGTGACAGCTCTCCCATAATAATATATTTATCTAGCTCGTCAGCAGTAATTTGTCCTGAAGCTTTAAGAATGCTTAGCGCTAACGGTAAATCATAAGAGGAACCTTCCTTTCGAACATCAGCAGGAGCAAGGTTAACGATTACTTTTTGTCGTGGGAACGAATAACCATAGTGTTTAATTGCGGACTCCACCCGTTGTTCACTTTCTTTTACGGCATTGTCAGGAAGACCTACCATATAAAATTTAGTCCCTTGGGTAACGTTGGTCTCTACCGTGATAATGGAAGCATCGACACCATAAACGGAACCGCCATAGGTTTTTGCAAGCATTTGAAGCTATTTTAAAATGTGAAACAGTAATGAATAAAAGTCTAATCTAAAACTTTTATTCATTTAATAATAACATCATATCCAACACAAAACCATTTATGCCTCAGTTTTTTGTTCAACCAGGAGAATTAGTGTATGGATAATTTTTATATGTACTTCTTGAATTCGATCAGAAAATCCCTCATGGGGCACACGAACCTCTACATCAGCAAACTCAGCTAGTTTGCCACCGTTTTTTCCAGTTAAAGCTACCACCTTCATGCCTTTTTGTTTAGCAGTCTCGGCAGCGATAATGATGTTTTCAGAATTGCCACTAGTGCTTATTGCTAGCAAAACATCTTCTTTTTTACCTAGTGTTCGAATGTAACGAGAATAAATTCGTTCAAAGCCAAAGTCGTTAGCAGTACACGTGATGTGTGCCGAATCAGCAATGGCGATAGCTGGAAGGGGTTCTCTGTCGTGACGGAAACGGCCTGTCATTTCTTCTGCGAAATGCATGGCATCACAGTTGGATCCCCCGTTACCACATGAAAACACTTTTCCACCTTCCTTAATAGAGGCTACAATAAGGTCAGATGCAGCCTCAATCGCTTCTATGTTGTTTTCGTCAGCAATGAATTTCTCCAATACGGCTGCTGCTTCTTTTAATTCTTGAAGTATTAATTCTTTTCCCATAATAGTTATGCAGATTGCATCTCACTTAATTTACTGTACAAACCATTTTCTCGTAAAAGTGTTTGGTGTGTTCCCTTCTCTACAATTTCCCCGTCCTTGATTACAACAATTAAGTCGGCATTTTGAATAGTACTCAACCGATGGGCAATAATAATACTCGTTCGGTTTTTCATCAAATTATTCAAAGCTTCTTGTACCAAATATTCTGACTCCGAATCTAATGCTGAGGTAGCTTCATCCAGCAATAAAATAGGAGGATTTTTAAGTATTGCTCGGGCAATGGTTATTCGCTGCCGTTGGCCACCGGATAATTTTAAACCTCTATCGCCAATTTCAGTGTTGTACCCTTCTTCGGTTCCTAAAATAAAGTCATGTGCATTTGCTGCTTTAGCTGCTTGAATAATTTGTTCTTCTGAAGCTTCAATCCCAAAAGCGATGTTGTTAGCTATCGTGTCATTAAACAAAATAGACTCTTGGGTAACCACCCCCATCAAGTCTCTAATTGAATTGACTTCTAGGTCTTTTAAATTGATTCCGTCAATTTTAATAGTCCCTTCACTGGGGTCATAAAAACGAGGGATTAAATCAATCATGGTCGATTTACCCCCACCTGATGGACCAACTAAGGCGATTGTTTTCCCTTTTTCAAAAGTTAAGTTAATGCCTTTTAAAACATCTTCGGTTTCATACTTAAAATGAAGATTCTCAAAGGTAATTCCTGATTCAAAATTTTGGATAATTTTCGCTCCAGCTTTGTCGGTAATTTCGTTGACACTGTCCATCAATTCAAATACACGGTCGCCACTGGCAAGTCCTCGTTGTATGGTGCTTAGTGCATTGGCAATTGATTTAAGTGGTCCTAAAACTTGAGCTAACAAGAGTATGTAATAAAAAAACTCCGATGGAGCGATAGTCAGTGAAGGGTTTTCACTTAGCACTAAGATACCTCCATAATAAATGGTGCCAGCAACCACACCTACTCCAAGTACCTGAGAAACAGGTGAAGACAACCGTTTTTTATTCTCCATCGACAACACATTGTTGTAGTAGGCTTGGTTGTGTTTATTGAATTTTCCTTTGATATAACTTTCGGCATTAAAGGCTTTAACGATGCGTAGACCAACAAGCGTTTCATCGATGATTCCTAAAATTTTTCCTAGCGCATCCTGCCCTTTTATAGAAACTTTTTTTAGACGTTTAGTAATTTCCCCAATCACTAAACCTGAAAGTGGTAAAACAATGATTGTGAAAATAGTTAAGTTGACAGAGATGTAGAATAACAACGAAAACAAAATAACAATAGTAATAGGATCTTTAAACCAAATGTTAAAAGAACTAATTACTGAATTTTCTACTTCTTGTACGTCATTGGTAATTCGTGAAAGAATGTTTCCTTTTTTCTCATTGCTAAAAAAGCCGATCGGTAAGGCTACTATTTTTTCATAGACTTTTTTACGCATATTTCGCACGACACGAGCGCGTACCAAGCCAAGATAACGTAAGGATAAATAGTTGAAAATATTTGAAAGAATTACTGAAACCATCAAAATGATACAAATTCTCGCCAAAACTGTTTGAGGATCACTCTCAGCTGTTAAATAATATTGAATGTATTTAAAAAACTGTTTGAAGTAAGTAATAGAAACTTCAAATTCAGGCAGTTGAACTACTTCAATTTTTGTGTTCGTTTTTTCAAAAAGCACTTGTAGAATAGGCATTACAAAGGAAAAACTGGTGATGTTAAAAATGATCGATAACAAGGTATATATCACATAACCAGGAACAATGTTTCCAAAAGGTTTGGCAAAAAGTAGAATTCTGAAGTAGGTGCTTTTTTTCATGCGTAACGGCACGCAATTTAGGTGTTTTTTAATAGTTATGCGTCCTTGTTGGCATATTCCATCGTAAAGAAAGCATAGAATAGGTCGATTTGTTTGATAAAGACACTAATTCTACTTTTTCATCTCTCATCACAACCTGTAAATCCACAAATAAATTATGTTTGAATTGATAAGAAATTAAGAAGTCCAGCATGAACATATTTGAACGCACACCTTGGGCTATCGAATTACCAGTTTCTTGCTCACGAGTGGTGTTGGGTAGAAGAATATTTCCTCCCCAGTTTGTGTTTCCAGTATAATCAATAGCTCCATTCAACACATCTAAACCTCGTTGTGCAAGAATTAATTTGCCTGTTATTGTTACACGAGGCCATGGTTGGTATCGGGAGATTCCAACAAGCTCTCTAAAATTAGCGCCATAGGGATGGGCGAGCGGTTGGTTGTAGTGTGAATAGCTTGTTTCCTTTATGCGGTGAGTATAAGTGTAAGGTCTTACAAAGTTTATTTCTCCTTGAATATCCAAATTATTAATACCGGCAACATTTAAATATTTTATTCCGGCTTGAGCCCCGTATTTTTCTCCCCACCAGCCATCTCTATTTTTGAATCGATCCAGTCGAAATTCATCAATGATAATTTGGCCATAAAAAGAAACCCCTTTAGTAAGGTTCCAATTCCAATCTGTACCTACAATAACATTCCCATCACTACCGAGATTACCTTCGATGGCTCTGTAAAAGATAACAGGATTCATATAGTTTAAATCAAAGGAGTTATTATCGCGGCCATATATTACGGACTCAAACACACCGATATTTAATCGTCTACTCACGTTAAGACTTAAGTGATGCAGTGCCATAAATTTTTTTTGGTAAATTACATTTCCAGCCGGAACATTGAAGCGATCACTAATGATATCTGCATTCATTTCAGCAAACAAGTTTGTATATTGAAATTTCCAGACCTTGGTATTTAACTTTAGGAAAGTATAATTTCCCGAGTAATCAGATAAAATTAGTGATCGATACCCATTTCCAATAAAATTTTTGTCATACCCAAACTGTACACCAATATGTTTGGTTGCATTTACGCTTATATAACCTTTAGCAGTAAAAAAATCCACACCATTTTCTTTAAATCCTTTCCAGAAATTCTCGCCAGGAACCGCTCCATATCCGTAAGTTCTTGCTAGGGCATAACTTGGGAAATTTGCTTGGTTCTCAACAGCACTTGCATAAAAACCTACTTTATTATCGATTAAACCGTCAATCTCGATACCTCGGCTATTGATAAATAACCTACTTTCAGAACCCTTTTCTTTCCCCGCACCAACATAGAGCATTGGATTAATACTTAATTTAAAATCTTCGGTTGATACACTGTAAGCATCATTTCTATACTTGTAAAATGTATGAAGGAAAGCTTTATCTGATTGTGAGATGCTGTCAGCTATATAAAATCTGTTTTCTGTTTCTAAATAACGATGATTGAAAACATCAGATTTGCTAGAACTTGAATCTATTGGAGGTAATGTTTTTACAATTAAATCCTGACGATAAGGTTTAAAAGAGGTGTGTAAATCAGAAAACCCAGAGTCGCTTAAAAGTTGATATCGATCTACTAAATGATAATAATCATTATTAAGTTGTGCATAATTGCTTTGAGCAAGTATTTCTGCAGCGGCTAGAAATAAGGTAAAAAGGAGTATTTTGTTTAACATTGACTCAAATTTTGGGTGAAGATAATAGTAATCTCTAAAAATGACTGTCACCAGTTGCTGATTTATATAAATTGAAGATGAAGTAAATGATCACTTATCTCCAACACAAAGAAATTGATAAGGTGCAATGGGACGATTGTATTGCTAGATCACAATATCCAATTGTGTATGCCGAGTCATGGTATTTGGATATAGTTTCGCCTAATTGGGCAGCTTATGTTATTGAGGTAGAAAATAAATACACAGCTATTTTTCCCTTAACTGAGAAGTCTAAAGTAGGGTTCAAATACCTTGTCCAACCTCCTTTTTGTCAGCAGCTTGGACTTTTTTACTCTGAGGATACAGTGTTAGAGCCATTTGTTGACCTATTGAAAAAAAGATACACTCTAATTGAAATAGCTTTAAATGCTTCAAATAAATTGGCAACAAGTGATAGCAGTGTGCGACAACGACTAAACCTAGAATTAAATTTAAATACATCCTATGAAAGAATCTATATTGACTATAGCTTAAATCGGAAAAGAGATCTAAAAAAAGCAGGAAAACAAGGTGTTTTTGTAGCAGAAACTAATAATATAGATTTTTTTATAGATTTTTTTAGGAGAGAAAAAGGGTTGGATATCAACGGCTTAAATCATGGTTTTTGGCAAATTCTGAAGCGGATATATGAACAGGGGGTGGAAAAATCAGCTATAAAACTATCTTTTGCGTATAATGTGTTTCACGAAATTTGTGCCGTTGGTTTGTTTGTTAAGCGCAATCAGCGAATTATATTCTTATTAGGAACATCTAATAAAGAAGGGCAAAAAAATGGAAGTATGACCCTGCTTATGGATTATGTTATACGGAAAAATTGCAATAGTAATATAGTGTTAGATTTCGAAGGAAGTATGATTCCAGGGGTTGCAAAATTTTATGAAAGCTTAGGAGGTAAAGAAAAAAAATACATATCTTTAAAAGCTAGTAGGTTACCAGTTTTATTGAAATTTCTCCAAAAAATGAAAGGTTTCATAAGCTAAATTATAACTTGCTAAAGTGCCTTACAGCTATGCGTTTTTAGAATTGAAGAGAATATGTGGATAGAAATCGGTCTGTTAATACTTGGTCTAGTACTTTTGGTTATAGGCGGAGACTTTTTAGTCCGAGGAGCTTCAAATTTAGCGTATAGCGTTCAAATATCACCTTTAGTAGTGGGTTTAACTGTAGTAGCTTTTGGAACTTCAGCACCAGAGTTGCTAGTGAGTTTACAAGCGGCTCTAGATGGCTCTCCAGATATTTCAATGGGTAACATTATTGGATCCAACATCTGCAACTTGACCTTAGTTTTGGGAGCCACCGCTCTTTTTTATCCTATTTTAGTGCATGAAAACAGTATAAAAATAGATTGGCCAATGGCAATGGGTAGTTCTTTGCTATTGTACTTCTTTATATCGCACGATCATGTAGTACAGCGTTTTGAAGGAATAATATTCGTCTTAATTTTGGCTATATATACTTATTTTTTAATTGAGATGTCTCGAAGGGAGACCTTAGAACGGATGGCGGAAGAACACGAAGAAGTCCCTGAAATAGTCGGTTCTGCAGTTTTGAAGGAAGTTGGTTTTTTAGCACTTGGGGGAGTTATGCTTTACTTTGGCTCAGAGTGGTTTGTAGGCGGGGCTAAGAGTATTGCACAAGGTTTAGGTGTAAGTGATGCTATTATAGGTTTAACAGTAATAGCTATTGGGACAAGTCTACCAGAGTTAGTGACCTCAATTATTGCTGCTTATCAAAAAAACACTGATTTAGCAGTAGGTAATTTATTGGGGTCAAATATCTTTAACATATTGTCTATTCTTGGCTTTACCAGCATTGTAAAAGATATTTCCGTTAACCCCACATTAGTTAATATAGACATGTGGATTATGATGGCTATTGTTGTACTTGTACTTTTATTAATGATATTTGGCCGAAAAATTGGTCGTTTAGGTGGTGCAGTTCTTTTAATAACTTATGCTTCATATATGACGTATCTGGTTGTTGGGTGATTTTAATTACTTAATAAAAACGGGTATGTGGGATCAGGTAGCGAAATATGGAATTGTGTTTTTTTTAAGTATGTTTAAATATGCGGCAGGTCCCATTGCAGGCCCAACGTTACATCTTCAAGTTTGGGAAACAGCTATTTTTACAGCTTTAGGAATGATTGTTTCAGTCATTATTTTTACTCAAATAGGCGAGATAATAAAAAACAAACTACAGGGTAATTTGAAAAGAAAGGGAAAGTATAAGTTGTTTTCTAATAAAAACAGAAGATTAGTGCGTGTTTGGCGAAAGTTTGGTATAGCAGGAATTGCCTTTCTTACCCCCTTGTTATTAACACCAATAGGAGGTACCATCATCGCTTTATCTTTTGGAGTAAAAAAGCGTTATATCTTTTTATACATGTCAGTTAGTGCAGTTATTTGGGCTTATCCTACGGCATATTTTTTTTATGAGTTTGAACACGGTTTAGAAAACTTTTTTTAAAACTCATTTAAATGTAGTTTTGCATCATGCAGCCTCAATTATCTGAATTCGGAATTGCCCTCCTCTTTATTGTTGTAGGTATTGTCTTCGCGTGTGGAGGGTTATTTACATGGTACATGGTTCGTCCGCACCGACCAAATGAACAGAAAAACAGTCCTTATGAATGTGGAGAAGAAGCGATTGGAACACCTTGGGGCAATTTCAATATTCGGTTTTACATCATTGCGTTAATATTCATTTTGTTTGATGTAGAAGTAGTGTTCTTGTTCCCGTGGGCAGTTATTTTCGGAAATGAAAATTTAATTCAAGCGTCCGATGGTTTATGGGGTTGGTTTAGCTTGGTGGAGATGTTTCTTTTTATTTTCGTATTGACACTAGGTTTGGCTTATGCTTGGGCAAAAGGCTATTTAGATTGGGTGAAACCAGAAGAAAATATTATTGATTTTAAGGGTAAAATACCATTAGAAGAATATCAAAAGTTGAATCAAAAATAAGATGGGATTACTCGATCAACAGTTTCAACACGGAGGAGTTGTTATTACTAAAGTAGACGATCTGATTAACTGGGCACGTTTATCATCCATGTGGCCTATGGGGTTTGGTATCGCTTGTTGTGCTATAGAAATGATGTCAGCTTATACTTCCGGGTATGATTTAGACCGTTTTGGTATTACGCCACGTTCATCACCACGACAGTCAGATGTTATGATTGTGGCTGGGACAGTGACGTTTAAAATGGCTGACCGTGTGAAGCGGCTATATGAGCAAATGTCTGAGCCACGGTATGTAATTTCGATGGGTTCATGTTCTAACTGTGGAGGTCCTTATTGGCAGCATGGTTATCACGTAGTGAAAGGGGTTGACCGAATTATTCCTGTAGATGTATATGTGCCTGGTTGTCCGCCTCGACCAGAAGCGCTCATTGGTGGTTTTCTAAAGCTGCAAGAAAAAATTCGCAAGGAAACGCTGATGGCACCTAAAGCAATAGAAAAACTACTTAAACAAGAAGTTGTATGAGTTTTGAGCAATTGGTAAATCTAATTATAGAGAAATTTGGTGCTGATGCTGTCATCTCAACACATGCAGATGCAATCCAACCGTTTATCGTTTTACAGCCCAATTTACTGTTAGAAGTCTGCTCCGAGTTACAAATTAACCCTGATTGTTATTTTGATCACCTTTCAAGCATCACAGGAGTAGATAATGGCGTAGAAAAAAATTCAATGGAGGTGATTTATCACTTCTACTCGATTACCAAAAACGTGCATTTTATTATTAAAGTGATTCTGGATAGAGATAAACCAGTGGTTCCTAGCTTAACCTCCATTTGGCGGACAGCTGATTGGCATGAAAGAGAAACCTTTGATTTTTTTGGAATTCACTTTGAAGGACATCCAGATTTGAGACGAATTTTACTTCCAGCTAATTGGGAAGGGCATCCACTTCGAAAAGATTATACCACACAAGAATATTACCACGGAGTAAAGGTGGATTATGAATAAAGATTTTCTGATTGCCATTTACTTTACAGGTGTTTTTTTGTTAAAATAGTAACCCTAGTTCGATAGTGTTAGTTTATAACTTTTAGAAGCTTACGGCTCAAGCCGCCTGGGCTTTTCCTTTTTCATTGAAAAAAGGAAACAAAAATCTAGACGATTTAGTCGACTAGTGTTATCGGCAGTAGGACGCACATTTTATATCCTTTTCACATTCCCAAATCGTCACTTGAAACGCAAAAATTGTAAAACAAACCTTAAATCGGAGCGATACTGTAATTAAAATCATCTTTTTTTTTGAAAAACTTCCTGTAAACTACCGTGTAATTAGAAAAAATCTTTAAATAATTTACTTTCTAGCAATCAAATACACACCACCCAGTATCAGCAATAAACCAGCAAGGTGTACGAGAGTTAATTGTTCACCATCCAGATATCCCCAGCTAAGTGCTACCAAAGGTATCGCGTAAGTAATTGAACTGGCAAGAATAGGGGAGGCAATTTTTAAAAGTTGATTGAACAGTACCAAAGCAATTGCAGTAGAAGTTACTCCCAAAATAACCAAAGAAAAAAAGGATTCGCGAAACTGCGGTGATGAAAACTCAAAATGAAAAAAATTGTTGTAATACAATATAACTGCAGCGATCGGACCGATAAACACTAACGAAACAGCTGCTATCTGCAGGGGGTGAATATCTTTAAGTTTAAACTTTATCAACGTTAAATTTAAGGCATAGCATAGTGTGGCAAGGAAAATAAAGAGCGAAGCCAGCCATTCAATTTTTGAAAATGAAAGCCCTTGAAATAAAAGCACAATGGCACCAGCAAAACTGAGTGTCACACCAATAACTTGAAGCAATACTACACGTTGTTTGTAAAATAAGATGCCCACAAGAATTGTTAGCACGGGTGTTAGCCCACTTAAAATAGCAGCATAACCACTAGACACAGTTGACTGTGCCAAAGCAAATAAAATAGCAGGAGTAAAACTCCCCAATACACCAGACAAAATGATGAGTCCCAAATCCGAACGTTTTATTTGTGTGATTTTTTTGAGCGCAAATGGAAGAAGTGTAAGAAAGGCAAAAAATATTCTACCTGCACCTACTTCTAAAGGGGAGAAAAATAATAGGCTTTTCTTAATAAGAATAAAGGCACTGCCCCAGATTAAAACTAACGCAGTAAATAAAATAAGGACAAGAAAATTTTCTTTACGCATCATTCAAAAACGAATGATGAATAGTGATAAGCGATTTCATCTAAAATAGCTAATGTTTCTTGCTGTGTGTCAGCCAAAACGAGTCGCATCCTAAACTCTTTGAAATTTGGTATGTTTTTAAAATAGCTCGTGTAATGTCTCCTCATTTCAAAAGTACCTAAACGTTCACCTTTCCATTCGATTGAAAAGTTTAAGTGTCTTCGGCAAACATCAATACGCTCTTCCAAGGAAGGTGGAGCTAGTTTCTCACCTGTTTTCAGGTAGTGTTTTATTTCATTGAAAATCCATGGGTAACCAATGGCAGCGCGACCAATCATGATGCCGTCTACGCCATATTTGTTTTTGTATTCTAAGGCTTTTTCTGGAGAATCAATATCACCATTTCCAAAAATTGGAATGTGAATGTCCGGATGATTTTTCACTTCTGCAATGGGGTTCCAGTTGGCTTCTCCTTTGTACATTTGAACGCGAGTTCTCCCATGAATGGTTAATGCCTGAATACCCACACCTTGTAGCCGCTTAGCTACTTCCACTATTTTAATAGTGTCATCATCCCACCCTAATCTGGTTTTGACTGTGACGGGTAGTTGGACTTGATTCACAATTTCAGCAGTCATGCGCTCCATCTTGTCAATGTCTTTTAGAATACCAGCTCCTGCACCTTTGCAAGCGACCTTCTTCACTGGACATCCGTAGTTGATATCAATAAGTTCTGGTCTAGCTGCCTCAGCTATTGCTGCAGCTTCACGCATGGCATCTATTTTATCGCCAAAGATTTGAATGCCTATTGGTCGCTCATAATCATAGATGTCTAGTTTTTGCACACTTTTTTCAGCATCACGAATTAAACCATCTGCAGAAATAAATTCTGTGTACATTAAATCAGCACCATTTTCTTTGCACACTGCTCTAAATGGAGGATCGCTAACATCTTCCATTGGCGCGAGCAAAAGCGGAAAGTCGCCTAATTCTATATTCTTTATCTTTACCAATTGGCTTTAATTTTTCTGTAAATTTACAGGATTAAATTAAGTACTTCAAAGATTAAAAAAATGAAGTCTGTGCTTTAACTAATTATTAGATGACCGAATATTCTGAAACAGAAAGCCCTTTTAATAGAGAATACTACTTGTCGGTTTTTTTAAAGTTCATTTTATATCTCGTTCTCGGTTTTATGGTCGGGCAACTAATGAGTGCGTTAGTCTATATGTATTATTTTGGAGAGGATATGACTGTGATGGCAAATGCAGTGTTGCATCCAGAAGAAAATCTCGGACTGGGAATGCCTCTATTATTAGTTCAGGCAGCGAATTCTTTAGTGTGTTTTTTGATTTTCCCTTTGTTGTTCATTGCAAGAACTTCATTTCCTTTATATTATGATTCCTGGAACGATAATTCACAAGTGGCTATCGCTAGCTTTTCCAATGTATTTGTGATGATGATTTTTGTGTTACCGTTAAGCAGTGTATTGGCAGAATGGAATCAGACAGTACAGTTCCCTGATTTTTTATCAGGTTTTGAGAGTTGGGCACGAAGTTCTGAAAAACAAATCGCAGCATTAACTCAGGTAATTACACACTTTAGTTCGTTGACCGAGTTTCTAGTTGGCCTTTTAATTATAGGAGTCTTAGCCGCAGTCGGTGAGGAATTGACTTTCAGAGGTGTGTTGCAACCACTTTTCATTCATTTATTCAGAAATGCTCATGTTGGTATTTTTGTAACCGCTTTTGTTTTTGGAGCAATACATATGCAGTTTTTTAGCTTTTTACCTCGGTTAGTGCTGGGAGTGCTTTTTGGCTATTTATATTATTATTCACAAAATTTATGGGTACCAATTGTGGGACATTTAGTTAATAATAGTTTGTCCTTGTTTTTTGTCTATCGCTATGGGATGTCTGATACGGATATTCCTATAGGTGGAATGGAGCAAAATCAATTAGTGATTTTTATCGTATGCTCTGGGTTAATTATTGCTGTTTTCCTTTATTTAAAAAAGATGTGGGCAAAAAATAAGAGTACTTGACATGAAAAGTAAATGGAAAAAGGTATTTTCAAGCAATCATGAGTATCAAGCAGCTTTGGTGGAACAAGCGCTTTCGAACTATGGCATTGCCTGCATTCAGATGAATAAAAGGGATAGTGCTTATACCATAGGACAGGTTGAAGTATTGGTTTCACAAGAAGATGTGCTAGAGGCCATTAATATTATAAACAAAGAAATACGTTTTGAGTAATAGTTCGAATTTCAAACAACGTGTAATCACAGGTCTCATTGGTACGTCTGTTTTTGTGCTAGGGATAACTTTTCATGAATATACCTATCTCCTAATAACATTTTTGTTACTAAATCTTTGTCTGTGGGAGTTTTTGGATTTGGTGAAAAATAAAACGATTCCCAATAAGTTATTTACAATAATAATTGCAAACACCTTACTTTTTTTGAGTTATGGTATTGTAAAGGATTTGTTGCCTATCAAGTATCTAATGATACTCATACCGCTTTCATCCATCGTTTTTTTCGTAGAATTATTTAGAAAAAAAGAAGAGCCATTTACGAATGTTGCTTTTTCTTTTTTAAGTATTATTTACATTGCTCTTCCATCTGCATTATTACATTTTAGTACAATTGTAGACGGTGAATATCACTGGGAGATTATGTTAGGAATTATTCTACTACTTTGGACTAGTGATACCTTTGCTTATTTCTCAGGAAGATTGTTTGGCAGAACAAAATTATTTGAGCGCATTTCTCCTAAAAAGACCTGGGAGGGAAGTTTTGGCGCAATGGTTTTTGCAATAGGAATGGCTTATGTTTTAAGCCGATATTTTCCTATATTTCAATTACAACAATGGATTGTGTTGGCTGTTATAATAGTAGTTTGTGGTGGTTTAGGCGATTTAGTGGAGTCACTTCTAAAACGGAGTTTTGATATCAAAGATTCAGGGACAATATTACCAGGTCACGGTGGTTTTTTAGATCGCTTTGACGGGTTGTTTTTGTCTATTCCATTTATTACCACGTACTTAGTTTTATTTGATAACTAATTGTATTTAGTTGTCGTAAAATCCCCCGAAATAAAGGAACAAGAGATATGACATACATAGAACCCGCCCCAATCAAAGATCATTTAAATCCATTTGAGTCAATGATGTCGCGCTTTAATATTGCAGCGGAGATATTAGGACTTGATAGAGATACTTACAATGTTTTAAAATCGCCTTCAAGACAGGTGTTGGTTTCATTGCCCATTACTATGGATGATGAAAGTATGCAGGTTTTTGAAGGTTATCGCATTATTCACTCCGATATTTTAGGCCCATCAAAAGGAGGAATAAGATATGACTTAGGTGTAAATATAGATGAAGTGAAAGCTTTGGCAGCTTGGATGACATGGAAATGTGCTGTAGTCGATATACCTTATGGTGGAGCTAAAGGAGGTATAAAATGTGATCCCCGATCGATGTCAGCAGGTGAGTTAGAACGATTGACTAGGGCATATACATTATCTATGGTAGATGTATTTGGTCCTGATAGAGACATCCCCGCTCCAGATGTTGGGACTAATGATAAAGTGATGGCCTGGTTGATGGATGAATACTCGAAGTCACAAGGTAAAACTTCTCCGGCAGTGGTTACGGGTAAGCCTTTAGTGATGGGAGGATCGCTTGGAAGAGCAGAAGCTACAGGTCGCGGGGTTATGGTTTCTACTTTGAACGCACTTGAAAAGTTAAAATTAAAGCCAAACCAAGTTACTGCAGCGGTTCAGGGTTTTGGGAATGTAGGTTCTTGGGCAGCTCAACTTTTAAGTGAAAGTGGGGTAAAAATTAAAGCCATAAGTGATATATCTGGTGCTTATTGGAACGATAATGGAATTGATGTTTTAAAAGCTATTGCCTACTCAAAATCAAATAACAATACACTTCGTGGTTTTGATGGAGCGGAGGTAATGTCATCTGAAGAGCTTTTGACGGCTAAAGTAGACATTCTTATCCCCGCAGCATTAGAGGATGTAATTACTGTTCATAACGCTGAAAAAATTCAAGCTAGACTAATCGTTGAAGGTGCAAACGGCCCTACTTCAGCAAAAGCGGATGATATTATAGCTAATAAAGATATTCTAGTGGTACCAGATATTCTAGCCAATGCGGGAGGTGTGACAGTTTCTTATTTTGAATGGGTACAAAACCGGTTAGGTTATAAGTGGGATTTAGAACGTGTAAATCGTAGAAACGAACGTATTTTGACAGAAGCTTTCCACAAAGTGTATAAGACCATGGAGGAGCATAATGTTTCTATGAGAATTGCTGCTTATATTGTAGCGATAGATAAAGTAGCACAAACACTCAAATACAGAGGAGGGTTCTAATGACAATACATAAGGAAGGGCATAAAATGCTCGGTAAATTATTTGTTTTATGTACCGCTTCAATTTACGGAGCGGTACAGTTTTTAAATGAGTGGCCAATAAGTCAAAAGTTTATTGTTACCATATCAATATTTCTTTTTTTAATAGTGCTACAGTTTTTTAGAAGCCCTAATAAAAAAACGGTTATTAATGCCAATCACATTATAGCTCCAGCAGATGGGAAAGTTGTAGTTATTGAAGAAGTTGTTGAAACAGAGTATTTTAATGATAAACGTAAGCAGATTTCTATCTTTATGTCCCCTATAAATGTGCATGTGAATAGGAATCCTGTTTCAGGTATTGTAAAATATTTTAAGTATCATCCTGGCAAATACTTAGTCGCATGGCACCCAAAGTCCAGTACCGATAATGAACGTACTACTTTAGTTGTTGAAACAAACGAGGGAACCCCAATATTATTTAGACAAATAGCAGGTGCATTAGCGAGAAGAATTTGTTGGTATGTGAACGAAAATGATAGCGTGGTTCAAGGAGAAGAATTTGGTTTCATTAAGTTCGGCTCTCGAATTGATGTTTTCTTACCTACCGATGCAAAAATATTAGTTGACTTAGAGCAAAAAATGGTCGGTGGCGAAACTGTAATTGCTCATTTAGCATAAAAAAAGGCTTCTAGAATTTCTAGAAGCCTTTTTTATTCATTTTAATACAAGTTGTTTATTCAATAACCTCTAACAATTCAACTTCAAATATCAAAGTAGCGTAAGGGCCAATTTTTCCGCCAGCTCCTCGCTCGCCATAAGCTAAGTCGTAAGGGATATATAATTTCCACTTACTACCCATTGGCATTAGCTGTAATGCTTCTACCCATCCCTGAATAACACCCGTTACAGGGAATTCAATTGGCTCACCACGTAAAACAGAGCTATCAAAAACAGTTCCGTCTAATAATGTTCCGTGGTAGTGTACTTTTACTTTGTCGTTAGCAGTTGGCTTTGGACCATTACCCTTAACTAAAACTTCATATTGTAAACCACTAGGCATTACAGTAACTTCTTCTCTGGTAGCATTTTTAGCTAAAAACTCTCTACCTTCTTTCGTTGCCTCTTGTGCTTTTGCTTCTTGCTTTTTTTGCATTACGGATTGAATAACCATTTGTGCTTCTTCATCGCTCATTTGCGAAGAATCATTTTTAGCATCATTCATACCTTTCAAAAATACTTCAGTATCAAGATCATCAAGCCCTTGTGACATTAAACTTTGAGCGATGTTAGCACCTAAAGCGTAACTTAATTTTTGTTTTTCATCTTCCATATCCACTTCTACTTCTTTTTCTAATTCGGTTATTTGAGCTTTTAATTTAGACACTTCGCTCTTTAATTCTTTTTTTGATTGAGCAAATCCATTTAAACTAGCCAAAACAGCCGCTAAAACAATTATTTTTTTCATAAAATAGGGTTATCTGTTGAGTGTGTAAATTAATGATTTTTGTATAAACGTATAGAATTTTAATTTCTTATTTCTGAAAGTGTGAAGTACTGAGATTTGAGTATAGAGTAATGAGAAACAAACGATATCAAATTAGAAAGAAGTAAGATTAGTGAAGTCTAAGCACTAACTTCAAATTAGATATTTGAAATAGTCTCGGTTTAGGTTGTGAGGGAAGAAGATTTTAATGTTTCTCATTTCGAGCTTTAATCGTTCAAGTTTCGAAATTTCACCTTTCATTTGCGATTTGCTTTTTTATCTTCATATTTCAAATTTTTCAATCTTGTTTCTTGGCTCTTGTATCTTTAATCCCTTTGCCTTTATTCTTTCATAAATCAATACCCTCCAAAACTGATGTCTGGAATTTCACAATTACGGTAATAGCCCATCACATTTAACGAGGTACAGTAATTTTTCAATTTTGCTAAACACTTAATAGCCACTGCTCGATCTTGCCAAATGCAATCGATATAAAAACGGTACTGATCAGGTTTACCTAAAATAGGTACAGACTGAATTTTCGTTAAGCTGATTCCAAATTCATTGATGATGTTCAGCGACTTGGAAAGGCTTCCTGCTTCATGAGGTAACTCAAAGCTAATAGTGGTTTTGTTAGAATCATTTCTTTCAAAAGGTGATTTTGTTGAACGGGAAAGCACAAAAAAACTGGTGTAATTAAGTTTCATGGTTTCAATGCTCGGAGCAATGATCTCCAAATTGTATAGTTTTGCAGCCATTTCACCAGCTATTGCTCCAACCCCTTTTAAGTTATTTTCTCTTATGTATTTGGCTGCATCTGCCGTGTCATGATACTCCTCTAACTTGATATGAGGATGATCTTGAAAAAACTCTTTACATTGAAGCAAAGCCATGTAATGTGACATAGCTTTATCAATAGCCTCAATTTTTTGACCAGGAAGAACCATCAAATTTTGTTTGATTCGTAGTTTTTCTTCCCCAACAATTTTAAAATTATAGCTTTCAATTAGGCCATAGTTGTGTAAGATGCTTCCTGCAATGCTATTTTCAATAGCCATCAATGCATAATCAACTTTTCGGGACTTTAACTTCTCACATACTTCTTTAAAAGAATCACAGGATACAGTTACTAATTCATCGTCTTTAAATAGGCGATGGGCTGCTATATCGTGAAAGGACGCTTTACCTCCTTGTATGGCTATTTTCATGTTTTTTTCTTTAAGTCGGGCAAATTACAAAATTAGTATTGAGTATCGCGTACAGCGCTGTTAGATTTTAGCATTTTGTATGATTCCCTAACGTCCATAAACATGGAGTCACTAACGATAGATAAATTATGACTCGTGCATCTTGGCTCAAAAAAAGGACTTATGCTTTTCTCATCAAATTAATTATAACCATCGTTTGGGTTAATTCCTAAATAATGGGTCAGCCACTTTGTGCCCATATAAAAAGGCAGAGTGTCTACTAATGCAGCAATAAATTTAAATGCATACCCAGTAAGAATATAACTTAGTAATATGGTCATTGCCTCGGGGTTTCCTTCAAGTTGAAATGCATTAGCTGTGTAGTGGGCGATGAGTATCACTGCGAAACTATCAACGAACTGACTAATCAGGGTTGAACCATTATTTCGTAACCAGAGATGTTTGCCCTTAGTAAATCGTTTTAAGGCATGAAAAATATGTACATCGATAAACTGAGCAAGTAAATAAGCAATCATGGACCCAAACGTAGCAGCCAAAGTCATGTTTTTAATTTCATAGAACACATAACCAGGCAAGGGCATTGCTTTGGTATTTGGTGCACCATAGATTGTTTCTGGAATAATCAATTTACCGGCTTGATCAAAAAATTGGGTGTGTGGAGGCAAAACACTTCCAAGCCAAACAATAAACAACACCCATATATTCAAAGCTAACCCTACCCACACCACGGTGTTTGCTCTTTTTTTTCCATAAATCTCACTAATGAAATCGGTGCATAAAAAAGTAAGCGGATAAGGTAAAACACCCATAGTTAGAGGAAGTGTTTTACCAAAAAAGGGTATTTCAATGATTTTGGATAATCCTAAAATATTCAGCATCGTTAATGAGCCCAAGAAAAAACCCGAAAGGATTAAAAAGATAACTTCTCGTCTACGCTGATAAGGATGATCTATTTCGCTGGAAAACATATTTTAAATTTGAAACCACTAACATCCCAAAATTCTAAACTGTTTAAAAATTAATACGACAATAGTTTTAGTGTCAAGATGGAGTTTCTAATTTCTTTATTACTTCGTAGAGTCATATCATAAACTCTACGAAGAGTTTTGCCTGATTTAATCCTTCAAAATATATCTGGATATAACCATGCGTTGTATTTCAGAAGTCCCTTCACCTATTTGGAGCAAACGTTGGTCACGGTAGAAACGCTCGATATGAAATTCTTTCATCAAGCCATAGCCACCATGTATTTGCACG
>CAWKJU010000014.1:0-166962 GCA_963849955.1 uncultured Cytophagales bacterium | reverse complement strand
CGAGGGTTAAAAAAAAACTATTGTTTTGACACAACTAGTGTTGTACATTTATTGATTAAATTAGAGGGAACAGGTGAATTTAAAAGATAAGTTAGTCGCTACATTTAAAAAAATGTGGTTAAGAAAAAGAACAAAGTACCCCTTTTTGTTCCTAATGTTTCTATTGTTTTTTTTTCTATGCTTAGAATTTAATTTTTTATGGCTATTTGGTTCCGTGCCTACTGTTAAAGATCTTAAAAATCCTAAGTTAGCTACTGCATCAGAAATGTATTCGCAGGATGGTGAACTAATAGGGCGATTTTTTAGAGAAAACAGAACTTCAGTAGAAATGAGAGAGGTCAATCCATATTTCTATAAAGGGCTGATTGCTACTGAAGATGTGCGTTTCTATGAACATGATGGTGTTGATTGGCAATCCAACGCTGCGATCATCTGGTATTTGATTAAAGGAGACAAGCGAGGTGGAAGTACCATTACACAACAGTTAGCAAAAAACCTTTTTAAGATGCGGAAAGACACCAAAAAGGGTCTTTTATCCTATATTCCTGGAGTGGATATGGTCATCATTAAAATTAAAGAATGGTCTGTTGCTTATAAACTTGAGAATAATTATACAAAAGAGGAGATTTTACTTTTGTATATGAATACGGTTGATTTTGGTAGTAATTCGTTTGGTATTAAAACAGCTTCAGAAACTTTTTTTAATAAGAAGCCACATCAGTTGGATATTGATGAGTGTGCAGTACTAATTGGACTACTCAAAGCAACTACTTATTATAGCCCTGTCTTACATCCTAATCATGCAAAGAGTCGAAGAGATGTGGTGTTGTCTTTAATGAAAAAAAACAAGGTTATTTCGGAGCAACAATATAAAGAAGCGATTGAAAAGCCACTACAGTTACGTTATCAGCTTGCAAATCAAAATCAGACGACTATTCCTTATTTTAAATCTGCAGTTGCTCATGAATTAAGTGCTTGGTGCCAAGAAAATGGCTATGATTTATATGCTGATGGACTGAAAATATATACTACTATTGACTCTCGATTGCAAAAGCATGCCGAAGCAGCGGTCAATAAACACATGCAGCGCCTCCAAGAAAAATTTGATAACCATTGGAAAGGAGAAAATCCTTGGATTGATTCCCAAAAAAAAGAAATTCCAAATTTTTTAAATACGGTTGTGAAACAAACGGAAGTATATAACAGGCTTAAATCCCGGTTTGCAGGTAATACAGATTCGATTGATAAATACTTAAATATACCACATAAGATGAGGGTGTTTAGTTGGTCAGGACAAATTGATACCGTATTCACGACTATGGATTCATTAGCCTATTATAAAAAAATTCTACATGCTGGTTTTGTAACCATGGATCCCCAGAATGGATTCATTAAAACATGGGTAGGGGGCATCGACTATGAGTCTTTTAAATATGATCATATATATCAATCTAAACGTCAACCCGGTTCTACCTTCAAACCGTTTGTTTATGCAACAGCTTTGAGTCAAGGCATGTCACCTTGTGATAAAATTGTGGATGAGTTAACAACACATCACTACGAAGAAAATGGAGAAAAGAAATCATGGACTCCCAAAAATGCCAATAGAGAATACACGGGAGATACGGTCAGATTACGATATGCTTTAGCCCGCTCAATAAATACGGTAGCAGCCAAGTTAACCATGCAGGTTACCCCCGATTCTGTTGCGCAAATGGCAAAAAAATGTGGGATAAAAAGTGAATTAAAACCGGTGCCATCCATTGGTTTAGGTTCTAATGATGTTTACCTGCTTGAACTAACTAACTCCTATCTTCCCTTTGTAAATGGTGGGTTAAATTATAAACCAACAATGGTTACCCGAATAGTAGATAAAGATGGAATCGAGATAGCTAACTTTGTCGAAGAACCCAAGCGTGTGCTTACTGAAGAAAATGCCTGGTTAATGTCGTATATGTTAAGAGGCACAACTGAGGAGTATAAGGGCACCTCACAGGCATTGTTCTTATATGACGGACTATTTGGTAATAATCATATTGGCGGTAAAACGGGTACATCGAACAACCATTCAGATGGCTGGTATGTGGGTGTCACCAAAAACTTAGTTGGTGGAGTCTGGGTAGGGGCAGAAGAGCGAAGCGTACATTTCAGAACGGGTGAGCTTGGAGAAGCAATGCGTACAGCCTTACCTATTTTTGGTTTGTTTTTAGAAAGTGCCTATGCTGATCCTGATGGTTTGAAAAGATCTCCATTTGATAAAGAACCTGGTAATATTGACCGACCGCATGATTGTCGAACAAAAGTATATATCACAGATACCTTAAAAATTGAAAGTGATTCATTGGTTACAGACTCTTCATTTGTCCAATTATCGGATTCAAATCAAGTGGACTAAATTACATATTGAAATTGGGATTTGACTTGAGGCTTTTTAATTTTTTCTTGTATTGACGTTTGTTTGAATTGCTACATTGGGCTTTTTGGCCACACTGAAAGAACAATGAAGCGCTAAAAATTAAAAGTAAAGGAAGAGATCGTGATTTTATAGCCATGTTAGTCAATATTTTAACCAGTATTAAAGTTACTCATTTTATGAAACTTTATCAACGTAGGTGTGTGGAGTAATTGACGGATTTTTCAGCTAGGATACTGCGTATTTTTCCCTAAATTTGCCACCGTTATTTAGCATAACTACAACCGAAAGTATACAATGAAATTTATAGTATCTTCTTCTGCGCTTTTGAAGCAGCTTGTGAGCATAAATGGTGTAATTACAACCAACCCAATTGTGCCAATTTTAGAGAACTTCTTGTTTGAAATATCTGAAGGAAAATTAAAAATAACAGCATCTGACTTACAGACTTCAATGATCACTGAATTATCAGTAGAATCTAAGGAAGCTGGAAGCATAGCAATACCTGCCAGAATTCTTTTAGACACTTTGAAAAACCTTCCAGAACAACCAGTGACGTTTTCTATTGATAGTAATACGTATGGTGTGGAGTTAATTTCTGACAACGGGCGCTATAAATTATCTGGTGAAAATGCTACGGACTTTCCAAAGGTTCCTACAGTTAGCGATGGCGATAAATTAGATATTTCATCTGATGTGTTATTTAGAGCAATTTCCAATACCATATTTGTAACTAGTTCTGATGAATTAAGACCTGCAATGACTGGAGTTTATTTATCAATAGGCGAGTCAAGCACTACGTTTGTGGCGACTGACGGCCACCGGTTAGTGAGGTATCGAAGAGTAGATGTAGCGTCTCAAGACACCAACAATGTGATTGTCCCTCGTAAAGCATTGAACTTATTGAAGTCAACACTTCCATCGGACAACACTATTGTGAGCATGGAGCTAACGCCATCGAATGCATTTTTCAGCTTTAACAATGTGCGAATGATTTGTCGATTAATCGATGAGCGTTTCCCTGATTACGAAAATGTTATTCCTGTTCAAAATCCAAACAAGCTATCCTTAGACCGAGAAGGTTTCTTAAACTCGCTAAAAAGGATTTCGATTTATGCGAATAAAACGACTCACCAGGTACGTTTAAAAATCACAGGAAGTCTTTTGGTGATTTCTGCTGAAGACTTAGATTTTTCTAATGAAGCAAGTGAAAAATTGGCTTGTGAATATGGTGGTGATGATATGGAAATTGGCTTTAATGCTAAGTTTTTAATGGAGATGTTGGGTAACTTAGATTCGACTACCGTAACCTTAGAGATGTCAGATCCAAATAAAGCTGGTTTATTAATTCCTGCAGATAAAGATGAAAACGAAGATGTGTTGATGTTGGTGATGCCTGTAATGCTAAATAATTACGTGTAATCAGATCAGTCCAATAAAAAATAATAGTCAGAAAAGGCTGCTACGAAAATAGCAGCCTTTTTTATTCCTCTACTCTGGTGAAAGTTTCTGTTCTACCAAACATTGGTAAACCGAGGTAGCCTCGCACCTCTAATTGGTTTTGACTGACTAATGTCATTTGACAACTGTAGGTTTTTCCGGATTGAGGATCATAAACTTCACCATCAACCCATTTGTTATCTCCTCCATAATCAAAGTGTTTAAAAAGGATCAATCCAATTAATGGTTTATCTCGCAATTCGGGGTTCGGGTTTTGTTTATCAACTTTAGGAATATTTTCCTCATCATGAGATTCGCTTAACCAAATAATTTTGCCATAGGTTTTACCATCTTTAGCAAGGTACATTTTTATTTTGCCGTCCTTATTGGGTGTCCACCAAATATCGTGTAATTCGGTTTGTCCGTAACTAAGAAAAGGAACTAGTACTATGCTAAACAGCAATAAATAATTGGTTATTCTCAATTTTGACTTCATAGGTTTGTAGATCAGTTTCGGTATGTCCTATGTTTTTTCCTTTTCGAATATCGAAAAGGTAATGGTGCCATGGACATTGAATTGTTCCATTGGGTTTGCAATCACCCATGGATAACGATGCACCTTGATGGGGGCAGGTGTCGTCAAAAGCAAAAAAGCCGTCATGAAGACGGCTTAAGCATATTTTTTGAGTTCCAATACGAACGAGCTTGTTTTCATTAACCGGAAACGTAGTTAACGCTTTTTCTAAGTTATCAAAAACAAGCACCCATTCCATTATAGTCTGGTTATGTTCGCACCTAAATTATTTAATCGCGTGTCAATGTATTGATAACCACGATCTATTTGTTCTACGTTATGAATAACACTAGTTCCTTCAGCAGACAGCGCAGCTATAAGCAAGGAAACTCCAGCTCGAATATCAGGAGATGTCATTGTAATTCCTCTCATGGCCATTTTTTTATCCAGACCGATGACAGTTGCTCTGTGTGGGTCACAAAGAATAATTTGAGCTCCCATGTCGATGAGTTTGTCTACGAAGAACAATCTACTTTCAAACATCTTTTGATGAACTAATACGGTTCCTTTTGCCTGAGTTGCTACCACTAAAACGATACTCAATAAATCAGGCGTGAAGCCTGGCCATGGCGCATCTGCAATTGTTAAGATAGAGCCGTCAATTAACTTATCGATTTCGTAATGATCTTGAGATGGAATATGTATATCGTCCCCCTTAATTTCTAACTTGATACCTAGTTTTTGAAATACACGAGGAATCATACCTAACATATCCACGCGACAGTTTTTGATAGTGATATCCGAACCAGTCATCGCTGCCAAACCAATGAAACTTCCAATTTCAATCATATCAGGAAGAATCGTATGTGTACAACCACCTAACTTTTCAACGCCTTCAATCGTCAATAAGTTAGAACCTACACCTGTAATTTTTGCTCCCATGCTATTAAGCATACTACATAATTGCTGTAGATAAGGCTCGCAGGCTGCATTATAGATAGTGGTTGTTCCTTTAGCTAAAACCGCTGCCATTAATATGTTAGCAGTACCGGTTACTGAGGCTTCGTCTAATAACATGAAACTTCCTTTTAATTCAGAAGCATCAATTTCGAAATACCCACTTTTATTATCATAGTTAAATTTAGCACCTAAACCCTGTAAACCTGTAAAGTGGGTATCCATTGGTCTTCTACCAATTTTATCGCCACCAGGTTTAGGGAGTTTACCTTTTCCGAAGCGAGCTAATAAAGGACCTAAAACCATTACCGAGCCACGGATTGAACTAGCTTTTTCGTTATATTCCTGCGTTTCAATTGCACTAATGTCAACTGTCGAAGCGTCAAACTCTACACTTGAATCACTTAGTTTATTGATTTTTGTTCCTAAAGCAGCTAAAAGTTCAATCAGTCGATTGATGTCTCTGATGTTAGGGATATTATGAATCGTAACTTTTTGGTCGGTCAATAAAACGGCACATAAAATTTGTAGTGCTTCGTTTTTCGCTCCTTGGGGTATGATTTCACCTTTCAGTTTCCTACCTCCTATAACTTCGAATGATGCCATTTATCTTTTTTTTCTTTTTTGTTGAGAATACCCTCCTTTTCTGCTTGAGCTTTTTGTAGTCGAATAACTGCTGTTATTTGGACTGTTTAGCATTTTTGGAAGAACTAATAAATTCTCTTCAGCTACTTTTTCTTTGTCTAAGCTGAGTTTTTTACCAGACATTAACTGGATGTGGTTCAAAATAATTTCGTCTTCAACACCTTCTTTGTTCCAAGTAGAATAAAAACGTTTCATCAATCGGGCAATGTGTATGGTTGCAGTCTCCTTTTCTTCAGGATCTTCCATGGCAATCGCCTTTTCGATCATCAGCTCGACATTTTTACCATAATGTAAAAAACGTATTTTTTCGTTGCGATAGTCTACTTTTTTAGGTGCTGGTTGCACCTTGGTAGCTGGTTTTGGATAAGGAGAGTTTTCGATATCTAACTGAAGGTCCGAAACAAAATAAAGGTGGTCCCAAATCATGTGATCATAATCTTGGTTCTCACTACTGTTAGGATTGATTTGTTTCATCAGTTCCACTAGCGTACTAGCCATGCGGGACTGCTTTTCTTTATCTTCAACTTGTTGAATGTGTTGAGCTATTTTTTGGATGTTTCTTCCATATTCTTTCAAATGTAGAAGTTCTAACTGAGAATTATATTCGTGCATTTTTAATAATTATATGTCAAATAGTAAATACACTATTCGTGTATTTTAAGCTTTGCAAAGCTAAGTAATAAAGTCTTTTCACCAAAATCGGAAAACTGTACTGTCGCCTTCCGGTTATTCCCCTGAGCATCGATGGCGATTACGTTCCCAAAGCCAAATTTTGGGTGTTCCACTTTCATTCCAGCTTGCAGGTTGGACGTGTCACTTGGCGTAAAGTCGGTCGGTGGCGTATATTTAGAACGAGCAGCTGCTTTTTGTTCATTCTTTTTCTGAATGTTTTTTAATAAAGAGGAATAATCTCCCTTATAATCAGAACTATACGATGTTTCATGTTGAGCAAGCAATTCAGGTTTCTGCTGTATATTTATAAACTGAGGATCAATTTCTGCAATAAACCGGCTTTGTTCACAGCTTTTTAAGGTGCCAAAACGGTAACGGCTTAATGCATATGATAACGTTAAGTTCGATTCCGCTCGGGTAATCGCCACATAAAACAGACGTCTTTCCTCTTCCAAATCAGCACGTGAGCTAAGCATCATTTGCGAAGGAAATAAATCTTCTTCCAATCCACCGATGTATACATTTTTAAACTCTAGTCCTTTTGAAGAGTGGATAGTCATTAAACTGATGTAGTCTTCGTTGGCTTCATCTTCTTTATCTGCATTGGTTAACAAAGAAATTTCTTGTAAGTAAGCACCCACCCCTTTTTCTTCTCTGTCGGGGGTGTCTACAAATTCCTTTACACCATTGAGTAGTTCTTGCACGTTTTCGTGACGTGCCAATCCTTCTACACTTTTGTCGTTGTATAGTTCTTTTAAAATGCCAGACTCTTTGGCAATCTGAGTCATAGCCTCAAAAGCATCTTTGGTATGTACTGTGTTTTGAAAACCTTGAATCTGAACCACAAAATTTTCAATGAGGTTAGCTGTTCTCCCTGGTAAGTAATGATTAGCAGCTTTTAAAGCTTCAAAAAAAGAAATGTTATGATCTGTGGCAAATAGCGCTACTTTGCCAACAGTAGTATCACCTAACCCTCTTTTAGGGTAGTTGATGATTCGTTTAAATGCTTCTTCGTCATGACCGTTAATGGTGAATCGTGCATAAGCAATAATGTCTTTAATTTCTTTTCTTTGGTAGAAGGAGAGACCTCCAAAAATCTTGTAGGGGAGATTTATTTTTCGAAGCGCTTCCTCCAATGCCCGCGATTGGGAGTTAGTGCGGTAAAGGATAGCAAAATCACTGTTTTTATAGGCATGTTGCATTTTTTGCTCAAAAATGCTCGTAGCAACTAAACGGCCTTCTTCGTTATCACTCTTAGCAATGAGTACATTGATTTTTTCTCCATGATCATTACTTGTCCATACATTTTTCTTCAGTTGTGCTGTATTTCTAAGAATGACTGAGTTAGCTGCGTTAACAATCGTTTGCGTGGAACGATAATTTTGCTCCAGCTTAAATACTTTTAGTTCTTCGTAATCCTTTTCAAAGTTGAGGATGTTTTGAATATCTGCTCCACGGAAAGCATAAATACTCTGTGCATCGTCACCTACCACAGCAATGTTTCTATTTCGTGCGGCTAATTTTTTAGTGATGTAATACTGGCACAAGTTCGTATCCTGAAACTCGTCTACCATTACGTATTTAAACCGGTCCTGGTATTTATTTAATATATCAGGGTGGTCTTTAAAAAGAAGGCTGGTATTAAACAGCAAGTCGTCAAAATCCATGGCGTTTGCTCTAAACATGCGTTCTTGATATATTTTGTAGATCCGTCCAATCTCAGGGCGCATTTGGGCTTCATCATCTGCTTTAAAAATCGGATTACGGTTGTACTCCATGTATGAAATCAGTCTGTTTTTTGCAGCCGAAATTCGATTAAGCACCACATTAGGTTTGTATAATTTATCGTCAAGGTTGAGTTCCTTTACAATGGTGCGAAGCAATGATTTGGTGTCATCCGTATCATAAATCGTGAAATCGCGCGGATAGCCAATTCGTTCTGACTCTGAGCGAAGAATTCGTGAAAAAACAGAGTGAAAAGTTCCCATCCATAGATTACGCGCATCTGGACCGATTACTTTCTCGACACGTTCACGCATTTCTTTTGCAGCCTTGTTGGTAAAAGTCAGTGAAAGAATATTGAAGGAATCCACGCCTTTATTCAATAAGTGAGCGATACGATAAGTAAGCACACGCGTTTTTCCAGAGCCAGCACCTGCGATAATCATGGCTGGGCCTTCAGTATTGATAACCGCCTCACGCTGAGGTGGATTTAAGGTTGCTAAGTAGTCGTGTTCGGTTGGATTCATACAATAAGCAAGATACAAATCTGAAAGGCGGAAGGGAGATTTTAAGTGTATATTTTATCAACAAAATGAATAGAGAATTCGGTGTCCTCATTTTCCTTCCCGTTAGCATCTCTAAACATAAAATCAGATATTTGTAGGGTTAAAACTTTTCCCCATGATAGAGATAGACAATGTTATCGTAACTGCAGATGTAATTAACGAGCAGTTTGTATGTGATTTAAACAAATGCAAAGGTGCCTGCTGTGTGGAGGGTGATTTAGGTGCTCCCCTGGAAGATGATGAATTGGTTCAGCTCGAGAAGGTATATGCTAAAGTAAAACCTTACATGTCGCAGGAAGGGATTGCTGAAGTAGAGCGTCAAGGCAAGTACATCATGGATTGGGAGGATGATTACTCAACGCCAACAATTAATGATCGTGAGTGTGCCTATGCGGTCTATTCGGATAACGGTATTTTACATTGTGCTATAGAGAAAGCGTACAATGATGGGGAAATAGATTTTAAGAAACCGCAGAGTTGCTCGATGTATCCTATTCGAATTTCTAAATTGAAAAACGGAGAGGCCTTGAATTACGACCGATGGGAAATTTGTTCCGATGCATGTACTTTTGGTGAACGTTTAAAAGTGCCTGTTTACCAATTTTTAAAAGATCCTTTGATTAACAAGTACGGAAAAGAATGGTACGAAAAATTGGAGGAGTTGGTAAAAAAAGAAAAAAGCTGAATCGGTTAAGATTCAGCTTTCGTAAGTTTTATTTTAAACCAGACATATCAAACGTGTCCATGAATGCGGTGGTGAATACACCAGATTTAAATTTCTCGTCATTCATCAATTTGATGTGAAAAGGTATGGTTGTTTTGACACCCTCAATCATAAACTCCTGAAGTGCTCTCCTCATTCGTATGATTGCCTCTTCTCTTGATGGGGCACGAACGATTAACTTTGCAATCATGGAGTCATAATTAGGTGGAATAGTGTAACCACTGTAGACGTGAGTATCTACTCGGATACCTTGTCCACCTGGTAAATGAAGACTTCCTACTTTTCCAGGTGAAGGTCTAAATCCATTTGCACAGTCTTCGGCATTAATACGGCACTCAATAGAATGACGCTTTGGGAAATGGTCTTTACCATCTATTTTCTCACCAGCAGCAACTCTAATTTGAGCTTTAATCAAGTCCACATCAGTTACTTCTTCAGTGATAGGGTGTTCCACTTGAATTCTGGTATTCATTTCCATGAAATAGAAATCACCGTGTTTGTCCACTAAGAACTCAACCGTTCCAGCCCCTTCATATTTAATGGCTTTAGCTCCTTTTTTAGCAGCTTCACCCATTCTTTTTCTTAGTTTCTCATTGACGAAAGGTGACGGAGTTTCTTCGACTAATTTCTGGTGTCTTCGCTGAATACTGCAATCACGTTCAGAGAAGTGGCTTACATTGCCAAACTTATCTCCAATCAGCTGTATTTCGATATGACGTGGTTCTTCTATGTACTTTTCCATGTACAAATCACCGTTGCCGAAAGCGGCTTCTGATTCTTGTTTACATGATTTCCATAGCGATTCCATTTCACTCTCTTTTCGAATGATGCGCATACCACGACCACCACCACCGGCAGTTGCCTTTAAAATAACAGGGTATTTCATTTTGGCGGCTAATTCCTTAGCTGCTACAACAGTATGAATTAAGCCATCGGAACCTGGAATAGTAGGCACGCCTGCTTTTTTCATGGTAGCCTTAGCGGTAGCTTTATCTCCCATAGAGTTAATCATTTCTGGGGAAGCACCGATAAACTTAATGTTATAGTCTTGGCAAACTCTTGAAAACTCAGCGTTCTCAGAAAGGAAACCATACCCAGGATGAATTGCATCAGCATTTGTGATTTCTGCAGCGGCAATTATGTTAGGTATATTCAGGTAAGACTCTTTACTGATCGGAGGTCCTATACATACAGCTTCATCAGCGAAGCGAACATGTAAACTCTCTTTGTCAGCAGTGGAATAAACAGCAACGGTTTTAATATCCAGCTCTTTACAAGCACGGATAACTCGCATGGCAATTTCTCCTCGATTGGCAATTAATATTTTTTTAAACATCGAAATCTAGTTTGATTGATCAACTGAAATTAAGATGGGTCGATAACAAATAGAGGTTGATCAAACTCTACTGGAGTAGCATTTTCTACTAAAACTTCAACCACTTTTCCTGAAACATCTGCTTCAATTTCATTGAACAATTTCATTGCCTCAATGATACAAATTGTTTGACCTACAGAAATAGTATCACCAACATTTGCAAAAACTGGTGACTCGGGGTCTGGTGTACGATAAAAAGTACCAATCATTGGTGACTTAATCGTAATGTAGTTGTTTGATGGCGCAGCAGGTGTTTCTTTTGGTGCTGATGCTTCAGAGGTTGGTTTAGGTGGTTCAGGCGCACTCACTTGTGGTGCAGCAGCCGTCATTGGCCCATTTGAATAAACTTGTTGTTCAATAACTCTTGAGCCACCAGTTTTTTTAACTGAAAGTTTGATTTCAGCTGTTTCAACTTTAACTTCTTCCAGTTTTTTCTTAGAAATGAAATCTATCAGTTCTATAATTTCTTTAACCTTCATTGTATCCAAGTTTAATGATAATTATTTTACGCGCTCAACATAGGAGCCATCGGTAGTATTTATTTTGATGACTTCATCGGTTTCGATGAATAGGGGAACAAATATTTCTGCACCCGTTTCTAATGTTGCTCGTTTTGATGCATTTGTTGCGGTGTCGCCTTTAACACCTGGTTCCGTATAAGTTACTTGTAATATAACATTAGTTGGTAACACACATGTTAATGGTTGTTCTAATTCTGCATGAAATTGTATAGTAACCGGGTTGCCTTCTTTCAAAAACTGATGACCAGTTACCATATCTTCTTGTAAAGTGATTTGCTCAAAGGTTTCGTTATCCATAAAGTGATAACCTAAATCATCTTTATATAGAAATTGTTGCTCGCGTGTTTCAATACGAACAATATCTATTTTGTGTCCAGCAGAAAATGTATTATCCAATACTTTTCCAGAAACTACATTTTTTAATTTTGTTCTGACAAAAGCAGGTCCTTTTCCTGGCTTCACGTGTTGAAATTCAACAATGGTATACAATCCATTGTTATATTCAATTGTTAGACCATTACGTATATCTGATGTTGTAGCCATTTACTTTTAAGTTCAATTTTAAAATTAATGAACAGGATTATAAACCCAAATATTTTTTAGTTAGAATCGTAAGCCCACTTGATATACATCGATCCCCAAGTGAATCCGCCTCCGAAAGCAGCCAAGACAAGGTTGTCTCCTTTTTTCAATTGCTTTTCGTAATCCCATAGGCAAAGAGGGATAGTTGCTGCCGTAGTGTTACCATACTTGTGGATGTTTAACATTACTTTTTCATCATCAATCCCCATTCTTTTTGAGGTAGCATCAATAATGCGTTTGTTCGCTTGATGAGGTACTAACCAAGCGATGTTGTCGCTCGTAAGGTTGTTTCGCTCACAAATCTCTGCCGAGACATCAGCCATTTTAGTAACAGCAAACTTAAATACCGTAGAGCCTTCTTGATGTAAAAAATGTTCTCTATTGGTGACTGTTTCGATGCTAGCAGGGTGTCTACTACCCCCAGCTTTTTGATATAAATATTCAGCGCCTTTGCCGTCTGACTTTAATATTTCATCGATAATACCTTCTTCTCCTTCGTAGGGTTCAACTAACGCGGCACCAGCACCGTCACCAAAAAGAATGCAAGTAGTACGATCTTCATAGTTGACAATGGAAGACATTTTGTCTGCACCGATAACGAGTATTTTTTTGTTTTTTCCGCTTTCAATGAACTTGGCAGCAGTTGATAGGGCAAATAAAAACCCAGAACATGCCGCTGAGATATCATAACCATAACAGTCTTTTGCGCCAATTAGATCAGCAACCAGGTTTGCTGTGGATGGGAATGCAAAGTCTGGGGTTACAGTCGCAACGATAATGAAATCGATGTCTTCAGCTTTGGTGTTGGTTTTTTCAAGCAGTTGCTTTGCGGCTTCGGCAGCCATGAATGAGGTACCTCTGTCCCCTTTTAATATATGTCGCTCTTTTATACCTGTACGAGACATTATCCACTCATCATTGGTATCTACAATTGTAGCAAGCTCTTCATTCGTTAACACATAGTCGGGTACGTATCCTTGGATACCGGTAATTGCTGCACGAATTTTAGTCATTATTACTTATTTGAATGATTTTTTGATTTTCTCAGAAATCTGATTTTCTGCAGCTGCTTCACCAATTTTTAACATGTTGACTACAGCTCTAGCGTTAGAGATTCCATGACCGACAATCACGTTACCATTAATTCCTAGAATTGGGTTTCCCCCTACGTGAGAATAATCAAACTTATCAACAAATGCATTCGTGTTGTTTTGTTCTTTCATTATTTCGTAGAACTCTTCACCCATTTTTAAAACTACATTTCCAGTAAATCCATCACAGACTATTACGTCTGCTTTGTCATTGAAAAAATCTCTACCTTCAATGTTACCGATAAAGTTAATTTTGTCATTAGATTTGAGGAGTGCGTAAGTCGCTTGGGTTAAAAGCGAACCTTTACCTTCTTCAGTACCAAGATTAAGTAAGCCTACTTTTGGGTTTGGCTTATTCATAACATGTTCAACATAGATAGATCCTAGTTGCGCATATTGTTCTAATACATCAGGTTTACAGTCGGCATTTGCTCCCACGTCAATTACAATACCATAGCCATTTAATTTAGGGAAATATCCTCCAATTCCTGGACGGATAATTCCTTCAATAGGGCGTACAGTAAACATAGAGCCAACTAACATTGCCCCTGTGTTACCACAACTACAAAACGCATCAGTTTCTTTGGCTTTCAATTGCTGTAAGCCAACCATGATGGAGGAGTTAGGTTTTTGAGAAATTGCTTTAGTAGGGTGTTCGCCCATTTCAATGACTTGATCAGCATGTTTGATTTCAAAGTCATCTTTTGAGCCACCAAGAGCTTCTAGGTGTTCTATAATTACAGATTCCTGTCCAACTAAGATGATTTCTGACTCAGGATGTAAGCCTTCTTTCTTAGCTAAAATAGCTCCTTCTATAATGGCGCGGGGGGCAAAATCTCCCCCCATTGCGTCTAATGCTATTCTCATACTGAATAAAAGTTTTGTTAAGCTAAAACTTCTTTTTCAAGCACTACTTGTCCTTTATAGTATAATTTTCCTTCGTGCCAATAGGCTCTGTGGTATAGGTGAGCTTCACCAGTTACTGAACAGATAGAAACGTTAGGTACAACCGACTTCACGTGCGTTCTTCTCTTGTCTCTTCTCGTCTTTGACGTTTTTCTTTTAGGATGCGCCATGGTTATTACTTATTTTATTTAGTTCTTCAAATTTTTTAATGCTGACCATCGTGGGTCAATGTTTTCTGATTCTTCAGAAGACTCTTTGTCGCCATAAACCAGTGTGATCTCCTCGTCATCACTTTCTTGTTCAGAAAGATCAAACTTGGGATGTAGTTTTTTAATAGGAATGTTAACTCCTATATTTTCATAGATTAGTTGAGCTAGGTTTAATTTGTCCAGATTGTGTGGAATGTTAATGACCTCCTCGTTTATTTCAGCATATTCGTCCGCATACTTAAAGTAAGTGGTGCTTTTTATATCGAGTTGATGATTAAAGGGTTCCAAACTTCTATCACATACTAATTCCACTGTTCCCGTAATGTCCAAATCTACAACAATCATTCTTTCTGATTTTGTAAGTTCAGCTTTTACTTTCAAGTCTCCCTTTTCTATAAGTGGTTCCTCTAAGGCTTCAAAGAACGAATTATTAATAGTCCATTCGTAGTCATGAGTAGTGTTACTCAGCCCAAGAATATTGATACCAAACTGTTTATGTTTACTCATCACACTATTAATCGGTCGGCAAAGTTAGCACTTTTTTGTTTTTTAATAAAAGGAAGACAAAAATAAGTTATTTTAAAAGAGATTTTCTTTTCTCAGAAATGTTAATTGCTAGGTATACAGCCTCTCTGAACGAGTTTTCGTTAGCAATTCCTTTTCCAGCAATTTCATAAGCAGTGCCATGATCGGGCGAAGTTCTTACAATTGGTAACCCAGCAGTGTAGTTTACACCCAAATCAAATGCAATAGTTTTGAATGGAATCAGTCCTTGGTCGTGGTACATGGCCAACACCCCATCGTATGCTTTGAAACTATAGTTGCCAAAAAAGCCATCAGAGGAAAAGGGTCCAAATGCAAGCACCCCTTGGTTATTTAATTCTTGTATAGCAGGAATGATGACGTCTTGTTCTTCTGACCCTAATAAACCATTATCCCCAGCATGTGGGTTAAGACCCATAATTGCTAATTTGGGTTTTGGGATGTGAAAGTCCTTTTTGAGTGTTTTATTGAGTTGAAGTGCTTTTTTAATAATGTTTTCTTTCGTAACATGTTTCGCTACTTCTGCTAGTGGCACATGAGCAGTTACTAAACCTATTTTTAAATCTTCACTAGTCATTAACATTAACGAATCTTGTTCCTCGGCTTTTTCAGTCAGGTATTCTGTATGACCTGGAAAATTAAAATTTTCGTTCTGAATCAATTTTTTATTGATTGGTGCTGTAACCAACGCATCGATTTTACGGGCAAGCAAATCATTCACAGCCGCATCTAGTGATTGAAAGGCTGCATCACCGGCTTCTTTGTGTTGTTCTCCCGGCTTAGCTTCAATAGTAGGAGAAATACAATTGAGAATGTTATTTTTTCCTAAATGAATTCCTTCTATGGAGTCCGTTTGGTTATAGTTAAAATTGATATTGAGGCTTTTGCGATAGTACGCTATCAATTTTCCCGAAGCATATATTACAGGCGTACAAAAAGCAAGCATTCGTTCATCGGAAAATACTTTGAGGGTGATTTCAGGACCGATGCCATTAATGTCTCCTATTGATATGCCGATAATTGGAAGTTGTTTTTCGCTCATGAATTGTATGTCTTTAAGAAATGATAAAGTAATCGTACACCTGCACCAGTAGCGTCTTTACCACGGTAGCTATCTGTTGCAGCAATATAAGCTGGTCCTGCAATATCTAAATGCATCCAATCATAATCAATGAAATGCTCTAAGAATTTTCCAGCAGTGATTGCTCCAGCTGTGGGGCCGCCTAAATTTTTAATGTCTGCAATGGATGATTTGAGCTGTTCACCATATTCATCCCATAGTGGAAATTCAACCAGTCGTTCATAGGTGTTCATCCCACTTTCTTCTAATGCTTTTTTTTGTTTCTGGGGTGCATTACCCATATATACAATTCCTTCCTGTCCAATAGCGCGTACGGCTGAACCAGTAAGCGTGGCAAGGTCAATAACTAATTCGGGGTCGAATTTTTGAGCATGAAATAAGGCGTCAGCTAAGATTAACCGACCTTCGGCATCTGTATCCATTACTTCTACTGATTTTCCATTAGCCATTTTTAATACATCTCCGGGGGCAAAAGATTTTGGCCCTATCCAATTATCTGTAATAGGAATAAGTGCAATGAGGTGTAAAGGTAGGGAGTTAGCAGTTGCAGCTAGTAAACCGCCAATTACTGCAGCCGATCCCGCCATATCACACTTCATGATATCCATTGAGTTTTGGGTAGGTTTAATGCTTAACCCACCTGTGTCATAAACAACTCCTTTACCCACCAAAATCACAGGTTTCTTATTGTTGAATTGCTTCGGCTTGTATTCACAAACAGCAAAGTAAGGGGGGTGGTTGCTGGCAGAATTCACTGCTAAAAGCCCATTCATTTGAAGCGCTTCTAGTTGTTTCTTTTCAAGAATGGTTACGGTTACGTCTTTTTGTTTCTGAAATATTTTTTCAATAGCTGTTTTATAGGCAGAGCTATTTAGTGTGCTTTGGGGTTCATTAACCAAATCCCGTGTAGTGAAAACGGCATTCGTTAGGTTTTGGAGTTCATCAAAAAAGTCAGGAGATGAATTATACACTATTTCAATTTTTAGAGCTGGTGATTTTTTTGTTTTATACTTGTCAAAGGTATAGGTTGACAACAACAACCCTTCTAAAAAAGCTTGCTCAAGCAATGAGCTTTCAGACAAATGGATAGAAACAGTGTTATTGGTTTTGCTTTTTAGAAGTTGAAAACACTCAAAACCTAACTTACGTGCTTTTTCGAGCGAGGAGCCAGAAAGTTCTTCTTCCAATTTTACGTATATAGTTTTCTCATTAGGGGAGCTTAAAGCGGCAATAGACTCTTCTTTAGTTGCGAGGTGTTCTTGAATTTCTATATTAAAAGAAGTAAGAGTCGACTTGTTACACAGAAATACTTGATATTTGGAAGATGCTTGTGTTTGATGGGATAGAGCAACGGGCATAAATACTATTTTATATGATACGAATGGATAAAGTTAAGCCAAAAAAACATTTAGGACAGCATTTCTTGAATGATGAATATGTAGCAAAAAATATTGTGGACGCATTACTCAACCATTGTGATGTTCCCGCGGTATTAGAAATAGGTCCTGGAATGGGGGTTTTGACTAAATATCTGATTCAAGAAGAACAAAAAAAACTGGCTGTAGCGGAAATTGATAAGGAGTCTGTTGCTTATTTGTCACTACACTACCCCGAGCTAAGGATTATTGAGGGTGATTTTTTACAAGAAAATTGGGAAGAACTTATCCCGGAACCTTTTGCTATCATCGGAAACTTTCCTTACAACATCTCTTCTCAAATATTTTTTAAAGTATTGGAGTTAAAACATTGCGTACCCACGGTTGTGGGGATGTTGCAAAAAGAAGTAGCTGAAAGAATTGCGTCTAAGGAAGGTTCCAAGAAATACGGTATTCTGAGTGTCTTCCTTCAAGCCTATTACGAAGTGGAGTATTTATTTACTGTAGATGCCGATGTGTTTATTCCACCACCGAAAGTGCAGTCGGCTGTGGTGCGTTTAAAGCGTAACAATGTTACTCAATTGTTATGCGATGAAAAACTCTTTGTTAGGGTGGTAAAACAAGGGTTTAATAATAGAAGGAAGACCTTGCGCAACGCATTAAAACCGCTAAATTTACCCGCAGAATTACTTGAAAAAGATGTTTTTAATAAACGCGCAGAACAGCTAAGTGTAGACCAGTTTGTTCAACTTACTTTAGAAATTCAAAACTTATAAGCATGCCATTTGAACTGTCAAAAGAGTTACTTAATCATTTAGAAGATGCCATTGAACACCAAGATGTTCGATTTATACAGGAGCATTTGAATGATTTGCATGCGGCAGATATTACCTCTGTTTTATATGAATTAAACACCAAAGAGTCGAAGTATGTACTCGAAGTATTAGATGTAGAGGTTGGTGCTGAAATCATAACGGAGTTAGATGAAGATACTCGGGCAAAGTTTTTAAGAAATTATACCCCAGACGAATTAGCTCGGTTTGTTGAATATATAGAGTCGGATGACGCTGCCGATATATTAAATGAACAACCTTTACGTGTAAGACAAGAGACAATTGCTTTATTAAAGAATAAAGAGCAAGCCGCACACATTGTAGACTTACTTCGCTATGACGAAGATACTGCAGGAGGTTTAATGGCAAAAGAATTAATCAAAGCCAATGAAAACTGGACTGTGGTTCAGTGTATTGACGAAATAAGACGTCAAGCCAGTAAGGTTGAACGTATTTATTCGATTTACGTGGTTGATGATAACGACATTCTTTTAGGTAGAATTCCTTTGAAAGCGATTGTATTGGCTTCCGATGCTACTAAAATATCTCAATTGTATGAAGACGATTTGCAGTATGTAGAATCGTTTACTAGTGAAGAAGAGGTCGCACAAATCATGAGTAAATATGACTTGACAGCCATTCCTGTAGTGAATTTTCAAAAGAAATTATTAGGTCGAATTACCATTGATGATATCGTTGATGTAATTACTGAGCAAGCGGAACTGGAAAGGCAGTTGATGGCGGGTATCTCTCAAAATGTGGAGCACCGTGATTCAATTTGGTTGATGACCCGTTCGCGTTTACCGTGGTTACTTATCGGTATGATGGGGGGCTTAACGGGAGCCAAGCTGATAGGCTTTTTCGAAGCAGATTTAATTGCTGTTCCTGCAATGGCTTTTTTTATCCCATTAATTATGGCGACAGGTGGAAATGTCGGTATCCAATCCTCCTCCATTGTAGTGCAAGGTTTAGCCAGTGGATCTAATTATCATGACGATGTGGTAAGTCGCGTTTGGAAATCTTTTTTAGTATCTATCGTAAATGGTATCGCTATTTCCAGCTTAGTGTTTACTTTTAATATCTTTTTTATGGACATGGATATTGCAATGGTCGTTTCTTTTTCTCTATTAAGTGTAGTGTTGCTTTCCTCCTTTACAGGAACAATTACACCCTACATTTTAAATAGAATGGAAATTAATCCAGCTTTAGCGTCTGGTCCGTTCATAACGACACTTAATGATCTATTAGGAATTGCAGTTTATTTTGGTGTCGCAAAACTATTAATTTAAACATGATGAAATGCTTAGTTATAGATGAAATGCATGAAAGCATCACATCGTTGTTTCATGCTATTGGAATTGAAGTTGACTATAAACCCTCCATTACGCACGAAGAAATTTTAAATCAAATAAGCGGTTATGAAGGACTTGTGATTCGCAGTAAGTTGGTTGTCGATGCTGCTTTTTTAGACAAGGTGTCTAATTTAAAATTTATTGCACGGGCAGGAGCAGGTCTCGATCAAATTGATGTGGAAGAAGTAACCCGTAGAGGGATTGTTTTAGTCAATGCTCCAGAGGGAAATCGTGATGCACTAGCTGAACACGCTTTAGGAATGGTGCTTGGTTTGTTGAACAATATTTATAAATCAGATCATGAGATAAGAAATTTCGTTTGGAACAGAGAAAGTAATCGTGGGTATGAACTCAGCGGAAAAACGGTAGGCTTGTTAGGGTATGGTTATATGGCTAAGGCATTTGCTCAGCGATTAAAAGCAATTGGTTGCACAGTTATAGCGTATGACAAATACAAAAAAGGTTTTTCTGATGAATGGGTACGGGAAGCAACTATGGAGGAAATATATACTGAATCAGATGTATTTAGTATCCATGTGCCCTTAACTGACGAAACCAGAGGAATGGTCAATGAAGCATATATTCAACAATTTAAAAAACCGATTTGGTTGGTCAATACCGCAAGAGGGAAGGTTTTAAAACTACAAGATATGTTGCCATTGCTTGAAAGCAAAAAGGTACTTGGGGCCGCACTGGATGTGTTAGAGAACGAAAAAATAAGGAGTTTTACTGATGAAGAAAAAAACTTATTTTCAAAGTTAACCCATCAAAACAATGTGATTTTAACCCCTCATGTGGCGGGCTGGAGCCATGAATCGTATTATAAAATTAATGAAGTGTTAGCCACTAAGTTAGCAGAGAAGTTCCCCTCTCATTGACTTTCAATAAAAAGTGCTTAACTTCGCAAAGCAGAACGGATGACTATGTGGTCCGTTCTGTTTTTTTTGCAACTAGTTGAAATTAAGATAGATATGGCAAAGTACCAATATTATACTAAAGAAGGGTTAGAAAAGATTAAAGAAGAATTAAATGACCTTAAAACTCGTGGGCGTGCTGACATGTCTAAGCAAATTGCGGAGGCGAGAGATAAAGGTGATTTGAGTGAAAATGCTGAGTATGATGCTGCGAAAGATGCTCAAGGCATGTTAGAAATGCGTATATCAGACTTGGAAAACAAAGTCGCATCAGCACGTATTATTGATGACTCTCAAATTGATGCTACCAAAGTAGCTATTCTTTCTATAGTAAAAATCAAAAACAAGAAAACAGGTATGGAAATGACCTACACACTAGTTCCTGAGGAAGAAGCAGACTTGAAACAAATGAGATTATCAGTTTCTTCACCTATTGCCAAAGGATTGTTAGGTAAGTCTGTTGGTGATATAGCAAAAGTTATGGTGCCTGCAGGTGAAGTGGAGTTTGAACTGGTAGAAATAAGTAGATAATGAGCAGCATTTTCACTAAAATCGTTAATGGTGAAATACCCTGTTATAAAATAGCTGAGACAGAAAATTGTCTCGCTTTTTTAGATGTAAATCCATTAGTTGAAGGGCATACCTTAGTTATTCCTAAAAAAGAAATTGACTACATCTATGATTTAGACGATGAGTTGTTAGCTGAACTGCATATGTTTGCCAAACAAGTGGCAAAAGCAATTGAAAAAGCTATACCGTGCATGCGGATAGGCGTAACAGTTATCGGGTTAGAAGTACCTCATGCTCACGTTCATTTGATTCCTTTAAACAAAATAGACGACATGAATTTTTCTCGCCCTAAATTATCGGTGAGTAAAGAAAAAATGAGCACGATACAGACAAAAATCGCCAGTTATATTAAGTGACTTTGGTTTATATTTTAATCAATCTTTATGAAAAGGTTTGGGTCCAGACTCAAACCTTTTTTAGTTTTACATTATGGATAACACCTTTAAAAAATTAGGCTTTCAAGAACTACTTGATGAATTGCAGAACTTGACTAAGATGCAATTTTCAAGAGAAAAGTATCTGAAGTCAATTCAAATTAATATAAAGCCAGAAATTATTAACCAGCAACTTTTAGAAGTAGAAGAAGCCGTTAAGCTATTAGACACTGGGGTTAACTTAATAGATAAAGATCATAGCGCAATGGCGCTCATTTTCCCAAAATTGAATAAGTCAGGAATAGTCCTTTTTGAATCTGACTTAAAATTGGTTTTAGATCTATTGTCAACAATAGACATCATCTTGTTTGCAGTTCAAAAAAACACCAACCTTAAGGCTTTAAATAAGCTGGTGGAAACATATGACTACCCTAGAGCACTTCATGATCGGCTTTCTCATTTTATCCTTCCTACAGGTGAACTAAATATTAATGCAAATCCTGAACTAAAGCGGGTTTCAAAGGAAATCAATTCCATATCATCTTCCATTCGTGAGAAAGCAGTCAACCTACTCAAAGTGCATATTGAAAAAGGACGAGCAGCCTCTGATGCCCAACCGACAATTATCAACGGACGAATCGTTTTGCCTCTTTTCTCGGAATACAAACGTCAAGTAGATGGGTTAATTCATGATGAATCGGCTTCTGGTCAAACCACCTACATTGAGCCTTCTTCTATCCTTAATTTGAATAATGAATTAAGGGAGTTAGAAATCGAAGAAAGAAGAATTAAATACTTAATATTTAAAGAACTCACGGATCAAGTCTCCTTTCATGCATCTTATTTGAAGGAAACATTAAACCAAATAGCTGTTTTTGATTTTATCATTGCCAAAGCCAAACTGGCAAAACAAATGGGCGCTGAAAAACCGCAATTAGTGTTTGATAAACCCGTTTTAGATATTAAAGGTGCCCGCAATCCTAATTTGGTTTTGATCTACGGTGCTGGTGCTACCATTCCGTTTGATTTAAAGCTTGATTACAAAACACGGGTTTTAGTACTTTCTGGCCCTAATGCTGGAGGTAAGTCTGTATTGTTAAAAACCGTTGGTTTACTCCAGCTGATGTTACAAGCCGGAATGTTATTGCCAATTGATTCAAGTTCCAGACTTTCAGTTTTTAACGCCATTGTTGCAGATATAGGCGATGATCAATCCGTTCAGGATGAATTGAGTACTTATACCGCGCACATGACGCGCATGTCAAAGTTGTTGAAGACAGCAGACCAATCAACGTTATTTTTATTAGACGAATTTGGCGCTGGAACTGATCCTGAATCAGGTGGTAAAATTGCTTCAGAGATTTTGTTAGAATTACTTAAAGCAAAATCTTTTGGTGTGGTAAGTACACATTATGAAGAAGTAAAACAGATTGGTAGTGAACCGGGTGGGTTAAATGGAGCGATGCAGTTTGACACTAAAGAAATGACACCATTATATACCTTGAATGTAGGTACCCCTGGTCGGTCTTTTGCTTTTGAAGTTGCTGCGAATGTAGGTGTTCCTCAATATATTTTAGAAAGTGCAAAAGCGCGTTTCACTCAAGATAAAATCTCCTATGATGAAAAGTTAAAGCAGTTGAATGAACGAGAGGTTGAGTTAGAGAAAAATGCTAGAAATATCTCCAAACAACAAATTGAGTTAGATAAGCTGCAAAAACAATATCAAGAATTAGTAAATTTTTATCAGGAAAGTAAACATAATCTACTTAGCAAAGCAAGACAAGAAGTTAGTGATTTGTTACAAACTACTAGAAAACAACTGGATAAAATTTCCAATGCCAAGTTTCAGAAGGGTACTGATTCTTTAAAGGAAGCGCGAGAAGAGGTCAAGAAAATAGAAGAGCGTTACAAATTATCGGAATTACCCAAACCTATAGTTAGGGATCAGCCGATTAAAGAATTAAAAGTAGGACAAAAAGTAAAGTTGATCGGGAGTGAGTCCGTGGGAGAGGTACTAGCTATTTCGGGACAAATGGTGGATGTGGCAATTGGCGAGTTGAAATTACGGGTGAAAAAACACACGCTCGTACAAGGACACCAACAAGAGCAAACTAAAAATAAGCAGAGCCATAAAGTATCCATTCAACAACGCCAGGAATTCGAATCTACAATAGATATCAGAGGAAAGTCTGGTCAAGAAGCTCAGGAGTTGTTAGAGCGTTATCTTGATGATGCTTTGGTGTTGTCTGTGCATGAGGTAAAAATCATTCATGGGAGAGGAACAGGGGTGCTTAAAAAGCTTGTGAAATCAATTTTTGGAAAAAATAAACATGTAGGTGAATTAAATGAAGAACATCCTGATTTTGGGGGCGATGGGGTAACCATCGTTAAATTTGCCTAGTTATTGACATGCTTGTAAGACTCAACAGCAATAGTAGCATCGCAAAAATCATATTCATAAGCCATGTTCGAACTGATAATTAGTGTTCTTGAACCTATAATTTTCTTGATTGTAGCTAAATACCAATCAATTCCTTGTTGATCCATATTAGTTGTAGGTTCATCAAGAAGGGTACATGCTGTTTTAGTGAATAATGCTAACCCCAATTTAACTCGTTGTTTCATACCCGAAGAGAAGTCTTTGATTAACTTGTTAGCTGAGCTTTCAAGCATTGTTTCAAGTAAAAAATCTTTTTTCGAGATGGTTAATTCACGAAATTTTAGATGAAAAGCTAATAGCTCGGACAAAGTGAGTTCTTCAATTAATTCCTGATAAGGAGCAGCAATGGTGAGGGTTCTGTGGATTTGACTCGGATCCAGAACTTCCTTTTCTAATAAATAAGTAATAGTACCTGTGTTAGGAGAATCTACGCCAGCAATTACTTTTAATAAGGTAGACTTACCCGAACCGTTTGACCCTGTAATTGCATATGAGTTGTTTGACTCAAACTCGAAACTTAGGTTGTTAAAAATCCAGTGATAGTGAAATCGTTTCCCTAAATTGTCGAGCACTATTTTCATCGGCCAGATGAATATCCTTTCATAATACCTCTGTCAGAGTTACGGATAAAGTTTAATATTTTATCACGTTCTTCTGTAGGCTTCATTTCCATTTCAATAATGTCAGCAGCTTTAGAGTTATGATACCCTTTTTGATAGAGCGTTCTATAGATATCCTGTATTTCGTTTATTTGTTCATTAGAAAAGCCTCGTCTTCTCAATCCAATAGAGTTCACTCCGCAATAGCTCATAGGGTCTCTTCCCGCTTTAGTAAAAGGGGGGATATCTTTTCTGACTTTTGATCCACCAGCAATCATGCAATGTTCACCCACTTTTACAAATTGATGTATTGCAGAAGTTCCTCCTACAATTGCCCAATCGCCCACTTCCACGTGACCCGCTAATTGCACAGCATTTACAATTACACAGTTATCTCCAACAATACAATCATGTGCGACATGTACATAGGACATGATTAAGGTGTTACTACCTATAATAGTTGTGTTTTTATCTGTGGTACCTCTACTTATTGTGGCACACTCTCTGATAATTGCATTATCTTTGATTACACATGTGGTGTACTCACCGTCAAACTTTAAATCAGAAGGCACGCAGGAAATTACTACACCTGGATAGATTTTTACATTTTTTCCAATGCGAGCACCTTCCATGATTGTCACATTTGAACCAATCCAAGTTCCATCACCAATTTCTACATCTTTGTGTATGGTTGTGAAAGGTTCAATTACTACGTTTCTAGCAATTTTAGCCTCAGGATGAATATATGCTAAGGGTTGGTTCATGGAGATTAATTTTTTCTCGTAATATTTGCTAATATTTCTGTTTCGCACACTAGGGTGTCTCCAACAAATGCTTCACTTTTCATTAAAGCAATCCCTCTTTTTATCGGAGCTAATAATTCACAACGAATAACTAGGGTGTCTCCAGGTAAAACAGGTTTTCTAAATTTACACTCATTAACCCCTAAGAAATAAGTCCAGTAGTTTTCGGGATCATCTACCGTATTTAATACAAAAATGCCGCCTACTTGAGCCATCGTTTCGAGTTGCAATACTCCTGGCATGACAGGGTTGCCTGGAAAGTGTCCCATAAAATACGGCTCAGCAATAGAGACGTTTTTAACTCCTACCACAGATTTATGATCCAAATAAATGATTTTGTCAACCAATTGAAATGGAGGTTGGTGAGGTAGCGCTTTGTATATTTCAGCAGTATTTAGAAGTGGTTTTTCAGCAGGGTCATATTTTGGGGCCGTTTTTCTTTTGCCTTTGTATGCTTTTTTAATTCTTTTTGCAAGCTCAACATTAGCAGCATGACCTGGACGCGCGGCTAAAATTTGCCCCTTAATTGGTTTACCTACTAATGCTAAATCGCCCATTACGTCAAGTAATTTATGTCGAGCAGGTTCATTTTTAAATCGTAAGTTAGTATTATTCAAACAACCGTCTTCTTTTACTTGAACATCACCTTTACCAAATAACTTAGCAAGACGATCAAGATCATCTTGCTTAACGGAGCGGTCAACAACGACAACAGCATTGTCTAAGTCCCCACCTTTTATAAGTCCTTGGTTTAATAAAAATTCGAGTTCATGTACAAAACAAAATGTTCTACAAGGAGAAATTTCTTTTTTGTAATCCGCAAACTCATTCAGTGTAGCGTGTTGGCTGCCAAGTACATCGGAGTTGTAGTCAACCATTACAGTTACTCTATAGTCATCTAAAGGAAGAAAAGCCATTTCAACTTCTCTTTCTGGGTCATTATAATAAATAGCGTGATCTAACTCGATGTATTCTCTAAAGGCATTTTGTTCTTCAATCCCGATTTTCTCTATACCTTCAACAAAAGGAAGGGCACTCCCGTCCATAATTGGTACTTCGGGTCCATCAAGTTGAATTAATATATTGTCAAGTTGTAAACCTACAAGAGCAGAGAGTACGTGTTCAATAGTAGACACTCGCGCGCCATTTTTTTCTATTGTTGTTCCTCTAGAAACATCAACAACTAAATCAGCATCTGCTTCAATGATTGGTTCTCCTTCTAAATCAATTCGTTGGAACTTAATCCCGAAATCTATCGCAGCAGGTTGTAGTGTTAAATTTACAGGAGCACCTGTATGTAAACCTTTTCCTGAAAAATTTACGGAATCTTTTAAAGTCTGTTGTTTTGCATTCATTCTCTACCTATAAAGTCGGCAAATTTACTACTTTTTCTTCCAAATCCTCAATTCGCTTGACTAATTGGGGTAGATTTTTGGTAATCATATAAGTTTTAAGTCGGTGCTTTACTTCAATAGCGGGACTACCGAGTAATGTTTCACCAGGTTTGTTTGCTTTGTTGACGCCCGATTGCGCTCCAATAGTAACACGATCCGCCACCTGAATATGACCAGCAATGCCAACTTGCCCAGCAAAGACACAGTTTTTTCCAATTTTTGCTGATCCAGCTATTCCTACCTGTGCCGCTATTACGGTGTTTTCTCCCACTTCTACGTTATGTGCAATTTGAACAAGGTTATCAATTTTTACGCCTTTTTTAATTATCGTTGAGCCCATTGTAGCGCAATCAATAACGGTATTACCACCAATGCTTACATTGTCTTCAATAATGACATTTCCTACTTGTGGTATAGCCTTATAGGTACCGTCTGATTGAGGGGCGAAACCAAATCCATCACTTCCAATTACACAATTAGCGTGTAATACACAATTATTCCCAATAACGGAGTTAGCATATATTTTAACCCCTGGGTAAATTACTGTGTTGTCTCCAATAATTGATTGATCACCAATATAGGCGTGAGGGTATATTTTGACATTATTGCCAATTGTTGCTCCTTTGCCAATGTATGAAAAGGCACCTCGATAAATGTTTGATCCAACGGATGTACCTTCAGCTAAGTAAGACGGCTCTTCAATTCCTGTTTTAGTTAGTGATAGTATTCTATTATACTCTTCTAATAAAGCGGTAAAACTCGAGTAGGGATCAGCTACTTTAATAAGAGTTGAAGATATGGGGCGCTGAGGTTTGAAATCGCTACTCACAATTACTGCTGTAGCATTTGTATTATAAATATGTGGCTCATATTTAGGGTTAGCTAAAAAAGCAATTGAACCCTTTTGTGCTTCTTCAATTTTGTTGAGCGTGTTAATTTTTTGAGAGTCATCTCCCACAACTTCACCATTGAGAATTTGAGCAATTTCTTTTACTGAAAACTCCATGTTTAATTTATTCTAAATTTTAATGTTTTTTGGCCAACACAGATAATGTTTGGTCACAATCTGACTTATGGCTTTAATGTTTGGTAATTCTGAAGCTTCAGCAACATCAAGAATTTTGCCTTTTTTGGTAATAATGTTTATCGTTTCTCCTTTTGCTATATAGGCGGCATTAGAGATAGAACCTACTGAATAAAAACTTCTTACTTCTTCTTCAGAGAGTTTGTATTGAGTGATAAGTTCTGATTTAATCTTGTTAATTGTTTCCTCTTCAGGTTTTTCACTGCTCAAAATAACTTTATTTAGATCTCTATTTAACAAGCAAGTGCTTAAGTGTGACAAAACAATATCAGAACAAGTTGTGAAATTTTTAATTGCCCCCCAAACATCATAGTCATCTATTTGATTAAATTTTTCGAGCGCAACGGGATTTTCATTTAACGCTTTTAGTCCTACGTTATTGCTAAAGAAAAAGTTTAACGCAGGACTAATAGGTAAAGCCATACCTTCATTTGATAGGATTTGTGCCCTATTAAACAATTGAATAAGCATTTGTTCAGCACTAATGGCAGTTTTGTGTAAGTATACTTGCCAATACATCAACCTTCTAGCGTTTAAAAAATTTTCTATACTATATATTCCTTTTTCTTCGACCACCAATTTGTTATCCACAACGTCTAACATTTTTATGATGCGTTCAGAACCAATTGTTCCCTCTGACACCCCCGTGAAAAAACAATCCCTTTGGAGGTAATCCATCCGGTCAATATCCAGCTGAGAAGAAACCAGTTGATGTAGAAATTTTTTAGCGTAGTTGTTGGTGAAAATGGTAATCACCAAATCAAGTTGACTACCAAACTCAGCGTTTAATTTTTTCATTATTGCCAAAGAAATGGCTTCGTGGTGAACACCTTTTAGTAAGGAATGTTCAAGCGCATGGGAGAATGGACCGTGGCCGATATCATGTAATAAAATAGCTAGTTGACTTGCTTCAATTTCCTCTGGAGTAATTTCAACTCCCTTTTCTTGCAAACTTTTTAATGCTTCACCCATTAAATGCATAGCACCAATCGCGTGATGAAAACGGGTGTGCAGCGCTCCAGGGTACACGTAGTCAGAAAGACCAAGTTGTTTAATCCTTCTCAAACGCTGGAAATAGGGGTGGTCAAGTGTTTTTAAAATCAATTCACTTGAAATAGAAATAAATCCGTAAACTGGATCGTTAAGTATTTTTTTTCTTGCCAAAATTTTTTTTGTTCGAATACGTTAGCTAACTATGATTTTTCAAACCTTAAACCAACTTGCGAATGCAAAGATATAAGATTTTATGGGCAGATGATGAGATAGAGTTGTTAAAACCACACATCCTTTTTTTAACTGAAAAAGACTGTGATATCACGGCAGTCAATAGTGGGGTAGAGGCATTAGAAAATATTAAAAAAGATGATTTTGACTTAGTTTTTTTAGATGAGAGTATGCCTGGCTTAAGCGGTTTAGAAGCACTTGCAGAAATTCAAAAAATAAAACCTAACATTCCCGTAGTAATGATTACTAAGAATGAAGAGGAACAAATTATGGAGGAGGCTATTGGTTCTAAAATATCCGACTATCTAATTAAGCCAATTAACCCAAAGCAAATCCTTTTATCTATTAAGAAGCTACTTGAAAATAAACGGTTGGTTTCGGAAAAAACGAACTCTAATTACCAGAAAGAGTTTCAGCAAATAAGTATGACCTATAACGACATCATTACTTACGAGGAATGGGTGGATGTTTATAAAAAACTGGTATATCATGAAATTGGCATCGATGACACGGAACATAAGAGCATGAAGGAAGTGCTTGAAATGCAGAAATCAGAAGCAAATGTGAACTTTTCGAAATTTATCACTAGAAACTATGAGGATTGGTTAAATGGTGATGATTTTGATAAACCCTTGTTGTCTCACGAGCTTTTTCCAGAACGGGTGTTTCCATTATTAAACAATGGAGAGAAAGTGTTTTTTATCTTAATTGATAATTTGAGATTTGACCAATGGAAAGCTTTTGAACCGATTATTAATCTTTATTTCAAAACAAGCATTGAAGATGCATACTTCTCTATTTTGCCAACCACCACTCAATATGCACGAAATGCTATTTTTTCTGGAATGACTCCGTTGGCAATAAGCAAGAAATTACCTCAATATTGGTCACATGAAGATGAAGATGGCGGAAAGAATAATTTTGAAAAAGAATTATTAGGTGAAAATTTAAAAGCAAATAAATTAAAATACAGCTATTCTTATCATAAAATACTTAACCCGGAAGCGGGGAATGCTGTTGTTGATAATCTCTCGAATTTGATGCATAATGACTTAAATGTTATTGTCTATAATTTTGTGGATATGTTATCGCATGCACGAACAGATATTGCTGTAATTAAAGAGTTAGCCAAAGATGAAGCGGCTTATAGAACGCTTGCAAAATCATGGTTAGAGCATTCTCCTTTACTGGCTTTGCTGAAAAAATTAAAAGATGAGAAAGTGAAAGTGATCATTACAACAGATCATGGAACAGTGCGAGTGAAAAAGCCTGTGAAAATTGTTGGAGATCGTAATACAAATACTAACCTCAGATACAAGACGGGCAAAAACCTTTCGTATGATTCAAAATCATTATTTACGGTGAAAGATCCCGAGAAAATCGGTCTACCTAAACGGAACGTTTCGTCTTCTTTCGTTTTCACCACCGAGGACGACTATTTTGTATACCCTAATAACTTTAATCAATATGTGAGAGCCTATGGTGATTCTTTTCAACACGGAGGCATTTCAATGGAGGAGGTAATTGTTCCCTTTATAGAATTGTTACCAAAATGATCGTATTGTATCGTAAGGAAGCTGTTTCTTTAGAGGAGTTAAGAGCAGTTTCAAATGAAATCTTAAAATTATTATCAAAGCCAACAATAATCCTTAACGGTGAGATGGGGGCGGGAAAAACTACTTTTATGACTCACTTGTGTAAAGCAATGGGTGTAGAAGATGCTGTATCCAGTCCTACGTTTTCAATTGTGAATGAATATCAGTTACCTAATGGTGATAATTTATATCATTTTGATTGCTATCGCCTAAAAGATGAATATGAGGCAATAGATATAGGGTTTGAAGATTATATTTATTCTGGTAATTATTGTTTTATCGAATGGGCCTCAAAAATACCTTCATTAATCCCCGATGAATTCATAGAGATTGAAATACTCATGAAAGATGACTACCTTAGAGAAATAGTCGTTCGGGAGCATGGCACACGAGAAGTTTAAACCTACCATTGAGGCACTTGCGATGCAAGGAGCTTTGGCAACACAAGAGCAGCACATTCAAGTGAAAAAGGGACAGCTGCGGCTAGTTATTGGCGTGCCTGTAGAAAAAGAATTACAAGAAAAACGGATTTGTCTTACCCCTCAGTCGGTCGGTTTGTTGGTGAACAATGGTCATCAAGTAATCATCGAAACTGGAGCCGGTAATGAAGCTAATTTTTCCGATAGGGATTACTCTGATAAAGGTGCAAAGATTGTCTACTCTTCTAAAGAGGTTTTTGAAGCAAGCACCGTATTAAAAGTAGAACCGCCAACCATGGATGAGTTGGAGTACATGAAACCGGGGTCAACTTTAATTTCTGCATTACAAATGTCGACCTTGGGACCTGAGTATTTGGCAGCAGTAAATAAAAAAAAGTTAATAGCATTAGCGTTTGAATTAATTGAAGACAAAGGTGGATTGAAGCCCATCGTGCGTTCGATAAGTGAAATTGCAAGTTATTCTATCATATCCATTGCCAGTGAGTTGTTGAGTAAAACAGGAAATGGTATGGGGGTTATTTTTGGTGGTATTACGGGCGTTCCTCCCGCAAAAGTTGTTATCCTCGGAGCTGGAACTATTGGTGAGAATGTAGCACGGGCGGCAAGAGCAATGGGGTGTTCTGTACGTATTTTTGATAACCATCATTATAAATTAAGACGACTCAAAAAAGATTTAGGTCAAGAAATCTATACCGCAATTATTGACCCTGAAACATTGAAAAGCGAATTAAAAGATGCTGATGTAGTTATCGGTGCTTTGCGTTCAGAAGAAGGAACTAGCCTTTGTGTCGTATCAGAAGAGATGGTTGCCGCTATGAAGCCTAATTCAGTAATTATTGATGCCAGTATAAGCCAAGGAGGGTGTTTTGAGACTAGTCGCGTGACGACACATGATAAGCCCACATTTGTAAAACATGGCGTGGTTCATTATTGTGTGCCCAATATAGCTTCAAGAGTAAGCAGAACTTCAAGTAGGGCACTAAGTTATCTATGGACCCCTATTTTACTACAAATCTCTCGCATGGGAGGCGTAGAGGAGATGATGGGGGCAAAGCCGTGGTTTGCTAAAGGAGTATATTCTTACAAAGGCTATTTAACGAATGAACACATTGCTCGTAAATTTGGTGTGCAACACAAAGATTTAGACCTATTATTGTGCGCAAGGTTTTAGTTGACAACTAATAGTTCATTCCATTTTGTGGTATAATGGGGTGAACGCTTTCCTGAACGCATTTTCCAATCTTTATTTATTCCCTCAGCGAGAAATTTCACTTTACTGATCCCATGTTTTTTATTAAGGAAATCAATGGATTTCCAAAGCGGGTTAGTGTTGATTTCGGTTTGAAATAAATCAGTTTGTATCCCTTTTAAAGGAGACAAGTCTGTAAGCAAAATGCCGGCTTTCTTGTAGCGGTAGTTTTCTTTGTATATACCGTCTAAAACTTCCAGTGCTTTTTTAATAAGCTGATCCGTGTCACTGGTTTTGAATTTCAAATTTACCGTATCTGAACAACTGTTTTGAGGATCCGTTTTGTTATATGAAAAAGTTTGAATAAAGACTGTAAGGGTGCCAGCTAGTTGTTTTTCAAAACGTAATTTTTCTGCACATCGAGCGGTGAAAGTCACTATTGCTTCATTCATTTCTTCGCGATTAGTAATGGCTTTACCAAAAGAGCGAGTCGTCATAATCATTTTGCGTAGCGGTTTCTCAAACTCTAAATCGAGACACGGGATGGCTTTAAGTTCCATACAAGTACGGTAGCCAACTATTCCCATCTTCTTTTTCACTAATGATCGATCTAAGTTCGCGAAGTCCAAAGCGTTCTTCACGCCTATAGCTTGTAGTTGTTTTTTGTAGCCTCTACCAATTCCCCATACATCCCCAATGTCCGTCTGTTTTAGAATAGTTGTTGTAGTCTTTTCTTCTATTAAAATAAGTTTGTTGTTTAATGAAGGGTTTTTCTTCGCATAATTTGCCGCAACTTTTGCTAATGTTTTAGTTTTCGCGATACCTACTGTTACAGGGATTCCAACCCATTTTAGCACATTGTCGCGGATGGTTGAAGCAATTGTTTCTAACTCAGAAAATGATTTGTAGTTTAATCGAATAAATGCTTCATCAATAGAGTAAACTTCAATTTCTGGACACGTTTTCTTTATTGTTTGCATTACACGGTTTGATAGATTTCCATAGAGTGCATAATTGGAGGAAAATACTTTAACCCCTTTGGCGATTAACTCTTTTTCCACTTTGAAAAAGGGAGCACCCATGGGGATATTTAAGCGCTTAGCCTCATTAGATCGAGCAATAATGCATCCATCGTTATTTGATAAGACGACAATGGGCGTGTATTGATATTGAGGAGCAAACACGCGCTCGCACGATGCATAAAAGTTGTTACAGTCGATTAATCCATAATATATACTCATCGTGCTTTATGAACTATATAGGTGACTACTCCCCAAATTGAAAAATCATCGACATCATCAATACAAATTTCGGGATACTTTTTATTTTCAGGAATTAGCTTAAGTACCTCTTTTTTATATAATCGTTTAACAGTGAAATCACCATTATAAAAGGCGATAACTATTTTTCCGTGTATCGCAGGTAATGATCGATCGATAACGAGTATGTCGCCATCCATCAAGTTGGCATCCTTCATAGAATCCCCTTTTACACGCACAAAAAAGGTGGCTGATTCATTGTTGATGACATAGTCATTTAAGTTTAAGTTATCCGTTTCATAATCATCAGCAGGCGAGGCAAAACCAGCGGAAACCCCTTGGGGAAAGTAAGGAAATGAGCGAGTAGCTTCAACCATAATTTTAGAATAATGACGTTTGAGAAGGTGTGGTTTGTTTTCCTATTATTTCAGGAACTTTGATGGCAATGTCCGAGTGCTTTTTAAATTGTTGAGCCATGTAGATGGCCAGATCTGCACAGTTGTGTTTGTCGGGTTGATGCATAAAGAAATACACTTCATTCACCCCTTTGTTGATCCAAGTGATGAGTTGATCTACCCAGTTATCAATGCGGGTGTAATCTGTCGGATGAAGATTGTGACCTAAAAAACGAATGAAAACTTTGTCTGTGGTGATCATTTGATGTAGTACGTCCCTTCGACCTGGTGTGTCGGTGATGATATAAGTGGTATTGAAGTGTGATAATAACTCGTAAACTTGCTTTTCAACAAAGGTGTTACCAAACCAAGCTTCATGTCGTAGTTCAAGTGCAAAGTTTAAATCGGTAGGAAGCACTTCTAAAAAATCGTGTAAATGCTGAATGTATTCAGGTTTATAATAAGGAGGAAGTTGAATAAAGATTGGCCCAAGGTGCTCTTTGAGCTCATAAATATTTCCAAGAAACTCATCCATCACCGCAACTTTATCAACCAACTCAATGCGGTGTGAGACAAACTGGGGTGTTTTTGGGCAGAATATGAAACCAGGAGTAGCTTGTTGTTTCCACTTAGCTACTTGTGTAACGGAAGGGATGTTGTAGTGTGTGCTATTCACCTCAATGGAGTTGAACTGTTGACAGTATTGTCGTAAAAAATCGCTGCTCTTCGTTCCTTTTGAATATACTTTTCCCACAAAGCCTTTGTCTCCCCATACAGGACAACCAATATACACCTGTGGTGTTTTTTTATTCTTTTCTAATTTAGAAAAAGTTTCTTTATTAAATGAGTGATCATTTGGCAAAGAAAAGTCAAGATGTTCAATGTTTTCTAATCGTCCAAACTTCATAATTTTTTCTTTAAGGCGGCAAGATCCGATTGCATTTGATGAAGTTGGTTACTTACTTCATAACTGTTCATGAGGTACTCTTTTGGGTCTGGAAGTTGAAAGTCAACAGTACCCTTTGCTATCCAAATTTCCAGCACTTCAGTTAATGATATTTCATACGGTTGAAATTGTTTGTTGTCTGAAATTAATAAGAGAGTTGTTTTATCAGCGAGTACTTCCACTCGTTTGTAGACTACTCCCTCGTTAGCGGTTATAATTACATGTGATTTGCCCGATTTTAAGTCATTCCAATTATGTAAATATTCACAAATCACATAGGCGCCAGAACGGATAGGTAGCATACTTTCCCCTTGTATTTGAAAAATTCGATGGGTCTTATCGGAAGCTAATTCTGGAAAAGGGAGGTTGAATTTTGGGAGTTTTCCCACAAAGTCAATGTCATTAAATCCCGAGGTGTAGCCTGCACTAGCTTTTTTATGTACGATTGAACAAAGTTCTTTTTCTGCAAGAGTAACTATAGGGAGCACGCGAAGCCGACTACCTATGGAATCAAATTTCGCGGGCATTTTATTTTTTAAATCTGTTCTTAAAAAATCATCTAAGCTGACATTAAAATAACTGCAGATAGTTAATAAGGTATTAATTTTGGGTTCTATTCGCCCTTCTTCATAGGCGCCAATTACTGTACGTTTTAAACCAAGTTTTTGTGCGCACTGCTCTTGGGTGAACAGTTCTTTTTTGCGCAAATATTTTAAATTTTGACCTAGGTAGTTCATGTGGTTATTTGAATACCTAAAGTTAATAAATTCCACTAATATTAGAATTCTAATATTAGTGGAATTTGGAAGTTTATTTCATATTCCAAGAAAAGTATTTTTCTATTACATTGTCTTTCGTTTCATTAATATGTTTAATAAAGGCTTTAGCAGCTGGGGAAAGTTTTTTGTCTCGATTATAGATCAAATTCCAAGAAGTGATGATGGGTAATCCTGAAGTAGGAATGATTTGCATTTCACCACTTTTTAACTCATTTCTTAAACCAATTAATGGCATTATGGAATAACCTAGCCCAGCATTTACAGCTTGTTTAACAGCTTCATTAGATACTAGTTCTAGTCGTTTTGTTACCGATAACTGGTGTCTTGTCAGAAAATTTTCCATTGCCATACGGGTTGCTGAACCTTGTTCTCTAAATATCAAAGGTAGTTTCTCTATGTCTGTAGTAGCAAGTTTTTTAGAAGTGTCAGATTTACTGTTACCAACCAAATAAAGTTTGTTATCCATTAATTCTACTTTTTCGATTGGTATATTTTCAGGAAGGACAGATACAAGGCAAAAGTCTGTGGTATTGTTTGATAGACTTTCGAGAACACGGGTTTTGTTGGTGACGTCAATAGAGAAATCAACACCTTCGTTTTTTTTCATGAAATCATTTAAAAAATAGGGCATCACATACTTCCCAGTAGAGACTATTGAAATGCTTATTTTACCCACTAAGAGTCCTTTGTACTCGTTCATGGTTGTTTTTATAGCTTCTGCTTCCTCTAGAATTTTGGTGCTTACTTCTGCTATTTTCTCTCCAAAATCGGTAATGTATAGTTGTCTACCGATGACTTCTGTTAATGGAATTTCAAATTGGTCTTGCAGTTTTTTTAGTTGGATAGAAATAGCTGGTTGCGTTAAGTGCATTTCTTCAGCAGCTCGGGTGATACTCTTATGTTTGTGTATTTGAAGAAATATTTTTAACTGGTGCAGGGTGTAATGCATAACTATAATTTATGTTTTTCATCACAAATATAAATAAAAATTTATTAAAAATCTTTTAGACTTTTGTGTGAAACGAAATTAAACAAAAGACGAAAGAAATGATAGATTCGGCAAATACAAAGTTAGAACTAGGTCAAAAAAATACTTATAAACTTATTGAGGGTGTGTTCCAACCCACTGACGCTGCTATGCTATTGTTTAACCTAATTTCAGATAAGATTAAATTTCATAATACGATAGTATTAACTGCTTTTGAGCATTCTAATCAGGGGAATGGGAACTCTCAAAAAAGAATAGGCGAATTAGTTATTTCTAAAAATGAAATTAATGAGTTAGTAAAACTGGCTCAAGATGGAGGATTTGAGTTAAAAGTGAATTCTGAAATAATTATCGAAATAGTTAAAAACGAGAAATAATATAATCATGAATGTTACAGCCTTATTCGATAATATCACGAGTCCCGCACTGCTGTTTTTCATACTTGGAATTATAGCTGCTCAAATCAAGAGTGATTTAAAAATACCTCGCAATTCCTCAAAATTTATATCTATTTATTTATTGCTCTCTATTGGTTTCAAAGGAGGTCAAGAACTTGCCCATAGTGTCATAAACGCAGAAATTATCTGGAGTATGGTTCTTGGGTTTCTTCTAGCCGCTGCTGTCCCTGTGTATGCTTTCTTTCTTCTCAAGAAAAAATTGAGCACAGAGAACGCTGGAGCCATTGCAGCTGCTTATGGCTCGGTAAGCACAGTTACTTTTGTGACTGCTATTTCATTTCTGGATATGGAAAAAATAGAGTTTGGCGGGCATATGATTGCTGTAATGGCTATCATGGAAGCACCAGCAATTATTGTGGGTGTTTTACTGATTAATTTGTATACAAAGAAAGATAATAAATCAGTGGTGCCCTTGTCTTCTACCTTAATCCATTCCGTGACAAATGGGAGTGTTGTCCTCATTATAGGGAGTTTGATAATTGGTTATTTCGCGAGCGAACAACAAGCGCTAGGGATAGCACCTTTCACTACAGATTTATTTAAAGGCTTTCTTGCAGTATTTCTACTTGACATGGGCATTACTAGTGGTAAACAAATATCTGCCTTAATAAAACAGGGCTTGTTCCCTTTAGTATTTGCTATTCTTATGCCATTTTTCAATGGTTTAATTGCTTTATTTCTGTGTGCTTGGGTCACCGATTCGGCAGGAAATTTATTATTGTTTGCCATACTTGGCGCTAGCGCTTCCTACATTGCCGTTCCAGCAGCAATGAAAAATGCTGCACCAAATGCAAATCCAAGTTTGTATTTGCCGATGGCATTAGGAATCACTTTTCCAGTGAATGTTATTCTTGGAATTCCCTTTTATCTCTATATAATTGAAATGACACACTAAAAATGATTAGACACTATACCTATCGATTGCGAGTTCTTTTCACGCTAGTTTTATTAACAGCGTTGTGTGCGAATTTTAGTGAAGAACTCAAAGAGAAAGAAGTTCAGGAGAGAAATGAAAAAATCGATACGAATACTCTCATAGTTATCCGTTTGAGTTTGAGAAAACTTTCATTAATACAAGTGTAAGAAGGTGGGTTCTTGATTTTCATCGTCTTAAATTAGTGTCTAGGGTCTTAGGCAGTGATAAAAAGTTATTTATTAAGTATTGCCAACTCATTCATTATAATTAGCAAGACTTGTTTATAAAAAGATTAAACAATGTTTTACTTAGTTATTTTAACCAATATGATCACTCAAATAATCACCAAAGAAGCAGTACATCAAATAAAATTTAGTAGTGAAGATGTGTTGAATACAGAGTTAGAGAAGATGCACCGCACGCTTCAGCTTGATAAAGCAATGAAACTTGGCAATTCATATAAACTCCATGTTAGCATCTATTTTCGTGGGACGAATGGCGAGTTCTTAAAAACTATTGCTACGGTGTGGGCTGTGACTGAAAAATACTTGGTGTTAAAAGGTAATACTTTAATCCCTATACATAGTATTTATGATATCGATTTTATATCCAATCAAGAATCACTTTCACTTGTAGCGTAAGTAAATTATGAGATTAAAAATAAAAAAAGGGAAAGGCTCAGCCTTTCCCTTTTTTATATGTTTTACTAAACAGTTGATTATTAACTTCCGCAAGCTTCGCAATCCTCAGGGTTGTCCAGAGAACACGCCATATCAGCTTGTTTTTGTGCTACACCGCTCTTCAATGAAGCTTGATCAACAGTAAATTTAATAGCGTCAGCAGCAGCTTTAGTTCTTAAGTAATACATACCTGTTTTCAAGCCTTTTTTCCATGCATAGAAATGCATAGAGGTTAATTTACCAAAGTTTGGATTTTGCATGTGCACATTAAAACTTTGACTTTGATCAATATATGCACCTCTATCCGCTGCCATATCGATTAGGTCTTTTTGTTTAATCTCCCATACTGTTTTGTAAAGGTCTTTGATGTCTTGAGGGATTTCTGAAATGTTTTGAACCGAACCGTTGGCAGCAATTAATTTGTTTTTCAAATTATCATTCCAAATACCTAGCTCAATCAAGTCTTTCATCAAGTGTTTGTTAACAACAACAAACTCTCCTGAAAGCACTCTTCGCGAATAAATGTTTGAGGTGTATGGTTCAAAACATTCGTTGTTCCCAAGAATTTGAGATGTTGAAGCCGTGGGCATTGGAGCTACTAATAATGAGTTTCTAACCCCGTGTTTTTTAACACTCTGCTTCAATTTGGTCCAGTTCCATCTACCTGAATCTGGTGTTACACCCCACATGTCAAACTGGAAAATTCCTTTAGATACAGGTGATCCTTCGTAAGTTTGGTAAGGGCCATCCACTTTTGAAATCTCCATAGAAGACTCCATAGCTGCAAAGTAAATAGTCTCGTGGATTTCTTTGTTTAACTTTTTAGCCTCATCAGAAGTGAAAGCAATTCGAAGTAAGCTAAACGTATCAGCCAAGCCTTGAACGCCTAACCCAATTGGACGGTGTCTCATGTTAGAGTTTTCGGCTTCTTTTACAGGGTAGTAATTTCGGTCAATAACCTTGTTTAAGTTTCTAGTAATTACTTTTGTTACCTCATAAAGTTTTTGGTGGTTGTATTCACCATTTTCAATAAACATTGGTAATGCAATTGAAGCTAAGTTACACACCGCAACCTCGTCTGGAGCTGTGTATTCTACAATTTCAGTACATAAGTTACTTGATTGAATTGTTCCTAGGTTCTTTTGATTGGACTTTTTGTTACACGCATCTTTATAAAGCATGTACGGAGTACCCGTCTCAGTTTGCGACTCTAGAATTGCAAACCAAAGCTCTTGAGCTTTAATTGTTTTGCGAGCTCTACCTTCTTTTTCGTATTTAGTATACAGCTTTTCAAATTCTTCACCGTGACACTCGTGTAAACCTGGTGCTTCGTGAGGGCAGAACAACGACCATTCACCATTCTCTTCTACACGTTGCATGAATAAATCGGGAGTCCACATGGCATAGAATAAATCTCTAGCTCTTAACTCTTCTTTACCGTGGTTTTTCTTTAATTCCAAAAACTCAAATACATCGGCATGCCAAGGCTCGAGGTAGATTGCGAAACTTCCTTTTCTTTTTCCACCACCTTGATCTACATAACGTGCCGTCATGTCAAAGTTTCTAAGCATTGGTACTAAGCCGTTTGAAACGCCATTTGTACCTTTTATATAAGAACCTGTTGCTCTAATTTTGTGAACAGCTAAACCGATACCGCCTGCTGACTGTGAAATTTTAGCACATTGTTTTAATGTATCATAAATACCATCAATACTATCGTCCTGAACTTGTAATAAGAAGCAAGAAGACATTTGAGGTTTAGGGGTACCAGCATTAAAAAGAGTTGGTGTAGCATGTGTGAACCATTTTTCAGACATTAAATGGTAGGTTTCAATCGCAGATTTAATGTCTTCACCATGGATCCCAATAGACACGCGCATTAACATGTGTTGAGGACGTTCAACAGGTTTGTTATCGCATTTTAATAAATAAGAACGTTCCAGGGTTTTGAAACCAAAAAAGTCGTAGTTGAAATCTCTGTCATATATAATGCTAGAATCAAAAAGAGCCGCATTCTTTTTAATGATTCCATATACCTCTGTAGAGATTAGAGGAGCATGTTCATTCGTTTTTGGATCCACGTAGGTGTAAAGCCTTTTCATCGTGTTTGAAAACGACTTACTCGTTTCCTTATGCAAGTTAGAAATAGCAATACGTGCTGCTAATTTTGCATATTCCGGATGTTTTGTAGTTAACGAAGCTGCCGTCTCTGCGGCTAATTTATCTAGCTCTACAGTAGTTACACCATCATATAGTCCGTCAATTACTTTCTTTGATACTTCAATCGGATCGATGTAGTTGCCATCGAGTCCGTAACACAATTTTTCAATTCGAGCTGTTATTTTATCGAATTTTACTGATTCTCTGCGGCCGTCTCTTTTTATTACTAACATGGTAAATGGTCCTAGCGGTTGTTAATAGGTTGGTAAATGGTTTAAATATATTTTAGAAATCATCATCAAGTGAGAACACGTTATTTTGACTTCCTCCAGTCATCACTCCTGATTTTTGATATTCTGCTACACGCTTCTCGAAGAAGTTCGTTTTTCCTTGTAGCGAAATCATTTCCATGAAGTCAAACGGGTTTTCCGAATTATAATATTTCGAAACACCTAAGGATAATAGTAATCTGTCTGCACAAAACTCAATGTATTGAGACATTAATTTTGCGTTCATTCCTATTAATCCTACCGGAAGGGCATCACAAACAAATTCTTGCTCTATTTCTACAGCGTCTGTAATGATTTTTATGATTCTTTCGTCAGGCACTTTGTTTACGATATGCTCTGCATAAATGTGACAGGCAAAATCACAATGTAAACCTTCGTCACGAGAGATTAGTTCGTTAGAAAAGGTTAATCCTGGCATTAATCCTCTTTTCTTTAACCAGAAAATAGAACAAAAACTACCAGAGAAGAAGATACCTTCCACTGCTGCAAATGCAATAAGTCGGTCGATAAAGGAATCGCTCTCAATCCACTTTAATGCCCATTCACCTTTTTTCTTTACACAAGGAATAGTATCTAAGGCATTAAAAAGACGATCTTTTTCTTTATTATCGTTTATATAAGTGTCAATTAACAACGAGTAGGTTTCAGAGTGGATGTTTTCCATCATGATTTGAAACCCATAAAAGAATTTTGCTTCAGCGTATTGTACTTCTGAAACAAAGTTTTCCGCTAAGTTTTCGTTTACTATACCGTCACTTGCAGCAAAAAACGCTAATACATGAGATACAAAATGTCTTTCTCCATCGTTAAGGTTTCTCCAATCCTTTAGGTCTTGGCTAAGGTCGATTTCTTCTGCGGTCCAAAAACTAGCCTGAGCCTTTTTATAATATTCCCAAATATCAGCATGTTTGATAGGGAAAATGACAAATCGGTTAGGGTCATTCTTTAAAATAGGTTCGTCTTGCTGCGTAGCCATATTTTTAAGTTTTGTTTTTTAATTGGTTGAGCCGGAGATATATCCGAAAATATTTCCCTTGAAGTGAAGGAAAATTGCGAATTTTTATGGGATTCGCTTTCAACAAATATCTCTAAAGGGGCGGTGTTCTCAAAGGATAACTTATCCACATTGGAGATTCTTTTTACAGTTTCAATATGCTTGTTAATTAACTGAATAATAGAGTTTTTTGTTTCACTATTTAAACTATTTCTTCTTTCTTTTTTTAAGCCATTTTACGTTTTGAAAAATCGTTAATTTTTTATCAACAATTACATGATGTTTAGGTAATAGGAAAAAGGGTAGAAATTTATAATATTATTAGTCGAATGATTTGGTTTAAAAAAATAGGTCTCGTATATTTGTCGCCCGTTTTAAAAGGAAGTAAAGAAATGTACGCAATCGTAGACATAGCAGGAAAGCAATACAAAATAGAGGACAAACAGACTTTGTTCGTAGATAAACTTGCTGGCCAAAAAGGAGATAAAGTTGAGTTTGACAAAGTATTACTTGTTGAGAATGACGGAAAATTTTCTTTTGGAGCACCTTTGTTAAAAGGCGCGAAAATAAGTGCGACAATTGAAGGTCAGGTTCAAGGAGACAAGAAAATTGTTTTTAAGAAAAAAAGAAGAAAGGGCTATCAGAAATTGAATGGTCACCGTCAACAAATGACGCAAGTATCAATTAGTAAAATTTCAGTTTAAGTTAACTTAAGCTATAAAAAGATATAAAAAATGGCACACAAAAAAGCAGCGAGTAGTTCGCGTAACGGAAGAGAGTCGGAAAGCAAACGATTAGGTGTGAAGATATATGGTGGTCAAGGTGCTATAGCAGGAAATATTCTTGTTAGACAAAGAGGCACTGTACATCACGCAGGAGAAAATGTTGGGTTAGGTAGAGACCACACGCTTTTTGCTTTAGAAGACGGTATCGTTAATTTCCGAAAAGGAAAAAACGGTAAATCAATTGTATCGATATTACCTGTTGAAGCTTAATTAGTTTCAATTTTAAGATAATGTAAAAAGGGGTGTGAGTTTACTTACACCCCTTTTGTTGTTTTTTTAGAGATAGATTTATGAGGCACTTATTCTTTATATCATTTCTAATGCTGCTTTCATTGAATAGTTTAAAAGCACAGAAAGCATCTATTCAATTGGGAAGTAACTCAATTGCTATAAATCAATATTTTTCTATTAGCATTGTAGTAGAAGGAGGTAGCGTAGAGACGTATTCAGGGTTTCCTGAAATACCTGGCTTTTCCAAGCAGGGGACGTCATCAAGTTCTTCTTACCAGATAATTAATGGGAGAAGTTCTTCTTCAAACACCTTAACTCAAAATTATCGCGCAGCAAAGGAAGGTACGTTTGGGTTACCACCTTTTAAGATTAATATTAATGGGCAAACGGTGACTTCACAAGGCACAACCATTACTGTTGGGCCTGCAAAACAGCAGCAAAGTAGACGAAGAAGTTTTTGGGATCCCTTTGATGATATGCAAGGTGCGCAAGAAAAGGAATACGTTGATGTTGAAGACAATGCTTTTTTCGCTATTTCTTCCAATAGAAATGAAATTTATGAAGGTGAGGGTGTCACTGTAACTGGTGCGTTGTATATTCCTGTGGAGCAACGAAACCTTTTTGCATCAAGCGATGACTTAGGTCAGCAAATTCAAGATATTAAAAAAAATGTTATCCCCGATAACTCTTGGGAGGAGTCGTTCGAAATCAAAGAATTGAATGGAGAACAAATTACATTGGATGGTATGCCGTTCTTGAAGTTTAAACTTTTTCAGTCGGTGTTTTATCCATTAAATGATGATGATATTGTTATCAAGTCTCAGAAGTTAAAAATGGTGAAGTATAAAATTGCTAAGCAACGCACATTTTTTGGAAGTAATGCGCAAGAGACATTTAAAACTTTCTCTTCAAAATCAAAAAAAATAAAGGTGAAGCCTCTGCCTCCACATCCTTTGAAAGATCAAGTAAGTGTTGGAGATTATGAGTTAGTAGAAAAAGTAGATAAAGTGAAATTGAGTACCGATGAAGGATTGAAATATTCCTGTAAAATTTATGGAGAAGGAAATATCTCAGCAATTGGCAATCCCACGATACGGATCAGTGATAGTTTGAATTTTTTTCAGCCTGACATACAAACACAAATTAATCGAGGTGACGGTCGGGTAGTCGGCTCCAAAGAATTTGAGTATGATGTGATTCCGAATGAACCAGGGAAATATCAGTTAGGGAAATATGTTTCTTTTATCTATTTCAACCCCGTCACGGAAAAATATGATACGTTGAAATCGGATATTCCACTAATAATAAGTGGTGAAAGCAGAAAAAATGCAGCGATATCAGATTCGGATTTAGGGATGTTTTACGAAGGGTTAGAATTGGAGAATAATACACTGTTTTCACGCAATAAGGGAAGTGTATTAAAACTCTTTGCTAACATTTTTATTTTAGTTATGTTAGCTATTATAGGATTTGTGATCATTAAAAAATAGATGGATAATACATACGGACAGGCATTCAAAATCACTACGTTTGGAGAGTCGCATGGGAGAGCATTAGGAGTGACAATTGACGGTTGTCCTGCAGGCATTGAGTTGGATATGGCGTTTATCCAAGCCGAATTGACTCGTAGAAAACCTGGGCAATCGAAAATAGTTACTCAACGGAAAGAAGCAGATGAGTTTGAGATTCTTTCAGGGATTTTTGAAGGAAAAACTACAGGAACTCCTTTAAATATTGTGATTTGGAATGAGGATCAGCGGAGTCACGATTATTCGCACATTGCCGAAAAATTCAGACCATCTCATGCTGATTTTACCTATGAGGCAAAATATGGCATTAGAGACTATAGAGGTGGTGGGAGAAGCTCAGCGCGCGAAACTGCTGCCCGAGTGGCTGCTGGAGCAGTAGCAAAAATCATTTTAAAAAAACTAGGTGTAGAGGTTTTTGCTTATGTGTCGCAGGTTGGCACATTGAAATTAGAGAAAAAATATACAGAACTCGACTTATATTTTGAGCAGAAACAAATGACCGATGCGGTTCGTGATGTACGTTGTCCTGATCCTGAAACAGCTCAAGAAATGTATGACCTAATTGATGATACCCGTAAAAACAGGGATACGATTGGGGGCTTAGTTACAGGAGTAATCACTGGAACCCCTGCTGGGTTGGGCGAACCTGTGTTTGACAAGCTGCATGCTGAATTAGGCAAAGCGATGCTGAGCATTAATGCGGTAAAAGGCTTTGAATATGGAAGTGGCTTTGAAGGAGTTACCTTAAATGGATCCAAACACAACGATGCCTTTTACATGGAAGAGGGGAAAGTGAAAACGAAGACCAATTATTCCGGTGGTATTCAAGGCGGTATTTCAAATGGTCAGGATATTTATTTTAATGTCGCTTTCAAACCTGTAGCTACCATTATGGCTGATCAAGATAGCGTTGATAAACATGGCAATGCAGCTACGGTTTCTGGGAAGGGACGACATGATCCCTGTGTAGTTCCAAGAGCAGTTCCGATAGTAGAGGCGATGTCGGCAATAGTGATTTTGGATTTCTTCTTGAGAAATAAAACAAAACATATCTAGGTGAAAAAAAAGACTGCTTTTCCGCTGTACCTAAAAATTCTTATTGGCTTAGTTGCCGGTTTTATTTGGGGTATCATTAACAAAGAGTCAAGTCTAAGTCCCGATCTAACGGTAGTGTATATCAAACCGATTGGGACTATTTTTTTAGAGGTGCTAAAATACATTGCTCTGCCGCTGGTTTTAGTCTCGGTAACAGTGGGGATTACCAATTTGGAAGGTATAAGTAAATTATCCCGACTAGGCGGAAAAACCATTTTGATATATACCTTAACTACAGTCATAGCGATAGTTATAGGCATTGTAATCGTGGATATTATTCAACCTGGCAAAGCAATAGGCGAAGAAACGCGCAACCAGTTACTTGAGATATATAAAGTAGAAGCAGAACAGCAACATGATAAGGTCATTGCCTATGAAACGATGTCAGTATGGGAACGTTTTGTGGATGGCTTCCCCAATAATATTGTTAGCAAGATGCTCTATTTTGTGCTTTTTGCCTTGGTTGCGGGTGTTGTTCTAGTCGCTTTTGAAGATAAAAAAGTACAACCTATAGTTGATTGGCTAAATAAAGCCAATGACTTCATCCTAAAGATAGTAGAGTATATTATGTACTTAGCACCGTTTGGTGTTTTTGCATTAATTGCTTCGCTTGTGGTAGAAACCCATTCACATGATCTGCTTTTCGCTTTATTGCAGTATAGCTTTACTGTTTTATTAGGGTTGATAATTATGGCGCTCGGTGTATACCCCTTAATGTTAAAATACTTCAGTAACATACCGATAAAGGAATTTTATGAAGGAATCCGTCCCGCTCAATTATTAGCCTTTAGTTCTTCTTCTAGTTCAGCCACTTTACCCGTAACCATGCAGCAATGTGAGCGGAGGTTGAAATTGCCAGAGAAAGTCACCAGTTTTGTGTTACCTTTGGGTTCAACCATTAACATGGATGGAACTAGTCTCTATCAAGCAGTAGCGGCAATTTTTATTGCCCAAGTGTATGGTATTGATTTATCCTTAACCCAACAATTGGGAATAGTATTAACTGCATTAGTCGCTTCTGTGGGTTCTGCTGGAGTGCCAGGCGCAGGCATGATTATGTTAGGTATAGTGTTACAGTCAGAAAATATTCCCATTGAAGGTATTGCCTTAATCATGGCACCTGACCGAATCTTAGATATGTGTCGTACAGTAGTTAATGTGACAGGTGATGCTACGGTAACAGCTGTAATAGCCAAAACAGAAAAATCTTAAAGAAGAAGTGAATCATTTCAGCCCAAAAAATGGTTGTAATAAATATAAATTAGAAAGATAATGAAATACGTGAACGTTTATACCGAGGCAAGTCCAAACCCCAATTCATTAAAGTTTGTGTTAAACTTTAAGTTGCTTCAAAACTTACACTTAGACTTCCCTTCAATAGAAGAAACCGAAGCAAGTCCTTTGGCTAAAGCGCTATTTGAAAAGTTCGACTTTGTAGACCGTGTGTTCATTGCAAATAACTTTATTACTATTACAAAAAGTGCTGACATCGATTGGTTTGAAATCAATTCAGAAATAAAAGAGTTTATCAAAGACTACATTGTAGCTGAAAAACCTGTTTTTTCTAGTGATGTGCTGGATGAAAAAACCCAAGAAGACGAAAAACCAACTGCCGCTACTAGCGCTGGGGGCGATATAGATGAAAAGATTAAAGCAATTTTAAATGATTATGTACGACCTGCAGTGGAGCAAGATGGTGGTGCAATTTCATTTCATTCTTTTAATGATGGGGTTGTTAAAGTTTTATTACAAGGTTCATGTAGTGGTTGTCCATCATCTACATTGACTTTAAAAGCAGGTATTGAAAATTTGTTAACACGAATGGTACCTGAGGTAAAAGAAGTTGTAGCAGAAGGAGTTTAATTGAAACTCCTCTTCGTTTTTATTCGCTATTATTTGGGCTGAATACTAAAAAATAGATTAATGTCACTTTTTTATATAGCAGGCTAAGTGAACACTAAACAATCCTCTATTTGAAAAATAGTTGATAAAAGGTATGTTTAGATTTTTATGTGTAATTTTTTTATTAAAAATGCATGTTTTTTTAGTGTGCTAATTAAAAGATTTTATTTGATTATTGTAAAATTATCTGGTGAAATTTTCACCTAAATTAGAAGAAAAAAACCGCTTAGCTCAGTTTATTCATTAAGATAAAAATATTTTTGATTCAAGGGTTGATTTTGGTTGAAACCCTCCTTAGATTCAGTCATAAGTGCTTCATATATAGGTGATATGTCGGAACGCTTAAAAAAATGGAAGATGTGTTTTGTGGAATCAAGCAGGTCATATTTCTTAATGTTTTATCCATTTTTTTCGCAAATTGAAGTTGAAAGTGAGAACCTTTTTTAAAGCAACCTTTAAACATGATGTAGATGTAGAAAAGTAACCAAGAACGCTAAATTTGACCAGCATGAACTTTAGCAGTTTAAATATTCAAGAGCTTCAGCTTGAACATTCATTGGATGTAAATGCATCTTCTGGAAGTGTTACCGGAATGATAGGTATACCTCTTTCTGAGGGAAGAAATGGGTTTGGTCCTAATTTATCATTACAGTATAACTCAACTTCAAGAAGTTCAATTTTTGGAAAAGGATGGGCGTTAAGTGGACTTGCCTCTATTTCAATAGATACAAAAAAAGGCTTACCAAAATACGATGGATCTGATCAATATGCTTTTAATGGATCTTATACGTTAGTACCTCACTTAATCAAGTCCGGTAATGATTGGGTTCAGAAAATTGATGAAACCACTAACTATTGGGTTTATTATTATCGTGTTAAATTAGAAAGTGACTTTATTCGTTTTGAAAAGTGGGTAACTAAATCTGATAATTCGATTCATTGGAGATCTGTAACAGCTACAAATGTAGTTTCGATTTACGGTTTGGAATCTACTGGTCTCACGAAGGTTTCTGACCCAGAAAATGAAAACAAAACTTTTATTTGGTTGCTGGAATCCCAATATGATAATTTAGGAAATGCCATACGATTTAGGTATAAAAAAGAAAATCATGAGAACATAGACTCATCCTCTTCCTTTGAAAGTAATCGGTTACGGAAGTTTTTAAAAACAGGGTTTAGTCAAAAATATCCTGAAAAAATACTTTATGGAAATACCAAGCCCTTGCTTCCTGACGATGAAATTCCTGATGATAATAAATGGTTATTTGAGATTGTTTTCGATTATGGTGAATATGAAGCGCGACCTTATACTGTAAACATTGCTCCAACAGATTCAGTTTGGAAAACACGATTAGATCCATTTTCGGTTTATACGCCAGGGTTTGAATTAAGAACTTACCGGCTTTGCCATCGAATTCTTTTATTTCATCATTTCGATGAACTAGGCACCTCTTCTTTAACTGGAATATTTGAAAACAACTATGAAGAGAATGTTTCTAACACCACTCTTACAAGCGTACGATATATAGGTGTGAGGAAAGATTTAATAACCTCAGAGTATTCTGAGAAAGAACTACCTAAAATAACGTTTAACTATACAGAACCAGAACTGGGTAACTCCTTCAAAGCAACAGTAAAGGATAGTACTCAAAATTTGCCTCAAGGGTTTAATCACTTAAAAACTCAATTCGTTGATTTATTTGGTGAAGGACTTCCCGGAATACTTACCGAATCTGCTAATGAATGGTATTATAAACCAAACATGGGGAATGGTGTGTTTGGCAAACAGGAAATTGTGATTCAAAAACCATCTCAACTAACTGGAACATACTCATTGGGTGATTTTGACCAAGATGGGAATTTGAATTTATTTTCTTTGGATGGTCAGAATGCTGGATATTACGAATACGATCGGGAGAAAGAAAAATGGTCAGGTTTTACGGCTTTACAAAACATTCCCCATGTCGGTAAATCAAAATTCATTGATGTAGATGCAGATGGATATCCTGACTTGATTGTAGAGCGCGAAGACAAAATTGTCTGCTACCCTTTTAAAGGAAAAAAGGGGTTTGAAAAACCATATGAATTTGCTAAACCAGTATCCAATGGAATAGAATACGCTCCTACTTTGGGAGGGAATTTGTCCTTAGATTACTTTCTGGCCGATATGACAGGAGATGGATTACAAGATCAGGTTCGAATAAAAAATGGGCGAATAAGCTATTATCCTAATCTTGGAAATGGCCATTTTGGAGAAGTCGTACTAATGGAAAATTCCCCTGTAATAGATTTTGATACTACCTTCGATGCTAGTAGAATTCGTTTATATGACTTAGATGGTAGCGGTACTACTGATATATTGTACATCGGAAATGGAGAAATTCGATATTGGTATAATGCATCAGGTAATAAATTTGTAGCAGGCGGAACACTTACTAACCTTCCTTATATTGACAATATAAGTTCAGCTATAATACTGGATTTTTTAGGTCAGGGAACCCCGTGTTTAGTATGGTCAAATTCGTTAAGTAATACTCAACAAACTTCTCTGGAATTTTTAGAATTAACTAGCGGTATTAAACCAAACTTTCTTATTTCGTTAGCCAATGGCATGGGTAAAGAGGAGCAAATTGAATACGGTTATTCGGGTATTCATTATTTACAGGCAAAAAAAAGTAACAATCCTTGGATTTCAAAAATACCTTCACATTTCACAGTGGCTGATAAGAAAATTGTAATAGATCATGTTACAAACACACGTTTTACAACCGAATATAAATACAAAGATGGTCAGTATGATGGCAACGAAAGATCCTTTATCACTTTTGGACTAGTAGAACAATATGATTCCGAGTTATTTCACAATGCTTCGTTAGCGCAGGAGACCCATTATACTCAACCAAGTTGTATAAAAACATGGCTACATAGCGGCATATTTGGATGGGATGCAAAAAGAACGAAGCAGTATTATAATAAAGATACCCACCATCAACTTCTCGTACCGCAATCATTTGAACAAGATGAAGCCTTAGAAGCGGATGATTTTGTATTAGCCTATCATAGTTTAGCAGGAAAGATTTTACGGCAAGAAACTTATGCAACTACCTCAGATGGACAATTAGCAGAACACCCTTTTCAAGTTTCTCAACAGGCTTACACAATTAGAAAACTACAACCCAGAACCAAAAATAATGATGCTTGTTTTTTCACTTATCAAACAGAAGCATTAAACTATACCTACGAACAGGAAGCAAATGACCCAAAAATTTCACATCAATTTTCTTTGGCAGTTAATCAGTATGGAGATATAGAGAAAGCATTAAGTGTCTCTTATGCGCGTAGAAGTCACGTCTCGGGAAGGTATCTTGCTCAGACCAAAGATTACATTACTCTGGAATTACATCACTATTTAAACAAGGACAGTTTAACTAATTTTCAGACAGGGATTTTATATGAAACCAAAAATTTTGAAGTTAATCATATAAATCGTCTACCTGATTCAATTTTTAAATGGAAAGAATTACAGGTTGTGTATGATGAGTTGGTCGCCAATAAAATAGAGTTTGATGAGTCGTTTATATCGGGAGGTTCATCACAGGCAAGATTAACTTCGTGGGATAGAACTTATTTTTGGAATGAAGCTTTTGATGATGTGTTACCATTTAGTCAAGTGAGTAATGCAGTTTTTGCTCATCATGAAGAGTCGGCTTGTTTTAATGATGCATTAATAACACGCGTGTTTGATAATAAAGTGACGCCAACCCTAATTACCGATCCCAATGAAGGGAATTATATTCAAAAGGAGAGATATTGGTGGCAACATACAGCCATCAATCATTTTAAAGGTGTAGATGGCTTCTACAATTTAGATAAAGTAGAAAGAGATTCGAGTAACGTTACTACCTATAAATATGATTCTTATAACCTCACTATTATTGAAATAACTGATCCCTTAAGCAATATTACAAGAGGTAAAATAGATTATAATCTTGTTGAACCTTATCAACTGATTGATCAAAATGACAACGTATCTGAGGTTTTGTATGACCCATTGGGTGTAGCGATAGTAAACACCCATCAGGGAACCGTACTTGATGACTCTAATACACTACAGAAATATGGAAATAATTTAATAGCTGATTATGTTAGAAGGAGTGATGAAAATTTTTCAAACATTTTAAATAACCCCACTTTATATCTACAACAAGCAGGCACTTTTCTTTTTTATGACTTTGATAGTGCACTTGCTATACCACTAAAAAGTATTCGGTTGGTTAGAGAAAACCTTGTTCATAATGGAAAAGGTGGTGTTGATAATAACCCTACTTACCAATTGGGAGTTGACTATCAGGATGGGTATGGACGCATAGTACAAAGTAAACAAAAAGTAGAGGCTGGATTGGCTATTCAGAGAAGAGTAGATGGGCGAGTAGACACAGCTCCAGATGGAAAACCAATTCTCTCACAAAGCGCTAACCGTTGGTTAGTATCAGGTCATGTAGTTTACAACAACAAGCAACAGGCTGTTCGAAAATTTGAACCTTTTTTCTCTACACTTGTGGAGTTTGAAAATGATACGGAATTAGAAGAATATGGTGTTTCTGCGCAAACATATTACGATTCAGTAGGTAGAGCATATCAAGTAAATTTACCTAACAACACCTTTACAGAGATTAAGTTTTCTCCATGGGAAGTTACTTCTTACGACCAAAACGATACTGTTGATCGATCTCTTTACAAGACCTTTAGAGAATTTTTACCAAGTTCAGATCCAGAAAAGAGAGCGCTGGAGCAAAGTTTAGCTCATAAAGACACTCCTTCCACAATAATTTATGATGTGTTAGGTCGTGAAATTGTTACCATCGAGAGAAATAATGATGGAACTGAAAGAAAGGTTGAAAAACAATATGATGTTAATGGTAATATTTCTCAACTAGTAGATGCGCGAAATATTTTAGCGTTTCAATATACACGCGATATGCTTGGTAGACTCTTACACGAGAAGAGTAATGATGCAGGAGAAAAGTGGAATTTTTATAATAATAATGATCAAGCTATTCATTTATGGGATAGTAGAAATGTACATCAAAATGTTCGTTATGACTATCTCGGTAGAACCACCACAGTACATGTTGAAGGAGCATTAGGCTTGAACCAACTTGTTGAACGATTTGTGTATGGAGAAGATGCGGGAGTAATACAAGCAAAAGAAAAAAACCTTCGCGGTGGACTAGTAACACATTATGATCAAGCTGGAATTCATACTTTAAATAAGGCCGTTCCAGGTGGCGTTCCTTCTTTAGTTGAAAGGAGACTTTTAGATCAGTTTACCAGCGAACCAGATTGGAATGATCCCTCCTCTGTGGCGCTTGGTGCTGATACTTTTATTTCACAATATGGATATGATGCCTTAGGACGTTTGATAGAACAACACCTCCCTGATAATACCACTCGGAAAATTATTTTTAATCAGGGGGGTGGAGTTAAAAGAGTGTTGGTATCCACTTTAGATGGAAGATTAAATGAAGAAGAAATTTTAAAAGATACAATATACGATGCCAAGGGATTAAGGCAAAAAATGGTTCTGGGAAACAATGTAGAACTAGCCTATACGTATGATGTTGAAACGTTTAGAATGAAACGGCTTTGTTCCAGAAAAATAAGTGGAGTTGCCAGAACGTATCAAGATATTAGCTACACCTATGATCCTGTCGGTAATTTAGTTCATACAGTAGACGAGGCACAACAAACTGATAGTGTAAATCCAAAAGTGATGGAAGGGTTAAATGTGTCCTCTCACGCTGAATTTGAATACGATGCCCTTTACCAACTGAAGCGAGCTAGCGGCAGAGTTCACCAGGCATTAATTCAAAATGATTATAGAGATCGAAGCAGAGGACCTAGCATACCTTCAAATTGGGGCAAAGGCACCAGACATATTACGTTAAACAACGCTGCCGCAGTAGAGCGCTACACGCGAAATTATGAGTTTGATATAGCTGGAAATATAAGAAGCATTCATCATTCAGGAACTTCTCAAAATTGGACCAAGCAACTTTGGATCTCTGCTAGTTCCAATCGTTCTTTGCCGATGTTTGATCTTAATGGAATTGCGTTAACAAATCCTGAAAATGATTTTGATGCTAATGGAAATTGTGTTTCCATGTCTCATTTGGAACAAATTGAATGGAATTATCGGAATAATATTTCTAAAGCGGTAGTCATAGACCGGTCTGCTCAAGGTAAAGCCAACGATGAAGAATATTATGTTTATAGTGGAGATGGGAAAAGGATTAGAAAAATTACCCAACGGGTAATAGATGTGTCCACTAATACAGTAGAACGAACAGAAAAAATATATCTAGACGGGTGTGAAATAAAACGCATCACTCGTGGTACCACAGAAATACTCAAGCGATTCACTTCTCAAATTACAGATGGTAAAAATAATTTAGCTACTATTCATTCTTGGGAAACAGATACACAGGCTAGAGAAACTGATGATGTCAGTCAAAAGAAAATCCATTATCAGTTAAGCAATCACTTAGGTTCATCATCACTTGAGCTGGATGAAAATGGAGATGTTATTACCTATGAAGAATATTTTCCTTATGGAGGCACCGCATTTATTGCAGGGAGGAATAAAAAAGAGATTGATTTAAAAAGCTACCGGTATTCCGCAAAAGAACGGGATGACTTTACTGGGCTCTATTATTTCGGGTACCGGTATTATGCTCATTGGATAGGTGGGTGGATTAATCCCGACCCTTTGGGTCCCGAAGATTCTGAAAACCTTTACCTATATGTGCACAACAACCCAATCAATTTGATTGACCCTAATGGACTGCAGAGTACTAGTAGTGACCTTCATGTGATTGGACAAGTTGAAACAGGCTTAACAGAAGCTCAAGCGATGTCTCAATTTAATGCAAGTCAGGGTGTTAGGTTAGGTGTTCGGGTTCTTGATTTAGAAAAACAAGGTAATAATTGGGTAGTTGTTAGACATAGAGAGTTAACAGCAACAGAACTTCAACGATTTAGAGATATACAAGAGCAATGGGTAGATCATCCCGAAATTGCTGAAATGTTTACAACACTGGAAGTAATTTTGTCTGATTTAAGAGGTCCATCAGAGGGTGTTAGTGGTGACGGTGGAGGTGAGGGCGAAGCTGGTGATGAATCCGATACTAACGTTGGAACTGATGTAGGCGAAGGAAGTGAGGGCAGTGGAAGTGGTGTGTCTGCTAGCTCATCTGGAACTGGAGATGCTAACACAGGAGATGGTATCAGCTCTGACTCACAAGGACAAACAACAGGAGAAGGAGATGGTAATACGGGTGTTGCAGATGCAAATGCAGGTGACGGATCAAGTTCTGGAACAGGAACAATAGAAAGAACAGGCAGAGGAACAGGCCGAACAGGGTCTGGTACAGGTTCGAGAGGTAGAAGAACGGGAAGTGGAAGTAGTACAGGTCACCCAAGCGGTAGAGTTGGAGGTAGTCCAACTGGAGTAGATGGAGGTGTAAGAGGAGGTTCGCCCGAGGGTGCTTTAGGCGGAGATATAAATGGCCACTCAGGTGGGAGTCTTGATGGAGATATAAACGGTCATCCCGATGGCCACCCCAATGGAACTTTGGAAGGTGCGGTTGATGGGACTGAAGATACGGGTACAGGTACTGGAGAAGGCACCTCTAGTAGTGATGGAAGTGAATCAGGTTCAACAGAATCAAGTGGCGAGGGTGAAGAGGGAAATGGTGAACAAGGAGAAGGGCAACAGGGAGACCCTCAAACAAATTGGTTAGATACAGTTACTCACTGGACAGGTTATTTAAATCTGGAATTTGGAAGTGACCATTCCACAGGGGGTGCAGGAGGTATTCCTGGAGCAATGGATTTATTTGGTTGGAGACCGCCAATGTGGGTGAGAAGGATTATTCAAGTGGCTTATATTGCCACAACAATTATTACCACAGTTATACCTATTGGTAAAGCAGCCTTGGCAGCAAAAGTTGCGATTCAAGGGGCATTGAAAATAGGATTAAAAGCCACGGCTACAAAATTACTAACTGCTATAGCCGCCAAAATACCAACTCGAGCAGCCATGGCTGCTGGGGCTTCACAACTGGGACATGCCATGGCTGCAGCTCCTGTTTTGTTTGGAGCAATGCTCAGAAGAACACCTCAAGCGGTATTAAGACCAACAGCTGAGTTGTTAGAAAGAGTGGCTAGTCATCCAAATGCTTTAAGGGGGATAGCCAATGAAGTACACTTGATGGGAAATGTGTTTGGAGAAACTTTAGCAGTAACAAGAGCAACATTAAAAAACGGTGATGATGTCTTTTTTGCCGCTATAAATTCTGGAGCAAGACGACTTAATCCCAGTCAAATTGAAGCTATAGAAAGATTAGGAATAAATGTAGTTCCTCAATATTTCAGGAATATACCAATTATGAGAAAAATATATCATGCAGAAGTGAATATGATTCATCATTTGGGTGATGCCCAACTTGGTGGGTTAAGATGGGGGATAAGCATGGTTGGCAATAAAGCCAGTCATTTATGTGGTGATTGCTTGAGAAGGATTCGAATGTTTGACAGACAAATGGGGATTTCTAGTATAATTGAAAACCTCTTGTAATTCCTCTAGTCGCAATAAAAACATACACCAGTATTGAAAAAAATAAATAACAACCGCTATGAACAAACAAGAACTTCTTCTTCTCGAAAAAATGGCCGCACTTGCGCCAAAAGAAATTGAAAAAAAACAATCTAATTTGTTTCTTAAATTAAATGAAAAAGCATCTGTAGATCTTAAGGCTTCTGTAGAATCTAAATTAAAAGATGCTCCGAAAGAGGTAAAAGATAGTTTAAAAAAAATAGATTTTTCATCTGGTAAAATTGCCAAGATTGATATTAAAGAAGAACTATCAAAAAAACTACTTACGGGTAAGGTATCAGCAGAAAGAAAAAAACAGGTACAGGACATCACAAAAAAACTTCCAGAGTTAGGTAAGTTGGAAGACGTACTTTTACCAAATCTTCCAGTTTTTGTCAATCCAACATTTCAGCCCGAACTCGCAAAAGCAAAAGTTTATCGGCTGAGTGATATTGCAGGGGTTTCTCAAACAAAAATAGACAAAGCTATAGCTAAAGAGCTTAGCTTGTCGAATATTTCGAGCCTTACCATCCAAGGGTTAGTGAGCGACAAGGTGTTAACTGATACCGAGGCCAAAGACTTAGGTTTTGCTTCAAATTTATATACGTTTTTAGACGCTGATTTTGATTTAACTGAGCAGGTTAAAAAATCCAAGGCAGTGAAGTCAATAAAAGATTTGGTAACCCTTAATCAATCAGATTGGCTCAAGTTTATAAAGGAATCAAAAATAAAATTACCGCAAGACATAGATCAGGAAAAGTATGCGAAGATTTTACAAAAAAAGGCAGAAAACTTATTTCCAGAAGAAGCCTTACTTCACCGTGTAGCTCATGTGAATTCCGCGGAAATCTCTAAAGGTATTGATGCTTTAAAACCATTAACAAAAGATAATGAGCAACTTTTTGGTCTGATCTCTTTTGATGATTTAAAAAAGGAAGGGTTATCTGCGGGGGAGTTGAAAAATATACAAAATGAGTACGATAAATTAAATCGTATTTCTAAAACTCATCCCGGATTAAAATTAAATGAAGTGCTGAATGATAAAACCATAAGTGCTCCCGAAAAAGAGAAAAAAGTTATTGAGCGGATAGGATTATTAGAAAAATTCGTAAAAAATAATGAGGGAGTTAATTTTTTAACATTGAGTTATACTCATGATAGTGAGGATATTGAAAAGTTGAACTTTAAGGGGTTGAAAACGGAGGAAAAAGCGATGGTGCTTGATTCAGTAAAAACTTACCAACGAGTATATTCATTTACTAATGATATAGAAGCTACCGAAGCCATATTAGCAGCTGGTTTTCATTCTTCTTTTCAAATCACATCTGTGACACTGCCTCAATTTATTCAAACAACAAAATTAGATGTTGCTATTGCAACCGAATATTTTGAAAATGCTCACATGAGTATCATTCGTGCTACTGGAGTAATGGGCTCTATTTTAGATATCATGACGGGAAGTTTTGATTGGACTGCTGTTGGAAATACCAATCCCGCTATTAAAAATTATCTAAGAGATATTCCTGGTTATCAAGATTTATTTGGTGAATTATCATTTTGTGAATGTGAGCATTGCCAATCCATTTACTCTCCAGCAGCTTATTTTGTAGATTTAATGCAGTTTGTTCAAAAGCATGTTCTTACTAAACACTTTTCTGGTGGCCGAGCAAGTCATGTTTTAAACTTGAAAGTACGTAGACCTGATTTATGGACCTTACCTCTCACATGTGAAAACACAAGCACTTTAGTTCCTTATTTAGATATAATCAATGAAATATTAGAATCTTATATAGCAAAAAAGAAAGGCTTTTCTGGGGATTTAAATAACCGAAGTCAGGTTGAAGATTTTGTCTACAAAAGGGAAATTGCCATGGAAAAACCAGGGAATTGGAAGGCGAATGTTAATGCATTTAACCAACCTTTCCACTTACCTTTAGAATCAGTATCTACTTATTTAGGTCACTTTGAAAAAACGCGTGAAGATGTAGCTTTATTACTTGAAAAGCCGCAAAATGAGGTGTCAAAAACACGATTGAATTTATCAGATAAAGAATTTCAATTAATAACAGTTCCTGATAATACACCTACCTTTTTAAATAAGGTATATGGTATAACTTTTACCATTACGGCAGGAAAAATAACACCTTTTAATGCACAACAGCTGCTTAAAGCAATGCAAGTAAATCGCAAGGAACTGGGTGTTATTATAGAAACGGGATTCGTGACAAACCGTGGAGCAATCAATGTTGTAATTCAAGGTGAAAAAATTAGTGCTGATAGTATTCAAAATGATATTGAAAGAATAAAAAATCTCACCTATGACGTGTTGGATAGGATTCATCGATTTGTACGCTTATGGAGAAAAACAAGTTGGTGCATACAAGAGTTAGATTTGATTCTAAAGCAGTTGCAAGATGCTGGTGTAGCAACTACATTAGATGAATCCATGATTACTGCTGTTGGAAATTTACACCGCCTACAAAGTTTGCTGGAAATCTCTGTAGAGCAATTGAGTGCTGTTTGGTATTTAATACCTGATATTTCAATTGAAGAATTGGAAGAATCGCTATTGGATCAACTTTTTAACCATAAAGATGTAATTGTAGATGAAGGTGTTTACCCTAAAAATACCACTAAATTTGTTCACCCTTCCCTAGTTATCGATAACAGTACTACACCAGCAGAGTTTTCATCATCCCGGTTTATGGCAGCTCTTAATCGATCAGATGATGAGGTTTTATCATTAGTGAAACACTTGGCGCAGCCCTTGGGCATCGTATCACTGGATGCTGCAACAGAAAGTGAAAGAGGTTTTAATCTCACACTTACTAACCTCTCTTTATTATATAGACATTCATTAATAGCAGAGGTATTAAAGTTATCTATCACAGAGTTGTTTAACCTTCTTACGTTAATTCCTGCTGTTCCAAACGGTTTTATAGAGAATATAAATCACATTTATGCACTATTAGATTTTCATAGATGGTGGAAATCTTCTACTTATTCTTTTGATGAGCTGAATTTCATACTTGAAAATGGAGAAGTTATAAATCCTGAAAATTTTAAAACGAAAGAAGGTATATCTACTTCAATAATTGAAGAAGTAAAAACTGCCAATGCTCTTCAATTTGCTGAAACAGTTTTTGCCTCATTTGATGGTATTACCGAAAGTCAATCAAAGCAGCTTATTCTTGCCAATAGCACGATCATAGAACAAGCACCTGAAAGTACAAACTTTTGGTTGAAACCAGATTTTGATCCAACGGTAGCAATTAATATCCCAGCGGGGATTACGAAACCAGAAATTGAAATAAGAGAATTTTTAACCACCTATCACCCTAATTATTTACTTCCATTTTACCTATCCAGTGAACTAAAGTTATCTGAAGAGGTCATAACTAAACTTATTACAACGCTAGGTATTGATTTAGATACAGACGCTTATACGCTGGAGCTGCAAGGGGTTACTACACCTGCAGTAGCGTTACCTTCATTGATAGAAAAGTTACTTCCGTTAAGTGTATTACTTAAAGATAAAAAATTCAATACGAAGTCAATCACCTATATTTTGGACCATCTTTCAATAGTTGGAATTACGTCAATTGATACCGTTACAATTGAAAACATAAAAAAAATACAGGCATATAAAAAGCTCATTGTTTTAAAAGAGGATGAGAGTAACAATATTGAATTGTTAAACACTGTTCTAAATTCATACGTTTCAACCACACAGTATCAGACATCAGATCAAGAAAAGTTAGCAGCACTTTTAGAAATAAAGGAAGAACAGTTAGCGTCAATACACGCAATAATGCCTTCTTCTTCTAATGCAATCGAATCACTTAATAAATACAAAAGTATAGCTGATTTTATCAATTATACAGGCGTAAGTGGTTCAGTTTTACCCAAAATTATTTCTACGCAATATGTTGACTTAAATGCGGCTACTCAAGCCTTAATAGGTGCCTTTAGAAGTAAGTACAAGACTGAAGATGAACGAAAGGAAAAGTTAGAAAAGTATCAAGATAAGCTTCGGGGTAAAAAAAGAACTTCACTCACTACGTATCTAATACATTCTGGATTTCCACAGTTTGAAAATGAAAATGATTTATTCCACTATTTTTTAATTGATACCGAGTTAGAAGGTTGTGCGAGAACATCACATTTAGTTGCAGCTACCATGAGTTTACAACTTTATATTCATCGCATACTTTTAAATCTAGAGCAAGATGATTTAGAGCCAGGAACTTCAGGTCGGGTGCACGTATTAGCGAGTGATGTGCCAGCAGAAGAATGGGAATGGAGAAAAAATTACAGAGTCTGGGAAGCCAATAGAAAAGTGTTTCTTTATCCAGAAAATTACATAGAGCCAGAGCTTAGAGACGATAAATCACCTTTGTTTGAAGAACTTGAAAATGAACTTTTACAGCAAGAGATAAATGCAGATACTGTTTTAGATGCTTATGCAAAATATATGCGGGGCTTTGACGAAGTAGCACATTTAAAAATAGCTGGCTCTTATCAGGAAAAAGATGAAAAAAGTGAAACAGACGTACTTCACCTCTTTGGAGTAACAGCAGATGAACCAGCTGTATATTATTATCGAAGAGTAGAAAACCTTTATTATGCAGAAAAAAATGATAATAGAGGAGTAGTTTGGGGTTCATGGGAAAAAATAACTGTGCAAATTCCTGTTAAGAAAGTAGCTCCAATTACTTACAACGGAAGAGTTCATGTTTTTTGGGTAAATGTAACCACATTAGCGAATACTGTTTTTGATAATAATCGATCAATTTTCACTGGTTATAGTCACAAATTATCGATTGAGTTTACCACTTTAAAGTTGGATGGTTCATGGTCTTCCCCTCAAAAACTAAATTTGAAGAATTGCTATCCGTTCGGAGGTAATAATGGAGTTTTACAGGATCCATTAGCAGAAGATCATGAAAGATCAGAATTTCAAAATGAACTTCGAGATATTTTAAGATCATTTCCATTTTTTGTTTGGAACAGTGACGAATGGGATGATGTAAGAGAGGCCATCAATAAGCTCAAAACACCTCGGTTCGGTTTAGAACCACATTATGAACCAATAGATGGATATACTTTAGAAGGGCATCTTTGGGACCAAGTATATCCTTACATAGATTCCAGTGGAAAACTAATATTAACAGGTGCTGGTTATCAAATGAGGTCAGCAGTTGATTTTTATAAGCTCGATGTTCAAAACTTGGGTGTTCAAATGTCAAACATAACAGGCTTTACTGATCCTGCAAAAGAAAGTATAACGGTTGCTAAAAATAAGCCAGGCAAAATAATAAAAAAAGAAGGGAACGTTCTATTTCGAGCTAGTTCTCCCAATTCACAATTATTTGATAATTATGCCTATGGTTCGTTATTAGTTAACACCTTGAAAGATGATGAGCTATTAAAAAGACATTGGAAAGAAATTACTTTAAATTCCTCGTTTGATGATGTGAGAAAAGAACAGATCGGTAGTTTAGAAAGAGGGAGCAGTGTTCAAATAATTAATGGAATTTTCAGCGATGCAATTATTGACTCGCAAGGTGATTTGCTATTATTACAAGGATCTACAGTAGAAGGGAACGAATTTATTGTAAAACGAATCGGTACTACGTTAAGCGAAACACTTACACGTACGTTATTTACAAGTGGTATAGAAACGACTCTCAGTATTGAGACGCAGAAAAAACTAAAAGAAGCACCAGTACCAATAAATATAACTCCTGGTAAAATTGAAAATTTAGTTGCTAGTGACAAAATCGACTTTAAAGGTGCGTATGGTAATTATTATAGGGAAATATTCTTTCATATTCCGTTTTTATTAGCTAATCATTTGAATAGCCAGGGTAAATACGCAGAGGCCCAAAAATGGTATCATTATATTTTTAATCCTGGAGCAAATGAAGTGATTGATTTTTCAACACCAGGTCTTACTTCAGCACAAAAGAAAAAAATGGCGTTGGACAGAAATTGGCAATACTTGGAATTTAGAGATATTGATACCCAAAAACTGAGAGATCAACTCAATGATAAAGAAGCTATTGAAGTTTATAAAAAAGATCCTTTTAATCCGCATGCAATTGCTAGGTTACGAATGAGTGCTTATCAAAAATGCATTGTAATGAAGTACATCGATAATTTATTGGATTGGGGTGATCAATTGTTTTCTCAAGACACCATGGAATCTATAAATGAAGCAACTCTATTATATGTTATAGCCAAAGAAATATTGGGTGACCGTCCAGCTCAAATTGGTGATTGCGGAGAAGGAAAAGCTAATCCTAAAACATATGAAAATATCCAACCACTACTTAACAGCGGGTCTGAGTTTCTGGCGGAATTGGAAAGTTATACCATAGTGAAAACGGCTTCAAGAAAAACACAAAAGCGAAAAACTAATTTTATTGAAAACAATGAAATCAAAGAAAAATCAAAGCAGACCTACAGAAGCTTAATGAAAAACGATAAAGCCAGTTATCGGTCGTTGGAGTATGGCAACATCACTTTTGAATATGAAGAATTAGCCGCTTTACGGAAAGAATATTTTCCAGAAACAACTATAAAACCTGTAAATGATAAAGTGACAGCAGAGTTTTCCAGAGGTACTATTAGGGGTTTGAATTGGAAGAAAGACTCCATATATACTAAAGGAAAATATCGAATCCCATCATTTAGTTGGAGCATTCTCAAGCATATTTCTCCTGTATTTTGTGTGCCTGGAAATAAAGATTTATTGAGCTACTATGATCGAGTAGATGATCGGTTATATAAAATCCGAAATTGTATGAACATACAAGGTCAGAAAAGACAATTGGCTTTATTCTCACCAGAAATTGATCCCCGATTGTTAGTGCGTGCACGGGCAGCTGGTCTTTCATTAGATGATATTTTGAATTCAATTAGCGGAAATCTCCCTCCTTATCGGTTTACTTATATTTTAGAAAAAGCAAAATCATTTACATCGATGGTCCAAAGTTTTGGATCTTCCTTATTGACTGCAATAGAAAAGAAAAATGGTGAGGATTTGTCTTTATTGCGTATGAAGCAACAAAATAACATACTCGAAATGTCTTCAAAAAGTAGAAGGCTAGAGATTGATAGTGCAAATGAAGGAATTAAGGTATTAAACGATCGCTTATCATCTTTAAATTATCAAATTGGATATTATGAAAGTTTAGTTTCAGAACATATAAATCCTAACGAAAGGGCCCAACAGATATTTAGACACTCAGTATCAGCATTGCAAATCGCAGCAGGATTAACAGATACAATTGCAGGGATATTATACTTAATTCCTCAAGTGGGTTCTCCGTTTGCTATGAAATATGGAGGACAAGAAACTGGTAATAGTGCCAATGCTTGGGCAATGGTTATGAAAGATGCCGCCTCTGTTGCGGAAGCTATATCTTCATCAGCTGGTTTGGAAGCTGGGTTTGACAGAAGATCACAAGGTTGGAAACATCAAAAGCAATTACTTCAATATGAGGTGAAACAAACGGAGAAAAACCTTATCGCGGCTGAAATTCGAAGAGATATTTTAATTGAGTCTGAAAAAATTCATCAAAAGAATATTGAACACAATAAAGATGTAATGGATTTTTATGGTGAAAAATTTTCCAATCTAGGTTTGTACACCTGGTTATCCTCAACAATGCAACGCTTGTTTAGAGAAGCGTATAACAATGCCCTATCCATTGCTCGTTTAGCTGAACAAGCTTATCGTTATGAAAGGGATGATAACACCATTTTTCTTGATGGTAATTATTTTGAAGCCTCTAGAGGAGGGTTGTTGTCAGGCGAAAAATTGATGATGTCTTTACAAACAATGGAGAGACGTTATTTAGAAACAAATTATCGAAAAAATGAAATAGACCAAGCTTTCTCATTAACTCAAATTGATCCTAATGCGCTTTTATTGTTAAAACAAACAGGTTCGTGTGAGTTTAGTGTGCCCGAAGTTTTCTTCGATTTATTTTACCCAGGTCAATATCGAAGAAAAATTCAATCGGTGAGGCTTACGATTCCATCCATCACAGGTCCTTATACGAATGTAAGTGCAAACCTATCACTTCAATCAAGTAGGGTTAGAATGGAACCGAAGTTGAGTACATCAGAACTAAAAGAAGTTCCAAAATCACGCACGACTACTATTGCAACGAGTACCGCGCAAAATGATGCTGGAGTATTCCAATTGAACTTCAGAGATGATCGATATATGCCTTTTGAAGGGGCTGGGGCAATTAGCTCTTGGAAATTGTCTTTACCTAAAAATTTTAGACAATTCGATTACAGTACAATCAATGATGTAATTATTCACATTAGTTATGTAGCAGAGTATGACGAGTTGTTCCGAGACAAAGTGGAAGAGCAAAATGATAGTATTGAAGGAACCCTTCTAAATGTATTGAAAAACAATTCCCTTTCACGGACCTTTAGTTTTAGACAAGAGTTTTCAAATGATTTTCACAGGTTGACAAACCAAGTGGTGAATTCGCCTATTACGGTTAAAATTCAAAGTAAACACTTCCCATTTTTTATGAATGGAAAAAACTTAAAGGTTAATAAAGCCAAACTAATAGTAGTCACACCACCTAACCAAACTGTTGCTGGTTTAGATATAAGCCTAAATGATGTTTCACAAACGGGATTTACTAAAGACCCTACTTTAGGAGATTTATATAGTAAAGATTTGGGCAGTTTGTTTAATACTGGAATTCTTAAAGATCATATTATATCTATACTAAATGGCGGGGATTTATCTCCAACGCCTGCTGCTGCAGGACCTATTATAGCAGTTGATAATGAAAAGTTAGAAGATATTATTCTTTATCTGGAATATAATATAGAATGAAATATTATCGAGAATTACACTTTAATGTAATTCTCGATTTTCTTTTTTTAAATTTTTACTTAAAACTGTAAATCACGTTAGTGAATTCAATTCTACAGTGTCTTAATAATTACACACTTTATTTCTTCAAAAGCACCTGTACAGTGTTCATTGTGGTTATTAAATGGGGTATGATTTTTCTGGATATACAATTGATTTTCAAACAAAAAACATTTATCAAATGAAAAAAATATATTCCCTATTGTTATTATCAGTAATGTTTTATTCAAGTCACGCACAAATAGCGACTTCACTAGGTTTTAAAGGTGGGGTTGCTTTTAGCAAATTCAATGGTGAATCTATCAGTGATGCTGAGACGAATGCTGGACCCACCATCGGAGGGTTTGCTAATTTAGGATTTGCAAATTTCGCTGACTTCCAATTCGAGGTCTTATATACCCAAATAGGAGGCAGATATACGTACGAAAATCAAGTGTATGACCCTAAGTTATCTTATTTGGAATTTCCTCTTCTCTTAAAAATAAAAATCCCTATCGGAGAATCCATTTATCCATATGCATTTATCGGAGAGTCTGTGGGTTTTAAAGTAGGTGAGAATACCAATCTTATTGAAAGCACAGGTATATCTCAACCCATAGCAGATCAATTTAAAGGATTCAACTTAACCACTATATATGGTGCGGGTATTGATTTAGAATCTGATTTTGCCGTATTGAGTTTAGATTTACGTTATGGAAATGGAATGATCAATATTCTTAAGGAAGGTGAAGGTGAAAGTGGTTATTTTTCAATGACAGTAGGCTTAGGCTTTGATATATCAAAAAAGGACTAAACATTTGTTGTTTAGTGTGGTCAAAAAAAGAGTTAAGCTTATCAATGACTTGATTGTGAATTTTTTTCTACAAATAAGGGAGGGGATGCAGCTTAATAGTCAAAATTTAATTTGTAAGTACCTTTTAAGCAACACAATAGCTTTGTTTTGTTGTCGGTATAGTTTTAGGTAAAGAAATGGAAACTAAACCTCAATAAAAAAATGAAAAAAAATATTACACTAATCTTGTTATTAGGTTTGATCTCAGCAATGAGTCATGCCCAAATCCAAACTTCCCTTGGTTTTAAAGGAGGTGTAGCGTTCAGTAAGTTTAACGGCAATTCTATTAGCAATGCAGAAACAAATGCTGGCCCTACCATTGGAGGATTTGCCAGCTTAGGATTTGCAGAGTTTATTGATTTTCAAATTGAAATGCTATACACTCAAATGGGAGGTAAATATAAATACGATTCTATCACTTATGATCCTAAATTGTCTTATTTGGAATTTCCATTACTCTTGAAAATAAAAATCCCGTTAGGTGGATCAGTATACCCATTCGCTTACATAGGAGAGAGTGCTGGATTTAAAGTGGGAGAAGTCACTAATGAAATTCAATCTTCCGATGGTTCGTCAATGCCTGTTGATGATCAATTTAGTTCTTTTAACTTATCTACTATATATGGAGCTGGTATTGATTTAGAATCTGATTTTGTTGTTTTAACACTTGACTTTAGATACGGTAATGGGATGATAAATGTGCTGCAAGATGGAAAGGCACAAACTGGACAATTTTCAATGTCTGTTGGCTTTGGTTTCAAGTTGTCTAAAGAGAAAGAAGATACATCTGTAATGATTAAAGAATAAATTTTTGGTAATTATAATGTTCTAATAAATAGCTACACTTACTTTCAATTTAGGTGTAGCTATTTTTTTATAAACAGTCCTTTGTCTATACAAAGAAGCTTTTTAACGATTATTTGTAGATGTTCAACGATGCTAAACTAACCGCCTCCGAAGGTGAAGTACGAAGGGGTAATCATTCATTTTTTATTGATTTTGCATGCATAGTTATTTTAAATCTAACCAAATAAAAATTATGAAAAGATTACAACTAATGGCGTGCAGCTTATTTTTAGCCGCGTCAATGAATGTGCAAGCACAAACCCCAGCTACGGAGTTGGTAAAGTTCCCCATTTTAGAATTGGAACGTGGACAGTCGATTGACCTGTACGACCAATACACCGTAGTAGGCAGTAAATTTGGCTACAACAGTACAAATGGTTCAGCAATGTTATATAATAACAACCAGTTTGTTCGCTCCTACCGAACTTCACCTATTAGTACAAGTGATGGTTTGGGTGGTCCAAAAACTGTAGCAATTGGTCAACATGCTATTGTAATGGGTGCTCCTCTAGCTCAAAAAGTAGGAATTGCTAAAAAGACATGGGACGGATCCCATTATTCATCTCAAATTTCACAATATCTTTATCAGGGATCAAGTGAAACTGGAACCCGTTTTGGCGAGGCAGTAGCTATTAGTGGTAGCTGGATTGCTGTTGGTGCATCAAAAAAAGGTGTTGATGGTGGTGTGAAAATGTTCCGCAGAAATGATGGAACAGGAGTATGGGAAGATAAAGGATGGTTACCACTCCCTAACTTTAGTGCTTCACCATTTAGAACAAATCAATATGGATGGGTTCAAGACGCATGGTTTGGCAATGATGTAGAAATAAAAAACAGCAACTTGATTGTGGCTGCTCCAGGTATAAGCTCATTTTATATCTATAGATTTGACGGAAACAATTGGGTGTTTTCATCAGCATCTCAGGGAAGCAGCCAAGTAGGTCAAAATGTGACTATAAGCGATGAATATGCAGCTTCATCTTCAAGCAACTACATTAAAGTGTATAAAAAACACTGGGATAATACCTGGTATGAATTCCAAACATTAACTCTTGGTAATAACGCTGCTAGTGATTTAGCAATAGAGGGTTCTCGTTTGGTTGCAGGTATGCTAAGTGTTAACGCTGGTGAGGGTGAAGTGCGTTATTTCGAGTTAAAAAGCCATCAGGTTGGAAACAACTGGGTGTATAATTTTGCACACGTAGGGAAAATGTATGTAAATAAAAATGCAAGCCCCTACGGATTAGATGATATAAAATTACTGGGCTATTCTGTAGCTATACACAATTCTACTGTAGTAAGTGGTGCGCCTAATTTATACTACGAAGGTTATGCAGACGGTGGTGCATTTAAAGCCAACTTCTACCAAATGCTTCCTGCTTCAAACGGCAACAGAATGGGAGAAAGTTCAGAAGAAGCTTTTGCTGAATTGTCTCTTTTCCCAAATCCTGCAACTAATGTTATCAATTGTAATTCAGAAATATTAAGTGCTTCTGCTATAAACGTGTTAGGAGTTGAATTGCAGCTTTCAGCTAATGGAAAAAAAATTGATGTTTCTTCATTACCAGCAGGAATCTACCAAGTAACAGTAATAACTGAAGCTGGTATTGCAACAAAGTCTATTTCAGTTCAATAAATTATTCATTAAAATTCATTAAAAGAAATCGGCTTTTTGCCGATTTCTTTTTTTAAAATGCTTGTTCAAAATGGATGAAAAATCCATTTGTATTTTTATTCGTCAAGGCATATTCAAACCGAAACACTAAATCGTAATAAGTTACGATATCCAAGCCTAAGCCAGCACTGTAAAGCATTTCATTGTTTAAAGAATTAAGAGGAGAGGTGTTCTCTAAGCTGGAAATACCTGTATCAATAAAGGAGGTCAAGTAAAAAGCGTATGGGATCTCATTAAATTCTTCTAGAGGCATCATATAGTTGATGTCTTGTTTCAATTGTAGAAACTTCCACCGCAAGGAATTTCTATTATAGGCTAAGTGTTTGGCATCGATAACCTGCCGTTCATAACCGCGCACAAAATTTTGTTCATACCCTAAGCCATACATGTTAAAGTAAGGAATACGGTCAGCATTGATGGTTTTTCCATAGAACTTTGTGGCAAAGAATAACTTTTTTGAGATAGGTGTAAACCAAGCGAACGATCCAATAATAGTTTCTAAGTCAGCATCTCCAAAAGTTTTACTGAAGTTGGTGAAAAACACAATACCTTTTAATGGATAGGCTCTAACATCAGTGGTGTTGACCTTATATTCATAGGAAACTTCCACAAATTCTTGCTGTGTGTCTCCATCAAGAAAGTAATTTTCGTTGAGCTCAGCTATGGTGTCGCTTACCCAGTTATTTTTGTACACTCCAGAAAGTTCGTGTGTACCGTAGAATAACGGTCTGGAAATCAAAGAAAATTGGGCATAAAATCGTTCTCTGTTAGGTGAATCACCATTGAAGTAGGCCAATTTATCACCTAGTGTAGCGAAGGCTACCTTGTTGTTAATACTGTAAGAAGCGCCATATTTAATACCGACAGTCTGCTTTTTGTTGATGTAAGGAACGGTATGAAAGAGCTCAAACTTCCTTGTAAAACCAAACTGAGTAACAAGTTTCAGTTGTTCGTTTCTGCCTCTAAAGTTATCCCAGCGAAAGCGGAGCCCGTACTGAAGGCGGTCCCATTTTGCGTCTCTGTCTTGAAACCATTCATTGAAATTTCTATCGCCCAATTCAAATATTGGACTAGGCCAGATGTACCATCGCTCTTTTACTTCGATATACACATTGATGCGAGTGGAACCTCCCATAATGAAAAAAATGGTGGTTCGGTTGAATAGCGCGGTGTTGTAAAGTTTGTTTTTGGTTTGCTGAATTATTTTTGCAGTATCACTCACCAAAAGTGTATCGCCCACCTCAAAGTCTAATTCTCTCGTGATAATGTGTTTCTTAGTTTTCTCATTCCCCTTAATTGTAATGCTTTTCACCACAACATAATTGTTCTGTGAAAACACAGTGAGTTTTACAACGAAGAATAAAAAAACAATAAGTAGATAGCTGAGGTTGCGGGTCATGGCTTGTTTAGCAGTAACTATCTATTTTCTTGATAGTATCTTTTATTCACTTTTATTATATTCAAAATTCAGACGAAATTAAGATTTTGTTTGAGCTTTAGTGTTTAAAGTTTAGTGTTTCTTAATTTAGAGAACTTCTAAACTAAAAATCACTCAATACTCATCACTAACTACTCGATACTTATTTATGGATACACGGATCACAACTTTTGAAGCATACCAATCGGAGTATAAAAAATCAGTAGAAAACCCTGAAGCTTTTTGGGCGGAACAAGCGGATACGTTTGTATGGAGAAAAAAATGGGATAAAGTACTCGAGTGGAATTTTGAAGAACCCAAAGTAGAATGGTATAAAGGAGGAAAGCTAAATATTACTGAAAACTGTTTAGACAGACACTTAGAAACACGAGCGAATAAAGCTGCAATCATTTGGGAGCCAAACAACCCAGAAGACCCTTCAATTACCATCACTTATAAAGAGCTGCATGAAAAAGTCTGTCAGTTTGCAAATGTACTTTTGTCCAATGGCGTGAAGAAAGGTGACCGGGTATGTTTGTATATGCCCATGGTGCCAGAATTAGCCATTGCCTGTTTAGCATGCGCGCGTGTTGGGGCAGTTCATTCGGTGGTTTTTGCGGGTTTTTCAGCTACGGCACTGGCCGATCGTATTAATGACGCTCAAGCGAAAGTGATCTTAACTGCGGATGGAAATTATCGAGGTGCAAAAAACATCCCAGTGAAAGCCGTTGTGGATGAGGCAAGAGAAAAATGTGCCTGTGTGGAGACTGTGATTGTCTATCAGCGCACAAACGAAAAAGTCAATTGGAACGAAAAGGTGGATAAATGGTGGCATAAAGAATTAACTAAAGTTGCCACTAAAAATGTAGCCACTGAAGTGGATGCGGAGGACATGTTGTTTATTCTTTATACCTCTGGTTCTACTGGTCAGCCAAAAGGTGTTGTGCACACGACTGCTGGTTATATGGTCTATACCGATTATACCTTTAGAAATGCTTTTCAATACGAAGAAAATGATGTGTATTGGTGTACTGCAGACATTGGTTGGATAACTGGTCATTCTTACATTGTTTACGGTCCCTTGTTAGCTGGAGCAACTACGTTGATGTTTGAAGGAGTACCAACATTCCCTGATGCAGGGAGATTCTGGGAAGTGTGTGAAAAACATCATGTGAATATTTTTTACACCGCCCCAACAGCGATTCGGGCGTTAATGGCTCATGGCACCGAATACGTTGATAAATATGATTTAAGTGCATTAAAAGCTTTGGGTTCCGTTGGTGAACCGATCAATGAAGAAGCATGGCATTGGTATCATGACCATGTAGGCAAAGGAAATTGTCCAATTGTTGATACCTATTGGCAAACCGAAACGGGTGGTTTTATGATTTCACCTCTGGCTGGCATTACCAAAGAGAAACCTACGTTTGCGACTCTTCCGTTACCAGGAATACAACCTGTATTAATGGATAGTGAAGGAAAAGAGATTGAAGGCAATGGTGTAGAGGGTAACCTATGTATTAAATTTCCATGGCCTTCCATTATCCGCACAACCTATGGTGACCATGAACGATGCAAAAATGTGTACTTTGGAACCTATCCAGGAAAGTATTTTACGGGTGACGGTTGCCGAAGAGATGAGGAAGGATTTTACAGAATCACAGGGCGAGTAGATGATGTAATCAACGTGAGTGGACACCGAATGGGAACAGCGGAAGTAGAAAATGCGATTAATGAACACCCATTGGTGGTAGAATCGGCCGTGGTAGGTTATCCGCATGAAATCAAAGGGCAAGGAATTTATGCCTATGTCATTTGTGATAAAGCGGTTGCCGATGAAGAAGCTATTCGCAAAGAAATTCTATCCATTGTAACCAAAGAAATAGGCCCCATCGCCAAACCCGATAAAATTCAGTTTGTGTCGGGGTTACCCAAAACCCGTTCAGGCAAAATTATGCGTAGAATTTTGCGAAAAGTAGCTGAGGGAGATGTGTCTAATCTAGGGGATACGTCTACGTTACTTGACCCAGAAGTGGTAGAGGAGATTAAGCAAGGGGCTTTGGTGGAATTGAAGAAGTGATTTCGATCAATTTATAACCTCCATCATAACTTTCTGATTTTTAATAAATCGCTGCTTTAATTGCTTTTATCATAAAACAAGCGGACATTTGAAAGCTATTCAAATTAAACACCCTTTTAACACAATCCGTATGAAAAAATCACTATTCGTTTTCAGTCTGATACTAGGCTTGGTTATGCAATTGCAGGCACAAGACAAGTGGTTAAATTATACCAATAAAGATCAAGTAAAATCCATTGTGGTGGATGGTGATAAAATTTGGATAGGTTCTACAGGGGGAGTTATAGTAAGAGATTTAAAAGGGGGTATGATAGAGGAATACACAAAATTATCAGGGATAGCTTCAAATAATATTCGATCAGTAGCGGTAGATGAGCAGGGGAATAAATGGTTTGGTACTGCTGGTAGTGGTGTATCAAAATTTGATGGGTCTACATGGACGACTTATAATATCAGCAATTCGGGTTTGGTTCATGATTTTGTTATTTCGGTAACGATAGATATAGAGGGGAATAAATGGTTTGGTACAGTTGGTGGAGGTGTATCAAAATTTGATGGTACTACTTGGACAACTTATAATAAAGATAATTCTGGGTTAACTTCAAATACTATTTTATCCATAGCAATAGATGGCGAAGGAAATAAATGGTTTGGAACTCAGGGTAGCGGTCTTTTAAAATTTGATGGCGTTAAATGGACAACTTATAATAGCAATAATTCAGGTTTGGCTTCAAATACTATCCTATCCATAGCAATAGATGGGGAAGATAATAAGTGGTTTGGTACTACTGGGAGCGGTGTGTCAAAATTTGATGATAGTACTTGGACTACATACAATAAAAACAATTCAGGTTTGGCTCATTATTCTGTTTTTTGTATTGTGGTAGATTCGGAGGGGAGTAAGTGGTTCTGTAATGATGATGGGAGCGGTGTATCGAAATTTGATGGTAACACATGGGTCACTTACAATACCTCAAATTCAGGTTTGACCTCAAATAATATTATTTCTATGGTGATCGATTCGGAAGGGAATAAATGGTTTGGTACTAAGGAAGATGGAGTGTCGAAATTTGATGGAGCCAGATGGGTAACGTACAATACTATCAACTTGGGTTTAGTTAATAATTGGGTTACTTCCATAGAAATAGATAATAATGGGGATAAGTGGTTTGGTACTTATAAAAACGGTGTGTCAAAATTTGATGGCATTAAATGGACAACTTATAATAACAATAATTCAGGTTTGGCTTCAGATGCTATACAGTCCATAGCAATAGATTCCGAGGGAAATAAGTGGTTTGGCACTGGTAAAGGGATCTCAAAGTTTGACGGCACAACATGGGTCACTTACAATACTTCGAATTCAGGTTTGGTTTCAGATTGGATTACTTTTATAGTTATAGATTCGGAAGGGAATAAGTGGTTTGGCACTGGTCAAGGAATCTCAAAATTTGATGGCACAACATGGGTCACTTATAATACCTCAAATTCAGGTTTGGCTTCAAATGCTATTAAATCTATAGCGATAGATTCGGAAGGGAATAAATGGTTTGTGCCTGGAATCTCAAAATTTGATGGCTCAACGTGGGTCACTTACAATATTTCAAATTCAGGTTTAGTTTCTAATGATATTCGATCTATAGCGATAGATTCGGAAGGAAATAAGTGGTTTGGTACTTATAGAGGAGTGTCTAAATTTGATGGGACTGGATGGGATACTTACTTAGGCAGCAATTCGGGTTTGATATCGAGTAATATTCTATCTATAACGATAGACACGGAAGGAAATAAATGGTTTGGGACTGATGGTTATGGTATATCAAAGTTTGATGATTCGACTTGGACAACTTACAATAGTAGCAATTCAGGATTGACTTCGAATTTCGTTTTTTCTACAACAGTAGATGCAGAGAGGAATGTATGGTTTAGTACTTTTGAAGGTGTATCTGTGTTGTTAAGTAATACTATCGCAGAAAATCCAATCAGCAAATCAACAATAACTGGTAAAGTCTTTTTAGATAAAAATAAAAACCAATTGTTAGATGATGGTGAGGGATATTTAAAAGGACAAAAAGTACTGTTAACCCCAGGTAATGTTACTGCCTATACCAATGCCAATGGTGAATACAAGTTTCAAGCAGACTCGGGTAATACGTATACCGTATCTTATATACCTAGCTCCTATTATACCCTAACTAAAGACACAAGTTATACTTTTACCTTAAAAAATGCGAAGGAACAATTATCCCCGTTTGCTGTCTTTGCACCTGATACAACGGTGTACCAAAGTAATATTTCATCACCAGATAGAGGGCGTTGTAATACGGATGCCTCATTGTGGTTTACTTATACCAATACGGGTACCACTACTAACAACATAATTGCAGAGCTAACATTTGATGCCGATGTAGAAGTGAAAAACAGTTTTCCCGCTTACGATTCATTAGTGGATAATAAAATATATTACAACTTTACTGCTTTTGATGCTGGCACTGTTCGACAAATTAAATTGAATGTGCAAAATCCAACCTTCGAACGTATGGGTGATACCTTAGTTTATTCAAGTAATTTGTTAGCAGAGAATAAAACATTTACTGAAACCGCACAAAGCGTAGTCACCTGTTCCTATGACCCCAATGATAAAGCGGTGTTGCCGTTACCAATAGGAGAAGAAAACTATACCCTTAAAAATGAGGTGTTAAAATACACGATTCGTTTTCAAAACACAGGTAATGACACCGCCTTTTATGTAGCCATTAAAGATACGCTGCATAGCGCGTTAGATCGCGCTACTTTTACCGAATTAGCAAGTAGTCACCCTGTAAATACGACCATGAATGCATCGGGTGAGGTGACTTTTGAGTTCAACAACATCGTATTGCCTGATAGTGCTACAAATGAAGAAGCGAGTAATGGTTTTGTGAGTTATAGCATTCAAGCTTTTAAAGACGTACCTGAAAACACACTTGTGAGCAATACGGCATATATCTATTTTGATCAGAACCCAGCAATTATTACCAATACCACCTACAATAACTTGGTGACTAGTATACCTATAGTTATTGTTAATTTAGAAGATGATACCTACTCAAATAATGTAAATTTTTATCCCAACCCCTTATCGACTACTTCAGTGTTGAAGTTTAAAAATACCTCCTCCTCAGAAGCTGTATTACGCGTACAAGATCTATCGGGCAAAATGCTGTTCAGTAAAACCAGTTCAAGCGAGGCGTTTACGATAAACAAAAGCGATTTTAATGCAAACGGTCTATTTATCTACACCATACAGACAGCCACAGCCTTGTTTTCAGGTAAACTCATAGTCGAGTAAATCGTAGATTGTTATTTTGGCTTTGAATTGAAAATTAATAGCTAATTATTTTATAATAAAAGCATATCTTGTCATGACTTTAAAATTTAAGTGATGAAAAAGGTATGTTTATTTATTTTTAGTGTTTTAGTTCTTCAGGTAGGCAAAGCGCAACAATCAGAATTTGTACAATGGGGAGCCGTTGGAGCAACTATTAATCAACCCGTTATTGACATACATGCTACTTTTGATATGTCCATGTTTTTAATGGAAGATAGCACGATTCGTATGGCTGGTTTGGATTGTACTGGTGAATTGAGAAATTACTTAGAATCGCTTGAAAAGGTTGTCTATATAACCACAAAGGCAGCGATTACCTCTGATGGGGTAGCACATTTGTTTTTTGGTGCAGGATTATACTCAAGCATTGCTGATGTTAAAAAAGTGGTTCAAATTGAATCTTATTTTTTATTACTCATGAATAATAGTAATGTTCTTAAATCTACAGCAAAAGGAGAAATTGAAAATTTGAATTTGACTAATGTCAAAGATATATTTTCAGGAGGAGCAATTGGCGGAGTAATTTATGAGGATGGAACAGCCCAATTCCTTGATAATATAGATGGATTTCAACTGCCTCAAGAGATAAATGAAAACATTGAAGATATTGTGTTGGGGGCGATAGTTGATTTGAAAATTTTAATACGGAGAGAAGATAGTACATTAATAGGTTATGATAATAATCAAGTTGTAAGTTTTCCCAATACAATTAAAGTTCAATCAATAACCTGTGATAATGAAGCAGGTTTTGCATATGTTAGAACAGACGGCACTTGCGGAATTTGGGGAGTGAGTTATTTTAATGATCTATCAGGGATAGAAAATCTAATTGATATTGAAAAAATATCTTTAGCATTCATACACACAATAGCACTTAAAAACGATGGATCCATTGAAGCTTTAGGTGATAATCTTGATGGTGTAATCCAGTTTAACCCAGATTTGACAACCATTAAAGATTTATCCTATGGTGAAGAACACAATTTAGCTGTAAAAAGTGATGGGTCCGTAATAGCTTGGGGAGGAACAAATTCAGAAGGAGAGCTCAACGTACCTAGTGGGTTGACTAATGTAAAAGAAGTTGCTGCTGTTTACCATAGTTCTATTGCACTTAAAGAAGATGGTAGTATAGTTATATGGGGAGATACTTCTGAAAGTGCTATTAGTTTTTTACAGGAATTAAAAAACTTAAACAATATAAGCCAAATTCTAGTGGATTCGTATGGAAGTATAGATTTTCAGGGAAGTTTTGTGGCTCTTTTGTCAGATGGTCGAGTATGGAAAAGTAACAATTCAGGTTTAACTGGGTTTTTAGATTTTGTACCCCCTTTAATAGATTTAGATGTAAATAGTGGTGTTGATTATATTGGATTAACTGAAGACCGTCAGGTCGTTACATGGCAAGATGGAGTCAATAGTCCAATTAATGTGAGTGATCTTGACCAAGTTATTGATGTTGGAGTACACGATATGGGGTTTTTGGCGTTAAGAGCAAATGGCAAAATAGTGCAGTGGGGGGTTGATATAGTGCCAGTAGTGTCAACCTGGGAAAATGTGGTTTCTATCGATGTAAATACAGGCGTAGCAATTGCGGCATTACATGCTGATGGCTCTATAAGTGCTTACAGTAGCTATGACCCTTGTTACTCTCGTCCTCCAGTTAGCATCACTAGAGATTTTTCTGTCTCGCGAGTAAGGGCTTTTAGTGATGAAAGATACGGGGCTTTCGTAATTAGAAAACAACGGTTTATTAAAGGAGTTGTCTATAATGATAAAAACCAAAACTGTATAAAAGATGAGGGAGAGGAACCTATTCAAGGTGTCGCCTTATCGCTGAATTCCCGTGATTGGTTTACACTTTCTGATAAAGATGGTTATTACAGCATCCCTGTTGATACCTCTACTAATAACTATGTGGTTAATGTGATTGTAAATGAGCAGTTTGAAGCCCTTTGCGGAACCAGTTTCAATATTAACTTAGCATCAGGTTTAGAAGATTATAACCTTAATATTAGTGGTCAAAAGAAAGAATGTGTCTTGTTATATACATCCGTTTCTGGTCAGGGAAAAAGAAGGTGCTTTCCAAGTAAAACTGTCATCGCTTATGGAAACGCAGGTGACTTGTCTTCTGGACCTACCACTTTGGAAATTGAATACCCATCCTACTTAACTCCTCTATCTTCGAATCCAGCATGGAAGTCATTTGAAAATGGACTGTTGATTTATGAGTTTTCAACCCTTGAGGCAGGTTCAAGTAATAAAATAACAGTTGTAGACTCCGTAGTATGCGGTAATGAAGCAATTCTAGGACTTGCTCAATGTATCAAGTCAAGAATAGGACCTTCAGAATATTGTGCGGCTATTTCATCAGAGTGGGATCAAGTAGAATTGGATTTAACAAAAGAATGTAAAGATGGTGTAGTCAATTATAAAGTAGTCAATAACACCACTTTTGATATGTCAGATTCAACTGAGGTTCGAATAAGTATTAATGATACTTTAGTTAGGAAAAGTAGAGTCAAATTAAAAGCCTTTACAGATTCCCAAATAGACGTTAATGCTTTTGGGAATTTAGTTAACATTGAAGTTGGTCAAACCATTGGTTTTCCAGAGGATTCAATCCTTACGGATTTTGTAGAAGGATGTATTGCCTCTACACAAACCTTAGACGATGTAGTGAAAGGACTTGCTTTAAACAAACCCTTTGTTCCAGAAACATCTAAAGAGACTAAAAGTTGCTTCACGATTACTGGTAGCTACGACCCCAACGACAAACAAGCCCTGCCTATAGGGTTAACAGATGCGCATTACGTTCGAGCGGGTACTTCAATTGATTACACCATTCGTTTTCAAAACACTGGAACAGATACTGCTTTCAAAGTGGTGTTGGTAGATACTTTAGATAGCAGTTTAGATATTTCAACGTTTATGCAAGGGGCTTCTAGTCACCCGTATTCACTTAAGGTAAGTGGTAAAGGAAATCCGATACTAACCTTTACTTTTAATAACATTCTTTTACCAGATAGCAATGTGAATGTGTTGGCAAGTAATGGTTTTGTGAGTTTTAAAATCAACACGTTCTCTAACTTGTCCGATGAAACGATCATTGAAAATGAAGCAGCTATCTATTTTGATTATAATTCACCAGTAATTACAAATAAGGTTTATCATACCATAGGTGAGCCAAAGTGGGAAGATTTTTCGAGAGGTAACTTGGTTAAGATTAATAACCCAATTCCAGTTGGAGTATCTAATGCAATAGGTTCTTCCACTTCCATGATTTACCCCAACCCAACATCAGGTTTTATTACTGTTTCTGGGGCAAGTGAAGGAGATGTGTTGGATATAAAATCTGTTTTCGGGCAATCAGTGTATCAAGTTACTGTTGATGAAAAGATGACATTGTCAACAGAAGAATTCGCTAAAGGAATTTATTTTTATCAAATCCAGCGCGATGGAAAAGTAATAGATACTGGGAAATTGATTCGTCAATAAAACAGTACTCCTGTAGAATTGAAGAAATAGAATTTACTTTTTAGGATAAAAACGTACCTTGCGATAACTTTAAAATTTGGTTATGAAAAAGACGTGTTTTTTATTTTTTGGTGTTCTTACAAGTATCTTCTCTTATTCTCAAACTTCAGAGTTTTACAAGTGGGGTACTGTTAATGCAGAAATCGATAATAATGTTGTGGATTTCCACCGAGGTTATAAATCAGACTATTTTGTTTTGCGGGATGGAACTATAACCGTTTCAAGTGAAGTTTGTGATACGCTTATAGCGATTTTTAATGAACTAGTTGGTGTGACCCAAGTTGGTGAAGGGTACGCTATTACAAAACAAAATCAGGCAAGACTTTACTCTTCATCAGATTTTGAAGGAGTAGTAGACACTTTGATTTCTGGTGTAATAAAAGCTAGAAGAACTTTGGATGGTTTTGTTCTACAGACTATTGATAATAATGGAATATATATCAATGTGTTTGGAGAGAAAGTAACCATAGGCGGGAATATAGTTGTTGATGTTTTTTCAAATCCCGAAGCACCAATTTCAGGAGTATTGTTGAATGATGGTTCCATTCAATTTACAGAAACATATAATGATGTGCCTGTAGAATTAACCGAAGAGCAAAACAGTAATATTAAGAGTGTTTTCGCAACAAGGAATGTGTTGTTCTTGGTTAAAAACGATAATAGTGTATTAGGATTCAGTTACAGTAATTTTGGAAGCTCAACCCTTTATGATTTAGGAAAATTAGCAGAGATCAGCGGTATATTTAATTCATTAAATGCCGTTGCTTTTGTTTATAAAGATGGTACAGTAAACGAATGGAGTCCAACTCAAGGGTTTTATAGTAGCAATCTCTCACAGTATACTGATACTAAAAAAATAATAGGCACACTACTTTTAAAAAAATCTGGTAATATTTTAGAGTATGAGATTGATCAAAGTTTTGACGCCAGAGTTTTTAAAAAGATAGCAAAACTAGATGGTCTTGTAGATATTTCGCAAGGAGTAAGTCATGGGTTAGGCTTGAGAAACGATGGTACGGTTATCGGCTGGGGAAATAATAACTACGGTCAGCTAGATGTCCCCAAAAAGTTGGATGATTTGAAAGCTGTATATGCAGCGAAGTAATTTTTCTATCGGGTTATCTACTGATGGAGGGATAGATATTTGGGGTAATGTCAGTACTAAAAATCAGGAAATTAACACTTTTCAGGGTGTGAGAGATGTTGATGTATATGAAGATCAGGTTGGCATTTTGTTTTTGGATGGAAGAGTTTGGTCAAATCAAAGTGGTTTTCAAGATTCGGTACCTTTTATTAAAGCATTTAACATGAGGAACAATGCCTTTATTGGCTTAAAAGAAAATGGAGAAGTATTGTGGTGGGATAGAAATGACACTTACCCTACAGTAATTGAAGGGTTAATTGGTGCTATTGATGTCACTTCGGGCTATGTATTAACAAGCGAAGGTGAAATAAATAAAATTCAAATTGCAGATGGACCTAATGGCGTTACTGGCACTTTTATAACTGTTTTTGACAGCTTAAAAAATGTTGTGGATATTGAGTCAAATGGGAGTGATTTGATTGCGCTGCATAATAATGGAATGGTTAGTTCTTATATGCTAGGAAAAGATTGCAATGCACAAATGCCACGAGGGTTAACAAATGTGAAAAAAATACAATTAATAAAAAGTGGCAATCAAGGGACTGTTGCCTTTGCTTTTGGAGGTAGCTATTTTGACGAGCAAATACCAAAACGATACATAAAAGGTAAAGTATATAATGATATAAACGAAAATTGTGTGTTTGACGGAGGAGATCAAGCTTATAAAAATTCGGTAGTGGTTTTACGGCCTGACAATATCTATAGTAATACAGACTCTACTGGTAGTTACAGAATACCAGTAAGCGATGTAGCAGGTTCATATACTGTAGAAAGATTGAAAAATACACAGGCTGTTTTTTTAAGTGAGTCAAATTGTGTGAACGCCTATACCCTTGATTTGCCTGCAGGGAATGGTGATTATTGTTGTTTAGATTTTGGAGTTACTGAAGTAGGATGTTCAGCACTAAATGTAGAAGTAGCTACTGGTAATAAAAGACTTTGTTTCAAAGGTAAAACTAGCGTGGCATATAAAAATCTAGGAGATATAGATTCAGAATCAGCTATTCTTACAGTAGAATACCCATTAAATGTAATCCCCGTTACTTCAATGCCAGCATGGGATTCTCAAGAAGGAAATATTCTCACTTACAACTTGGGAAAAATAAAAGCAAAAAAAGGAGGGGTAATTTCAATTGTTGATTCAGCAGCTTGTCAAATTAGACATTTAAGAACAGCAGGTTGTATTCAGGCATCAATACAACCAAATCAAACCTGTAAGCTACCTCCTATTGGGTGGGATAATGTAGCGATTGGGCTGTCGAAAAACTGCACAAATGGTATTGTTAAGTTTGAAATAGTTAATCAAACTGTTTACGATATGCAAGATTCTGTAGAGGCGCGAGTAAGTGTTAATGATACGTTAGTATCTAAAAATAAAGTCAAGCTAAAAGCTAATAATCAAACAGTTATTGAGGTTAGTGCTTTTGGGTCTACGGCAAAATTAGAAGTTGATCAAACCAAACAATACCCTCATGCTGACTCCTTACTTGTTGAGGTTGTTGAGGGGTGCATTTCAAGTTTACAAACAGATCATAATGTGGTAAAAGGGGTGGCGTTATCTAAGTCTTTAGGTTTTAAAGACATTGATCAAGATCTTGCTTGCTTCACGATTACTGGTAGCTACGACCCCAACGACAAGCAAGCCGTGCCAGTTGGTTTAACGGATGCGCATTATGTGTTAGCTGGTACTTCAATTGATTATACCATTCGCTTTCAAAACACGGGAACTGATACCGCTTTTAAAGTAGTGTTGGTAGATACATTAGATAGTAGTTTAGATATTTCCACATTCATGCAAGGTGCTTCTAGTCACCCATATTCACTTAAGGTAAGTGGTAAAGGAAATCCGATACTTACCTTTACTTTTAATAACATTCTTTTACCAGATAGCAATGTGAATGTGTTGGCAAGTAATGGTTTTGTGAGTTTCAAAATCAACACGTTCTCTAACTTGTCCGATGAAACGATTATTAAAAATGAAGCAGCTATCTATTTTGATTATAACTCTCCGGTGATTACAAATACGGTTTATCATACCATAGGCGAGCCAAAGTGGGAAGATTTTTCGAGAGGAAATTTAGTGACCATTGGCGACCCTAAACCCCTTGAAACGGCTAATTCTTTGGCTGTTAAACAATCGATGGTCTATCCAAACCCTACTACCGGAACAATCTACCTACAGGGTGCTGATGAAGGAGACAGTTTTGAAATCCAGTCGCTATTAGGAGCCTCTGTTTACAAAACAAAAATAGCAAACGAAACTTCTTTCTCAATTCAGGACTTACCTAAAGGAATTTATTTCTACCAGATACACCGCAACGGAAAAACAGTAGATACTGGAAAATTAATTCGTGAGTAAACTAATTAATTATGAAAAATACATTTATAGCTATTAATGCACTTAGTATTTTTTAAATCATCATTATGAAAAAAACGATACTACTATTTATCGGGTTTATATTATTATTTATGCCTGCTGCCAATGCTCAAATGGTACTGGAATACGACATTGCCACCGCAAACACCGAAATAGCCTTGCCACTAGCTGGCACAGTAAACGTAAACGTAGACTGGGGCGATGGATCCGTCAAAGAAGCCTTTACAACCGCTGGCAACAAAACACATACTTTTGCGACTACGGGTACTAAAACCGTCACTATCACAGGAACAATGACAGCTTATGGTGGGGTCAATTCTGCTGGAAACGCAAGACTTATCAAAGTGGTTAGTTGGGACGGATTAGGCCTTAAAAATTTATCTCTTGCCTTTTACGGTGCTAAAAACCTAACCCAGGTACCATTATCGTTACCACCTACTGTTACTAATTTGAGATCTATGTTTTCTAATGCTAAAGCCTTCAATCAGCCAATAGGGGCTTGGAATACTGCTGTCGTGACGGATATGAGTAGGATGTTTTTTTATGCCAGTACCTTCAATCAGCCAATAGGGACATGGAATACAGCTGCTGTGACGGATATGAGTGAGATGTTTTATGAAGCTATTGTCTTCAATCAGCCGATAGGTACGTGGAATACAGCTGCAGTAACGGATATGAATTCGATGTTTGAACAAGCCAGCGCCTTCGATCAATCGATAGGTTCTTGGAACACTGCTGCCGTGACGGATATGAATGAGATGTTTTATTATGCAAGCAAATTCAATCAGCCGATAGGTATGTGGAATACAGCTGCGGTGACGGATATAAGTAGGATGTTCGATCATGCCATTTCCTTTAATCAGCCAATAGGAACATGGAATACTGCTGCTGTGACGAGTATGACTCAGTTGTTTTCTGTTGCCACTTCCTTCAATCAGCCTATAGGAACATGGGATGTCACCTCTGTGGCTAATATGGGTAGTACATTTTTTAACACGGCTCTATGTACCGATAACTACGACAACTTGCTCAATGGTTGGGCGACTCAGGCAGTAAAAACGGGAGTCTTTTTTGATGGTGGTAACAGTAAGTATTCATCGGCAAGTTCCGCTGCAAGAACCACTCTCATTAGTAAAGGTTGGACAATTAAAGATGCTGGTTTAGGGACTACTGTAGATGCCAAATGTACAATCACAGGCATTGAAGATTATAATTTCACATCAAAAGTTGACTTCTATCCAAATCCAGTCCTTGATAAATTAAGTATTCATTTTTCTTCGCCATTAAATGAGTTGGTCACTTATTCTGTTTTTAATACTAGGGGAGAAGTGGTTTTGGAAAACAAAAAGCAAATAAATGGCTCTGTCATAGAAATGGAGCTTAATGATATTCCACAAGGAGCTTATATTTTAAAAATTACTACTTCTGATAAAAACATTGTTGAGACTTTTATTAAGCAATAAGGTTGAGTCAAAGAATGGATACCATTATGAGAAACAAAAAAACTACTGACAATTGAGTTTGTGATATTGTTTCTTTTTTATACAGGTAATCAAATGATACAACTGAACACAGCAACGGAAAAACAGTAAATACTGGGAAATTAATCCGGGATTAGTTATTTTGGTCAGCGTGATGAGCTTCATGTCTAAGGCGTGAAGCTTTTTTTGTTTAAGGGAAGTTGATACTTTCAGGACAACTTAAACATTCTTTAAAAGAACTTGTTTTCATCCATATGGCAAAAATAGGAGTAATAGGTGCAGGTTTTTCAAGTATTTCTGCAGCTAGCTTTTTAGCAAAAGAAGGGCATGAAGTGCATGTATTCGAAAAGCATGAAGGTGCAGGTGGTAGAGCAAGAAAGTTTGAAGCGGATGGGTATCTATTTGACATGGGGCCAAGTTGGTACTGGATGCCTGAAGTTTTTGAACAACATTTTGCTTACTACGGCAAAAGTGTAAAAGACTACTATGACTTGGTTCGATTAGACCCTTCTTATAAAGTGTTTTTTAAAAGCGAGGAAGTAAACATTCCTGCCAACCTCGATGAGCTAAAACAACTATTTGAATCTTGGGAAAAAGGTAGTGCTAAAAAATTACAGTTGTTTTTAGAGGAAGCAGCATTTAAATATGAGCTCGGAATTAATAAGATTGTCCATAAACCAGGTAAAAGCATTACAGAATTTCTCGATTGGGAAGTGATTTCCGGTATGTTCAAAATGCATGTTTTTCAATCTTTTGAGAGTTATACTAAAAAATATTTTAAGGACGAGCGAATTTTGCAGTTGTTGGAGTTCCCAATCTTGTTTTTAGGAGCTACCTCAAAAACCACTCCTGCGCTCTATAGTTTAATGAATTATGCAGATATTAAGTTAGGAACTTGGTATCCTCAAGGAGGAATGCATAAAATTATAGAAGGTATGGTTTCCGTTGCGGAAGAGATAGGGGTTCAGTTTCACTATCACTCAACTGTTGAAGCTGTTTTAGTAAGCGAGGGTGCTGCGGAGGGTTTAAAGGTTAATGGAAGCAACATCGCCTTTGACAGAATAATTGCTGGAGCGGATTACCATTTTGTTGAACAAAAATTGCTTCCAAAAGAAAGTCGCAAATATTCCGAGACCTATTGGCAGAAACGCAAAATGGCACCATCAAGCTTGTTGTTTTATCTTGGAGTAAATAAAAAATTACCCAACTTATTACATCATAATTTGTTCTTTGACGAAGACTTTGAGCTACATTCTCATGAAATATATACGGAGCCACAGTGGCCTACCAAGCCGTTGTTTTATGTTTGTTGTCCGTCAAAAACAGATGATACAGTAGCCCCAACCGGAAGTGAAAATGTGTTTTTACTAATGCCTGTAGCACCAGGTATTGAAGATGATGAAACCACAAGGGAGAAGTATTTTGACATTATGATCAATAGGTTGGAAGATAGAATTGGCGAGCCAATGAAAGATAATATCGTCTTTAAACGCAGTTTTGCGCATAAAGACTTTATTGCTGATTACAATGCCTTCAAAGGAAATGCCTATGGTTTAGCTAATACATTAGACCAAACAGCAGTTTTAAAACCCTCCATCGTAAACAAAAAGGTGAAAGGATTGTTTTATACAGGTCAATTAACTGTTCCTGGACCTGGGGTGCCACCTTCGTTGATTTCAGGACAAATTGCAGCTAAAGAACTTTTGAAAACGCTATGAAAGAACTATTCGACAAAGTATCCTACCGCGCCAGTAAAATGGTTACCAACAAATACAGTACATCTTTTTCGTTGGGAATCAAATTGCTAAAACCACAAATCCGCCCTGCAATCTATGCAGTTTATGGGTTTGTTCGCTTGGCTGATGAAATTGTAGACTCCTTCCATGGGTTTAATAAAAAAGAATTGTTAGACAGATTTCGGCAGGATACTTACCAAGCCCTGGAAGAAAAAATTAGTTTGAATCCGATTTTGAATGCTTTCCAAGCTTCTGTGCATAAATATAATATTAGCCGCGACCACATCGACACCTTTCTCGATAGCATGGAGATGGATTTAGTTAAAACTGAATATTCGCAAGAAAGTTACGAGCAATATATCGTAGGTTCGGCCGAAGTAGTGGGGCTAATGTGTTTGAAAGTCTTTTGCTTGGGTGATCAAAAAATGTATGATGAATTAGAGTTCTCAGCTATGCGGTTGGGTTCAGCGTTTCAAAAAATCAACTTTCTGAGAGACATTAAAGCCGACTACCAAACCTTGGGACGTACCTATTTTCCAGGTATTGATATGAGTGAGTTTAACCAAACAGTAAAAAAATCCATTGAAGAGGATATCAATGTAGATTTTATGGATGGTTTAGCTGGAATTAAAAAATTACCATCAAATGCTCGATTTGGGGTGTATGTAGCTTTTATTTATTACTATTCATTGTTTAGTAAAATTAAGCGAATCCCCTCATCAAAAATTTTAGAAAAGCGGGTTCGAGTTTCCAACAAACGAAAAGTCGGTTTGCTGTGTTATTCGTATATGCGTTACCAATTGAACTTGCTATAGAATGAAATATTTCTTTTTAATTATATGCTTATTTCTATTTTTAACTATGAATGCTCAAGTACCTATCGAAGAGTTAAGAGACTGTCAAGAGAAAGTAAAGGATGACAGCGATTATGCGGAAAACCTATTAAAACGGTTGAAAGAGGTTCAAACACCCACCACTTTGCAAGAAGGATATCATGGATTGGTTGAAGCCATGATGGCAGAACACGCATTCAACCCAATGAAAAAACTATCTTATTTTAATAATGGGAAAGATCGACTTGAAAATGCCATTAAAAAGAAAAATGGAAGCGTAGAGCTGCGGTATTTACGTTTGGGGATTCAGCTCAACGTACCCTCGATATTAGGTTATAGCGACTCGATAGAAAAAGATAAAGCATATATTTTAAGTAATTTAAGTGCTCAAAAACAAGATTTGGGGTCGCTTTATCCTAAAATAATAGATTATATGATTGATTCAGACTTGTGTTCGGAGTCAGAAATTGAAACACTAAGAAAATTAAAATAATATATGACAGAGGAGCAAGTAGTGTTAGTAGATGAAAACGATCAAGAGATTGGATCCATGGGCAAACAAGAAGCGCATGAGAAAGGATTACTTCATCGTGCTTTTTCTGTTTTTCTGATGAACGATAAAGGAGAATGGCTATTACAACAACGTGCCCTATCAAAGTACCATTCCCCAGGTTTGTGGACCAATGCGTGTTGCAGTCACCCACGAAAGGGTGAAACTACTATTGATGGTGCTCACCGCAGACTGATGGAAGAGTTAGGGATTGAAGTGGCTGAGCTATTGAAGACTTATCACTTTCTTTATAAAGCAGATGTTGGCGGAGGAATGATTGAGCATGAACTAGATCATGTCTATGTTGGTTTGTATAATGGTGTTCCAAACTTTAATAAAGACGAAGTAGCTGATTATATTTACATCAGTTTAGAAGATTTGGAGTTGGATATTGCTCAAAACCCTGATAAATATACTGAGTGGTTTAAGATAACCTTTAACGATTTTAAAAAACACATCAATGCAAGTACTAATCAATAGTCTTATAGTCTTAGGCGTTTTTTTATTTATGGAATTTATGGCGTGGTTCACGCATAAGTATGTAATGCATGGTTGGGGTTGGTTTTTACATGAAGATCACCACGTGATTGGAGAGAATAAAATCTTTTTTGAGAAAAATGATAGCTTCTTCATCATCTTTGCTATACCCAGTTTCTTTTTGTTTCTTTTCGGAGCTTTAAACGGTTACAACTTCCTTTTTTGGATTGGTGCGGGCATAGCACTATATGGCGCAGCATACTTTTTTGTACATGATTTATTTATTCACCAGCGCATAAAGGTGTTAACACGTACAAAGAATCCCTATTTTATGGCATTAAGAAAAGCACATAAAGTACATCACAAACATCAAGGCAAGGAAGATGGCGAATGTTTTGGGATGTTGTTTGTACCGATGAAATACTGGCGCGATGCCAAGAAGTCTGTGAGTCACTAAATGGAGTTAAAGTACTTACTATTCTAGATTCTTTAAGAAGCCTACAGCTCGATATTTGTAATGTCGGTATCACAGATTAAAAGTTTTCGTGACCCACCATAAGCCTTTGCGTTTTCAAAATTGATTTAGATAGATTACGTGTACAGCAATGGCGTAAGAGCTATATATTCTTCACTAACCTAGTTGGGTTTGGTTGTGGAATATTTCCCCAAAATGGGGTCTAAAGATTACTCCTCGAAAAAAATGGATTACTTATAAATTTTCTAATGAAAGAAAAGTAACTGTCCAACATTCTTGTAAATCATAAAAAACCAGATGATTTAAATAGATTTTGATTGCGACTTAGTATTAAATAATCATTTTTTATATCTCGGTCTTTATTTTGTATGTTTTTGTTTAATCAGAGATATTATTTAAAATAGAATCTGTATTCTTAAGCAAGATTAATCTTGTGTGATCACCAATTCATGAACGTTAAGCGAACCGCGTCTAAAATATTTTTAATAGGATTAACTATTATCACCATACTACTGGTGGTTGGTATAATCTATCTGCAAAATAATATCACCCGAATCTCCAGAAATGCGTTAGAAAATTTAGTCGAAAAGGAGTGCGAAGGGAAGTATCATTTATTTTATGAAGAGTTGGAGGTAAGTCTTTTTAGTAGTGAGATTGTTGTGAAAAAAATTCAGCTAAAACCAGATAGTACTACACTAAAAAAAGACTCAACTACGAAAAATATATTTACTGTAGCTATTAAGAAGCTTAAAATCGATATAGCCTCTTTGCACCGTCTTCTTTTTAATGATGAATTAATAATTGACGGTATTCAAATTTTTGAGCCTTTTGTTACAATTAACAATATAAAATCAAGGGAAAGGCCTAAAGCTTCTCACGAGGAGGTTGAAGACTTATATAGTCTTATCTCCCAACACCTTAAAAGCTTAAAAATTAATAGGTTCCAACTAGAGGATGGTGGATTTGAGTTTTTGAAGAATAGTTTTAAGCTAGAGCATATTAATCTATTAATTGAAAATTTTGTACTGGATGAAAACTCAGACAACAAACAACTTTTTAAAGAAGAAATAGAACTTACCATTCGCAACCAAAGCTTTTTACTACCCGATAGTATCCATTTCTTGAAATGTGATTTGTTCCATGTATCTACAAAAGACTCAATATTAGAGTGTTCTAATCTTACTGTTGAACCCCATAATAGAAACAACCGTGAGGAATCTGACCAAAATCAGCTCGATATATTTCAAATACATATGCCTTCCATTAAAATAAAAGGTGTTGACTATTTAAAAGCTTATAAGGATAAGAATGTACATATTAATGAGATGCTTATTACCGAACCTGATGTGCAGATAGAAAACCAAAAGATAAACGATGAGAATAAGGACAAAAAGCTGCTGGATTTTATCTTTAAAAACATTGCCACAGAATTAAATGTTGACCATTTTCATTTGGTAAATGGAAAATTTAGTATAAAACTATATGGTTCGAAAGAAGAGCATTTGATTGAGACAGCTTATACTGATATCGAATTTTTCAAAGTCCATTTTGATTCTTCTAACTACAAACTAGATAAAAAAGACAACTATTTTGAAAATGCACATGTAACTATCAGAAAACAGGTGTACAACCTCAAGGATAGTATACATCAGGTAAGTTTTGATAAGTTAAATATTAATACGTTTGATAGCACACTTCAGATTACGGGTCTTGCAATTAAACCCCATTCTCCTGTTGCTGATAGCTTATTTTATATAGAGATGGAAGCCCCTGATATTGTGTTAAATAAAGTAGATTATATTGATGCTATTCGGACTAAAACCCTTAAAACAGGTATACTTAAGTTTGAACGACCATCCATATCAATTCATCAACCCCCTACCAATGATACGCTTAAACTAAGTGTTGATCCCGCATACTTAATGGAAAGTATTGATAATTATTTTCAGGTTGTAAGGGCGGAAAAGGTAATTGTTGAAAAAGGGAAAATACAAGTTAGCGATGATTTTGGTATTAATACATTTGACCTCACATCAACTGGTTTAGGACGAATAAGTGCCTCTTCTTCTTGGTCTGATCTAGCTGATGAACTCTACATGAACTTAGGAGGTGTATGGGTAAATAAAGGTGGTGTTGAAATCAAAGTAGATCAGGTACTTATTGATGAGCCAGAAGAAATCACCTTGACAAATGCATCATTTTCTACTAAAAACGGTCGGGGAAATATTGAGAAGTTTACCATCTATCATCTTGACCCTGATTCGCTTTTGGTAAAAAATAAACTAATACTGGATTCTATTGATGCATGGAATCCGGAAATCGATTTTAAAATTATAACTAGTAATAAGAAGAACGACAAAATTGAATTCCCTGAATTTCTAAAGGTAGTAAATATTAACAATGGAGGTGCAAATTTGACAATTGACCGATTCGTAACCATTAAAACTAGCAACATTAATGCTCGAATTACCAATGATAGTCTTTTAAAAATTCAGCATTTTTCTACCAAAAACATTCACTACCGCAATTCTAAAAGTAATATAAAAATCTATAGTCAATCCTTTCAGCTAAAAAACAAAACAACAGATCTGAAGCTTATAAATACAAGGATTTCAGCTACCGATAAAAGTGATGTTGCTGGTGAAATACCAGCTATCATCATTAAAAACTGGAACCAAAAACGGTATTGGGAAGATGGAAGTATAGACGTAGCAGAGGTGCTAATTAAAAAATCAGAACTCAACTTCATTAGACCTAAAAAAATGTCTACCGATAATAAACCATGGACGAATGTACCTAATGTTTATATCGATAAACTTATCATTCAACACGCTAAAACCCATATCGATAATGGGAGTTATGCGATAAAGTCTCCGGAATTAAATCTGGATTTCAGAAAAATAATTGTTTTGAATGGCAATATAGATGCACTAATTAAGTCTGAACCCGATTTCAATATCAATGCTAAAAAGCTTGAAGTAAAGGCAAAGAATGATGTTGTTAATTTTGAGGATATTAAAATCAATGGGAATCAAAAAACTATAACACTAAAAGAGGGTACGTATAAAAATACAGTAAACAACAGTTCCGCTTCTGTAAAAAGCATGGATGTCAATGAATTGGACTATGTGAATTTATACTTCAATAATAAATTCATTGTAAATGCCATACAGATGGAAAAACCTCACGCACATATTATTGTTGATGAACATGTGAAAGCAAAAAAAGGCTTCCCCATCGTGAATATAAACCTCATAAAGGCGCAAGATGCTGCCTTTAAATTTGAAAAAGGTAATCTTAAACATGAGATCGATAACCTGAATTTCACGATAGATAAACTTCATTTAGATGAAGATTCTGATTCTAGAAATCCGTTACAATTTGTAGATAATTTATCACTCACCGCAGGACCTTATGCCTATGTAACTTCGGACGGTCTCAATACTTTCGAAATCAAAGATTACGCTATAAACTATGCCAAGCAGGAGATGGTGCTTAACGAAGTCTCATTGACACCGAAATATGAAAAAGTAGCCTATAGCAAACATATAGAATCCCAACGCGATTGGATTAAGATGTATGTGAAAAACATCACATTAAGTCATATAGATTTTGATTATTTAATAGAAACAAAAAAATTAAAAATTGGTCAAATTGAAGCTTATAATATAGATATGGATGTCTATCGTGATAAAAATGTACCAGAAAACAAAAAATATAAAGCGTTACCACAAACTTTATTAAGGAATGTCAACGAAGATATTTTTGTAGATTCCCTCGTTTTTTCTGCTGATATCACTTATGAAGAATTGTCAGAAGAGGCTTCAATACCTGGGCATACATCGTTTAATAACTTATCAGGAACATTAAAAAATATTCAAGCTGGTAAAAAATCACCAGTCCCTATGGTTTTAAAGGCAACAGGTAGTTTAATGAAAGCAGCAGATTTCCGTGCAAAAGTGATTTTTGATATGGAAAAAGAGGATGATCCTTTCCATTTTACCGGCCACGTGGGAGCAGTACAACTTGAGGACCTGAATCCCTTGCTTGTACCTATCGTTTATTTAAAAGTAAATGAAGGGCGTAACCTCGAAAACAATTTCGAATTTCAGGGTAACAATATTTATTCTGAAGGTAAGATGTATTTCAATTACAGAGATCTTCACATACAAGTTTTAAACCCTGAAACGCTTGATGATTCAGGATTTGGACGCGGTCTGATGACATTTTTTGCGAATACGTTTGTGATTAAGAAACATAATAAACCTTTTCCATATTTACGAGAAGGTGTGATGTTTTATGAGCGCGATCAATATAAATCCATATTTAATTTCTGGAGCTGGAGCATGATGAGCGGTGTAATCAACAGTATCGGTATTAATAAAACTGAAAAGGAAAGAGATAAATTTTTAGAGGAATAGAATTTAAGAAAATTTATGCGGTGGTGATTCTAGTGTTGTATTTCACCTATCTTAAAAATTAGAATTGTAAAAAGATTATAAAATTTCAATGCTCTTAACCTAAATTCAACTTTAAAATAAAGGGATTTGTAGCTCATATTTTACTGAATGACAGTTGTGAGTGGAACGTCATTTCCCACCTCCACAGGGAATTCACCCACGGTAAGACAAACATCTTGTTTTTACAAGACGGCCTTTTCTATATAAATAACTGACCTTTTTTATAAGAATGTAGAATTTGTGCAACACAAAGTATTTTTTGTCCTACGCTTGAGGTGTTGTGTTTTTCTACCTTGTGACTAAGCATTTAAGCTAATTCATATGTCGCAAAAGAAACAATCAATCGTACTTTCCATTCTTATTTTTATCGTGGCATTCTTCGCCTGGGAATTAGTTACCAGTGATGGCGATCGGTCCAAAGAAAACATGACCGAATACGAAAAGCTTATGGGTATGGGCGAGCCCGAGGCACACGTACCAGGTCCTATTGAAGTGGGTAAACTCGCTTTTGAAGAATTAAAAAACCCCTTTTACGATAAAGGACCAAATGATAAAGGAATAGGGATTCAACTTTTGTACTCCATAGGTCGGGTGATGACTGGTTATTTTTTAGCCATCCTAATAGCTGTTCCAGTTGGGTTTTTAATTGGAATGTCCCCGTTATTTTACAGTGCGCTCCAACCTTACATTCAAGTCCTACGACCGATTTCACCTTTAGCATGGATGCCCTTAGCATTATTTATTATTAAGGATTCCATCATGTCCTCGGTGTTTGTGATCTTCATTTGTTCCATCTGGCCTATTCTAATCAACACTGCCTTTGGTGTGATGGCGGTGAAAAAAGACTGGTTAAATGTAGCTCAGACTTTAGAAATGGGTAAGATAAAAACGGCATTAACGGTGATTTTACCTGCAGCATTACCGACCATATTTACAGGTTTACGCATCTCCATCGGAATATCCTGGTTGGTGATTGTGGCAGCAGAAATGTTAGTAGGAGGCACTGGTATCGGCTATTACGTTTGGAACGAGTGGAATAACCTCGATTTGGCAAGTGTCATTTTTTCAATCCTTATGATTGGTATTATAGGTATGGGGCTCGATGCCTTGATAGCTAAGTTGTCAACCTTATTTGTATATCAAGAATAGAGAAATATGAGCGGATTCTTAACAGTAGAAAATTTAGCAAAGCGCTATCCTTTAAAAGGAGTGAAAGGGGAAGTTACCATCTATCAGAACATCAACTTTGAAATTAAGAAAGGGGAGTTTGTATGTGTAATTGGGCACTCGGGCTGCGGTAAGTCTACTATCCTTAACAACTTGGCAGGGCTGGATGCAGCATCAGAAGGGACCATTACCATGGACGGTAAGATAGTTAGTGGTCCAAGCATTGATCGTGGAGTTATTTTTCAAAACCATAGTTTGCTTCCGTGGCTTAGTGCTTATAAAAATATTACACTCGCAATTGCTTGCAAGTCACCACAGATGAATAAAAAGCAAGTAGGAGAAAAAGCAGAACACTTCCTTTCAATGGTTGGTTTGGAGGAAGCAATGCACAAAAAACCGTCAGAATTATCCGGAGGGATGAAACAGCGGGTGGGTATTGCACGAGCTTTTGCTATTGAACCCAGTCTGTTGTTAATGGATGAACCCTTTGGTGCTCTAGATGCCTTAACACGTGGTAAAATTCAGGATAAGCTGATAGAGATTTGCCAGAAAACGCATCAAACAACGTTTATGATTACCCATGATGTGGATGAAGCTATTTTACTTGCTGACCGCATTTTACTGATGTCTGATGGTCCATCGGCCCGAATTGTAGAGTCAGTAAAAGTGGACATCCCTAAGCCACGTGAACGGGCAACTATTATTAAGCATGCGGCCTATTATGCTATCCGAAATCACCTGATAGAATTCTTAGTTAAACGATCGGCTACGATAGCTGAGCAATTAAAACTGGGCTTATTAGAAGATGTTGACTTTCCAGTCAATGTGGATCCCCATGCAATCAGTTTGCAAACAGAACGAATAAAAATTTAATAAATGTCTTACTCAAACTACAAAAAACTATGATGACAAAAGAAGAAATGAAAGCAACCATCATGGAAGCCAAAAGTGCTTCTGGAGTAACATGGGTTGAATTAGGAAAAAAAACCGGCTTGGACCCAGTATGCGTTGCTGCTGCATGTTTAGGTAGTGCCACGCTCAGCGAAGCAGAAGCTATGGTAGTGACCGAGTCGCTCAGTTTGGGAGATGATGTGGCGAAAGCATTGCAGATATATCCTACAAAAGGTACCGGTCAAGTAGTTCCAAGCGATCCGCTAGTCTATCGGTTTTTTGAAATCGCCTATGTGTATGGTCCAAGTTTAAAAGAAGTGATTCATGAAAAATTTGGCGATGGTATTATGAGTGCAATTGACTTCACGCTTAACGTGGATAAGGTGGAAGATCCCAAAGGGGATAGAGTAAAAGTTACGATGATTGGCAAGTTCCTGCCTTACAAAAAATGGTAAAGTTAAACCCTTAAAAATCTTAAAATCATGCCCGTTAAAAGCTTAGATAACCCGTATGACGAAAATTCCGACCTCAGCCATGGCGCTGGGTGTGGGTGTTCGTCTTGTAAAACCAACAAAGCAGTAACCGAGCAGTTACCCGACTCGGAAGAAACCATTGTTAACCGATTTGTAGAAACCGCTGTGGTAAAAGCCATGTTTGGTGGCAATGACATGAAGCGGAGACAGTTTATTCAAGCCGTAGGTAAAAATACCTTTCGAGCTGCCTTGGCATCCATTATTCCTATTTCTGCCTTGCAATCATGCACCAATGATGTGAAAAAAAGTGTTGAAGGTGGGGGCGAAACCTCCATGAAAGCTTCAGTTTTAGAGAAAGTAAAATTGAATGTTGGTTTTGTTCCGATTACTTGTGCTACGCCTATAATCATGTCCAAACCGATGGGCTTTTATGAAAAGTATGGTTTGGATGTAGATGTAATCAAAACTGCTGGCTGGGCTGTGGCACGAGACAAAAGTTTGAATAAGGAATATGATGCTTCGCACATGCTAACACCCATGCCTCTAGCCATGACGATTGGTTCTGGTTCTATGTCTACTCCGTACATTATGCCAGCAGTAGAAAATATCAACGGTCAGGCGATATGTTTGCACATGAAACATAAGGACAAACGCGATCCAAAAATGTGGAAAGGCTTTAAGTTTGGGGTTCCATTTGAATATTCGATGCACAACTTTTTATTGCGTTATTATGTCGCAGAACACGGATTAGATCCCGATAAAGATATCCAAATACGTGTAGTACCACCACCAGAGATGGTTGCCAACTTAAAGGCGGGGAACTTAGATGGTTACCTTTCTCCCGATCCATTTAACCAGCGCGCAGTATATGAAAATGTGGGCTTCCTACACATGTTAACAAAAGACATCTGGGAAGGTCACCCTTGCTGTGCCTTTGCTTGTAGTGAAGAGTTTGCAAAAACAAATCCGAACACATACGCAGCATTGTTTAGCGCTATTGTAGAGGCAACGCACTATTCCTCAAAACAGGAAAACAGAGCAGCCATAGCAGCAGCTATTTCGCCCAAGAACTACTTGAACCAACCCGAAACCGTAGTCGCGCAAGTGCTTACAGGTAAATACGCTGATGGCTTAGGTAATGTCATTGATGCACCAGACCGTATCGATTTCGATCCATTCCCATGGCATTCCATGGGTGTTTGGATTTTAACTCAAATGAAACGCTGGGGTTATGTAAAAGAAGAACTTGATTACAAAAAAATAGCCGAGCAAGTGTACTTAGCTACCGACTGTGCAGCAAAAATGAAAGAGCTAGGTTACGAAGCGCCTTCAACAACATATAAAAAACATATTATTATGGGTAAGGAGTTTGATCCGGACATGCCAGAAGAATATGTAAATAGTTTCGCCATTAAAGCTGTTTGATTGAGATTGATTAATATGTTTTTAAAAAGCAGTGCCTCTGGCGCTGCTTTTTTGTTTTGGACTCCAATCCTCCGAGGTTTTTAAAACCTCGGAGGATTTTTGAGGTTTTAGTAAGATTGATTATTACAATGCAGAACAAAAAAAAGCCATTTCTATATATAGAAATGGCTTTATGATCATAATAGGTTAATTAACTTTTAGTCTTCATAAATTTTTACTGCACCAGAAACTTCAGATTTAATATCGTCTTCATTACTAATGTATTTATAATCATCATTAAAGGAGCCGACTGGTTTGTCTCCGATTATGTAGTGCTTTACTGTTAATTTGTTAGGAGCATTAATGATTACTTGGTCAGAAATACGCACTTTTTTATCATTCAAAGGCTCATCTTCTAGTTCAAATTCAGAGATGACATAAAGATTATTTTTTGATGCATAAATCTTTTCAATTTCAATCTCTCCCATTGTTTCCGTTAGTTCGACTTCTACTCTAATAGTACGCTCTGAAGCATCATCAAGACTGTCAGGCATATTGAATTTTATATAAGGAACTTCTACTTCTTTTTCCTCCATTACCACCATTACTTTGGGTACTTTTACCATTTTAGTACGGGTGTCCACTTTCACATTTGCCCAGTCCACATCATATTTTGGAAGCTTGCCTTCCTCTGTGCTAACATCAACATCCACTTCTGGAGCTTTACCTGATTGGGTTTTATCTACATCACAGCTAAATAATAATGTTGCTGCGACAATGACTGATAGAAATTTAGTTTTCATAGTTATTTGTTTTAGTTCTTCATTAATTGTTATCTATGAACCTTGAACAAAAATTATACATTTAACTTAAAAGCTACGCAGGCGGCATTTTAATAAATTAATTGTGAACATAATTACCCATTTATTGATTTAAATAATCAACAGTATTATAAAAAAATAAGCGTGGCAATCTGTTTTTTTGGGTAAGTAAAAGTATATCCTTTAAAATTTTGATTATTCACCGCCAACGGTTAAATCAAATTTTTGTTGGCATGAAATACTTCCAACTGCTTTTTTTGACTGGCAAAGGAATAGCGAAACTGTTCAGGAGTTTGTTTGCATACTTTTTTGAACATCCGGATAAAGTACGAATTGTCGGTATAGTTGAGTGTTTCTGAAATGCTAGAAATAGAAAAGTCGGAATGGATTATCAATCGTTTAGCTTCTAAAATAATACGTTCAATAATCATCTCAGAAGGGGTTTTACCAATAGTCTTTTTACATAAATGACTCAGCTGTTTGAGTGAAATACTCATTTTATCAGCATAGAATGGCAACGCAGCGTGTTCTTTATAATGGTCATCAATTAAGGTTTCAAAACGGTTAAGCTGTATGAGCTCGTAATTATATTCAATATGGTCTTCATGTTGGGTTTTGTACAGGCGAGATAACTCAATAAATAAGACATTCAAATACAACCGAATCATCTCATGGTAGTCGACCAAATGTTTGTTGTATTCGCTATTAATACGTTGAAAAGAGTCTTCAACAATACGTTGATCAATCGCATCTAATTTCAAATATGGGATGCTAAAGGAGGATTTGAAAAAAGGAAGTCTTGTCAGGCGATCGTGGTTAAAGTCTAATAAAAAATATTGTTTAGTGAAAAACATCACGTAACCATCTGTTTCAGGCGATAATGCCCATTGGTGTACTTGTCCAGGGGAGAGGATAAACATTGAGCCTGGAGCAACTTTATATTCATTAAAATCAATATTGTGTGTGCCACTGCCCTTAGTTACCAGAAGAATGAGGTAAAAATCATGGCCATGAGGTTTGTCAATAAACCGGTTGACGCGAAGGTGGTCTTTGAAGGTGCGTACATAAAAATTGTTGTCAAACTGCATGCAGTGATTATAATCCTCAAAGTTATTGATGTTGAAAACGGGGAGTTCGTTCTTGCAAGGCATGGCTACACCAGGTATATGTTGAACTTGAGACTTTGTTTACGTATGATTGATGCGTAAAACTACTTAGGTAAATGTACGAATAAAATTTAAAAAACCAACTAGTAGTTTTTTGACAAACTGCGGCACATATTTTACATATTAGTCTATTAATAAGAATTTTAACACAGTAAAGTTTCTCCTTACTTAAAACAAGTGTATACTTACTTTAATAAAGTATCTAAGTAAATTTATGTCACAAGTAGAACAAAAATTGCCCCTTCCACCATTTACCGAAGAAACTGCAAAACAAAAAATTCAAGCTGCTGAAGATGGGTGGAATTCCAAAAATCCCGAGAAGGTAAGTATGGCCTACACCTTGGACACCGAATGGCGCAATCGTTCAGAATTTATTGCTGGCAGAGAGGCGGTACGTGCCTTTTTAAAAAACAAATGGGAAAATGAGCTCGAATATAAGCTGAAAAAAAGCTATTGGGCTCACGCAGGAAACCGGATTGCGGTACGGTTTGAATATGAATACCATGATTTATCGGGAAATTGGTTTCGTGCATATGGCAATGAAAACTGGGAATTCGATGAAAATGGGTTAATGGCCAAACGTTATGCGAGCATTAATGACTTGCCAATTAAAGAATCAGAAAGGAAGTTGTAGCAAGCACTAATTAAATCTCATCGGCTTTTTAGTTTACAGATTAATTCACATCCAATAGCATTTCTTATTGTGGTTTGGACATGTAAAAAACAATATAAGATGTGTTTCATATAGGGGTTAATCTTTGCTGGCCTGATCAGCTGATTTTTTTGCTTTTTTTAATCAATGTGAAAAGAAAAGCCAAGCAGCTTGAGCCGGAAAAATTTCAAAGCAATTAATCAATAATTAAGACGAGGCTAAAAGAATTCTAACTTATATTAGTTAATCCATTGCCTGGATTTACCATAATGGATTTTTTTTTGAGATTTAATATAAGAGTGGCATACATATTGTAAATTGCGACAACGCTATGAAAAAAATACTCGCTATTATATTCACTCTTACGCTTTTTTGTGGGTTTTCTCAACAAGAATCGCCTTTAGAACAATATAAATTATTCCAAGAGCAAGGTAGAAATTACCTACTTCAAAGTAAATATGATAGTGCTATTGTAATGCTCGATACCGCAATTACCATGATGCCCTATAGCCATTCCATGTATTATGAAAGAGGGTATGCATACATGCAGATGAAAAAATACGATTCAGCGATAAACAATTTTTCGCATGTCATTGATAAAGCCGATTACAAATATGTAGCGTATTTAAATAGAGGGATCTGCTATTTTGAGACCAACCAATTTCAAAATGCTAAATCTGACTTTGAAAGAACACTTGAACTTGATCCAGATAATAAAACTGCCAGACAATTTTTAGACGAAACCAATAATGCTATTGCTTATTACAATTCACAAAAAAAACAGCGTAATAACAGCAACAATCAAAATCAAGTAGCTGCGCGACAAAGACAGCTAGAGCAGCAAATAATAGATCGCAGACGCAATCAAGAAGCAATATTTTGGGGAACGGTTATTCCAATGGTCTTTTGGTCAACCATTTTCTTAACTTGGTAATTTATAACTAGAATCACTTTAACAAAATCCATAATCATGAAACAAATCTTATTAGCAGCCACAATACTTACTTCTGGCTTATTATTTACACAATGCGTTAAAAAAGGTCGAACAGTCACTCGAGTTGACCCTACTACACAAATTGATTTAAGTGGTCGATGGAATGATACGGACTCTCGTTTGGTTGCAGAAGAAATGACTAAAGACTGTATCAACCGTAATTGGAGAACAGATTTTATTGCAAAACATGGTCGTAAACCGGTGGTAATTGTAGGAATTATCACGAACAAAAGTCATGAGCATATTGAAGCTGAAACTTTCATAAAAGATATGGAACGTGAGTTTATCAATACCTCTACCGTTCGTGTGGTTCAAAATAGTTTGTTCCGCGAAAAACTACGGGAAGAACGCGAAGACCAACAAACGTATGCTTCACCTGAAACTCAAGCTAAATGGGGAAGAGAATTGGGGGCAGACTTTATGGTCTTTGGAACGATGAATTCATTCGTTGATGCGTACAATAAAACCAAAACAGTTACTTATCAAATCAACCTTGAGTTAGCTGACATGACAACTAACGAAATTGTTTGGATAGGTGATAAAAAAATAAAGAAGGTCATTAAAGACTAATGAGAAAATACACCTTCTTATTTCTTATTATACTTTTTACCTCGTGTGCTACTTATTACAAACGTAATGCTGAGTTTAACCAATACTTTCAACAAGGTAATCTCGACAGAGCAGCAGTAGCACTTGATAAAGATAAAAAAGCTGAAGAACGCAAAACACGCCTCTTATATTTCTTAAATAGAGGCGTGGTTGCGTTTATGCAAGGAAAGCACGCAGAAAGCAATCAGTTTTTTGAAAAAGCATATGAATACACCGAAGATAACCAATCCAACGTGGTTGATCAATTTGCTTCGTTTTTAACCAATCCAAGTGTCACGGATTATAAAGCAGAAGATCATGAAGCGCTATACATCAATTATTACAAAGCACTCAACTACTTTTATTTAGGAGATTATAATGCTGCTTTAGTCGAGTGTAAACGAATGAATATTCGTTTAGCAGCACAAGCCGATAAATATAAAAATGAAAAGCGATTTCAGAATGACGCATTCATACATGTGTTAATGGGGATTATTTATGATGCCCAAAAAGATTATAACAACGCCTTTATAGCTTACAGAAATGCGTACACCTATTACAAAGATGATTATGCTCGCTTGTTTAATATGTCGGTACCAGAGCAGCTCAAGTTAGACTTAATGCGAACAGCACACTTGATGGGGTTTTATGAAGACCAAACATTTTATGAAAAAGAGTTTGGAATGAAATATACGCCAGACAAATTAGAAAATTCAGGTGATTTAGTGTTTTTATGGCATAATGGACTTTCTCCTGTAAAAGCCGAATGGAGTATTAATTTTGTTGTCAACAAAGGTAGTGGGGGACAAGTGGTATTTGCAAATGAAGAAATGGGACTCAACTTCCCTTTTTATATGTCAAGTCAGGATTATCAATCCAAAGGATTAGGGGATTTAGGAGTATTGCGTATTGCTTTTCCAAAGTATGAAGAACGTCCGCTGGTTTATCAACAAGGTAGTCTTTCAGCAAACGGAAAAAGCAAACAATTGAATTTAGTAGAAGATGTAAGTGAGGTTGCTCAAAAGGGACTACAGGATAGGATGAAGCTGGAAGTAGGAAAATCTTTATTGCGATTAGCAACAAAAAAAGCTGCTGAAAAAATGGCACGATCCCAAAATGAAGGGATTGGAGCATTGGTTGGGGTCGTGAATGCCTTTACTGAAAAAGCAGATACGCGTAACTGGCAAACTTTGCCGCATAGCATTTATTACACACGCATGAAACTTCCCGAAGGGCAAAATGAAGTAACTTTACAAACAAAGGGTAGGCGAAATAATAGCTTTACATTTACAATTCCGATTGTTAGAAATCAATTGACCATTAAGTCGTTTAGCACCACGGATTTTATTCCAACAAGTTATACTGCTGGTAATTGATAAAATAAGTTTAAACAAATCGCCAATAAAGTCGTTTATCTTTACCAAAGAAGAGGTGCATGGGAAAGTATTCAATTAATGATATGGAGCGGTTGTCGGGAATTAAGGCACACACAATTCGTATTTGGGAAAAACGTTATAATATTTTTCAACCCGAACGTACCCCTACCAACATTCGGTATTACACCGATGAGACTCTTCGAAAAGTTTTAAAAATCACCATCCTCCATAACAACGGATATAAAATATCCCGAATAGCAGAACTATCCGAAAATCAGATTAACCAACAAGTTGAAGAAATCACTAATTCCTTAAAAACGAATGGGTTCGATAACCAAATTGACGCATTAATTGTGTCAATGATTGATTTAGATGAAGTTGGTTTTTCTCATATTCTCACTCAGCTTTCTCAACAACACGATTTTGAGAAAATAGTATTAGAAGTCATTTATCCTTTATTTGAACGTATTGGGTTACTATGGCAAATCGGGAGTATTAATCCCGCTCAAGAACACTTTATTTCCAACCTCATTCGTCAAAAATTAATTGTAGCTATTGATACCTTACCTTTTCCTAAGCGTGATAAAACCTTTTTATTATTCCTACATGAAAAGGAACTTCATGAACTAGGCTTATTATTTAGTAGTTATTTGTTGAAGAAAAACGGTTTTAAAGTTGTTTATATTGGTCAATCAGTTCCTTATGTTGATTTATTGTCACTTAAGGAAATGGTTCGTTTTGATTATATGGTGACTTCTTTTATCTCAAACATGGATGAAGGAAGTATGCAGGAATACATTAACCGGCTATCCGAAGATTTTTATAATAAGCAGATTCTCGTTTCTGGGTTTCAGATCACTAATAATCCATTAAACTACCCTTCGAATATAATTAAGGTACTTGATGCCAAGGCCTTATCTGTATTTTTACATTCCCTTGATTAACTATGTTTAGCTTAATTTAAAAATGAATGAACAAAATGTTGTAACATTCTTTTTGTTTAACTATTATTACAATAAGTTAAACAAAAAGAAATGCTGTTATGACTACAAGAGAATTTACAACCGCAATAATGGAGCATCAGAAAACGTTAATGAGCTATTCTTCTCGTTTTTCACTTGATTTTGAAGATCGTAAGGATTTGGTGCAGGAAACGTTTACCAAAGCCATCGTTTATAAAGATAAATACAAGCACGACACTAATTTAAGAGGTTGGTTGTGTACGATTATGTCGAACACCTATATCAACCAGTACCACAGAAATGTACGCCTGATGAATTATAAGGCTGCAAAATCAGATTTGATGCGAAAGTCCGTATTTAATCAGCAGTCCTACGAGAGCCCAGAGATGTATACGCGAATGAATGAGTTGTATGAGCAAATTGAAAAGTTAGCTGATGAACTTAAAACGCCATTGAAAAAATACTTAAATGGGTTTAAATATAAGGAAATAGCGGAAGAATTAGGCATTCCGATGGGTACGGTAAAGCATAAAATCTTTAAGGCGCGAGAAATTTTAACAGACAGATTGTCCTTCAAATTGCCGCTGAAACACGTAGCGTAGTTAGTTTAATTAAATTCTTGTAGTCATCAGGTCTTAAATTAGTTTTTAAGGCCTTTTTTTTTGTTAAATTTGAAACTGAGAATAAAGCAATAAACCTAAGAACTATGGAAGAAGCAGTAGCACAAATAGAACATTCAACTCAGTTGCAGGATAAAATTGCCCTTGTCAAAAAAGAAGTTGAGAAAGTCGTTGTTGGTCAACAATATATGATCAACCGTTTGTTAATTGGTTTGTTTACCAACGGACACATTTTGTTAGAAGGTGTACCAGGGTTAGCAAAAACTTTAACGGTGAATACGCTTTCCAAGGTATTGGATTTAAATTTTAAGCGTATCCAGTTTACCCCGGACTTGCTTCCAGCCGATTTAGTTGGAACCATGATTTATAATCAAAAGAAAGCGGAATTTGAAGTAAAAAAAGGGCCTATCTTCGCCAACATCATTTTAGCTGATGAGGTAAACAGATCCCCAGCCAAAGTACAAGCAGCATTGCTCGAATGTATGCAAGAAAAACAAGTAACTATTGGTGAAACAACGTACCCGCTGGACCGACCATTTTTAGTGTTGGCAACTCAAAACCCGGTGGATCAGGAAGGAACCTATCCCTTACCAGAAGCACAAGTTGACCGTTTTATGATGAAAGTAACGGTGGATTACCCTGGTAAAGAGGCAGAGCTTGAGGTGATGCGTAGAATGGCTAATATGAATTTCGCAGCGAAAGCTGAACAAGTTCTTTCGGTAGAAGATATCTTTGCAGTCCGACAGGCAGTGAATTCGGTAGAAATTTCTGAATCATTAGAGAAGTACATCATTGAGTTAATTTTTGCAACCCGAACGCCAAAAGACTACGGCTTAAAAAAAGAAGCAGATTACATTCAGTTTGGTGTTTCGCCTCGTGCAAGCATCGGTTTAAACCTGGGAGCTAAGGCATTGGCTTTTATGGATGGTAGAAATTACGTGTTACCCGAAGATATTAAAGAGATTGCTTACGATGTGCTGGGGCACCGAATCATTTTAAACTATGAAGCCGAGGCAGATGGAATAACTACTAAAGAGATTGTGGCAGCAATTTTAAAGGCCGTTTCCATTTCTAATTAATTCCACCAGCTCTGCGGAGTGCTCTATGAAACAAACCAACAGGCTGCGATATGCCAAAGAACTTTTCCTCTTGGCATATCCAGTAAGTTTGGGTCAGGTAAGTCATGTGATGACCAACATTGCGGACACCGTTATGTTAGGGAATTATAATGCTGACCACTTGGCTGGTGCAACCTTTGCTTTCAATGTGTTTATTCCTTTATTAGTTTTTAGCATTGGGTTTTCAATGGGAATTACACCCTTTGTGACTTTTGCGCATGTGAAAAAGGAAGATGAGGAATTAAAAACAACGACCTCCAACGGGCTAATTCTGTTTAGCATTTTAGGAATAGCCTTGCTACTTATGGGTCTTTCAATTGGTTTATTTTTGGATAACATGAACCAGCCCGAAAAAGTGGTAACATTAGCGAAACCATATTATTTTTTGCTTTGCTTCTCAATGGTTCCAGTTATTTTTTCAAATCTCTTTAAGCAAACTACCGAAGGGTTGTCGTTTACCAAGCCTGCGATGATCATTAGCTTTGCGAGTAATGGGTTAAATATTATTCTTAATTATATTTTAATTTATGGAAAGTTGGGTTTTGAGCCCATGGGCATCGTTGGTGCTGGTATTGCTACCGTGATTGCCCGGAGTAGTTTAGTGGTGTTTTCGTTAATTTATATTCTAAATAATCCGCTTTATAGAAAATGTTTGTGGAACAATCCGTTTGTGCGGTACTCATTTGCTACAATTAAAATGCTAGCCAAAGTAAGTTTCCCTATTTCGATGCAATTTGCCATGGAAGTGACTGCCTTTGCCTTTTCAGCAATTATGATTGGTTGGTTAGGTACAACTGCTTTGGCAGCACATCAAATAGCCATTACCATTGCCGCAACCACTTATTTAATTTCTACAGGCATAGGCGCTGCAGCAACGGTAAAAGTAGGTGAAGCAGCCGCTTTAAATGATCAATCCGCTTTGAAAGAAGTAAGCACTACGGCTTTTTTGATGATTATAGCCTTTATGGGCTTCACGGCCTTGTGCCTTTTCTTTTCAAGAGATTTGGTCCCCTTGTTTTTTGTTAAAGATACTGAAGTAGAAATTATAGAAACCGCTTCATCGTTACTTGTTATTGCGGCCATTTTTCAGTTGTCGGACGGACTACAAGTGGCGGGACATGGAGTGCTTCGTGGAATAAAAGATGTTAAAATACCAACCTTATTTTCTGTAATTGCTTATTGGGTGTTTGGCGTTCCGATGGGCTATTTGTTGTCCATTAAGTTAGGTTTTGGGATCCAGGGGTTTTGGTTTGGGTTAACCCTAGGGCTTACGATTTTGGCCTTATTGCTTTACTTTAGAGTGAAAAAATTAGTTTATAATGGTGGGTGATAAATCATTCTTTATTAAAAATTGTTTTGTGATTGAATAAACAAGTACCGCATCCCAATCGGTTAAATAGGTGAAAGATTTATTTAAGGATTTGTCTTTTTTGGAAGATAAAACATAGTAATGGGTATAAGAGCTGGTATCCAAGTCTTTCCATTTAATGATATTATGTCTCTTTTTTCTATTCAGATAAACACCTTCCTTATTGAAAAGAATAGTTGCAATTCCAACTTCACAACCGTTTTCAATTTTTTTCAAATACTCTTCAACTAAATCATCAAAATAGAAGTTGTAGAGTTCATTTACTATTTCATTGTTTTTTAAGTGGAGGGCTATTCTATTTATACCATAAATTGATCTGAGCCTAATTTTGATTATTTGATTAGATGATGATTTTATATCTATTGTAAAGATACGGCCGATAATGAACCTAAGACCCTCTACCCATTGAATTCCAAACCTGAGACTTTTTATTTCATTTTTATGAATTTCAATAATTGAGTTATTACCAGATAAAAGTTTAAGTACATTCTCTTCAAAAACAATTGTTTTTTGAATACTGAAGAAATTGGTTTTATATTTTATTTCAATGGGTTTCATTAGTTAACAAGCAGCTAAACTAAATAATCTATAATGATTTTATTTTTTTTCGCCACTAATTATTCTAGAAACTAATCCTTGATCATCAGTGAGTTCCGCGATAAGTACCCCACCAATATGTAACAGAATGTAAGTGATTAAGTAATAAATAGACAGTACATGGATGTCTTCCATGGTATGTTCTAAACTTTCTGGTCCAAACTCTAAAAACAAACCAGTGATAAGTGAAATGGCGATACACACATAAAACACCAAATACATCCAGGATTGAAAACGTTGTTTAAAAGATAAGTCTTTTTTTAAGGGATTTTTGTACTTCATTTTCCCAAATAGAGGAAGTAAAAAACGAATGCTGAACAAACCTACTAACACATATCCAATATAAATATGCCAAATCCACATCGGGTTACGAATGCTTCTTGCAATAGCACTTGCTTCACCAGAAGTAAAGGACGGGTGGTTTTTAGTTGCTGAATTTTCAATAATAGTAGCCATCTCACCTTTATTCATCCAGCCTAAGCGTAAAAATATAGTAATGAGTAATAAAAACAGGCATATAGCTATAGACCAATGCATGATGCGATAGATGATCGAGTAGTTTGTGTTATTCATATATGATTTTAATATAAAGCAATTTAAAACGATAAGTTAACAACTGGAAAATTCAATCAATTTACTTCGGTCCACCAAGCGGAGAATGTTTGGGTCGTGTCTTTTAAATTGACTTTCTCCCCAATCATAGGAGTTACGAGCGATACTCTATTTTTATTTGCGGCTTTTGTAATTCTTTTTAGAGGCTCGTCCCACGCGTGGAGAGCAAGTGAAAATTTTGAAGAGTGTACAGGGAATAAACGGGTTGCTCTTAAATCCTGCGCAGCTTTTACCACTTCTTCAGGCATCATGTGGATGTATTTCCAGCTGGTATTGTATTGGCCATTTTCAAGGATAGCAAGATCAAATGGACCGTGTTGTTTTCCGATTTCAGCAAAGTGGGTATCATAGCCGCTATCGCCACCTAAATATATTTTGAGAGAAGGTGTTTGCATTACAAAAGAAGTCCACAGGGATTGATTGCGTTTGAACCCTCTACCAGAAAAGTGTCTTGCTGGGGCTGTAGTAACCACAAAACCGCTGTCAAGTTGAATTTCCGTATTCCAATCTTCTTCTATTATGCTACTTTTATCAAAGCCCCAAGCTTCAAAATGTTCGCCAGTGCCTAATCCAGTGATGATGTTCTTCACTTTAGACTTTAGCTTTAAAATTGTTTTATAGTCCAAATGGTCCCAGTGATCATGCGAAATAAAGAGGTAATCAATGGCGGGGAAGTCTTGTACATCATATACATCCGTTCCTTTAAAAGCAGGTGTGGTGAATGAGATAGGCGAAGCTGATCCGCTGAATACGGGGTCAACTAGGATGGTTTTACCATCGATCTGCATGAAATAAGAAGAATGTCCAAACCAGACCAATATGTTTTCATCTTGTTGTAAGGCAAGTAGATTTGTTTTGATTGATGGAATGCTATCAACAGGTTTTTGGCGTTCTTTTTTAGTAAAGAAAAACTCTTTCAACACACTGAAATAAGTAGCGTCTTCCGATAAATCAGGAGTATGATGTTGGTTTTGAAAAGCACCATCACGGAAATTAGGTGACTTTTTTATGCGTTCTAAGCGTTCTCCACTCGGCTGTCTGCCAAATTGGTCTTGTTGCATGAATATATACACACTGAAAATGAGTAGTAGTACTACTGAAAGGAGAATAATCATAATTCGATTGAAGCGTTTATTCATCGCTGAAAGTTAGATCGTTTTAAAGGAAACATCTATGCGTTTAGTTCCTTATTTATAAAATGTTTTAGATTTTCAAGGAATAAAAATTTTGATAGTTATGAGTTACACCGTATCAGATGGGTTTCTATAATTTTAATAATGTACGCATTGCAATGCGGACGAGCGAATAGTGCGTTTTTTTAACGCTTTTATAAAACTAAAAATAATTTTTATGTCAGTAGATAGGTATTACATCGGTGATCAACAGGGTACTTATTTTTTCTTCCCATCCACAACCCAACCTTCAGATTTAAACACAGCCCAAATTGCCATCGAATGACCATGACCTAACTCATAATTTTCTTTTAACCAAATCACTAAAGCAGTGGCTTTCATATCGGCTTGAAGTAATCCTTCTTTTTCCAGTTGATTTTTAAAGTCTTCAGGGGATTTTCCTGTTTTGGCTTTAATGTTGTCCAAATAAGCTTGAAATGACATCTACTTTTATTTTTTAATTTTCTTCAAATTCTCCTCCACTCTAAACTTGGTGATTTTGCTAATCAACTCCAGTGGCATGGGGTCTGTTAAAGGAAATTGTACCGAGCCTTTACCTTGTTTGTATTTTGAGAGTTCTTTCTCAAAAGCTTTTAAACCCGAGGGTACTGGGTAAAAACCGATATGTTTTTTGAAAGCAGCGAAGTGAACCAAGTTACCTTTTAAGTAAAATGTAGGGATCGCATAGCTTATTTTCTCATTAGCTTCTGGCGCTGCCTCTTGTATCGTTAAGCGAATTTCTTGAAGTATTTTCTGAATGTTTTCAGGGAAGCTGGCAATGTATTGATCGATAGAGATTGGTGTACTATTAGCTTTCATTGCCTAGTTAGTTTTAAAAGCATAAGAAGTAATCTTTTGAAATAAATTCCCTGCGGCACTAGTGAATTCGTAGATGTCAGCAAACGCATAGTGTTTGCCGTCTTTCATGACCATTACGCCATTGGCAGCAGCTTCTTTACCATGCGTGATTATGGAGTGGATGATGACTTCATCAACTTCTACGCCTTTCATTTCTTCCATTATTTCAACCACTTTTTCTTTGCCTGTAATTGTCTTTTTTCCAATGAGCTCCCATGTTACTTGTTCACTTAAACTTTCTGCTAATGTGGAAATATCCCCTTCTCCAAAAGCGCGGTTGAAATCAATAATCAATTTTTTCTTGGGTGAATTCCCACAATCAGAAGGTACGGTGATTTTTGTCATGATTGGTTATTTTTTGGTTGTAAGTGCATAGTTTAGAACTACAATTCCACAATCAAAAGCCGTTGATTTAATTAATTTAAGGTTTTGTTTATCCTCTAATTCTTTAAAAATAGGTAACCCATTTCCAAGAGCAGTTGGGTTTACAAATAAATGAAATTCATCAATAAGACCATTTTTTATAAGTGAAGAAACAAAGTTGGCCCCTCCGTAAGCGATGATATCACCGTTTGATTCGGATTCCTTTTTAAGAGCAGTAATTGCCTTTACCAAATCTCTTGCTATTACTGTGTTGCTCCACTCAACCACTTTAGAATTTGAATCTTCTAGAGTTTTAGTGAAGACGACTTTTGGGGTGTTGGTGAATTTTTTACCTGCTTCAACTTCTGGGTTGTCTGTATTACTAGCTACACTAGCCCAATATGGAATAAACCCTTCTGCTAATTTTCTACCTAGTACAATTGTGCCGACAGGGTCAGTGATTTCTTTAACGTAGTTTTGAAGATCATTACCCCAATTCATTTCCATAAAATCCATTTCACCATTGGGACCGGCAATGAAACCATCCAGGGTCATTTGCACTTGTAGTTTTAATTTTCTCATAGTTTTTTGAATTATTCCTGAGGAGCTTGACTCATATCCATATAAAAAATTTCCCAAATATGCCCGTCAAGGTCGTGAATTGCCCTGCTATACATAAAACCCAGATCTTGTATCTCTCGTGCTTCTCTGGCACCTAATGTTAGCGCTTTTTCAGTTATTTGATCTACCTCTTCTTTGCTATCGTACGAGAGTGCTATTAAGACTTCAGTAGTTTTGTTCGCATCTGCTATTTCGTTTTTGATGAATCCTTTAAAAAAGGGATGAGTGAGTAGCATTGCATAACTTTCTTCATTAATAATCATGCAAGCCGCTTCATCATTAGAGAATTGCATATTAAAACTGAACCCTAATTCTGTGAAATAATGCATAGATTTTTTCAGGTCAGTTACAGGTAGGTTAATAAAAACTTTTCGAGACATCATTTTAGCATTTTAGTTAATCAATTAGTTGGCATAGAAATCCTAGGGTTTCTACAATTCTTATAATTTCTTTAATATTAATTTCATGTGTTTCAACCCTTAAAATATGATCGCGATCTGTTAAATCAAAATTGAATACAGCTTGTGGAAACTGATTATGAAGTTGCTTTAATACACGATTTGCAGTAGCCTCTTCATGTACATTGGTCTTAAAGATTTCAACCTGAATCACCATTTTATTTCAACTTTACCATACACCGTACTGCAGTTTCAGAAATATACCATTCGAGACAAAATCCTTTAGGGTCAATTACAGGGTTTTGAATCATTTTTTGAAAGGTATTGCCTATCGCAGGAATGTCATTCATATAATTTTCAATGATTTCACAATTATATTTTCCTTTAGGAATAATAAACTTTTCGAGTGAATGTGGTGCCAACTCATCTTTTGTTAGCTCCGTTATTGCGGCAAAATATTGAATCTTCCCACTTTTATTTGGAAAGGAAATGCCAAAATAATTTCTTTCGGTTGAGTAAGGTGCGAGTGAATGTAGTTTTTCATGCGCTGCTTTTACTCCTTCAGGAAATGAGGCTGCTTGAATACAGAATACAACTATATCGCTTTGAATATTAAACTTCTCCATCATATGCTTTTTTAAGAACATTCATATCAAGTTTCACCATCTGCATCATTGCCTGCATCATGCGGTTTATTTTCTCTGGTTCTTTACTTGATTGGAGTTTTAACAATTCTGTTGGAATAATCTGCCAAGACAAACCGAACTTATCTTTTAACCACCCACATTGTTGCGGTTGTCCTCCTTCTACAAGTTTGTTCCATAGCGCATCAACTTCTTCTTGATTTTCGCAGTTAACTACTAGAGAAATAGCCTCTGTAAATTTAAAAACCGGTCCTCCATTTAAAGCTAGAAACTCTCTGCCTTCTAATTCAAAATTCATAGTAAGGACTGACCCCTTGGGTAATGGCATATTCTCACCATAGTAAGATTTTCCTGTAATTTTAGAGTTTTTGAAAACAGATGTGTAAAAAGACACGGCTTCTTCAATGTTATTGTCAAACCAGAGACAGGTTGTTATCTTTTGCATAGCTTATTTCAGTTATTTGATATAGACAAAATTATAGGCAAATACTAATAAAACAATGTGGTAAAACGACAAACTATCGGGTTGATTGCGACAATTCCATTGGGTAATTTTGTTTCATGAAAACAATTAATATTCTTGTTCCAGAGACTGCCGTACCAGCGGCTATTGTGGATCCACAATATATGTTTAGTGCCGTAAATGGTTTTTTTCAGAACACTGGTCACGCCCCTTTTTTTAAAGTACAGTTAGTGGGAGCATCCAAAGAAGTGAGTTTGAATAATGGTTTAGTAGTTATTCGTCCAGACCTATTGTTACACGAAGTAAAGTCGTGCGATTTAATAATAATTCCCGCGATAAGTGGAGATGTGAATAAAGCGCTGTCTCAAAATGAAACACTCATGCCATGGATTGTTGAGCAATACAAGAAAGGCTCTGAAGTGGCAAGCCTTTGTATCGGAGCTTTTTTATTAGCATCTACTGGTTTGTTAGACGGAAGATTGTGTTCAACACATTGGCTTTTTGCTACGGAATTCAGGGAGATGTTTCCAAAGGTAAAGCTTGCCGATGATCGTGTAATTACAGAACAAAATGGGTTGTATTCCAGTGGTGGGGCCATGTCTTATTGGAATTTACTCCTCTATTTAGTGGAAAAATACACCAACCGAGAAATGGCAGTGATGGCTTCTAAATTTTTCTTGTTAGATATTGGGAAAGATAGCCAACTGCCATTCAGTATATTTAGAGGTCAAAAAGAACATGGGGATGAAACAATAATTTCCACCCAAGAATACATCGAAAAACATTTTTCAGAAAAATTAACGGTAGAAGATTTAGCCAGTCGGATTGGAGTGGGACGAAGAACATTCGAACGGAGATTTAAAAAAGCAACTTCTAATACCGTAATTGAATACATTCAACGGGTGCGTATTGAGTCAGCAAAAAAACATTTAGAGTTCGGTAGAAAAACTGTAAATGAAGTACAATACGAAGTGGGATATATTGACTCCAAGGCTTTTCGGGAGTTATTTAAAAAAATGGTGGGTATGTCACCTATTGAATATCAGAATAAATTTAAAAGGAATACTACCTATGACTCAATGGCGTAAGATTTCTTTTAACACGCATTGAAGCCTACTGCTTGAGGCAAAATTTCAACAAGATGTTGAGCCAATTAAACGTAGTAAGTTTCAATAACACTTTTTAAGCAAGGTTTTTCGTATAGATCAGTTTTTGAGGAAACTGTGAATAGTATTACCAAAATTTTAAAACTATGAAACGAAAACTAAGCGATTTAGAAGGTTATACAATAATAGCCAAAGATGGAGAAAAGGGATCTGTAAAGAATTTTTTATTTGATGAAGATAATTGGGTCATAAGGTATATGGAAGCAGACCTGGGAAACTTTTTTTCTGGTAAACAGGTGCTTATTCCTTACGCATTTTTGCAGGCTCCTGATTGGGAAGGGGAGCGTTTTACAGTAGAATTATCAAAAGAAGAAATTGAAAACTCCCCCTTAATAACTGCTGAGCTTCCTGTCTCAAGAAAGTATGAGGAAGAACTGCATACCTATCATAGAGCTGATTATTATTGGATGAATACAAGTGTGGCACCTATGATTACTTATCCAATTAATCCGTTAGCTATTCCATCAAAAATTGTAGACGAAAAGGATATTGATACCTCAATTCGTAGCCTTAATGAAATAAAAGGCTATAAAATAAAAACTACCGATGGGACAATTGGACACGTTGATGATTTAATCATTGATGACACCAACTGGCAAATTGTTTATGCAGTTGTGGATACGAGCAATTGGATGCCATGGAGCAAAAAAGTATTAGTGGCGGTGGATTGGATGAAAAACATTAGTTATGTCAATCATGAGATTACCGTTGTAATCTCTACTAAAGCAATTGAATCTGCTCCAGAATATGAACGCGGTGATTTAAATGATGAATACGAAAAAATGCTTCACGACCATTATGATTTAAATCATGCAAAAACATCTACTATTGATTCGAATTAAAGTTCATAATGATTGAATGAAAAAAATGTAAGCTTTTAAATAAAAGATATCACTATGTATACATCAATAATTACAGCTTTGTTAATCGCAGCAGTTTTTGGTCTTATCATATCGCTGACTTTTAAGAAAACAGGACCTGGTCCAGGAAATGGTTTGTTGTTCTTTTTTGCGATAATCTTTATGTTTTCTTGGGGGATTGGAAGTTGGATCACCCCATCTCATCCATTACATATTAGTTACCCATGGTTATCATATTTCTTTATTGGTTTGTTTGTAATGTTGTTGTTAACAGCAACACTACCAAAAAGTAACCCTAAGCGAAAGGACATCACCCCTAATGAAAATTTAGAAAATAAAGCGAAAAATGAACAAGCTGTGGCAGTGGGGTTTGGGTTGTTTTTCTGGATTATGATGATTTCAATGCTTGTGTTTGGCCTGATATACTGGTTGTAGAAATTCTTTGGTTAAACAAGATCATAATTCTTTATGCTTAAATCTTCGAGATACAAAAATTAATTGCAAATAATCTAAGGAGCGACTAATGGTTTAAGTTTTAGTTATCCTTTAAAATTTAAACCAAATAAAGGGTGAGATAAACTTCGCTTCAAATCTAAAAATAATACAGCATGAAAACTCAAACGATAAACTATACCTTTTTTTCTAGAAAAAATTTAAAAAAATTGGCGGAATTTCAAAGCATTGAATGTATCTCAATATATATTCCAACTTCACGTACAGGACTTGAAGTAGATGAGAAACAGGGTCAACTAAACCTTAAAAATGCCCTGAAAAATATTCGTCATAATTTAAGCACTAATTATAAACGAACAGATAACGAAATTGAAGCATACTTAAAACCTGTTGAATCTTTGTTAGAAGATGTTCATTTTTGGAGAAATCAATCTGATGGTCTAGCGATTTTTTTACACAAAAAAGGGATGGAATATTATTCGTTGCCCCTTAAATTTGAATTCAAAACGTACATTAGTAATCATTTTTATTTATTACCCTTGTTCCCTTTTTTTAATGGTGATGGGTTGTTTTATCTTTTAAAACTTAGTCAGGATAACGTTAGTCTTTTCGAAGCTAATAGACATACCTTAACTTCCATTTTTATAAAAGATTTAGTACCTGAAGATGTGGCGATACCAGATAAGGATAAAAGTCTTCAAGGAAAGGTTGTTAATAGTGGAAGAAATGAAAGTGTTATTTTTCATGGACATGGTGCTGGTAAAGATGACCCTTATAAACAGGTGAAGAAGTTTTTTAATGAGGTGGACAAAGGTGTTACTACGCTAATAAATGAGGGAGGAGAACCCTTGGTTTTAGCTTGTCAGGATCATTACTTCCCGCTTTATAAAGACACCTGTACCTATTTTAACTTATATCCTGATTTTGTAAATGGAAATCCCGAGGCTGAAGATGATGCTGATTTACATGAGAAGGCCTGGGGTCTTGTAGCAGATACTTTTCAAGAGCAGAAGAAAACTAAAATTGAACAACTGCAAGATTTGCAGAACTCTGATCAAGTTCGCACTGAATTAGAAAGAATAATTCCAGAAGCAGTTGAAGGTAGAGTAGACACTTTATTCATCAATGAGTCAGTTGAGTTATATGGTTTTTATGATATAGAAAAAAGGCAAGTGGTTGTTGAAGAAGCGCAAAGTGTTGCTAACGCAGAACTGATAAATTTAGCAGCAATAAAAACGTTTCTTCAAGGAGGGAAAATATATATAGCAAATTCAGACGATATGCCTCTAGAAGGATTTGAAATGAATGCTCTCTTGCGATACTAATCTCCAGTTAACCAGAAAAAATGTTTAATAGTGTTTTCGAAACTCTAGCTCCCGGGCCTACAGTTAAAAAAATAACTAAACTGAAATTGCAACCTGAGCCGTCATCACAATTAGTGATGGCGATATTGTTTGAGGTGTGTTAATTCAAATTCCTAACACCTTTGCATCCACAAAAAAGTTAGAATATACATCGATTTTATATTCTGAGGTCGTGACTTCATCTGTAGTTACGCTGACTTGCAGTTTAAACGCATCTTTTTTAATGTATTCTTTTAAGTCTTTATCAGTAGTTTCCAAATCAAGTATGTTACCAGCGTCTTCGGGTACCGCATCTTTCCAAGCAATTTGAATTTCATCCAATCCGTCAGCAACAATGGATACAGCAACCGATTTCAAAAATCCAAAGTCTCCATTTTCTGGGGATAAAACGGATAGTGTCATAGCGGTAAGTTTAATCTCTTCAATCTTGTCTTTACGAGTATCATTAGAGGCAAATTCCGATTCTGTATTAGTTTCTACTTCAGGAGTCAAAATAGTAAGTGGCACATCAACTATCGATGAAGCAGGAATGGTTATCGTCTCATTATAATCCAAATCAAACTGAGTTAAGCTGTCCACAGCTTTACAACCAAGCAAAAAAAGCAAGGCAATTATGGGTATATAGATGTTTAATTTCATGACGTTACAATTTGACTATTTAAAAGTTACAAAATTTTGGGGCATAAAAAAAGCCTGTCGATCGATCAACAGGCTTTTTTGACTAATAAAAGTGAAGAATATTATTGAACAACTTTTACGTTGACTGCGTTTAATCCTTTTCTACCTTCTGCTAATTCGAATTCAACTTCGTCACCTTCTCTGATTTCATCAATTAAACCTGATACGTGTACGAAGTACTCTTTTTTTGAATCTTCTTCACATACAAAACCAAAACCTTTAGTCTCGTTGAAGAATTTTACTGTTCCTTTTTTCATTGTAATTGTAATAATATAATTAAGGTGGAAAAGTAAAGTATATTTTTATAATTCCCTAACAAACCCTAGCATTTGCGAATATTTTTTTTCACGAGAATCTTTTTTAAATCAGGCATTTATGCGAATAACAATGGTAGTGGCAAAAATTAGCCTTACCTTTGTGCTTCATTTCGAAATGACATCAATTATAAATTGTCATTTCATAAACAATTTATATGTTATTTACCGAATTAGGCTTATCTCAAGCCCTGTTGAAAGCAATCGACAAACAAGGGTACACACAACCTTCACCCATTCAAGAAAAGGCAATACCACAAATTTTGGCTGGTAAAGATATTCTAGCTTCCGCTCAAACGGGAACTGGGAAAACAGCTGGCTTCACTTTACCTATGCTGCAGCTCTTGTCTGAAAGACCCACTTCAAAAAGAAGAAATATCAGAGCACTAGTATTAACACCTACTCGTGAACTGGCTGCTCAAGTTTCAGCTAACGTAGAGTCCTATAGCGAGTTTTTAGATATTAAATCCACCGTAGTTTTTGGAGGTGTAAATGCCAATCCTCAAATAAGAACCTTAAGAAGTGGTGTAGATATTTTAATAGCGACTCCTGGTCGTTTGTTGGATTTATACAATCAAAAAGTATTCACACTTGCTGATATTCAAATATTGGTGCTGGATGAGGCTGATCGAATGTTGGATATGGGCTTTTTACGCGATATTAGAAAGATATTGAGTTTAATGCCTGCTAAAAGACAAAATCTTCTATTTTCAGCTACCTTTTCAAAGGAGATAAAACAACTTGCCAACGGCATGATGAATAACCCTATTTTGGTGGAAGCAACTCCTGAAAACACTACTGCTGAAAAAGTAGATCAAAAAGTATATCGAGTAGACCAAAGTAAAAAACAAGCGGTTGTCACTAAGTTAGTTTCCGAAGGCAATTGGCATCAAGTATTAATTTTTACAAGAACTAAACACGGGGCAAATAAGCTGAGTGAAAAACTTGGTAAAAGTGGAATTACTTCCGCGGCTATTCATGGAAATAAGACACAGAATGCAAGAACAAATGCCTTAGAAGGTTTTAAGAAAGGTAAAATCCGTGTATTAGTCGCAACTGATATCGCTGCTCGTGGGCTGGATATTCCATTGCTTCCTCACGTGATTAATTTTGAGTTGCCGAATGTTCCTGAAGATTATGTGCACCGAATCGGTAGAACTGGTAGAGCCGGAGCAAGTGGTTTAGCAATTTCATTGGTCGCTCACGATGAAGTTGAATATGTTAGAGGTATTGAAAAACTGTTAGGAATGAAATTGGAAAGCGATGTGATTGAAGGTTTTGAGCCAAGCACCAATCCTGATCCAATAAAAGACATCTCACGAAAATCAAATATTAGAAAGCCAAAGCCAAGCGGAGATCGAGGTCGATCAAATAACAACAGACCAAGCCGTTTTAGACCGAAAGCTGGAGGAGGAAAAACCTCCGATTAATGAATAAATAGATGAAGGGGACTATTAATTTAGTCCTCTTCTTTTTCAGCTTTTCCTGTGAGTGCATTTTTGATCCCGCTATTGACACTTTTCCATAGGTAACCGAAGAAAGACTTACCTCCCCCTCTGTCAAAAGCGATTTCACCATACCTAAACCCTGCTTCATTAGCATTATCTCCGTCTTTGATGATCATGTTACCTACTGCTGACCTTATTTTTTTAACATGCGTTCTGTCTTCTTTTAACAATTTTAGTTTCACATTGTCATACTTCATTTTTAAATCGCCAGACGCAGTATTTTTATCTCCATGAAAATTAAAATAGAGTTGTTCAATTTCTCCCTTTATTTTCATCTGTTGGTTTGGAATTAAAAACTGATTGACTGTGGTGGTGTTAAAATTGGAGGCGGCACCCTTTGCTGTAAAATAATCGTTTTTATTATTGACGTCAAACCGCCAATCTAATGATAAAGGAGTGCTTCCCATAAATTTTGAAGAAGCATAAATGCGGGTTTCATTTCCTTTTTCATACATGTTGGATAGCTTAGTAATGGTAGCGTTGACGTGATCAAAAAATACCTTTCCTGCTTCTAAGTCTTCTACTGTTTTTTCAGAATAACTGATATAGGAATTATTGATTTTTATAGAATCAATACTCAAATCAAAAGGTAACGATCGGAGTTGTGCGCTATATAGTTTTTTATCTCCAGTTCGGTCTTTTTGTAACTTGTCTAGATAAAGAGCAAAATGAGTGGAGTCCAATACTATTTTTTCGCTTTGAAAATAGAACTTCCCATCTCGATAACCATAGTCAACTTCGTTTATGTGGATGTTTGGAATTTTCAAAGTGATATGTTCATGTTCTTCTTCCAGGTGATTGGAAAGTTCTTCTTTCGAGTACTTGGATAACAACCTGAAGTCTTTGAAGTCAATGGCGCGGTTGTTAATAGCAATATTACTCACATATAATTTTTCATAACGGCTGAGGTTTACACCAATGTTACGAGCTTGTAATTGGTAACTACTGTATGCTATTGGAATCTTTTGTGATATGATTTCAGAATCGATTCTTACATTTTGTAAGTGAAAATTTATACTGTCGATCGCTATTTTTGAACTATCTTGACTGCTTTCATAGACATAGAAAAAGCCATTGGTTAATTCAAATTCATCGATTTTAATTTCTCTTTTTAAATCTACGACACCCGATTTTTTCTTGTCATCCCCCTGTTTTTTCTTATCAGAATAAAGCGTAAGTTTTGGGTTTTCCAACCCGAGTTTTTTTGCTTTTAATTCGTTCTGAAACCAAATACCCCAATAACTAAATCCCTTGATATACAATTTATCTAGTGAAACATGGGCATATGATTCTATACAATCGCGGTTGTAAATTTGAATCTTAATATTAGTTAAAGCAATATCTCCTGAAACTAAGTCAGCTTGAATATTATCATAGTCAAGAACAATGTGTTTTGGAAGTTTCCTATCTAAAAAAGAAGAAACGAGGCGATGAGTTTGATGATGTACAATTAAAAATATAGCAATACCACTAATCGCAATGATAATGTAAATGACCGTTTTGCTAAACTTAAATTTTGATATTTTACTCATATAAAAAGGAGGATGTAGTGTGCGGAGACAATTTATATAAATAATTATCAAGGATAACCTCTCTTCCTCTTTTATTATACGTTATGGTTAGCGAATTAATTTTTCCAATTCTATTTTTAACTCAACACCACTTATTTTTCTCAAGAAAGATTGCTCAATTAAGTAGTTAAGTAGTTGAATAGCTTGTTCGTAACTTAACCCATTTTCATGAATGTTGGAGATACAATTTCTTCGTTCGTCTGTGAAGCCTAATTGAGGAGTGTATGTAGTATAGATACCCATACTTTTAGGTGATGAAAGACCTGGTCTTTCCCCAATTAATACAGCGGTAAATTTTGCTTTTAGCAGCATGCCTATTTCATCACCAATTGCCACACGGCCTTCTGAGACAAGACAAATGGCTATTGAGAAGTGGGTTAGCTGAGGTAATATCAAATTTAAAATAGATAGGGCATGTGCGTTTACTGCATTGGCTGACAATCCATCAACTAATATAAAAACCACGTCATAAGTTTTTTTTGCTTTTCTTAACTCTTCCACCGAAGCTTGGTTTAAGCGTCTACCTAGATCTGGACGTTTGAGGTATTCGTTTCTATCGGTGATTTTACTTTTTAACTGAAAGAAAGGCAAGTCCAGTTGGTAACATTCTTTACTTAAGCGTTGAGTATCTAAAGGAGTATAAATAGCATCTTTGGCATGTGCATGCGCTAACTTAAAATTCAAAACCTCGCGAAGGGGTAGACTACCACCTACATTACCTAAAGCGATGCGAGCATTGGAGTATGCTTTTAAATCACGCCAGGCATCTTCTTGAACCAATGGTATTTTGGGGATGTTTTCCATCAAGAGATTCCTTTTAGAAGTTGATGAGAAGGAGTGATTGGAAGACGTTTTCCATCATGATTCATAATGCCCATTTTTAGCAGCCATGCTTCAAATTCAGGAGCTGGTTTTTTCTGTAAAATTTTTCTGAGATACATGGCGTCATGAAATGAAGTGGATTGGTAGTTAAGCATAATGTCATCAGCACCAGGGACACCCATCATAAAGTTGCAGCCAGCGACTCCGAGTAAAGTCATCAAGTTGTCCATGTCATCTTGGTCAGCTTCTGCATGATTGGTGTAGCAGATATCAACTCCCATAGGTAAACCCATTAATTTAGCACAAAAATGGTCTTCCAAAGCAGCTCTTGTAATTTGTTTGCCATCATATAAATATTCTGGACCTATAAAACCCACCACACTATTCACCAAAAACGGATTAAACTTTCTAGCTACTGCATAGGCTCTCACTTCACAAGTTTGTTGATCCACACCATGATGTGCATTCGCAGATAAAGAAGATCCTTGGCCTGTCTCGAAATACATTACTTGGTTGCCGATAGTGCCTCTTTTTAAGGACGTTGCTGCATCGTACGCTTCTTGCAATAAACTAAGATTGATGCCAAAAGAAGTGTTTGTTTTTTCTGTTCCACCGATTGACTGAAACACTAAATCGACTGGTGCTTTATCAATGATTTTTAAAGTCGTAGTCACATGGCTGAGAATGCAGCTTTGAGTTGGTATTTCATATTTTGTACGGATATTATCCAGCATATGGAGTAGCCTGGAAACGACTTCTGGACTGTCAGTTGCAGGGTTTATTCCAATAACGGCATCACCACAACCGTACATGATTCCATCGATAATGCTTGAGGCTATTCCTTTGGCGTCATCAACGGGGTTGTTTGGCTGGAGTCGTACCGATAAATGTCCATTTAGACCAATCGTATTCCTGAATTTACTCACCACTTCACACTTTTGTGCAATCAAAATCAAATCCTGATTACGCATTAATTTGGAGACGGCTGCTACCATTTCAGGAGTTAGACCTGGAGCCAGGCTTTTCAGAGTATGTACATCAGCAGCTTCGGTAAAAAGCCAATCCCGAAATTCTCCTAGGGTGTAGGATGCTACAATTTTAAAAGCTTGTTCATCATGCTCATCAAAAATTAATCGAGTAACTTCATCATGTTCATATGGAATGATGGCTTCCATTAAGAACTCCTTTAGCGGCACTTCGCTTAAGGCAAATTGAGCTGCAATACGTTCTTCGTTTGAATTGGCAGTTAATCCAGCTAACGCATCTCCCGTACGAAATGGCGTAGCTTTTGCCAACAGTATTTTGAGATCTTCAAATACATAGGTTTGTTGTGCTATGGTGAACCGGTAGGCCATTTTCTGCGATTAAGGTAAAAAATAAATTGCTTAAAAATAGTTATTGAGGGATAATCTATAAAAGTCTATTTCCCCGTAAGAACAAATGCACCCCAGTAATAAGGAGACGGAAATTCTTCTCGCAAGTTTTTTTGAGCTTTAATAAAGGCAGTTCTCATATTACTTGATTTCAACCAGTTTTTATAAAAATCAACCATGAGTTTTTGAGTGGCATGGTCATCCACTTTCCACAAACTCATAATAATGTGATTTGCACCAGCAGCTTTGAAAGCGTGTTGCAGTCCGTAAATTCCTTCACCATGATTATTTACTCCTTTGGCAGTTTCACAAGCAGATAAAACAACTAAGTCAGTAGAATCAAGGTGGAGGTTGGTCACTTCATAAGCTGTCAATACACCATCTTCAAAAGTATGAGAAGTATCATTAACCCCCGCAAAAACAATTCCTGATTGAATCATAGTTTCTGCCATGGAAAATTCATCGGACGCTGCGGTAGATTGGAAATAACCATGGGTGGCAAGGTGCAGAATAGTGGCATTGGACGTTTGTTTTAAATTTGTTTCAGTTGCTTTTTCTTGTTTATAAACGGTGGTTTCCCATTTGTTTGATACTAATAATTGATTAACTAACTGTATTTCTTTTCCTGTTTCAGGAAGGTCAGCATATTTTTCATGTGCTGTTTTGTAACTCGAAAAAGTAGGATGACCAAAAAGAACAGCCTGTTTGTTGCCGTTAGTTTTTTTATCGTCCTTCAGTAATTCTTTTGTGTTGGTTAGCGGTATTATTTCAATTTGATCGATTACATAGTTTTTATTTAATGTGTCGAACAAAGTATTTACATTAATTTGATTATAAATACCATCATTTGAAAGGTAAATCCGTTGGGGGCTTTTTTTTAAAGGCATATAGCGTTGCAGGGTATCCATAATTGGCTTCCAAAATATTTCGTAAGAATAGGTATCGTCAAGTTGTTGGAGAGTGGTATTTTGATAATAAGCAACAGCTTCTTTTTCCAGATACTTTGATTTTCTGCTCATGATTAATGACAGTTTGGGTTGTTCTGTTGTGCGCGAAGTAATAATGAGTGCCCCGTAAATCAGTCCGCCTGTAAAACGAATAATTTCTATGGCAGCTTCATTTGGCTTGAGTGTTTTTTGAATCTGTTTCCACGAGACTTGTTCCATCTTAAAACCTGAACGGAAATTGGTTGAGTTGGCAATGAGCCATTTCTCATTTTCTTCAATTTTTGTTTTTAAATCCTGGATTTCTGCTGCAGGAGTAGTTCCCGGGAGTAGCAATTGAGCTAATTGATTTTTTCGTTGTTCCCATAACGTGTAAATATGTACAAGTGTGGAGTCGCCACTGGTTAGAATTGATTCTTTGTTTTTTCTACTTGTATTCAGAATAATACCTTTTGTGGTAAGTTGAAGGTCGTACAAAAGACCCGTAATTTGAGGATTAATATATGGCGTGTTTGTGTCTTGCATGGAAAGGGTTCCCGATACTCCTAAAGCAAACGCGATATAACTTTCCAGAATGTCCAGTTGGTTTTTATAAAAGGTCATTTTTTCATTGTCGCTGAGGTACGTAAAGTTGTGTTTGATTTCGTGTAACAAATCATCAATCAATTCCTGGTAAACTTTATCTGCATTCGGATAATCACCTGACCAATGGTAGGCTTCAGCTAGGTTGTATAAAGTGGTTTGATGCAAGGGAGTATTATAAGACTCCTGTGATTCTTGGATAGAAAGTGAAGCTGTTAAATAATGGATGGCTGAGTCATACTGTTCATTATAAATATACATTTCACCCAAATTATTGAAGATCGCTGTTTTGATATACGTGTTTTGATGGTGTTCAGCTGCTAATAAGTGAAGGGCGGTATGCCAATAAAAGGCGGCTGAGTCGTTCTTATCTACTAACCGATAGACACTTCCTAGGTTTTGTAAACTATTGACTTTATCTAGGGTGTTGTTGGTGTTAGAAGTAAGACGATAAACCTCGAGGGCGTAGGATTTGGCTTTATTTAATTCATTTTTTTCGAGGTATAAGTTGGCTAGATTGTTTATACTAATTTGGTAATCGCGCATCTGAATATAGTCTTTTGCATATACCTGTTTGATAACTGGGATTAACTGCTCTAGTAGAATGATTGCAGCGGAAACTTGACCAAGATGATGAAACATCATCGCTTCCAGGCTAGTGATTTTGAAGTAAACATCCATTAGAGGGTAGAAAGATGTATCGGAGTGGTGTTTGTTTTTTTCCGGAATTGTAGTGTACAGGTAACGTGATTTATTGATGAAATAGGAGCAGCTATCGTATTCAGAAAGCGATAGGAATTGTTTCGCTATTTCAAGCAGCGATTCTACTTGGCACACATGAGGTAGAGGATATAGTTCAAAGCTAAGCTTAGCGACTGTTTTGAAATCGGCCAAGGCATTAATGTTTCCCCTAAGCCAGCTTCCGCATACGCTCTGTTTGATAAACTAGAAAGGTATTTGTAATTTACTTTCCCATTTTTTTCTTTTGCTATAAGTAGTGCTGAATCAGCAGCAATAATTGCTTGATTGTAGTTGCCTTGTTGATAAGAAAGTATACTTTTCTGGTTGAGCAAGTGCCAATCTTGTCCAAGGGTGTTGAAAAAAGTGAAAAGGATGAAGAATCGTAGAACAAGTTGCATTTCAATGGTAATCTTTCAAGACTTCTTTTATGCTATCGTATAGCTCAGCGGACCATTCCAGTTCGTTGATAGAAAATTGACTATTGTGTTTCCGTAAATCAATCGGAGAAATGATAATGGGGATTGTATGAGAGAAACTATTTGCTGCGAGTACAAATAATTCCTCAATCGCTTCATCTCCTATAGCGATACAACCAACGGAATCAGACTTGCCATGAATCATGATATCACTTCCTATATCAGTTCTGCCATCTATACGCGCCTTTTCTTTGTCAAAATCGTTTGGATAATTTACCCGTAGTGACAAATGATAAGCACTATTAGGGTTGAGTGATTCTATCTGATAAATTCCTTCTGGAATCTGTTTATCTCCCTCCTTCAGTTTGGGGCCTAACACGCCACTCATGGTTGTAAAAGGGTAGGTGTTTAATTTTACCCAGGGTTGATTTATTTTATTTCTAGCATATACAATCAGTTTCTCTTCTTTTTTGAACGCAACAATTGCTAGATGTAAGTTTTCATAGTTTAAACCAGCTGCATCGAAATCCGGTGCTAATTTATTTTGCACTTTGCTTTCGTGTTTTTCGATGATAGAAGAAACAGTTTGTTTTTCTTTCATAAGCTTAAGAAGCAAACAACCGAACGGAATTCGAATTATACTTGAAGTATTATTTTTTTAATAGTTGTTTTACCCCTTCATCAGTAATTAAAAAGTATATGCCAGAAGGCACTTCTTTTAATGAGATTTTATTTCCTCGACCTTCTTTTACTTGTACTCCTAATGGATTAAACAACTGCCAATTTGTGACCTTACTCAGATTGATATCATCTGTAGTTGGATTAGGAAATACCGTTATTTCAGGAGTACTGTTAGATGATATACCCGTCACTAAACAAGAATTTGTTAATGAAACTTCTTTGATAAGTAAGTTTCCGATGGAAGCAGCACCAAGATCAAAATAAACGCGTGAATTGCTGTTATCATTGGTTACTGTAAAATCAAGTAAAATGGTTTTTTCTTGATTGGCGGTTAATACTGCTGGTGAGGTTAAAAAACTAGACCAAGGAGTTTCATTGATGCCCACTCCGATTAAAAACTGTGTGTTTACATTGCTTTCCGCCTTGACCTTTAACTTATAGTCGCACCCAGCGGAAAAAGAGATAGGAGCCTGCGAAACTTGAACGTCCCAAGGATTGATAGCGGTAGTTTGAGTAGTAATTGACAATCCATCAGTGGTGGCAGAAATATCAGCTTTCCCACCAGTATTAATTCCCCACTCACTAATACCTTCCTTAAAACTACCGTTTTTAATCAACTCACCAATACGTTTAAATTTAGCTGTCATGGTGACGGGTAACTCCATATCAAAATTTATTGGGTTAGCGATGCCATCGAAGGTACCTGACCATCGCACAAACTCATAACCAGCATCTGGAATTGCGGTAAGGGTGACGTTTTCCCCTGCATTTACCAAACCATCGTTGTGTGTACTACTTATAGTGCCATCATCTGGAGCATTTGTTGTGAGTTGATATTTTGAATTCTCCTGCACTGATTCATAGACACGAACATAATCTACCAGCATTTCTTGCGGAAAAATGTTGTCGTCAATGCCTTCTAAACCACCCCAAGTGCCACCCACGGCAATGTTTAAAATCAGATAAAATTCTTGATCGAAAGGCCACTCTTTATAATCATCAGATTCTTTGTTGAACTGGAAATAAGCTACATCGTCCACAAAAAAAACGATTTTATTTTCGTACCATTCAATGCTATAGACATGAAATTCATTTGCTGGTGAAGAGATGATTGCGTTCGTGCCTTTGTTTGTTCCAATGGAGTGATTATAAGCTTCGGTGTGGGTGTTCCAATGGATTACATTGGGGTCAAAACCTACATTTTCCATTATGTCTATTTCACCACTTTTTGGCCATTGTCCATACGACTCAGTGGTAGGTAACATCCAGATAGCTGGCCACATACCTTTGCCTGTAGGAAGCTTTGCTCTGATTTCGAATTTCCCATATTTCCAATCGCCTTTTTTTTGAGAGATAAGTTTGGCAGAGGTGTAGTCGTTGTTTCCAATCGTTTCTTTTTTGGCTTTTATGACTAAGTTTCCATTGCTTACATAAGAGTTTGTAATTGAGCTGCTATAGTATTGGGCTTCTTCGTTCCCAAAGCCATTACCTCCTGTTGCGTGCGACCACTTACTTTGATCTATGGGTCCATCGGTAGAAAATTCATCTTGCCAAACCATCACCCAACTGTTAGTCTCATCTAATTTTATCAAGGAAACACTTTTGATAGTGATTTCACCCAATTCAGAATTTCCAAAGTCTAAGCTCATTTGAATCCCTTCGGATGGAGCATTCATCGTGAAATCATACGTAGCCGTTTTTTCTTCCCCTGCTTGAAGAGAAATCTCTTTGTTAAAATGAGAAGTGTAAGGTTCACCATCTTTTGTAAGTCCAGTAAGCAAATGGTTGTCAATAGGACTTTCTGCTACTACTTCTAACCGATAGGTAAATCCTGTTTCCAAAGAAAAACCGTTTTGTACGAGTTGCATATCCCACGGGTTGGTGGTTTGGTTTTGAACCGTTACTACAACTTCTGAAGTTGAAACAGTTATGGTGCTTGAACCATTTTCTTTTTTGACCCAATTCGTTAATCCATTGGAAAAATTGCCATTTACTATTAATTCAAGGTCAGCAGAATAAGAGTGGGTAAATAGAAAGGATAAGAAGAGAAAACAAACAGAATAACGCATAATTAGGTTTTAGTGAATCAACAACAAAATACGAAATTATGTTTTAAAAAAGCAGCTAAGTAGCTTAAAGATAGCAGTAATCTATGGCTTATTATTTTTAATCAACTGCTTAAATGACTGGGCAAAATTTTCTAAGCTTGATTTTGTGGTGTTATCCAGTATTTCTCCTGCTTTATTTATTTTGCTTTTAACACCTTGAATGAGAAGTGTAGTATCCTCATTAAACACTGTCTGCAGCGTTTTCATGATTAGTTTTAGTTCTTCGTGTCCTTTTTCGCCACTAGCTGAAGCCGTGATAAGGCCAACTGGCTGATCAGAAAACACGGTTGTAGACACACACCATTCAATGGCGTTTTTCAGTCCACTGGGAATACTAAAAACATATTCGGGAGTACAGATGATTATGCCATCCGCAGATTGGATCTTGTCACGAAATTCAACAATTTTTTCGGGCACATTTTCATCTGTTAATTCAGTTTTGAAAGGAGGAAGTTCCGAAAGGTCCTTGATGATGGTTAAGTTAAATTCTGATTTTCCGAGCTCGGCTATTTTGTATAAAATATTGAGGTTGGATGAATTGTTGCTCGCACTTCCGTTAATTCCTACAATATTTTTTTTCATGTCTGGCTTATTCTCTTTTGTAACTCAATAAATAAAACAAATACGAAAAATGAAAAATGTTTTTTGATTTACAACTATCCATTATTGAACAAAGTGAGATTAAATAGTATAGGATAGTCGTTAGGGGAGTCCGATTCTGTGATAAAAAGATAGAGTTTTTAGTAAGTAATAATTGTTTCGGAGAAAAAAGAATTTTAATTATAGCTCTGATTTTATAAATTGATTGGAGGTTTTCTGGTTATTACTGACCTAACAGTACCCCTTCATTTTATACATCACAAAACCCACCCATTCGTGAATTAATTTTTCAATATCTACAATAGCTGATGTGGAAGGGATAAGGAGTTCCAGCCAGTTCTCTGTATTAGTCTTTCTAAAATCAGTTGCGTAGGGTGTTACCTCTAAGTCGAGTTTTTGAGCACATGCAATTCCCCGTTTAAGATGATAGCCTGAGCTGACTAACAACAACTTCCCAGTAATTTGTTTATCTTCAAGTAATTGCTTAGCAAACACTAAATTTTCATAGGTGTTTCGAGCGTTTGGTTCTACGAGAATGTCTACCTCAGGTATTTTCCATTGCCGTAACAGTTTTTTTGTTTCTTCTGCTTCTGATTTCTCATCGGGGTTTATGGCTGAACTTCCACCCGTTAACAAGATTTTTTTCACTCTTCCATTTCGGTAAAGAGGAATCAGTTGTGTAATGCGGTTCACTGATTGGCTGACGTGAATCCGATTGGAAGGTGTTTGGTCAAGCGATGTAAAGCCTAGTAGCACAATCGCCACTTTATAGTTACCTTGTGGTTCTGTGGCTTTTACTTCCCAAGTGCTCAACAAAAAGTTATGTACAAGTGGTGTGGATAGGAGGTAAAGCAAAGTAAATGCAGTTAAGATAAGTTTTTTTCTCGTTTTTTCGCTTTTAATAAAAAAGGCAATTACTAATATAGTCAACACCCACACCAGTGGTGAAATTAAAAAATGCAGCGCTTTAGATAAAAAGAAAAACATTAGTTGGAAAGTGTTTCTTTCATTTTGGCGACCACAGTATCGATTTCCTCTTTTGTGTTGTATTTACTAAACGAAAACCGAATAGCGGATTCATCGGCAGTAGCTCCAATCGCCTCTAAGACGTGTGAGCCAATGTTGGTGCCACTGGAACAAGCACTTCCTCCAGATACTGCAACGTTGTGAATATCTAACGAAAACAGCAGCATGTCACCCATTTCGGAGTCGGGTATGGCTACATTAAGTACGGTGGGTAAGCTGTCTTCTAGTGATTCACTTAATCCATTAAATTTTACTTGAGGAACTGCTTTTTTTAGTTCTTCAATCATATAGCTTTTTAAGCCTAAAATGTGACTGTTATGCTCTTCCAAATTCGCATAAGCCAATTCTAAGGCTTTGGCCATTCCTACAATTCCAGCAACGTTCTCCGTGCCGCCCCGCATGTTGCGTTCTTGTGCTCCACCGTGTAAAAATGGATGAATGGATAAGTCTGCATTGATATGAAGTAATCCAACACCTTTTGGGCCGTGAAATTTGTGTGCTGAAGCTGCAAGCAGATTTGGTCCTAAAGTTTGCAAGTTGAAGTGATAGTGTCCGATAGTTTGTACCGTGTCTGAATGAAAAACAGCTTTAGTTTCATTACACCAATTAGCAATTTGTTCAATGGGGTTGATGTTGCCAATTTCATTGTTACCATGCATAAGTGACACCAATGACTTAGGGTAAGCTTTTATTTTTTCTTCTAAGTCTTCTAGATCAATTTGTCCATCTCGGAGGTGTTTGGTGTAAATGACTTGAATGCCTCGATACTTTTCTAAATACTGAGCTGTATGTAAAACAGCATGATGCTCAATTGGTGAGGTAATCAGCGTTTTAATGCCGTAGGATTCTATTGTGGAAATCAATGCCGTATTATCAGCTTCAGTACCGCAAGAGGTAAAAAATAACTCCGATGGAGAAGTGTTGAGCAAATCAGACACGGTTCTTCGAGCGCGTTCAACGGCTGCCTTGGCTTCTCTGCCAAACCGGTGGATGGAAGAAGGATTTCCGAAGGTATCGGCAAGAAAAGGCATCATAGCCTCTTTCACTTCTTTGTCAACAGGGGTGGTGGCAGCGTTGTCGAGGTAAATTCGCATTAGGCTTTCGAAGTGATTATTTCCTTGATGTCTTGAATAATTTTTTGTGCTAGATAATCTGCTGTTGCCACCGAATCAGATTCCGAATATATACGAATAATCGGTTCCGTATTCGATTTTCGCAAGTGAACCCATTGGTTTTCAAAGTCAATTTTAACTCCGTCAACACTATTTATCTGTTCGTTTTTATATTTCTTTTGAATTTGAACTAATACCTCATCTACATCGATATCTGGCGTGAGTTCAATTTTGTTTTTTGACATGTGATAAGAAGGATATGTAGCCCTCAACTGAGAAACTGTTTTTCCTTCCTTAGCCAGATGAGTTAAGAAAAGCGCAATACCTACTAAAGAATCTCTTCCATAATGCAATTCAGGATAAATAATTCCGCCATTACCTTCACCGCCAATTTTGGCACCTAGTTCTTTCATTTTAGTAACGACATTCACTTCGCCTACGGCTGATGGTTCGTATACTTGTCCTGCTTTTTGAGTCACATCTCGTAAAGCACGGGTAGAAGAAAGGTTAGAAACTGTAGCTGATGGAGTGTGTTTTAATACGTAGTCGGCAATAGCGACAAGCGTGTATTCCTCCCCAAACAATTCGCCATCTTCACTTACAAAAGCAAGACGATCCACATCGGGGTCTACTACAATACCTAAATCGTAGCTTCCTTTTTTGAGGATGTTGCTTATCTCGGTGAGGTGTTCAGGAAGTGGTTCGGGGTTGTGAGGGAATTTACCTGTTGGGTCACAGTAGAGTTTTTCTACTTCTACTCCCAATTGTTCAAGTAATGCAGGTACAGCGATTCCTCCTGATGAGTTTACGGCATCTACCACTGCTTTAAATTTGCAGGATTTTATAGCTTCAACATCTACTAAATCTAATTTTAAAATTAAGTCGATGTGTTTTTGAATGTATGAATCGTCATTGGTGACGGTACCCAAATGGTGTACATCAATGAAATTAAATGCTTCTTTTTCTGCTATTTCTAAAAGCGCTTCACCTTCGGCACCAGAAATAAATTCCCCTTTTTCATTCAGCAACTTTAAGGCATTCCACTGAGCAGGGTTATGACTTGCTGTGAGAATAATTCCGCCACCAGCATTTTCCATTGGCACGGCTATTTCAACCGTAGGAGTGGTTGATAAGCCTAAATCAACAACATCGATTCCTAAGCCAATTAGCGAACTACACACCAAGTCCGAAATCATTTTCCCCGAAAGCCGGGCATCTCTACCAATTACTACCTTTGGAGTTTTTCCAGCGTTTAGAAGCCATGTGCCATAAGCACAAGCAAACTTTACAGCGTCAATGGGAGTAAGGTTTTCTCCAGGTTTGCCACCAATGGTGCCGCGGATACCTGATATAGATTTAATAAGTGTCAATGGAAGCGAGTAGTTAAACTTTAAAATTTAGAAAGCACTTTAGTGACTTCTGATTCGTTTTCATCTTCGTTTTCACAGCTGCCAATATCTTTACCGCAAAACCCACAAGTTGTGCCTTCATTTCTCAAAAAAGGACTTTGTGATGCGCAGGTACCTTTGAACTGTCCATTCTTCAGAATTAAAATCCGCACAGACATGAAAATAAAATACAGCGCAACTAGGGCGATGGATAAACCGATAGTAATAAGTAGCGTACTTTGCATGGCGTAAATTTAAGTATATTTAATGAATAACTAATCGGTCAACGGATAAGTTTCATTTGATTAAAATCATCTTTAGGGCAACGGGTTTTACTATTAATAGTTTGTTTCCTTTTCATCTATTCCAAGATTTATCATTTTTAAGGAAACACTGCAAGATGCCAAAAATAATTCCAGAAAAAGATAAGCTACGAGAAGAGAAATTAATAGCGTTTGATCGTTTATTAACCATCATGGATGAACTGCGGTTAAATTGTCCGTGGGATCAAAAACAGACGTTGGAATCCATTCGACATTTAACTATTGAAGAAGTCTATGAACTTTCCGATGCTATAATCGAAGGCGATGTTCAAGAAGTAAAAAAAGAGTTGGGTGATATATTGTTACACCTTGTTTTTTATTCTCGGATAGCTTCTGAAACTAACCAGTTTCATATTGGTGATGTTTTGAATGGTATTTGTGAAAAGATGATTCACCGCCACCCACATATTTATGGTGATGTAGACGTGCAGAATGAAGAAGATGTGAAGAAAAACTGGGAACAGTTAAAGAAGAAAGAAGGCAATAAAACGGTTTTGGGAGGGGTGCCTAAATCGTTGCCTGCGATGACTAAAGCAGTGCGTGTGCAATCTAAAGCACGAGGCGCGGGGTTTGACTGGGATGATAAAAGTCAAGTATGGGAAAAGGTTCAGGAGGAATTGCAAGAGTTTAAAGAGGCAGCTGAAGGACCTGAGAAGGAAAAAGAATTTGGAGACTTATTATTTTCACTAATTAACTACTCGCGATTTATGAATATTGATCCTGAACAAGCTTTGGAAAAAACAAATAAGAAATTCATAAATCGATTTAACTATCTTGAACAGCAGGCAAAAGAACAAGGTAAAGAGTTGCAAGACATGACTTTACGAGAAATGGACAAAATCTGGAACGAATCGAAGGTTGATTTCCCCTGATTCAAGTAGTTAAAACATACGTTGGTCGTCCAATTCAGAAATCTAGTCGAATTTGTGAAAATCTGAGTATAACCTTATGTACATTTGGATATGGCAAGATTAGATATCAAACAGCTTTCGGATTCTATTCACCAAGATCCTGACCCTTACAAGTTCAATTTGTACTTAACAATTATGAACCAAGGAAAAATTTCTGAAACGAATCCGTTCAGAACTGATAAAGAATTTTTAACAACTTTACTAGAACATTATGAGTCCGAAGAGAACTATGAAGTGTGTGTAGAGTTAATAAAAAGAGTAAAAAGTTTATAATAAAAAAAGGTCTCAAAATTATTTGAGACCTTTTTAGTTTTATAGCATTTCGATTTCTTCACCGAGTTGGTTGTGTATATGAAACTCAACCAAGCCTAGAGAAGTGTCCGGAAGAATGGAGATCCATTTTTTATACTTTAGGAACCACTTCACCTGCTTTGAAAGAATCCCTTTTGTGAAATAAGCATGTAAGAAAGGATGCATACTCACTGTAAGACTTTTTTCGTTTTGTTTCGTTAACACATATTCAATGTTTTCTTCAATAATGCTGGATACAGCGATACTTGCTGATATAGATCCAGTACCATTACAAGAAGGACATGTTTCTTTTGTGGTAATGTTTAGTTCAGGGCGAACTCGCTGACGTGTGATTTGTAATAAACCAAATTTTGAAAGCGGAAGAACAACTGATTTCGCTTTGTCTTCCTGCATTGCTTCACGCATTGCATCATAGACAGTTTTACGATTTTCAGCACTTTTCATATCAATGAAGTCAACCACAATAATTCCACCCATATCTCGAAGGCGTAATTGTCTAGCTACTTCTTGTACAGCTGATAAGTTAGTACTTAAAGCTGTATTTTCTTGATCTTTTTGCTGAGCAGATTTGTTTCCACTGTTTACATCAACAACATGCAATGCTTCGGTGTGTTCAATAATTAAATAACCTCCCGATGGCATACTTACAGATTTTCCGAAAAGGGTCTTAATCTGTTTTTCAATCCCCTTGACTTCAAAAAGTTTTGCTTTTCCATTATGGAGTTTTACAATCTTTTCCTTGTCAGGAGCTATTTGCTGAATGTATGTTTTGGTTTCTTCGTATGCTTCTTCACTATCTAACACAATGCTGTCGAATGATTCGTTTAATACATCTCTTAGAATAGTGGAAATGCGGTTGGCTTCGCCTAATACTTTTTCTGGTGCTTCAGCGGTACGCAAATTTTTGCTTGCGTCTTGCCATTTTTGAAGGCAGTTTTTCAAGTCTTTATCTAGCTCTTGAACACTTTTTCCGTCAGCAACAGTTCGAATAATTACACCAAAATTTTCTGGCTTTATAGATGTAACTAATCGTTTTAATCTTTTTCTTTCCTCGTTATCAGCTATTTTTCGAGATACGTTAATGGTATTAGAAAAGGGCACTAATACAATGAATCTACCCGGGATAGAAATATCACAGGAGATACGAGGACCTTTGGATGAGATTGGTTCTTTTGAAATTTGTACAAGTACTTTTTGATTCTTATTGAGTACTTGTGAAATCTTACCAAGTTTTTCGATTTCAGGCTCTAGCTTGAAGTCTTTAAGGCTATAGTTGTTTTGTTTTTTACTTAAAACAGACTTAGTATACTTGGTAAGTGAACGGAATTGTGGACCCAAATCGAGGTAATGTAAGAACGCATCTTTTTCATAACCTACATCCACAAATGCCGCATTGAGACCAGGAACTACTTTTTGTATAGTCCCAAGGTACAAATCACCTACAGCGTAGTTAACATCATTTCCTTCGACATGGCATTCCACCAGGTCTTTATCTTTTAATAATGCGATTCGTACCCCGTCTTTGTTCGCGTTAATTACTAACTCGTTCACAACAGTGGGGTTTATGTATATACAAGAAAACCGAACCTACGTATTAGGTTCGGGTAAAAATTGAAAAGACGGAAGAATTACTTCTTCTTGTGTCTGTTTTTTCTAAGTCTTTTCTTTCTCTTGTGAGTAGCAATCTTATGTCTTTTTCTTTTTTTACCGCAAGGCATAACTTTTAATGTTTAATGTTTATAATTTTTTTAACTCTGCTTCGAACTTTTCAATAACTGACTTCACATATGGGTCAGTCACTTCTAGTTCTTTTAATATCATGATGTACTTTTCAGCTTTTTCTTTTTGCCCTAAGGCTAAGTAGCAATCTGTTAAGTACAACAGTGCTTTCAACTCAGTTGGGTCGATTTCGATTACGGCTGTAAATTGTTCAATAGCTTTATCATATTTTCCTACGGTAAATTGAAACTCACCAAGGAAAAGTCTTGCTTCTACATTGGAAGGGTGTTGTTCTATTATTCCCTTCAATGCATTAATGCCAGCCATCGGCATAGGTTCAGTGTATACCTGTACCACTGCCTTTTTTATTCGTAAATCGGCTCTTTCCGAATTTGAATCCAATATTTTATCCAAAAAGCCGATCGCTTTTTGACCTAGTTGTTTTCTTTTCTCCGCTGTTCCACTGTTTTGGAATGCTTCAAAGATTTCCAACGCTGCTTTTTCTAACGTTTTAGCGGTAGGATTTAGTTCCGCTGCAACTTCGAAATATTTAGCTGAGCTATCAAAAACAAGTGATTTTCGATAGTATCCGCCAATTGAGTCTGCAAATATAGACTTTTTTTCTAAATCTGTCTCAATTAAATACTTGGAGGTAAGGGTTTTAATTGCCCGTTGATCCACTTCGTCTAATGGAGATTGATGAGTTGGGTCGCTTTTAACTTCTTTTTGTGATGAAGATGAGTCACTTAAACTCGCGTTTTTTTCGTCTTCAACAATAAATTTTGGTTGACGAAATAATAAAGCTACAATAAAAATTCCCGACAACGAGAGGACTATCTTGATGATTGTACTTTTTCTCATTTTCGGGAATTAGTATTTTTTGTAAGCTCTGATTAGTTCAAGTCTTTAATTTTTGAGCTTCCTTTAATTTTCTCTACGAAAACTTTTGAAGGCTTAAAACTTGGGATGAAATGTTCATCAATTATGATTGCCGTGTTTTTTGAAATGTTTCGAGCTACTTTCTTAGCTCTTTTTTTGTTGACGAAACTTCCGAATCCTCTCACGTAAATATTTTCACCTTCAGCCAATGAACTCTTAACTACAGAAAAGAATGCTTCAACAGTTGCTGACACATCTGTTTTTTCTATTCCTGTTTTGTCTGAAATCTCTGCAATTACCTCTGCTTTAGTCACTTTCTTTCAATTTTAATATCTAACACAACAAATAAGCTGCGAAATTAGTACCCCTAGGACTAAATAAAAAACAAATGACTAAAAAAATATTCAACTTTACGGAATGAAGCATATTTCAAAAGTCAGACTTGAAGATATTTCAGCAACAATTATAGCATGGTATGAAAACCATAAACGCGATTTGCCGTGGCGACATACGATAAACCCGTATAATATATGGTTATCGGAAATCATGTTGCAGCAAACCCGAGTTGATCAGGGTATGGCGTATTACCATAAATTTGTCACTAATTATCCAACACTAGTTGATTTGGCGAATGCCAGTGAAGAACAAGTGCTTAGAGATTGGCAAGGTCTAGGCTATTATTCACGAGCCAGAAATTTGCACACCACAGCCAAATTGATTCGCGATGAGTATAAAGGCGTTTTTCCTGCTGACTATGAGTCGATTAAAAAACTCAGAGGAGTAGGCGATTATACTGCAGCTGCTATTGCATCATTTGCTTTTAATTTACCCTATGCAGTTGTGGATGGAAATGTTTTTCGTGTGTTGGCAAGGGTATTTGGTGTCGAAACAGACATTTCATCGAGTGTCGCAAAAAAAGAGTTTACAACCATAGCTCAACAACTTCTGAATAAGGCAACTCCAGCATTACATAATCAGGCGATGATGGAGTTTGGATCACTACAGTGTACCCCAAAAAAGCCTAATTGTTCTTCCTGTCCTTTGGCAACTACATGTTTTGCTAGGGCCCATGAGATGCAAGGTCAATTACCAGTAAAACTAAAAAAGACAAAAGTCACCAACCGCTATTTTAATTATTTAATAATTAAACAAGGGAATATGTTAGCGATTCAAAAGAGGGGTATGAGTGAAATATGGGCTTCACTATATGAGTTTCCTCTGCTGGAATCTACTCAAGCGCTTTCCTCAGATGAGGTGGTAAGTGCTATTAAAAGTGGTGAAATCAGAAGTATAAAACATGTGGCGGAGGCAAAACATGTTTTATCGCATCAACGGCTTTATTGTACTTTTTGGGAAGTTGAGTTGGATAATAAATCATCCGCTGGGTATCAGTACTATGAGTTAGATAAAATAAAAGAACTTCCTAAGTCTGTTTTAATCGATAACTTTTTGGTCCAATTTTATTTTTGACTAATTTTATCTTTTACAAAGTAATTTAAGCTATGGCAGGAGTAAACAAAGTAATTTTAGTAGGCAATCTAGGTAAAGATCCCGAAGTTCGCGCTTTAGAGACTGGGGTGAAAGTAGCTCGATTTTCTTTAGCCACTACTGAGTCTTACAAAGATCGTAACACTGGTGAACGTGTTGACCAAACCGAATGGCACAATATAGTGCTGTGGAGGGGTTTAGCAGAGGTTTCTGAACGATACCTAAAAAAAGGAAGTCAAGTCTACATTGAAGGAAAATTACAAACACGATCCTACGAAGATAAAGATGGTGTAACAAAATATTCAACAGAAATTGTTGGGCAAACCATGACAATGCTTGGTGGAAAAGGTGGAGATAATTCACCGTCATCAGCACCATCGGAGGAGCCAAAAAATATCAATACGAAAGCGGCAGCAGAGGATGATGAAACCAACGATTTGCCGTTTTAAGTTGAACTTAATTTCTATTAATTGGAAACCCCGATAGATCCCGACCCCTTTAGTTTTTTAATGTTGCTGGACACTATAGATACCACTTATATTGCTGTAAGTGGTGGTATAATGGCAATATTGTTATTACTATCAGCCTTAATTTCCGGCTCTGAAGTAGCTTTTTTTTCTATTACAGGTTCGCAAATTGCTGACTGTGCTACAAGCGAAAAAAGCAGTGATCAACGAATTTATAAGCTTTTGCAAAATCCGAGAAAGCTGTTAGCCTCTATATTGATTTTCAATAATTTGGTCAATGTGGCTTTTGTCACACTTGCTACCTTTGTGATTTGGGAAATCGCTGGAACAAAAGATCCAGCTAATTTACTCAACATTTCGGGGCCTATTATCATTACATTTCTTATCGTATTTTATGGAGAAGTGATTCCAAAAATATATGCAAACCAAAAAGGGATGATATTTGCGCGAGCAATGGCGTATCCATTTATAGTGGCAAATAAGGTGTTTAGTCCTATAAGTTGGTTCTTAATCGCTAGCTCTAACATTATTGAATCGAGGATTGTGCGAAAAGGTTACCAGGTTTCTGTACAGGATTTGAATGAAGCGATAGAAATAGCAACTTCTGATAACAAGGAAACTTCAGAAGAAGAGAGAGGTATTTTGAAAGGAATTATCAACTTTGGTACGATCTCAGTCACCCAAGTGATGATTGCCAGAATTGATGTGATGGGGATTGATAACACGATTGATTTTCACCAGTTGATGGATAAAATTAATAAGTCTGGCTTCTCACGGATTCCTGTTTATGATGAAACAATCGATAACATTAAAGGAATTTTATATGTAAAAGATTTGCTTCCTTATGTCAATCAAGACGAAAATTTTAATTGGCAAAACCTTTTAAGAGAAGCGTATTTTATCCCAGAAAGTAAAAAGATAGATGATTTACTTCGAAACTTTCAAGAAAAGCGGGTACACATGGCAATTGTCGTGGATGAGTACGGGGGCACCTCAGGCTTAATTACATTAGAAGATGTTATTGAACAGATCGTTGGAGAAATCAACGATGAGTTTGATGAGGATGAAATCGAATACAAAAAGATAAGCGATAATGTGTATGTGTTTGAAGGCAAAACGCAACTTCATGATGTGATAAAAGTTCTTAACTTGCGTCCAGATGAGTTTGATGAGGCTAGAGGAGAAAGCGAATCAATAGGTGGTTTGCTGCTGGAGTTAAACTCAAGTATGCCAAACGTGGGCGAAAGTATTCCTTTTGGTAAGTTTGACTTCATTATTGAGTCGGTAAATACAAAACGAATTAAGCGAGTTAGAATAGAAATTAATGAAAATAAAGAACTTGATTTTGAAGACTAAGTACGCATTATTATTAACAATACTCGTTTTGGTAATTGGTTGTGGTGGTGATTATAAACCAAAACCAAAAGGATTAAATTTTATTGAATTACCAGAGCAAAAATATCAACTTCTTAACGAATCGGACAAGCCTTACTCCTTTGAATATTCTGTTCATGCTTTGGCATGGGATGACACAGCTTCTTCTTACAGTGATAAAAAGAAATTATATAAGATTTTAAAATACCCTGAATTAAATTCTTCGATTCACATTACCTATAAGGCGATTAACGGCAATTCAGATTCATTGGATAGTTACATTAATGAAGCTTACCGTTTGGCTTATGGTCACGATGTGAAAGCCTATGGCATTACACCAGAGATAGGAACACTACCGAATGGTAACCATTTAACCACAATCACTTTAGAAGGTGATGTGCCTAGTCAATATCAGTTTTTTGTACACGATTCAACCACTAACTTCTTACGTGGTGTAATCTACTTTTCTACCGCAAATAAAAATGATTCGTTGGCTCCTGTAATTGACTTTGTCAAACAAGATGCTCAGCATTTAATCCAGACGTTGGAATGGAAGAATTAACTGCTCAACAAGTAGTTGAACTTTTAGGCTTACAACCTCACCCTGAAGGAGGTTATTATAGTGAGACCTACCGCAGTAAAACTATTTTTGAGCACGGTGACGTATTTCCTGCTACTCGCAATCATTCAACAGCGATTTATTATTTGTTAGAAAATACCGATTTTTCAACCTTTCATCGGATCAAATCGGATGAGTTGTGGCATCATTATCTGGGACAATCGTTTTTGATTTCCGTCATTCATGAAGATGGAAGGTTTGAAGAAATTCTGTTAGGGAAAAACTTACAGCACGGTGAAAAGCTTCAGGCGATGGTGCCGGCAGGAGCCTGGTTTGCCTCTGAACTTAAAACGAAAGCAGGCTTTGGATTGGTTGGTTGCACTGTAGCACCAGGTTTTGATTTTCAGGATTTTGAAATTGCAAAACGCGATGAGTTGATTGAACTATATCCTGAGTTAGCGCAAACCATTAGTCGGCTTTCTAGGTTGTAATGAGCTGAGCCGTTGTTGGAATTGTTTCCAACAACCTTCGCAAGTCTCGGGTTTTAGTTAGCTAAATACTGTCCCAGAAAGTGTGTCCCATTTGCAATTAGTTAGCACAATGACCGCTCCGCTTAACCTTGCGCTATGTGTTTTAATTATCACATTGGAAATCAATGTTATTTTAACCCATCAGAGTTACTCGAAGAGAACTCTGATGGGTTACAGGCTTACTTCCTTACAATCTGTACCCAGCCTTTATAAAGCTGTGTGGGGGTATCTAGTTCGTAATAATAAACACCATCAGGTTGGTTTTTACCATCCCAATCGTTTTGGTAATAGAAGCTCTTATAAGATAAAATACCCCATCGATCATAGATTCTTAATTTAGCACCAGATTCTGGTAAGTTACTGATATAGAAGAAGTCATTTTTACCATCACCATTTGGAGTGAAAATATTTGGAATATACAAGGTACGTCCAATTTCAGCCTCTAGTTCTAGAAGACAGCCATTTATGTCTTTAATATAAACGGTGTGTAACCCTTCCGCATACCCTCGAGATTCTTCGCTTACCCCATCAAGATTTGCAAGAGCTACGAAGTCTTCTTTGTCATTAATGCTAAAAGCGTAAGGTTTGCTACCGCCACGAATTTCATGTAAGAAGATGGAACCGGTTTCTTTACCATAATCACTCGGGAGAGTTGTAATGTTAGCTGTTAACTCTTCACGTTCTGGCACCTCCACACTTTTGCCTCCGTTGGCACTTACTCTTGCTGTTGGGGCTGTTTCGTCAATATCTTCATACACGCATACTTTGCCTGTTAGACGATCAATTTGTTTAATGAATACGGTATGTGCTCCACCCGTTAAGTTGTTAAAGATGGTGTCAGTAGTAAAAAGAGTATCATCTACGCTAAATTCAAATAGATAAAGGCTGTTGTTGGCATTGATGATATCTAATATAGTTATACGTGCATCAGCAGCTCCAAAACAAGAAGTAGTATCTGTTTTTAGCACTAAATCGATGCTGCTAGTAGTTACTATTGCCGTGTCTGTGGAAGAACAGGTTGGGTCTTCTGTGTCGAGCACTTTGATGAGATACGTGTTGTCTGCTAATTCTTTAAAAGCCGAGTCAGACTGTACGACTTCAGGAGAAGATAAGTCCAGTTCTTGTAAAGTGTATTGGTAATTTCCAGAACCATTGGCAGCATCAACTAAGACTTGACCATTGTCCTGTCCACATGACGCTTCAACGGTAGTTACGTTTATTGTGATAGGCGTATATTTCGCTAATGGCACATCATAGAAATATTCACATGAGACCGCATCCTTGATCACTACGGTATAATTTCCTGCAACTAGCGGAGCAAACGTTGAATCGGATTGATAATCTTCAACAATGCTGTTATCGCTGTTGTCCACTAGCTTCAGTTCATAAGGTCGTGGTGCACCTTTTAGGTTAGCTAATGCAATTGATCCATTTAAATTCTGACAGTTCGGGTTTTGACTGTTGTTATTAATGCTGTCAAGCAATAAACCATTCGAAGCGTTTAAGAAAATGGTGGTGGTGTCTAAGCAGCCATGGAGACTATCTCGGGTGATTATTGTATACACTCCGCTTGGAATGCTAATCAAATTAGCAGCAACCGTTACACTATCCGTAAATGTTGTTGCAGAATCGGTACTGAACTCATAGAACCCTGAACCACCCGTAGTAGAGGTGATGCGTATTTCACCATCATCAGAATTACATCCAGTTGGCGATGAGATTACCAATGCTGATGTTTCGATTGGCAAGGGTTCAGTGATGTCCAAAACTAGACTATCAACACAAAATTTGTTGTCGATGATATAGAAGCTGTTTTTTCCAGTTAAAAGATTATCAAATGCGAAAGGTCCATTTCCTTCTTTTAATATTCCCTCTGGTGATATCACTTTGAATGGGGCAGTGCCTCCATCAATACTAAACGCTACTTCTCCATTATCATCTCCAAAACAATTTATGTTTTGCTGTGCAATAATTTGTGGACTAATTTCTGAAGCACCATTTATACCTATACTAGCTTGTAATAAACAACCCGAAGCATCTTTTAAGAAAATGGTTTTTATACCACTTTTTAAATTGTTAAACACAGTGTCTGCACCAAAGTTTAGCGAGTCGCCAAAACTTAACTGATAAGGTGTAACTCCGCCTTGAATGTTGGAGAAAGTAATGGAGCCTGTACTGTCACCAAAACATACAGGATGCACAACAGAGGTATCAAAAGTGATAGAGCTATTAAAATTGATGTTGTTATCGAATTTACAACCAAAAGCATCTTCTATACTTACAATATAAGAACCTGGAAGCACATTGGTTATGGTGGTGTCCGAGGTTTGAATTGCCGTGTCACCATTTAAACTAAACTTGTAAGGAGCAATTCCACCAGAGAAGTCATAGGCTCTAAATTCGCCTGGAGGAGGTGTACAGGAAGGCACCACAAGCGTGTCAATCTTCATAACGAGAGCAGTTAACATCGTATGTGTTTCATTAATTGGCATAACAGAGATACATCCGATGTTATCTTTTAATACTAAACGGATAGTTGTGTCACCAGCTGTAGATTGTGTCACATTGAGTTGATTCGTATTTGAGAAAGTTGCACCATTATCAAAAGAATAGGTTCCTGAAGCATTGGCTTGTGAAGGAGTTGACAAAGAAGCTGTTGCGGTGAAAGAACTGCCGAAACAAGACGTATCTTGGCTTAACATCAACTGACCAGTTGGAATCACATTCGTGTTAATCGTAACAGTTTGTACAGCAGAACATCCGTCATTCGTGCTGATTGTCACGTTGTAGGTAATACTAGTATCAGGCTTAGCAATCGGGTTCTGTGCAGAAGAATCATTTAAGAATCTGCTTGGCGACCATACATAATTATCGCCACCAGAAGCTGATAAGTTCACCGAGTCGCCCACACAAATACTTGTGTCATTGGAAATGCCTGTGTTCTGTAATGAGGTAATAGTGATAGATGCCGTATCCCTACCGAAACATCCGTTCGCAGAAGCGACTTCAACCAAGTAGGAGAGAGAAGTTGAAGGAGTAACTGAAAGGGTGTCGTTGTTGGAAATCAAAGGAACATTATTTACTACTCTCCAAGCATAAGAAGTAACCGAAGGTGCATTTGCTACTAATAGAATGGATTTCCCTAAACATATAGCCGTATCTCCCGATATCGTTACCGATGGTTTTTGATTAACGATTACTTGTGTGCTAGCAGTGATCGTACAACCAGTACTATTGGAGACTGTAACTGTATAAACTGTGTCTACGTCTGGTGAAACTAAAATGGAATCGGTGCTGAGTTGAACCCCTTGATAGATTGGACTCCAGGAATAACTTGTACCGCCACTTACTACAATTACTAAGGGGTCGCCCTCACAGATGGACGTGTCATTGGTAATAGTCACGGAAGGACTTTGATCTACAAATATGCGGATACTATCCAAAGCATCGCACCCGATAGAAGATGATCCTCGAGCAATGAAGGTAGTCGGACTGGTAGGTTTTACATATGTTGAATCGTTATTCGGTGAAACCACAAAACCATTTTGAAACCACGTTATATTTGGAGCACCAGAGGCAATCAATAACGTGCTGTCGCCTAGACACAAGCTATCACTTAATGGTGGAGCAATCGTTAATCCGGGTGAGGTTTGCGTGAAAATCGCTACGGTATCGGAGTTTGTACAGCCAATAACATTGGTTACAGTCAATATATAATTTTCTGAAATTAAAGGTACTGCTTTAGTGGTCAATGAATCTGGACTAAGTATTTCACCTACACCCGTTGTCCATTGATAATCCACCCCATTAGCCACTGTGGCCGATAAGGTAATCGTTTCTCCAAGACACACGGTGTCATCTTCCATTACATTGATGGTAATAATCGGGTCAATGAAGACATCTACAAAAGCAGAGTCAAAACATCCGGATAAAGTCGTTACTTCCACTTTGTAACGGGTATCTACCGTTGGATTCACAAAAGTAGAAGCTGAATTTGGAGTCGAAGCCGGACCGCCTGACCACGAATAAATAGCACCGCCAGTGGCAGTAATCTGAGTAGAATCTCCTCGACAAATGGTGTCTGCAATAGCTGAAACAGTAATGGTAGGAACACTGCTAACGGTAACGGTAATAAAGTCTGTAGCAGTACAGTTGTTTCCTGAAGTACCTTCCACTACATAAGAGGTAGTTGTGGTAGGTGTCGCAGTTGGGTTAGCCGTTGCCGTGTCACTTAATGAGGCAGCTGGCGACCAGACATAAGTAGTTGCACCAGTTACATTTAATGAGACTGATTCTCCAATACATATAGAGGTATCGTTAGGCGTAATGGTCAAAATTGGTGCTGGGGTCACATCAAGTTGAACCGAGTCTCGATTTGTACAGCCATTGGCATCCGTGCCGGCAACCACATAATTGATGGTGTTTAATGGTGTAGCGGTTGGATTAGCAATGCTACTATCATTTAAGAATTGCGCAGGAGACCAACTATATGATATTCCGCCTGTAGCAAGTAATTGTACGGGTTCGTTTTCACAGATTGCCGTGTCACCGGATGCTTGAATGCCTGGAAGAGCATTGATCGTTACGTTGACAGTTGTACTAATCATACAGCCTAACGAGTTGCTAGTGGTTACGGTATAAGTTGTGTCTCGATCCGGGAATATTAGCAAGGAATCAGGAGCGAGTAAATTAGCGCGATAAGGCGTTCCCCAATCATAAGTAGTTCCACCATGTGCTACTAAAATAAGGGAGTCATTGATACAAAGCGAAGTGTCGTTAGGTAGTCCAACCACAGGTAATGGATCAACAAAAATTGTTGTGCTATCCAAGGCATCACAGCCATCAGAAGTTTTTCCTCTCACCATAAATTGTGTAGTGGTCGTAGGAGTAACATAAGTAGTAGCACTAGTAGGTGTGCTCACGAAACCATTTTGAAACCAGGTAATGTTTGTTGCAGCACCTGTTGCGACAAGCAAAGAACTATCTCCCGCACAAATGCTATCCAATGACGCTACGATAGTTATGTTTGGAGAAGATTCAACAATCACAAGCGTAGAGTCTGAGTTACTACAACCATTTAGATCTATAATGGTCAAGGTATAAAATTCGCTAGTGAAAGGCTCAATATCAGTAGTGAGCTGGGTAGGTGTGAAGATTGTTCCCGCAGCAGTGGTCCAATTGCTTGAAACAATGTTGTTAGCCGTAGCAGTTAACAAAACGGTATCGCCCAAACAAACCGTATCTAATGGAGTAATGTTAATTGGAGTAACAGGATTAAGTGACACACTTACTGAAAGCGAATCATAACAACCTAAGGAGTTAAAGACTTTTACGCTGTACGTGGTATCTCTGTCAGAAAATACTTGCAGTTGGTTAGGAGCTAGTAAGTTCGCTCGGTAAGGCGTTCCCCAGTCATAAGAAATGCCTCCACCCGCAGTAAGAGTGATGGTATCATTCAAACAAATAGTTGTGTCCTTGGACAGCGTTCCAGTCGGAATTGGATCAACAAAAATTGTAGTTGTGTCAAATGAATTACAACCATTGGACGAAGTAGCGATTACACTGAAATCGGAAGTTGAAGTTGGGTTCACCAGGGTGGAATCATTGTTAGGAGTTGCCACAAAACCATTCTGAATCCAGGTAAAGGTCGAAGACAAACTTGTGGCTACTAATAAAACATTATCTCCTTCACAGATGCTATCCGTTGAAGCAGTGATTGAAACTGCAGGGGCGGTTTCTGTAATGACTAGGAGGGAGTCGCTGTTTTCACACCCGTTATTATCGAGAATGTTCAAGATATAATAACCATCGGTGGTTGGAGTGATGTCCGTAGTCAGTTGTGTTGGAGAAAAGATAGTCCCCGCATCAGTGGTCCAGTTGCTGGAATTAATGTTGTTAGCTGTAGCAGATAAAGAAACGGTATCACCCAAACAAACGGTATCTAATGGAGTGATGCTAATTGGAGTAACAGGGTTAAGTGACACATTCACTGAAAGCGAATCATAACAACCCAAAGAGTTAAAGATTTTTACGCTGTAAGTGGTATCTCTGTCAGAAAATACTTGCAGTTGGTTAGGAGTTAATAAGTTCGCTCGGTAAAGTGTTCCCCAATCATACGAAACACCTCCACCAGCCGTAAGGGTGATGGTGTCATTCAAACACATAGTCGTGTCATTGGACAATGTTCCAGTTGGAATTGGATCAACAAAAATTGTGATAGTGTCGAATGAATTACACCCATTGGAGGAAGTAGCAATTACACTAAAATCGGAAGTTGTCGTTGGGTTCACAATGGTGGAATCATTGTTAGGTGTAGCTACAAAGCCATTTTGAAACCATATAAAGTTGGTGGATAAACTATTGGCCACTAGTAAAGTGTTTTCTCCAGCACAGATACTATCACTAGGAGGGGTAATGGTTACTGGAGGTGCCGTTTCTGTAGTCACTAAAATCGAGTCACTGTTTTCACAACCATTATTGTCCGTGATGTTAATGAAGTAATATTCACCCACCGTAGGTGTGATAGGTGTGATTAGTTGATTGGGTATTGAAATGACACCACTAGCAGCTGACCAGTTGACGGTAGCGACATTATTCGCCACAGCCGTAAGCGTATCCGTTTGTCCCAAACAAATGGTGTCAATCGGGTTAATTGTAATGGCCTCAGGTGTATTTACGGCAACATCCACCGACAGCGAATCTTCACAACCAAATGCATTGGCGATTTTTACAGCATAAGTCGTGTCTTTATCTGTGAACACCTCCAAAACATTAGCAGCTAATAAGTTGCCTCGGTAAGGTGTACCCCAGTTGTAAGCAGTGCCACCTGAGGCTATTAATTGAATGGTGTCGCCTAGACAAAGTGAAGTATCACTCGTTAATGTGCCGTTTGGAAGCGGAATGACATTGACCGTAACCGAGTCAAACGCATTACATCCACCTGTGGTGGTAGCCGATAAGAAAAAGGTAGTAGTAGCAGTCGGATTCACTGTGGTGGTGTCGTTATTTGGAGAAGCTACAAAACCATTTTGCTGCCAAACTACATTTGAACTTGAGCCCTGAGCGACTAATTGTGTGTTTTCCCCAAAACAAATGGAGTCCTCTAGTGCCACAGCATTTAACACATCCGCGGTTTCTACCACTACTAATGTTGAGTCTTCGTTGGTACAGCCAATGCTATTCGTCACCGTCAATTTGTAATAATCAGACACTGTTGGGATCGCTACAGAAGTAGCTTGATTAGGGGTGAAGATATTTCCTGTATTAGAGCTCCATTGAAAATTCACCCCATTAGTAACTACTGCTGAAAGGGTGATGGTGTCTCCAGAACACACCGTGTCGTTATCTGCAATGTTAATCGTTATCACTGGGTCAATTAATACGTTAACAAAGGCGGAGTCAACACAACCTTGAGGGGTAGTTACTTCCACTTTATAACGGGTATCGATTAACGGTGATGCGATCACAGATGCTCCTGTTGCGGATGAAAGTGTGCTTGCATCTGACCATACAAAAGTACCTCCAGTAGGGTTTGAAGCTGTTAATAAAGTTGATTCACCTCTACAAATGGTATCGTCTGGTGAAATGTTTATTAAAGGAAGCGGGTTGATGGTTACTGTTACTGAATCGGTGTTTGAACAACTGTTACCATCGGTACCGGTGACATAATATTTACTAGTGGAGTTTGGTGTAGCAACTGGGTTTGGAATGTCATCTTGATTTAAAGTAGCGTTTGGTGTCCAAGAATAATTATCAGCCCCCGAAGCGTTTAGTGAAACACTTCCTCCAATACATAATGCCGTGTCATTTGAAGCAACAACAGTGGGTAAAGAGTACACAGTAATAGTTACAGTATCCTTGCCAATACATCCATTTAAATCGGTACCCGTAACTTCGTATGCAATGTTAGAAAGAGGGGTAGCTATAGGTGTTGCAGAGGTGCTGTCATTTAAGAATTGAGAGGGTGACCAAGTGTAGGTGTTTCCTCCTGAAGCAGCTAATGATACGGGTTGAATTGCACAGAGCGTAGTATCTTTTTCTGCGGTAATTGTTGGTCGAGAATTTATAGTAATAGTCACGTTAGAGCTACTTGAACAATTATTCCCATCCGTTCCAATAACCGTGTAAGTTGTGGTATTATCTGGGGTGGCAGTCGGATTAGCCAAAGTGATATCATTCAAAGAACCATCATTTGGTGACCATACATAGCTGTTAGCTCCTGAAGCGGATAACGGTAGAGATAAAGCTTCACAAATTGCTGTATCCGCAGTTACTGTTAAGTTTGGTAGTGAATTTACGGTTATTAAAACCGAATCGGACGTTTGACAATTGAAAGCATTTTCACCAACTACTACATAGGTAGTGGTTTGGCTGGGTTGCGCGGTAGGCGATGCTACATTGCCAGCACTTAAAGTGGAGTCAGGAGACCAACTATAACTTCCAGCCCCTGTAGCATTTAACACAATGTTCTCTCCTTGACAAATAGCCGTATCATTAGTCACAGTTAAACTAGGTAAGGAGTTAACTTTAATATTAACGGTATCATAGGCAAAACAACCAGCCAAATTTTGTCCCCGCACAATATAATCAGTGGTGGTAGTGGGTGTAGCGGTTGGTGAAGAACCTGTGGTTGAACTTAAAGAACCTCCTGGCGACCATAAGTAGGTGTTGGCTCCAGTGGCATTGAGTATAATTGATTGCCCCAGACAAATAGAATCATTTTCAGAAGCTTGTACATTTGGCAAAGGATTTACGGTGATGTTTACTGCCGCAGAGTCGTAACAACCAAACGCATTAAATCCCCAAACCATGTATTGAGTTGTTGTAGTTGGTTTTGCATATGGATTGCGTATGTTGGCATTGGTAAGTGAACTATCATTATCAGGAAACCATGCGTACTTTACGCCACCTGTCGCATTTAATCGTACGGAGTCACCTAAACAAATGGTTCTGTTTGGAGGCGACACACCGATACTTGGTCGAGGAGCTACATTAATAGTGATGTCAGTGGAATCCGAACACCCAACACCCGTACTCATTACTACTTTGTAAGTAGTAATGGAGGTGGGCGAAGCTAGGGGGTTAAAAACGTCATCATCGTTCAAAGAACCGCTTGGCGTCCAACTATAGTTACCTCCAGCATTGACTTGCAATTGCACCGACTCACCAATACAAATAGTAGAATCAGTAAATAAAGGATTTAAAACAGGTAATGGGTTAACAGTAACAGTTACGGTATCATTGGTGGTACAACCATTGGGAGTAGTTATAGCTACAACATAAGTAGTGGTAGTGTCTGGTGTTGCTAGTGGGTTTCTAATGTTCGTGCCACTTAAAGAACCGTTGTTAGGTGACCAAGAGTAGGTATAGTCGGTACCTAGTGTTGCTGATAACTGCACCGATTCACCCGCACAAATAGACACATTGGGAATAGGTGTAAAAGTAGGGTCTGGAAACACATTAAGCGATTGATTACTTGTATCCGAACAAGTACCGTTGTCGACTATCAATTGAATGTTTTTAGTACCAGAAGTTGCAAAGGCAACATCGTGTGGGCCTTGTGAACTTGCAGTATTAGGAGTTCCACCCGCAAAACTCCAGTTATAAGTTAATGGAGTAGCCGAAGAGTTTGTAGAAGCATCGGTAAAAGTAGTTGGTAGGTTTAGGCAAACATCTGAGAAGTTGAAGTCTGCAGTGATGGTGTCGCCAGGGAGTACAGTAAAAGAGCTATCAAAAGAACAACCCACATCATCAGATATAGAAACCGAATAATTATTTGGTGACAGGTTTGATATGATAGAGTCAGTTGGTCCATGAGCCCAGTTAATGGTATATCTATTCCCAGGGTTTAAAGTACCTCCTTCTATATAAAGATTTATTTCACCATCATTAGCATTCGAACAGGATTCATCTATAACATCAGGGAGTACGTATAGAGCCGCAGAACCTTGAATGTCAAAATATATTGATATATTTCTTTCTCTTTGACTAAAAGGGCCAGCCTCAACTCTAGCATTTATACCAAGAACATATTGATCTTGAACACATAAATTGTTAATTTCTATAATTAAACTTGAGGAAGTGACCTGAATGCCACTACTTAGTGAATATTTCACCACTCTAAAATCTGGGTGAATTTTTTTAAGAACGACTCTAATACTGCCCTCACCGCTTATACAGGTCCCATTACTTTCTAAGACACTACATTGGGAATCATTAACTATTATACTATCAATTTCATAATCAGGAGATGTGGGAGGTATAACTTGAACATTACCACCTCCAATTATTACTTGCCCGACAGAAATTTGGGCGAAAACTAGAAATAATAAAATATAAAAGAGTCTCAATTTAATAGCGTTAAGGTTAGCATACAGTCATTTGTTAGAAGTGTGAGTCTTCAAACACAATAATAAGCTCAAGCACTTGTGTGCAAATACACAAGTTGAAAGATACGCCAAAATACATAAAAAGTTGTGTGAATAACTACTTAAGGGTTGTAAAAATGATGTGGCTATGAATGAACGTATTTCGTTTATACCTTACACAATTACAACTAATCTTTTTTGGATATCCCCTACAAGCTAATGACTCTTAAAATGATTTTTCATTACAAGAGTTCGTGTGAGTGGTGCGGTATCATTACAGACCTTCTTAATGGATAAAATGTTAACTCTTATCATTGTGAAAACTAAACCTGTCTGTTAACGCACACATCAACTCTAACTAATGACTATTCTGATTTGAATGTTTATTTGCTTTTTAAAAAGAAGTTCTAGAAAAATAAATAGTAATTTTTTTGATTACTTTTTTGATTCTAAACTGTATTACTAATGGTATGTTATGCTATAGAAGCAAACAGGTGTTGTTGAAATCAAATTCGGATGTCGTTAAAAACGTTATTATTTTCTCTTTTTGTTGTTTGTTCATTGGTGTTGTCTGCGCAGGTCACGCCTCATATTAATTCTGGTAACCCGAAGTTTCCTTTTCCTCAGTTTTTACCTTATGATAATGGACAAGTTAAATTAGGGAATTTGGGAACTCAAAATGCTCCTGGATTTACACACGCAGACATGGAAGAATTGATGAAAGGTGCTTGGCAAATTGTTTGTAACAACACTAGTGAATATCCTAATGCAGAGGCAGGAGGAGTTCATTACTTGTATCCTAATCCTAACACACCGAATCATTGTGCATGTGTTGAAGGAGACGGGTATTATTTGTTGGGGGCGGCACTAATGGGTGACAAAACCTATTTTGATGGTTATTTCATGTGGGCTCATGATCGTGGGTTTAATGGTGTGAAACGCTTTTTAGATGGTGTGGAAAACCCCTATTCAGGTGCAGCTAGAGGACTTTCAACAGCCGGAAAAGGATATACATACCCTTTAGAAGTAAGGGGGGGCGCAGTTACGGGAGATAATTCTGCTATGGATGGTGATGAAGATCTTGCGTTAGCTTTGTTAATTGCTTACAAACAATGGGGTGAAAATTCGGGGATTATTCTAAACAATAATGGATGGGGGGGCAAGGAAATAAATTACAAAGAAGAAGCTTTGAATTATATTAAAGCAATGTCGGATACTTCCTATTATTCTCTGTCAGGCAATGTTCCTAAGTACTTATCAGGTGATATAGGATTAGACGGCTACATTAAAGATGGTGATTTTGGTCAGGAGCTGACAGATTGGGCGTCTGGTGGGTATTTGGGAATAGATAGACAGGTAGGTACTGGGTCACTATATGTCGATTATCTAGGGCCAGCTTGGTATAAAAATTTTTGGCTTTTTTTAGAAGAGGAAAACGAAGAAACTTTTTGTATCAACCAATTTAAAAGAGCTGAAGCATCTTCAGATTGGCTCATGGGTCTTCAGTATTCGAAGAATGAAAAAAATATTCCAATCATGGGGCAAGTTGTTTCTGGTGGCGACAACGATTTTATCTTCTCTTTAGATGGTAGATTTGCGGAGGATTTTAGAGCTTCTTGGCGAACTGTTATGAATTATGTTTGGTATGGCAACCCCGATTATACATGGAATCCTGAAACTCATCAAATTGACGAAACTCCAAATCAGTTTGAATATGATGTAGCGTTGAGATTTTCTAAGTTTTTGAAAAATAATCAAGATGCACCATGGAATAATGGATGTAAAAATACAGGGGATTTGGCAGCACAAGGATTACATTTTAAAGGTACCTATACGTTACGGGATAAAATATCAATGGATGGAGATGTAACTGGTGCTTTTCCATTGAATTGGATTTTTGGCGCGGGTGCGGCGAGTGGCATTATAAGCAAAGATATTGACTTAATGGGAGAGATGTTCAGAAATGCCGAAATAGCATGGGACGGAGGATCAGTAGAAGATTCTACCTCTTATTATTTTCATGAATGGTTTCGTTTAGCTGCCATGTTAACGCTTTCAGGCAATTTTCATACTCCTTCAAAAATGGTTCCTAAACCCAACTTAAAAGTTTATCATAAAATAGATAAAACAGTAGCGTTCACTAATGATGAGGTGACCTTTACAGTTTCTTACAGAAACTATGGTTCAGTCAACGCAGACGATTCTAAAGTTACCTTTGGGATTCCCGAAGGGTTTGAGTTTGTTAGAGCAGATAAAGGAGGGGTAGTGAATGGCGATTCTGTGAGTTGGAATATTGGTTCTGTACCAGGGTTTCAAACAGGTGGATTAGCAGCCACAATTGATAGTTTAAAAGTTACTTTAAAAATAGGACCTGAAGCTAGTGGGCGATATTGTACAACTGCTCACATCTCATGTACTAATGGTTTTGGAGCTATTTCTAATGAATACCCCAACAATGTAACTGCAGTGATGGAGAGAAACTGTGTGGATGTCATAAAAAGGGCATTGAAAATTCTAAAAACAGCCGATCGTGAGGAATACAATCCAAGCCAAGATGTGAAATTTAAACTAGTTTTTGAAAATTCTAGCGATGCAGGTTGGATTAATGGTGGAAGACCAGGCGTACGGTTTGCCTTTGCTCAGGGTGTTTTTGAGACGCCTGAATCCGATGATGAAAATGAATTTAAATACCGAATTTATAATGATGCTATAGAGCCATATATTGATTATGGAAATTACAGAGTATCCTATTTTATGAATGATCCTAGTTTTGATTGTTATGTGGGAGATGTTGGTTGTGCAGTTGGGTGGGATCTACAAAACACAATAGTTCAAGGTTCGCAAGCTGGCGGAGCAGTTATTTCGCATGAAAACATAGTGCCAGGTAGCAATGTCGATGGAAGTTGGAACCAACGTCTCATGCTCCAGTTTTCACCTCAATTAGGAACAATAACCCAACATTTGCAGCAATATTCAGGAAGTCCTGATAAAATCCATAAAGGGGGATTAGCATCCTTTAAAAACGTTTGGCGAATGTTTACAAGTAATAATGCAAAAGTAGACTGGACAGATGATTGGAGTTGGGAGGGTGATTTTGTTGATGGTGATTCGGGACTCTTTTTTCCAATTACACCAGACTATTCAGATCCAAATAATTTAGGTGTCCCAATAAATAGTTGGCATCAAAGTGCTTGTGAAACAACAAATAAATTAGTAACCAATATTTTGGTTGAAGAGTGGGATGGATATGTGTGGAGAAGAGTAGCAGGAAATGGGCCGGCACCTGGTAGAGATATTGAAAATGTAGTTGTGACAGACACCTTACCTGAAGGAATTGTTTTTAAGAATTTCATTCGGGGAAATCCATTAGGTATAAATGCCACAGCAACACTGATTTCGGATGGAAGAACAGTAATCCGATGGGCAATTCCTAAAATGTTAATTAATCAAAAAGATTCTATTATTTATACTGCAACAGTTGAAGGAAACTGTCCTGGTAGTGAAAATAATATTGAGAATAAAGCATGGATTCAGGGAAATGCGGAGTCACCACTTAAAACATCAGCTACTATAAAAGTTACTTGTTCTCCAATAACCATTTGTCCTGAACCAACAACATTAATAAAAACATCTGATAAAAACACATACACACCTGGAGAAACTGTGAAATATAGTATTGATTTCACTCAAACATTAGGAACAAAAGCGAACCCTGATTTAAATCAATCAGCTGATTGGTCTGCTCAAAACGGTGATAAATCTATAGCTTCTTTTTCGGGAGGTAAAATTACAATTCCACAAATACTTAATAATGGCAACTTGGTGCTTACCCACGATTATTCTTATGGATTAAACACACTCGGTGATGGAATACAAGGAACTATTCAGATTACTTCCTATGCGAAAGCAGCTATTGTAGTGCGGCATGGTGGAGGTAGTTATGATAATGGTGTTTTTATAGAAATTAAACCAGCTAATCCTTCGAGTGAATTTCGGATATTAAATGGTACAACTTTAATCGGTTCAGGGACAATTCCATTTACTGCCCCAACTTCTCTCGATTTTAAAATTATTTTAGATGGTGATCGACTAGATTTATGGTTGGCACCTACTCCAACTATTTTTTCTGGAGCACCGCCATACTCTGTGTCTGGGATAACAGTACAGTCAGGTTGGGCTGGAATTGCCAGAGGAAATATAATGGACGATGAAAGTGGTACGGGTATTCTAACTTCTTGGAATACTCATTTAGATGCAGCATTTAATGTTGAAATTAATGACCCTTTACCTCAGGGGATTATTGATCCTTCAGCAATATCAGGTTCAGGAACTATTGAGTCAGGTATTATAACTTGGAAACTAGCTTCAGGAAAAGGCAGCATGAATGCGATACCTTATAACAAAAAAACTACTTTAACTTGGGAAGGGATTTATGATGATTGTTCTGATATAACGAACATTGCATACATTAATAGTTTTGGTGTTGAGCAAAATCTTTATGGTGATTGTTATAAAATTACCTGCGGAACTACCCCAACCTGCACCGCCCCAACAACAGCGACCTTAAACCCCACAACTGGCACAGTCTGCTCCCCTGAGAAAGTAACGTTGACAGCAGCAGCCACAGGCACTGCTCCAACAGGCGGGTGGCAGTATGCATTTTACAACGCAGATGGTGACCAACTCGTGCAAGCAGCATCAGCTACTGATACGTTTGCGGTGGCCACTACAGGAGAATATTATGTAGTGATTAGCGACCCTGCAGATGCTGCAACATGTAGTAAACAGTCAGAAGATGTTACAGTAACTGTCTCTATGCCCGTTGTATGGTACTTAGATAGCGATGCAGACGGTTTTGGAGATTCAGAAGACAGTCAAACTTCTTGTGTACAACCCACTGGTTATGTTGCAGATAGCACCGATAATTGTCCGTTAGACATAAATAAGATTATGCCAGGTAACTGTGGCTGTGGTATTGCAGAAGGTGATTGTGGTCCAATCTGTCCAGATACTTTAGCTTTTTTAGTGGATGGAGTTGAATTGCCAGGTACTACATTGGAATTATGTCCTGGTCAATCAGTTGAATTAACCTTGGATGATTACACGACCACAACTGATGTAGAGTTTGACTTACGACAGTTATTTGGTGCATGGCTGATAGATGGAGAAAGTGGAGACAACGCTTCGGTTACAGTTGATGGTAGTCATGTAGGAACTTGGAGGGCGGTGGTATATGAAGGGTCTGATTTGAGTTCAGCGGCTTGTCAATATCCTACAGGACCTATACCTATACTAGCATCCATACAATTTACTATTACAGAAGTTTCAGTAGGAACTATTTCTGTAACTCCATCCAAAGGTTCGTGTGGAGGCCTCGATGGTGAACTCTCTATTACTGGTGTTACCACAGGAGGAGAATACGATGTTTATTATAACGGTTCAGTCCAAGGAACCTATACTGCAGTTTCAGGAGAAATTATTGTGTCAAATTTGGCGAAAGGAATCTATACCGATGTTTATGTCACGCGGGCAGGGTGTAAAAGTAATGAGATACCAAGTGTGGAAATTGTTGAACCAAATAGCCCTCCCACCCCAACAGTCTCAGGACTGCAAACCGTGTGTAGCAATACACAAGAAATTTACAAGATTACCTCTCCAATCACTGGAGCTACTTATACCTGGACAGCCCCAACAGGAGCTACTACCGATGCAAGTACCACCGATCAAACTACCATCACCTACAGTAGCAGTGCTCAATCAGGTGATATCACCGTAGAAGTCGATCAAGATGGCTGTACCGCAACAAACACCTATCCCATCACCATCACCCAAGGTATAGATGACCTCGGAGCCATAACTGGCGACCAAGTTATTTGTGTGAGCACAACACCAACGACTTATAGTGTTCCAGCTTTAGCCGGAGCTACCAGTTACACTTGGACATTGCCGTCAAGTCTAACAGGATCAAGCACCACTGAAACCATAGAAATAACCGCTACCGGCACACTTGCAGATACCATCCGCGTGACTGCCAATAGCGGCTGCGGTAGCAGTACCCAAAAACTAGCGATCATCGCCTCCGATAAACCAGAGCAAAGTACCGCCACACTCACTGATGACCAATCAGGAGCAATATGCCTGGGCGAAGACATCACCTACACTCTAAATAATGTCACGGGTGCAACCACTTACCAGTGGACTATACCCACAGGCGCCATTCTGAAAAGCGAAACCGCTAACCAGGTGGTCGTAGCGTGGACAGCAACAGGCGACTATACACTAGCAGTAACTCCAGTAAATGACAACTGTGGAGCAGGAACACAAGAGCAACTAGAGATAACAGTAACCGACAAACCGGGTAAAGTAGACATTGATGGATCAATCACGGTATGTGCGAATAGCCCAACTGCGGAGATGTATGAAGTGGATAGCGTAGACATCCAACCCGCAGCCACCAGTTTCTTTTGGACCGTTACAGGAGCAACTAACAACGGGAGTCTTTTTGGAACTCAAGTTGAGGTAAACCCAGGCACCACAGACTACACTGTAAAAGTTACACCAAGCAACGATTGTGGGGCAGGACTCCCAACCGAATTACCTGTAACTATACAAGATAACATCGAGCCAAAAGTAACAATTGAACCCCTTACAGAAGTGTGTGAAGGGGCTACTCAAACACTCACTGCCAAAGTAGTAGACGCTGGCCCAAGCCCAGAGATCACCTGGTTTGTAGACAATGTAGAACAGCCAGCTCAGAGTGGTAATAAGACGCCAAGCTTCATCTTTGAGGGCACAAAAACCTACCGCATAGAAGTCATCTCGAATGCGAGTTGTAAAAACCCAAGTAATGATCAAGCTCAAGCCGAAGAGGAAATCACGACCACCAAAGCACCTGTGGCAGGCCCTTCACCCAAGCAGACACCGAATTGTGCGAAGGAGCAAGTGGTGGGTATAAAATAGCCCCTGTAACAGGAGCAAGCAGTTATATTTGGGAAGTCACAGGTGCTACCGTAGCCACCCCAGCAGACGGCAGCCAAGTGGTGATAAATAACTTTACCACCAGTACAAAAGTAAAAGTAACACCGGTAAACAGCTGTTTTCCAACAGGAGGACAAGCTACCGAAGTGGAGGTCACCATCACGCCATCTACTATACCAAGTATCACGATTAATGCAACGGAAACCACCATCTGCGCAGGCGATGAGGTGACCTATAACATTACCTCCGAAATAAACCAGGGAGATAACCCAAGCTACCACTGGCAAATTAACGGAAGTGATGTAACTGATCAAACAGGCACTACATTCAAAACCACAAGCCTGAGCAATAATGATAAAGTTTCAGTACTACTAACCTCTGACAAAGCATGTGCAACACCGACAGAGGTCAGTTCCGAAGCGCTCACCATAACCGTTTCCAATCAACAAGATGACTTCACAGTAAGTATCGATGGCGATTTAGCCTATTGTGAAGATGAACAAGTCACCTTCAAGGCAAGCAGTACACAAACAGTAGACAACTACTACTGGAAAGTAAACGGACAAGATCTCACCAATAATACTGATGAGCTTACCATCGACTTTTCTACCCAAACTGCTGATACAGTAGAAATAAGGCTTTCGGCAGGAATCACAGGAGGAAGTTGTGGCGAAAAGCGAAGTGAAGAAACCAAAAAAACGATCACCATCAACAAGGTTCCAGTAACGACCATTAATAACGGAGTCACCACGATAGAACTCTGTGCAGGAGATTCACTGTTACTATCAAGTGATAGTATTCGGGCAAACTATAGCTGGAAACGTGATGGTAAAGTGCTCTCGAACACCACAAACCCACTACAACTGGTAGCAAGCAAAGCTATAGCAGGCACGTACAGTTTAGAGGTCAACAACAACGATGCATGTGGGAATACTACTGCAACCAACACTGTTGAAGTGAAGGTATATGGCACAACTGGATTTAGCTTCCTGGCTGAAGAAGATATTGTATATAAAACAGAACCCTTTGCCGTACAGATTATACCGAACGAGCAAGGGAACTATACCGTTAAATATGATCCATTGCGAGGGATAGACATCCTTAGTCAAACGGGTTATCAAATGATAGGCGTAGCCCCCGAGAAGGGCGACTATCAGCTGGTAGCTACGCTGCGCGATGTGAATAGTACGTTAGCAGATTGCGAATATACGGACAGTCTGTTGATTCGTTCCTTAGAGCCGTTCTTGATTCCGAATGCCTTTAGTCCCAATGGCGACCACAGCAACGATAAGTGGGAGATAGCAGCCTTATTGAAATATCCTGATGCATGGGTGCAGATTTACAACCGATGGGGCGCCTTGATCTATGAAATAGATGGGGGATATGTAGGGAACGAATGGGATGGAGAGTATAACTCAGAACCCGTATCTGTAGGCACCTACTATTACATGATCGACCTCAAAGACCCGGAAGACATCCTAACCGAAGTAATTACCGGTGCCGTTACGGTGACGAGGTAATATATGAATTGTGAATATTTGTAGATTTTTGTCTACAAATATTCACGAATAAATAGGGGTGAGTTTTTCTTTAAACGGTTGAAAATCACCAGTTGGATTATTTTTAAAATGATAAAATCCATTTTTTACAAGTTGGCGTGTATCTTGTCTATATACAGCTAAACCCCTTTATATTCATATGAAAAACACACTAAAATTTATGCAATCCACTTTGTTAACTGGTTTAACAATACTCCTTCCATTATTAATAATTTTCACTGTTTTCAACTGGATAGCTGCTTTTATAGTAAAGATATTAAGACCATTTACTAATTCCTTAATAAACCATACCAGTGTCTCTGTTATAGCGGCTCATGTAATTGTGATTACTTGTTTTTTAAGTATTTGTTTTTTTGTGGGTTACTACACCAAAACTAAAATTGGTAAAGCCATGTATGAAAAATTAGAATTAAAGTTATTGATGAGAATTCCAGGTTATAAAATGATCAAACAAACCATCATGCAATTTCGGGGAAGTAAAAGAACACCTTTTTCATCCGTAGCGGTAGTTCGTTTATATAACAATGAAACTTTGATGACAGCTTTTATTACCGATGAACACGATAATGGGAGTTATACTGTGTTTGTGCCGACTGGGCCTAATCCAGCATCAGGGAATATTTATCATGTTGAACAAGACCAATTAACTAAAATTGATGCAAGCGTAGAAGATACAATGCGTTCAATTTTTGGATGTGGTGCAGGTTCAAGTACTATTTTAAAATATAAAGTTGAAAATGATCAACCAGAGGTCGTGCATACGATGAATGCTGAAAGTGGAATGGACATCAAGCAAGCAAGTTGATTTTTTTTAGGCATCTGCACCCCGCTACGGAATCTCCTGTCGTAAGCCAAGATTTTTTTTACAGTGGAAAGATTGCCGCACTTCACTTAGGTGTTGGTAAACTGTCGTGACAAAACTAGCGAGCTTCGAGGCGTGATCTCAAATCATGGAATTAAGACAAATTTTAACATCATTTTTAGACGCTGTTACTGCTCCCACAAATTACTTTTTACTTTCAACCTGAGTTCGATAGAAAAAAACAAAGGTCATTGCGAGCGGAATGAAATGAAGCGCGGCAATCTTCCCATCGAAGCAACGAATTATTGATAAACTAAGAGAGTACGGTGTTCAACAGATTACCAGGTTAGTCGTCCCGATAGTTGTCGGGACTCCTTCCCTCCCATTTGGAAACGGGACAGGCGCAAAGATGTCTTAGTTTACAGAAAATTAGGATTCTTCTTGAACTCAGGTTTTTAACCTAAACGCAATACTATAAGGTTATCGTAAGATTGTATAAACTTGTGTTAAATACTTGTTTTTTAGCTATTTCAACGATTAATAAATCAGCACGAGTTGTTTTTATTACCGGGGGAATGGGAAATATAATCCCGCCTATCTTTTTGAGGAGTTTTAGCCCAAATTAAAAAATAATGGGATTTACTCCCACAAATTATGTTGATTTGTATTTTGATTGACTTTTAGGGAGTTAACAACTAATTCACATGATTGTCTACATTTTATTACCATAAAATTTGCATTTGTGGAAAACTTTGAACTCGTTTAGTGGTATAAAGTGGGGGAAGGTGGTAGAAAGTGGTAAAAATTGTTTTACTTTTGTATCACCGGTAAACGTTAATAGATCTAAATGTCTTATTTCTCAGGAGAATACGAATGTAAGATAGATGCTAAAGGGAGGATGGTTCTGCCATCCAAGATTAAAGCAAATCTTCCAGAAGTAGCTACCAACGAGGTGGTTGTCAAGCGGGGCTTTGAGCCTTGTTTGGTAATATATCCGATGGTGGAGTGGAGAAAAGTGTTTTCAAAGGTCGCAGGGTTGAATGAGTTTAATAAAGAGTACCGTGCTTTTCAACGGAATTTCTTACGAGGAAGCACTGAAGTAGAGTTAGATTCAACCGGACGTTTGCTGATTCCTAAGTCGATGGCCAAGTTTGCTGGAATCGATAAAGAATTAATCGTAGTAGGAATGGGGAATCGAATTGAGTTGTGGGACCCTGACCGTTACGAAGAGTATTTAATAAAAGATGAAGACGAGTTTTCAAAGCTCGCAGAAAAATATCTAGCACCCGAAGAATCATGAAATACCATATCCCAGTTATGTTGAATGAGTGTCTAAGCGGACTGAAAATTGACCCCGCAGGCACTTATGTCGACTTAACTTTTGGAGGTGGCGGTCACAGTTATGCTATTTCAGAAAAAATTCAATCAGGTAAGTTGTATTCTTTTGATCAGGATGACGAGGCGGCTGCAAATGCAGGGACTATCCCGTTTGAGAATTTCACTTTTGTCAAGTCAAACTTCCGTTACCTCAAAAAATACTTAAAGCTATACGGAGTCAAGTCGGTCGATGGGGTATTGGCTGATTTAGGTGTTTCTTCTCATCAATTCGATGAAGCGGGACGCGGTTTTTCTTTTCAAGGAGATGCAAAGCTCGATATGCGGATGAATCAATCGCAGGAATTATCGGCTTTTGAGGTCGTGAATAACTATTCGGAAACCCAGTTGCACAAGATTTTCGGCATTTATGGTGAAGTCAGAAATGCAAAAACATTAGCTCAGGCAATTGTGCGTGAACGAGCAACTAAAGAAATAGAAACAACACAAGAGTTGGTGGCTGTCCTGGAAAAACATGCACCACGACATCGTGAATATAAATACTATGCACAAGTGTTTCAGGCGCTTCGCATTGAAGTAAATGATGAACTGAAAGCATTGGAAGATGCTTTGATGCAGTGTGCAGAAGTGATGAAGGAGGGAGGACGTTTGGTTGTCATGTCTTATCATAGTTTGGAAGACCGCATCGTGAAAAATTTTATCCAAAAAGGAAAGTTTTTTGGCGAGGTTGAAAAAGATATGTACGGGAATATGTTAAAGCCTTTCGAGGCGGAAAACAGAAAACCAATCGAAGCTTCGGAGGAAGAGAAGGCAGAAAACCCAAGGGCGAGAAGTGCTAAGTTACGAGTGGCGATTAGAAATAATTATAACAACTAATTATGGAAAACTCATTCAAAAAAGAGACAAAGAAAAAATCAAATTCTAGTGGCGGTGGAAAATCCATTTTCACACTTTTTGATGAAACCTTCAGCTTAGAAAAAACCTTGCAGGAAGGTTTGCCCATACACTATGTGCCTTATGTGCTTTATATCGCTTTCATCGGAGTGTTGTATATCGGTAACACCCATTATGCAGATAGAATAAGCCGAAATTATGATTCGCTTAAAAAAGAAGTAGAAGATTTGAGGGCAGATTACACGACCATTAAGGCAGATTATATGTTCGAAAGTAAGCAGTCGGAAGTAGAGCGTAAGGTGGCAAGAATGGGGTTAGAGGAAGGTGTAGTGCCTCCTTATAAAATAGAAACAGATCCAAAAAGTAATAACTAGTTGAGCATCAAAAAAGAAATATTGTTAAGAATAAGAATAGCCTTCCTTGGGATGGCTTTCTTTGCCCTATTGATTATAGGGAAGCTTATCAATATTAAATTTATTGACAACGAACGTTGGATTGCTAAGTCGCAACAGCAAAACGTACGTTTGATGGATGTTAAAGCGACTCGCGGCAATATTTATTCGGATAACGGAAGTTTAATGGCAACTTCGTTGCCTTTTTATCGCGTGGCGTTTGATCCAGGGATTACTAAAGCAGAAAACTTACAACCAATCTATACAAAGGGCATTGATTCGTTGAGTATGCACCTAAGCAATTTTTTTGGTGACCGATCGGAATTAGAGTACAGAAGATTAATCAACGATGCGCGCGTGAGAAACAGACGCTATGTTTTGTTGAACTCCAAAATGATTAATCACCATGAGAAAAAAATTATGTCTGAATGGCCAATTTTCCGTGAAGGGAAAATGCGTGGCGGGGTGATTTTTGAACGTGTTGACAAACGTTTTATCCCTTTTGGTCAATTGGCAAGACGTACGGTAGGTTATATTAAAAACCAATCGAGAAGTGGTGAAAAAGGTCGTTTTGGTGCAGGTTTAGAATTCAGCTTTGATAGTACCTTGGCAGGTAAAAATGGGAAAGCATTGTTTACCAAAATTTCTGGTGGCCAATGGCGAATGATTCCAGATGCCAAAGAAGTAAAACCACGACATGGCTATGATATCGAAACCACCATTGATGTCAACTTACAGGACGTAGCAGAGCATGCCTTATTAAAAACCTTGGAAGCACACCGAGCGGATAATGGTTGTGTAATCGTGATGGAAGTAGCTACAGGGCAAATTAAAGCGATTGCTAATTTAGAAGATGTCAATAAAAATCGACCTGATCTGGAGCCGAGATATGCTGAAAACTATAATTATGCTGTCGGTAAAGCCGTAGAGCCAGGTTCCACCATGAAACTCGCTTCAATGATGGCACTTTTTGAAGAAACAAATTTGAAATTAACCGATTCAGTGGAAACTGGAAATGGTCGTTTTAAAGTGTATGAACGAACCATTACCGACTCAAAAGAGGGAGGGTATGGTAAAATAACCGTGCAGGAAGTATTTGAAAAATCATCGAACGTGGGTACGGCTAAACTAGTCATGGAAACGTTCGGAAAATCTTCCGCTACGCAACAACGCTTTGTAGACTATTTAGAAGATTTTCATTTGAAAGAGCCCGTAGGATTTCAAATTAAAGGTGGAGCAATACCTAAAGTGAAAAACCCGCAAGATAAAACGTGGAGTGGTGTCACCCTGCCTTGGATGAGTCACGGGTATGAGGTGGAGATGTCGCCCTTGCAAATGTTGATGCTCTATAATGCTGTTGCCAATAATGGTAAAATGGTGAAGCCAATGATTGTGAAACGGATTCGATATGCCGATAAAATAATTGAGGAATATGAAACCGAGGTGCTGAGCAAACAAGTGTGTTCAAAAGAAACGTTGGTGAAATTAAAAGCGATGCTGGAGGGTGTGGTAGAGCGAGGCACGGCAACCAATGTCAGAAACGATAATTATAAAATAGCTGGTAAAACAGGTACAGCCCAAAAATTGATTGCGGGACATTATGACCGGGTCTACTATGCTTCTTTTGCGGGTTATTTTCCAGCAGAAAACCCAAAATACAGTATCATAGTGGGGGTTGATTATCCTAAAACAGGATTGTATTATGGTAATCAAGTCGCAGGACCAGTGTTTAAGGAGATCGCTGATAAAGTCTATGCCCGTGATTTGGAATTGCATTCCCCCGTGTTACAAAAAGTTGTAGCTGAAAAAGGGGTTTTTCCAGTGATTCAATCAGGTTATTATGATGACTTAATGGTGATACTAGACGGGTTGTCTTCTGCAAAAATAAATGCCTGGGGAGGCGAAAGTTTTAAAAACAAATTTGTACAAGCGCAGCGGAATGATGAAATGAAAATCATTCAGTGGAAAGAAAAAAACAGGGTAAAAGGAGTTGTTCCAGATGTGTCAGGGATGACTTTGCGCGATGCCTTGTATGTATTGGAAAATGCTGGACTACGAGTAATGTATGAAGGAAGAGGACGTGTGCAATCCCAATCGGAATTGCCTGGTACCAAACTGCTTGTAGGAAATAAAATTAAATTGATACTAGGGTAAATGTCACAACTGAAAGACATATTGTATGGTGTTTCGCTGCTTGAAGTAGCTGGACGAACGGATGTGGAAGTCAACAAGCTTGTCTTCGATTCGCGTAAAGTGAAAGAAGGCGATTTGTTTGTGGCAGTCCGTGGTACGCAAGTAGATGGACATCAATATATCGCTCAAGTAATTGAGATGGGTGCCACCATCATTATCTGTGAGGAGCTTCCTCAGGATAAGCCTGACCATGTTACGGCTGTGAAGGTGGAAAACTCCGCTAAAGCATTAGGCATTATCGCATCCAATTTTTATGGTGTTCCTTCTAAAAAATTATCCTTAGTAGGGGTGACGGGTACCAACGGAAAAACGACCACTGTGACCATGCTTTATAAGTTGTTTCGAGCAATGGGTTATAATGCAGGCGTACTTTCCACGGTAGAAAATATCATCAATGATATTGTCATTCCGTCAACGCATACCACACCCGATCCCATCGCATTAAATGAGCTATTAGCAAAAATGGTGAAGGAGGGTTGTACACACTGTTTTATGGAGGTTAGTTCGCATGCCGTAGTACAAGATCGTATTGCAGGCTTGCACTTTAAAGGAGCAGTTTTCACCAACATCTCGCACGACCACCTCGATTATCACAAAACATTTGATGAATACATCAAAGCGAAAAAGGCCTTTTTTGATCAACTTCCGAAAGGATCTTTTGCTTTGGTCAACGGAGACGATAGGCGAGGTTCTGTAATGATGCAAAATACCAAAGCTTCAAAAAATTACTTCGCCTTAAAGACACCAGCAGAATTTAAAGGAAAAATTATTTCCAACACCCTTCAAGGTTTGGAGCTTGAGATTGATAACAAAGCCGTTTGGTTTCGATTAATCGGCAAGTTCAATGCTTACAACTTATTGGCGGTGTATGGTGTTGCCGTGCTTATGGGTGAGGATGCGGATGAAGTGCTTACGGATTTATCCATTTTAGATACTGCTCGTGGTCGTTTTGAGCGCGTAATTTCTCCAACTGGTGTGATTGGAATTGTGGATTATGCCCACACACCTGACGCCTTGGAAAACGTGCTGACCACAATTGATGAATTAAAAGAAGGCAACTCAAAAGTGATTACCGTAGTTGGCTGCGGTGGCGATCGCGATCGCACCAAACGTCCGATGATGGCAGAAATTGCTTGCCGGTATAGCGATAAAGTGATTTTAACGAGCGATAACCCCCGAACAGAAAACCCTGATGATATTTTGAAAGAAATGCAGGCAGGAGTGGGACCAACGATGAAAAAGAAGGTAATGACAGTAGCTGATAGAGCAGAGGCTATATCCTTTAGCTGCCACCTTGCTGAATCGAATGACATTATTCTTGTTGCTGGAAAAGGACATGAAAATTACCAGGAAATTAATGGTGTGAAACATCATTTTAACGATAAAGAAGAATTAATCCAAAAGTTTAAACAGTTAGAGAAATAAGATGCTTTATTACCTATTTGACTATCTCGACCAACAATTTGACCTAGTAGGAGCAGGCTTGTTTCAATATATTTCGTTTCGCTCTGGCGCTGCGGTTATTTTAAGCTTGTTAATCGCTGTTATTTTTGGGAAGAAATTTATCCGAATGCTTCAACGTCAACAAGTGGGGGAAAGCATTCGTGACCTTGGTCTGGAAGGACAATTAGAGAAAATGGGTACTCCAACTATGGGTGGGGTGATTATCATTACCTGCATTTTGATTCCAACGTTGTTGTTTGCACGACTTGATAATGTCTATGTGATTCTATTGATTATTTCCACCGTTTGGATGGGGTTAATTGGGTTTTTGGATGACTACATCAAGGTATTTAGAAAAAACAAAGAAGGTTTAGCCGGTCGATTTAAAATTGTCGGACAAATTGGCTTAGGCATTATTGTCGGCACCACACTCTACTTTAACGAGCATGTGGTGGTAAGAGACTATCACGAATACGAATCGGGATCCAGAGAGAGTTTAGTGGATCAGGTTTCCAGGGGCGATCAAGCCGATCAAATCACCCACTTTGTTAATAAAACAAGTAAATATTCTGACGTGAAATCAATGGTGACCACCATTCCTTTCTTGAAAAATAATGAGTTTGACTACGGTACTATTTTGAGTTTTTTAGATGTTGATCTCACCTGGTTAGTTTACATTTTGGTAGTGATCTTTATTGTGACGGCTGTGTCTAATGGCGCAAATATTACCGATGGTATTGATGGTTTAGCCGCAGGTACGTCTGCCATCATCGGGGTGACCTTAGCGGTATTGGCATACGTGTCGGGTAACACCATTTTCGCAGATTATTTAAACATTATGTATTTACCTCACACGGGTGAAATTGTGGTTTTTGCTGCAGCCTTTGTAGGTGCATGTATTGGCTTCTTGTGGTACAACTCCTACCCGGCAAAAGTTTTTATGGGTGATACGGGAAGTTTGTGCATTGGTGGAGTAATCGCGGTGATTG
>CAWKJU010000013.1:0-132787 GCA_963849955.1 uncultured Cytophagales bacterium | reverse complement strand
TGAAAGCTATCTTAATGAATCAATGCTAACAGGTGAGTCAAAACCTGTAAAGAAAGGGGTTGATAATAAGTTGATAGGTGGATCAATAAACGGTAACGGATCGCTCAATGCAAAAGTCTTGCATACTGGGAAAGATAGTTATTTAAATAAGGTTATTAAGTTGGTAGAGGAGGCACAAAAGTCCAAATCAAAAATGCAAAACCTTTCAGATAAGGCTGCAAAATGGTTGACCTATATTGCTTTGGCTATTGGTTTTGGAACATTGGCTGCTTGGCTTATTGCTGGTTTTTCATTTGTTTTTGCGTTAGAGCGGATGGTTACTGTTATGGTAATTGCTTGTCCACATGCTTTAGGGTTGGCCATTCCACTAGTTGTAGCTATTTCTACAGCCATTTCTGCTCAAAATGGATTACTTATACGCAACCGTACAGCTTTTGAAAATTCACGTAAAATATCAGCATTGGTATTTGATAAAACAGGCACATTGACCAAAGGAGATTTTGGTGTTACACGCTACGACTCTTTTAATGAAAAGTATACTAAGGATGAAGTATTGCGATTAGCCAGTGCTTTGGAGCAAAGTTCAGAGCATCCAATAGCTCTTGGTGTTATCAAAAAAATCAAGGAGCTAAAAACGGATATTCCAAATGCTGAAAACTTCAATGCCATCACAGGTAAAGGCGTTGAAGCGGAAGTAGAAGGAAAGGATGTGAAAGTAGTTAGTCCAGGCTACTTAAAAGACAAGTCAATCGACATTCCGGATAATGCCTATGGTAGTGCAGCTGAAACTGTAGTGTTTGTAATGATCAATGAAATACTGGTTGGATTTATTGCCTTATCAGATGAAATACGACCTGAATCAAAAGAAGCCATAAGACGCTTCAAAGAGAATGGTATAAAAGTGATGATGGCCACCGGTGATAATGAAGTGGTAGCAAAAGCCGTCAGCAATGAATTAGGTTTAGATGGCTATTACTCCGAAGTATTACCTCACCAAAAGGTGGAGATTGTAAAAGAGCTGCAAAACAAAGGCGAATTTGTGGCAATGACCGGAGATGGAGTAAATGATGCACCAGCATTGGCACAAGCCGATGTGGGAATTGCTGTAGGTTCAGGAACAGATGTGGCAGCAGAAACAGCAGATATTATTTTGGTCAATAGTAACCCGCAGGATATTCTTAACCTCATATTATTTGGAAAAGCCACTTACAAAAAAATGATACAAAACCTGGTATGGGCTACGGCTTACAATGTGATTGCTATTCCTTTAGCTGCAGGAGTGTTGTATTCAGCTGGCTTTGTGTTAGGCCCGGCAGTAGGAGCTGTATTTATGAGTTTAAGTACGGTGATAGTGGCTATTAATGCACAATTACTTAAGAAGCAGATAAAACAGTAGGATTGGAGGGTGGCCCTAAAATATTTAACCTGTTCAATTTACTGGTTTCACTTTTAGTGATTGGGACACTGGTATGGTGGCACGGTTATGAGTATCGGCCCCATTACTTGCACCCTCATTTGTATTACCTGTATATATGTCTCGGATCTTATCTACTCCAGTTTGTATTTAGAAGTAAGTTCTCTGGCCATGTCAGGGAATATATTAATAGAAACAGGCTGGAGTTTTTCTTTTTCTCCTTTCTGATTACAGAGTTATTAATGAGTGGACTGGTAGAATTCTCAATAATTCGTTGGCTGCTGTCGTTTACCGGGATTGAGAATCATAATCATGTTTTTATGCTTTTCTTGCATATTCTTTTATTGTTCATCGTTGGTATTGAGTTAGGTAAAGCAAAAACTAGAAATACAGTTTATAAGCTGCGAACACAAAACATTTTTTACTCTTAGATTAAATTAATCCGTGAACTATGAATTAGAAATCCTAGATACGCTGATATTTTATGACATAGAGCCCTCAAAATTCAAAACCTATCCCTTCGACCAGAAAAAATTTGGCTATTGGAAGTCCATCGCTCAGACAGAAACCGAAAGGATAAAGAAAGCCTTTGTCAAGGAAGTGTTCAGCCTCAAAAAAGAAAAGCACATTGAAATATACATTCAGCAGCACCAGAGGGAATTGATCAGGTTAACGGATCATCTGTTGGGTTATATCTCTGAAGAAGAAAAACTGAAGGTCTATGAGATCAATGAAAAACCAAGTCTCACTAACCTCTACAAATCTGTATATGTTGGCCTGGAAGAATTGATTGCCTATATCGAAAAGCACTTCTCGAAGTACTTTAATCAGGAAACTAAAATACCCGATAGCTATGACATCATAGCCATACGTGACATTAAAGAAAAATTACACACGGTAGAAAATTCCTTTAAAGCTAAAGAACTGCATAAGAGATTATTGTTTTTAGTATTACTTCCACTAAAACGGTACATAAAAGGGAAGTACGCTGATGACATCTCTTTTCGAAGATTAATTTATCTCAAAAACTTACTCAAAGAACTGTCAGAGTGGTCTCAATCTGATCTTGAAAAAGATGACCTTAACCAGAAGGTAATCTGTGCCATGGTGTACCTCAACTACAATTCGTATAAATTTTTCACACTCTGTACAGAACACATCAAGGCTCAATATCAACAGGAAGATACGCTGTGTGGGCAGATTGAAAAAATTGCGTGGTATTACAAAAACATCAATCAGGCACAGGAAAAACCGGGGTTTGCTTATAAGCCCAAATACAAATCATTGAAAGACAGCATTATTGAATGGATAGACGAGGAAATGAGCTTCCTCGAGAAACGACAACAGCTAACGTTAAATATTGCAGTAAAACCTAGTGAGGGCCTGCCCGATGATTTTAAACTGAATACTAAATTATCGGTCCCCCAGTTGGCTTACCTGACTAAAATATTCATCGAAAGCGGGGTGTTACAGAACCGGAACCAAAAGGAAGTCTTAAAGTTTCTGGCTCAGTTTCTCAAATAAAAGATATACGGGTAAGGAAACTCGCTGACGAAATTATTGAAGCCCAGCGCAGGGAAATAATGGAAATGCAATGGTTGATCAACGACATCAGAGAAAATGGTGTAGTAGAAACAGAAGAGGAAATGAAAAATCGACCCACACCTGAGTACGAAGGATCGACCGAAGAAGAAACACGAAACCTGACTGAATAATAGGAGGACTAAGCTTAAAAATTATTCAATAATCAAATTTGAACTGTGAATTTCTTTCTAATACAGAAGCTATAAAAGTTGATGAGAAAGCTACAGCACAATTGGCAGAATTTGATCTTCTGAGAAAGAAATTCGCAATCCTTACTTTCGGTGATAAAATGCTGAAGTGCGGGAGAGTAGAAGAAGAAATAAAACTTGATTCAATAGCGCAGGATTATAAAATTTTTCCAAAGCCTATTAAAGATTATGGTAACATTATATATCAAAAATATGGTTTGCCCACGCTGCATCACTGCGGTGGAAGAATTATTTAAAGAAATGCAATGCGAAGTGCTGTCGATAAAGTTAGGAGTGGTCACAGTAAATGGTGATTGCGATTTTTCTCATGTAGCAAAAAGGCTAGCCGCTAAGGGATTTGAGTTGCTTAGGGATCCAATAGAAACGAGAGTGAGCCAAATTAAGGCCGTACTTATTACGCTATGCAATGAAAATAAAGCCCCTAAAAATACCTTGTCATTTATACTGGAAGGTAATTTTAAATTGCCATACCACACCCTAAGTAAGGAATTTCGAATGCTCGAGGGTCAAACTATTGAGCATTATTGGATGAAGCTGCGTATGGAAAAAGCTAAGGAACTGCTCTCCTATAACCAATTGCGCAATGTGGAAATTGCCCGCTTGGTTGGGTATAGTGGTCTACAATCTTTTGGAAAAGCCTTTAAAAAGTATTGCTGTACAAGTCCCAACTCATACAAGGCTGACCAAAAAATGGAACGTAAAACGCTTGATTCCCTGTAGCAGCCGGTAATTTTAAAATATGATAAGTTTTTGACCTAATATGATAAATATGAAACCTGGGTAAGGCACATATGTTGTATAAAAATAACTCAAAACATATTTAACTAAAAAACATATTAGAATGGAAAATCAAAAACAATTAACCCAGAAATTATCGCAATGTATAGCCGCTTGTCAAAACTGCTCAGATGCCTGCCTCGATGAGGATACCCTCTCCAAAATGGTAGATTGCATTCGACTTGACCGAGACTGTGCTGATGTGTGCCAGACCACACTTAACTTAATTGCCCGCAACTCAGACCATGCTTCTACAATGATCGAAGTCTGTGAGGAGCTGTGCGCAGCGTGTGCAGAAGAATGTGAAAAACACGAAGCGCAACACTGTCAGGATTGTGCAAAAGCTTGTAGAGAGTGCGAAGAAGCTTGTAAAACAGCTGCTTAAGGCATTCAGTTTTTGCTAAACTCTAACACTTCCTCAGTGATGGGAAGTGTTAGAGTTATTCATTTGAGGCAATCATCTATTCCGGATTTTGTCTTTGCCGAACACTGTTATTTTGATGAATCTACGTGAATAACTTTCTTGAGCGGATTGAAAGACCGCTGTTAAATCATATTTATATCAGGCTATGAAGATATATTTTACAATTATTCTATCTGTGTTGCTCACTGCCGGCAATTTGCGTTCTCAGATATATACTACAGAAAATGGAAAAGCCGAATTTGAGGCAAGTATGCCACTCAACTCCTATACAGGTCAATCGGATCAGTTACAGGGAAAGATCGATCTTAAAACCGGAGAAGTAGAATTTAGCTTACCTGTAAAATCTATAAAAACCGGTAATGATAAGCGGGATGAACACATGTATGAGTTATTGGAGGTAGAAGAAAATCCGAAAGTGACTTTTAAAGGAAAGTTGCTGGATAATTATGATCTACAGCAGGGCAAACAGACAGTGAAGGTTGAAGGTGGGTTTACATTGGCAAATACTACCCAACAAGTAACCATAGAGGGCACGCTCGAACCTGTAGAAGAAGGCCTGAAGCTGAGTGCTTCATGGTCGCTACTAATTACAGACTATGGATTAGAAAGGCCGAGCATAACATTTATTAAAGTGGATGACAAACATGAGTTGAGCATAAATGGCGTGCTTACAAAAAAATAATCAAGTCCTGCTGAAGAGTGGGTTGTTCAGTCAGAATTTTTTCCACTCTTCTGACAGGCACCAAATTCAAATGTTAAAACCAAATTAAAACAGATATGAAAACTATAATAAAAAACACAATGGCTGCACTCACTGTAGCAGTAATGATCTCGACAAACCTCTATGCTCAGGATAATAAAGAAGCATCCAAAATGCTGGAAGACAAACAAAAGAAAGAGCAGGTTTTCAGTGCCATATTGCAGGATCCTGATCTAAAAAAGGAGATGATGCAGCGTATGATGAAGGATGTTGAGAAAGACTCCTCCTCCTGTAAAATGATGGGCAGCATGATGATGGGTGACGATCACATGATGGACATGATGATGAGCAACATGATGGACAAGGCAGGGGAAGATGATGGCATGTGCAAGAAGATGTGCATGATGATGATGGACAGTGACAAAATGATGGACATGATGGATACAATGAAAAAGGATCAACCTAATGATGGAGGGGGTAAAAAAACAAAAAGTAACAAGAAGGATCATTTAGATTCCATGCACCCGAAGGATAATAAAAACAAATAATCATGGAAAATAGATCAAGGAACAGCAATGAAGTGGTCATCGTTACCGGCAGCAGTGGGTTGATTGGCACCCAGATCATTAAAAGACTGGCAAAAAAGTTCAGCGTAGTTGGCCTGGACAGGGATGGGAATCCTCATCCGCCCATAGAAGCCGAGTGCGTGTGCTTTGATATTACTTCAGAAGAAAGCATAAAAAAGGCAATGGAGCGGGTAAATTATGCCTATGGAAGAAAAATAGCAGCCGTGATCCACCTTGCTGCCTACTATGACTTTTCCGGTAAACCCAGTTCGTTATATGAGGAAGTAACTGTCAAAGGAACGGAAAAATTCGTCAAAGTGCTGCAGGATTTTGAAGTAGAACAATTCATTTTTTCCAGTACCAACCTGATCTATAAACCCACCGAACCCGGCAGGAAGATCCATGAAGATTGTCCTGTGGCACCTAACTGGGATTACCCCGAATCAAAAGTTGACACCGAGCAAATCATCCGTGAGAATAGAGGAGACATGAAAGCTGTTCTTTTAAGACTTGCCGGTGTGTATGATGAAGAAGGGCATTCTATTCCCATATCTAATCAAATACAACGCATTTATGAAAAGCAATTTACCGGTCATTTCTACTCAGGAGATACTTCGCATGGGAATGTGTTCCTTCACATAGAAGACCTGCTGGACGCCCTGGAAAAAACAGTAGAAAAAAGAAAAACACTTCCCTCAGAAGTTGCAATAAATATTGGAGAATCCGAGACCCCAAGCTATCAGGAGTTGCAAAACAAGATCGGTAAATTGATTCACGGTGAGGAGTGGGAGACCTATGAGATACCCAAACCAATAGCGAAAGCCGGTGCCTGGGCAATGGATCTTTTTGGTGATCCATTTATTAAACCCTGGATGATAGACCGTGCCGATGATCATTATGAACTGGATATTTCCCGTGCCAAAGAGTTGCTCAATTGGGAGCCCAAACATTCTTTGATAGCCACACTGCCGGATATGATTGAAAAACTGAAATCCGATCCCCTAAACTGGTATCAGGAAAATAATCTGGAGCCACCTTCTGAATTAAAAAAGAATTGAATTAAAGAAATTAATAATACTTTGTTTATCCACTTTAACAGACAACCCTATGAAAAACGATGACAAAAATAAGCACCAAAATCATGGAGAAATGGGAAAGAGAGGGGTCACCCGGCCAATGGCAGAAATGTCAATGAAAAAGGACCAGCACGATGATGATAAAAAGGAGAACGATGGTGGGATGAAGATGGATAGCGGGCAACGCAGCGAAATGCTAAACATGCACCACAGCAATACGCTCTGGGTTTATTGGTCACTAGTCATGTTAGGCGTCTGGATGGTAGCTTCACCACTAACTTTTGATTATGCAAAGAATATAGTTGAGCCAAGTGGTGGCAGGGGTGTCTGGTTATCAATGAGTGGAAGAATTGCCGCTATGAAATGGAGTGATATCATTAGTGGAATACTTCTGATATTTTTTGGCTGGCGTGCATTAACCCCAAACCGCCCGTATAGCATATGGATATGTTGCTTCATCGGGATTTGGATCAGTATGGCTCCATTGATTTTTTGGTCGCCCACGGCAGTAGGATATCTTAATGGAACAATGGTGGGTGTATTAGTTATTGCCCTTTCCGTACTCATACCGGGAATGCCCAATATGATCATGTACATGAAAATGGGAGGTGATGTTCCCGATGGCTGGAGCTACAATCCATCAAGCTGGCCGCAGCGATGGATCATGATCGCATTGGCTTTTGTGGGTTGGATTGCCTCCCGTTACCTGGGAGCATTTCAATTAGGGTATATTGATTATGCCTGGGATCCGTTTTTTGGAAATAGCACAATGAAAGTGCTGAATTCCGATATGTCACACTCCTGGCCTATATCTGATGCAGCTTTCGGTACATTGGCCTATACTTTGGAATTTTTAATGGGCTGGATGGGCGGAACATCACGTTGGCGTACTATGCCCTGGATGGTCACTTTTTTTGGAATTTTAGTGATACCACTGGGGTTTGTCAGCATCTTTCTGGTGATTTCACAGCCCCTTAGCGTAGGAGCCTGGTGTACTTTCTGCCTTGCTACAGCCATCATTATGCTGCCCATGATTCCACTACAGATAGATGAGGTGATTGCTATGGGGCAGCATATGGTGCAAAGAAAGCGTAAGGGCGATTCACTCTGGAAAGTTTTTTGGAAAGGTGGCGAACCGGTAACTACCGAAAACGACAACCGTTCACCTGAACTAATCAGCTTTCCTCAACAACCGGGAAAAGTATTCAAAGCTTCCATTTGGGGGATGAGTTCATCATGGATGCTTACCCTGTCTACCATTTTGGGTGTAGGGCTGATGTTTGCCCCGGCACTATTTGGTGTGGGCATAGAAACCAAAGCCGCTGATATTAATCACCTGGGAGGTGCCTTAGTGGTTGTAACAGCAGTAGTATGCATGGCAGAGCCACTTAGAGTTGGCCGCTATTTCAATGTGTTATTAGGCTTGGCTATAGCAGTTCTGCCCTGGTTTGTGCAGGATGGTACCCTATCACTTTCCATAAGCGATACAGTGGTGGGAGTAGCCATAGCAGCCTTGTCTTTATCCCGGGGAAAGATCACTGAGCGCTATGGACTGTGGGATAAATATGTAAAATAATCTTGAGCAATGACAGAGAAGGAATTACGTGATAGAGTGAATGGTCTTTTGGATGAGAATATGGTTAAGGGGTACTCTAAAACGGCTGGCCATAATTTTCACTATACAAAACCTTCTCCTTCTTCATATCCATTTCAGTTCGTTTGGGATACTTGCTTTCACGCCTTTATTCTTACAGCCTTAAATCGTGCTGATATGGCGAAAAAGCATTTGCAAAGTCTTTTTTCTTTACAGAATGAGGATGGTTTCGTAGGACATATGATTTATTGGAATAATACGCTACCAAAGCGATATACAGATATCTTTCAATCTAAACCCGGCCTGAAGTGGAAGCTTTTTAAGACCCATATGAGTGCATTGTTACAGCCACCACTAGTGGCCCAGGCAGTGCAGAAAGTATTCATGGCTTCCAATGATCATGAATTCCTGAAAGAGATGCTACCCAAGCTAAAAAGTTATTATAACTGGATAGCTAGCAACCGGGATTTTGAAGGGAAAGGTTTGATTTCAATTATTTCACCATTTGAGTCAGGTATTGATTGGAAACCGAGTTTCGATGAAGTCGTTAATTTTTCTCCTAAGAAAGCTAATTGGCGGTTATTTATAAAAATTATTTGGGTTGATTTTCGAAATTTCATTAATAATTACAACGGAAGAAAAATTTATAAACAGGGATATTTTATAGTCAAGGAAGTGGGGTTTAATACTATTTACGCACAAAATCTTTTAGCAATGCATCAGCTATGTGAAAAACTAGGAGACCCAGATGCCCAAATCTATAAATCGAGATATGATCAGACTGTAAAAAGCATACTCAAAGTAATGTACGATAAAGAAACAGCAGCTTTCTATGATGTACATGGCAAAGACAATAAAAAAATAAAGGTACTTACACCAACAATTTTTTTTCCTGCTGTAATAAAAGATATACCCACCGATATATCCAAGAAAGTACTTCAAAATCATTTTTTTAATAAAGAAGAGTTTGATGTTCCATACCCCATACCCTCAGTTTCAATAAATCATCCAGCATTTGATCCTAATCAGTCATTATATATTTGGAGAGGCCCTACCTGGATTCTTTACAACTGGTTTATGCATAAGCATTTAATGGAAAACGGCTGGGAGAAAGAAGCTCATAAGCTAACAGAAAGTATTAAACAGCTTATAGAAATCAGTGGCTTTAGAGAATATTATAATCCATTTACAGGTGAGGGGCATGGGGCAAAGGATTTTACGTGGTCAGGCTTAGTGCTGGATATGATTCAGATGGAGGAAGACAAACATTCATATCAAATAAATTAAACCTAATACGCATGAGAACTGAAAATAATAATACAGAAAATAACAACCAGGGTGAAAACCTGACCTACAAGAGTATAAATAAATTTACCGATGAAGCAGCAGCCTCAAGGGAGTTTTCAAGGGCGAAAGAAAAACTTTTTAATATAAATAAGTGGTCAAAATTGCCCGGTATTACCTCTTCGTTTCAGTTATATGATGCACACGGTGAGAAAAAACTTACAGATAAACCGGAAATAAATGACTACATAAAAATAAATCTACCAGGGCCTTTTCCGGAGAATTGGGTAATAATTTCAAATATTCAACAAGATGAATACAGTGCCGAATTTACTGTACATCCTAGCAGAAAGCCGCAAACAAAAGAGAACAATCAGCATAAAACAGAACATTTTTTTGTGCAGGAAAGTAGAAGTACGTTTAAAGTGGAGTGCAAAGGAGAAATACTTTATGGTTACGAAATCGGAAAAAACGAAATAATAAATAATGAAGGAAAAGAAGCTGCTGACCGTAAAGTAATAAACACATTAATTGCAGAAGGTGGGTGGGCAGGTTTTCAAAAATTTCAGTGGAAAAAGCTGACAGACTACCTTATACATAAAACTGAAATTGAAAAGCAGGCAGGCAGCAATACAATTGATAAAACAGGAAAATTGCGGAAGAAAGAGGGAGTAGCAGTAATAACAGGTGCTTCGGCAGGGTTGGGTCGGGCATGTGCAAGAGAGTTTGCAAGCCAAGGTTACAATGTTGCTGTAATAGCAAGAAACCTTGTAGCGCTTGAATCGGTAAAGCGAGAAATTGAAAGTTATGGCAGCAAAGGCATGTATGTACAGGCAGATGTGGCAGATGCTAAAGCTTTGGCTGAAGCTATAGATAAAATTGAATTGGAATTGGGAGAGATTGATATTTTGGTAAATAATGCCATGGTAAGCGTATTTAGCCCCGTAAGTAAAATGGATCCGGATGAATATCTCAGAGTGACCGAGGTAACCTATCTTGGGCAAGTTTATGGCACCTTGGCTGTTCTTAAAAAAATGAAAGCCAGAAATAAGGGATCGATCGTTTTTGTGGGTTCAGCATTGGCATACAGAGGAATACCTTTACAATCAGCATATTGTGCTTCTAAACATGCAGTAAAAGGTTTTTATGAATCCCTACGTGCTGAACTCATGCATGAGAAAAGTAATATTAAGATTAGTACGGTAGAATTACCAGCTATGAACACTACTCAGTTTGGGTTTGTAAAATCAAGGTTGTCAAACAAGGCAAGACCCATGGGTACAATCTATCAGCCTGAAGTAGCCGCCAAAGCCATAGTACACGCGGCAAAGCATAAAAGAAGAGAGTATTTTGTAGGTTTTTCTACCATAAAAACCATATGGGGAAACAGGCTGGCTCCGTGGTTTGTGGACTGGACACTTTCCAGAAGTGGTATTTCCGGTCAGCAAACCGATCAGCCGGAAAATAAAGAAAGAAATCATAATCTCTGGGATCCGGTGCCTGGAGATCATGGCGTGCATGGAGGCTTTGGAAAAAAGTCCAAGAATTTCAGTCTGACATTTTGGTTTGACAAAAGACAGATGGTGATGGCTGTTCTTTTTATAATTAGTGCACTTATTGTTATATATCTGATTTTCAATTAAGTCATGACTTGGTCCCTGTTCATATTTTCATTTTTATTGCTGTCCACAGTAGGTTATGACTTTTTCTTTACCGTCATATCAATAAATGGGGCAGGTTCAGTTTCTGTCAGGTTATCGGGATGGATTTCGCGGATATTTTTAACTTTAAGTAACTCACAAAAGGAGCGGGAGGTACTCAAGTACTGTGGAGTATTTATCATACTTTCACTTATTATTTGGTGGATTGGTGGGCTATGGCTTGGTTTTTACATTTTATTACTTGCTGGAGATCAGTCTGTCGTTAGTTCTTCCACTGAAATTGCGACTGATGCATTCGACAAGTTTTACTACAGTGGATATGTACTTTCAACCATGGGCAATGGTGATTTCAAGCCTGGCACATCGCTATGGCAAATCGTAATTGGTGCTTTTTCATTTTCAGGATTTATTTTTATAACTACCGCCATGACCTATCTTATATCAGTGTCCTCAGCGGTTATTGATAAGAGGTCATTAGGTCTTTATATCTCAGATATGATGGCTCTTGATAAAGAAGAGGATAAGATAAATTGTATATATGAAAATGCCAATGATCTCAGGACAATGATCAACCGACATAATCAAAATCATCTGGCATATCCTATAGTGCATTACTTTTTCAGTATGGATAAAAAGACTTCCTTCTCCATTGGCTTGTGGAACTTAAATGCACTGCTTATCTCAATTCAAAATAAATCTGCTTATGAGTCATACAAAATAAAGCCGCTCATTCATGCTGTTGACAGCTACCTAAACACAATAAGTGAAGTTTCAATACCTGAAGTTCAAAGAAGTAAGGAATCCGAGGGAGTTGAATTAGGCAAGTTGCGTAAAGAGCAGCTTTTTAATTTGTTGAAAAGTGACGGCTGGGATAAATTTAAAAAAGAAAAAAATGAAAACCTACGAAACACTATCTGAAGCATTAAAAGACCTGAAAGAAAGAGGTTACACAGAAGATCTCAACCTCAAACCAGGTCGATGCTTTTTACCGTTTTGAGGAAATAAGTAACCCTGATGACAACAGCATAGTTTACACAATTAGTGGAAAAGGCGGGATCAAAGGAATGATAATGGATGCTTACTGGGCTTATAGTGAAAGCCTCAATGAAGCTATAGTTTAAAAACTAAAAATCTGATTTCAGAACAAAGAGGAAGATATAAAAAAGATCATTATGGAAATAAAACAATTTTATGATAAAGCACTCTCTCAACTGTCTTACGCCATCGAAAGCCAGGGACAAATAGCCTTGGTAGACCCAGCAAGGGATATCCAACCTTATCTGGATTTTGCCAAACAATACGGTGGGGAAATTGTGGCGGTGCTTGAAACACATCCGCATGCGGATTTTGCTAGTAGTCACCTGGAAATATCGAAAAGATTTAATGTCCCTGTCTACATTAATTCAAAAGCGGGAGTCTATTATGATGCCAACGAACTTGGACATAATGAAGAAGTCCAAATTGGAGATTTAACCTTTCGCGCTTTATTTACGCCCGGTCATTCTCCTGACCATAACGCATATTTATTACTTGAATATGGTGTTGAAAAAGCGGTTTTTTCGGGTGATGCCTTATTTGTAGGTGATGTTGGACGACCCGACCTCAGAGAGGGTACCGGCAACATGCAGGTTAGCAAAAAGGAATTGGCCGGCATGATGTACGATACGATCAATAAGGTCTTCAGCAAATTAGATGATGATACAATCGTCTATCCTGCCCACGGGCCGGGATCGCTGTGCGGGAAAAACATGGGTAAAGAATTACAGACCACAATAGGAAAGGAAAGAAGTAATAACTGGGCCTTTCAAATCAAAGACAAGGATCAGTTTATAACGGATTTTCTAGATGGTCAGGCTTTCATTCCTAAATACTTTCCCTACGAGGTTGAGGTAAATCGAAAAGGTATAGACTCGCCAGAGGAAGATATTCAAAAAATATACGAAGCTAAAACAATTGATGAGAAGGCGTTAATCATAGATGTCAGAGACCAGGAAAAGTTTAAAAAAGGTCATATAAAACAATCTATTAATATTCAATTAGGTGATGACACTTCAAAATTTGAGACCTGGTTGGGTTCAATCGTAGGCCCGGATGAGAGTTTCAATCTCGTTGCTGAAGATCGCGCAATGTTAGAAAAGGCGGTTAGACGTACGGCCAAAATAGCTTATGAAGGTCATATTACCGGTATGACCTATCAGTTACAGCAATACGACCTGTATGCTGATCAGCAGATAGACCTACAGGATTTCAAACAAAACCCTGACGATTATACCATACTTGACATCAGAAATGAACCTGAGGTAGCTGATGGCAAGATTTTCGAAAAAGCCATTCATGTACCCTTACCCGAACTAAGAGAACGTATTACTGAAATTCCTGATCACAGGCCAGTAGTCGTGCATTGTGCCGGTGGGTATCGGTCGGCAGCAGGATCGAGTATCCTGGCAACTGAGTTTGCTGATGTCGCAGTTTATGATCTGAGTAAAGCAATAAGTGATTTTAAATAATCGTAAAAAAATTTTAGAACAGTAAAATATATACAGATGAAATACTATCACGAATTATTTAATCATTAAACAATAAAAACTATGATGGACAATATGAACATGGACGGTTGTGGGCTTATGTGTGTAGGCATGTGGCTTGGTGGAATTTTACTTATTGTTGTATTAGTTCTGCTTGTGATCTGGCTGTTTAAAAAGATCAAAAAATAATAATAGCATGGAGAATCTTCGCCCCGATATATTCATGATCCCGGTAATTACTTTAGGGTTGGTCACAGGACTGTTTTTCTATTTCCTAAAACGGGTCTCAGATAAATATATCTATAAGCAATATATTGTGACAATAGCCATATTGGCTTTTGTATTCAATCTTATTTGGGAAGTGTCTCAAGGGTCCCTTTATAAAGGATATGAATATGATTGGCAGCATATTTCTATTTGTGCCCTGGCATCTGTGGCGGATATGCTAATGGTACTCATTCTCCTTTTTCTTTTTGGATTGATTTATAACAATGTGTTTTGGACCAAAAATTTCACAACTTTTCGAATAGTTATTTTAATGTTAGCAGGTGGAGTGGGAGCTATAATAGCTGAGGTGTGGCACACTTCCAGAGGTGATTGGGTTTATGCTGAGAGCATGCCTCTAATACCTTGGGTGGAGGTGGGTATTTCACCAGTGCTTCAATTCACCATTCTGCCTCTTTTAATTTTCATTATAATTAGTCGGCTTGTATTACCAAAAAATGAGCTATGAACGGTAACCGGGCACAAAGGAGAAAAGCGGATCAGAGAATATTATGATGGTACTAAAGAAGAGGAGGTAAATCAACTGATCCAAGATCTCCCACTTTTAATTCAAACAAAACGCAATTAATATGGAACATAATCACAAGCAAGGAGCCGAACAAAGTAACCCAGATAAATCACTTTCATCCAACGGACAATATTATTGTCCCATGCTATGCGAGGGTGACAAAAAGTACAATAAGCCAGGAGATTGCCCCGTTTGCGGAATGGACCTGGTGAAAGAACAAAAAGCCTCAGATAAAATTGCTACTGAATACACCTGTCCTATGCATCCGGAAATAATAAGAGATGAACCCGGAAGCTGCCCAATATGTGGGATGGATCTTGAGCCGGTGGATGTTACAAAAGAAGATCAGGAGGATGAAAAAGAGGCACTTAAAAAGCTATCACGGAAATTCTGGATTGCCACCATATTTACAATACCTGTGCTTTTTCTTTCCATGGCACAATATGTTGGTATTGATATTTCCCTTTTTATTGATGAGAAAACCAATGGCTGGATTCAATTTATCCTCTCCACTCCGGTAGTTTTTTATTCCTGCTGGGAGTTTTTCAAAAGAGGTTATCGGTCAATCATTAATAAAGCGCCCAATATGTGGACATTGATCTCAATAGGTACAGGCGCTGCCTATATTTTTAGCATAATCGGTTTACTATTCCCTGAGCTTTTTCCTGCTCAGTTTAAAACTGATGAGGGCACTGTACATTTATATTTTGAAGTAGCCACTGTGATCCTTACTCTGGTGTTACTGGGACAACTGATGGAACTGAGGGCACGAGGACAAACAAATTCAGCTATTAGGGAATTGCTCAACCTGGTTCCACCGGAAGCAACTGTTATTCGGGATGGGCAGGAACAAGTAATTCCGCTGGAAGAGGTTCTTATGGAAGATATTATCAAGATCAAACCAGGAGAAAAGATTCCTGTAGATGGAGAAATAACAAGTGGAAAAAGTAGCATTGATGAATCTATGATCACTGGTGAGCCAATGCCTGTTGAGAAAGCCGAAGGTGATTTTGTGATTGGAGGTACAATAAATGAAACCGGAACTTTTAAGATGAAGGCTCTTAAAGTTGGTAGCGATACCTTACTCTCACAGATCATTGACATGGTAAATAAAGCAAGCCGCACAAAAGCGCCAATACAAAATATGGCTGATAAAGTGTCAGGTTATTTTGTGCCAATAGTCATAGTTATTGCCATTATTTCTTTTACTATATGGGCAGTATGGGGCCCTGAACCTTCCCTTGTTTATGCTTTCACCAGTGCTGTTACGGTTTTAATTATTGCCTGCCCATGTGCCCTGGGGTTAGCTACACCCATGTCCATTATGGTTGGAACGGGAAAAGGCGCTAAGCAAGGTGTATTGGTAAAAGATGCCAGGGCTATTGAGGAAATGCATAAAATCGATACACTGGTTATTGATAAAACCGGAACGATTACGGAAGGGAAGCCTGTCCTGCAACAGGTAAAATCTATAAATAATACCTATTCTGAGGACGAAATACTTGCCTTGGTGGCTTCTCTTGAAAATAATAGTGAGCACCCACTTGCACACGCTATTGTTAAAGGTGCGGAGGCTAAAGGAATTAAACCTGAACCAGTTGATGATTTTGAGTCCATAACCGGTAAAGGAATCATGGGCAGAATTAATAATAAAAAAGTTGCTATAGGAAATGTAAAGCTATTAGAGCAATTCAGTCTAAAGCTGAAACCTAAATTTGTTGATAATGTTAAAAAGCGACAAATGGAGGGTCAAACTGTAATGTTTGTCATTATAGGAAACGAAGTAGCTGGTTTTATTAGTGTAGCAGATCCAATAAAAGAATCTTCAGCAACGGCTATTCGGAACTTGCAGGACCAGGGGCTGGAAGTGATCATGCTTACCGGTGATAATAAAAATACTGCTAAGGCAGTGGCCGATAAATTAGGATTGGACGGTTTTGAAGCCGACCTGTTGCCTGAAAACAAATATGAAAAAGTGAAAGAGCTACAACAGCAAGGTAAGAAGGTTGCCATGGCTGGTGATGGCATCAATGATGCACCGGCCCTGGCACAAGCAGATGTGGGAATCGCTATGGGCACCGGTACCGATGTGGCCATTGAAAGTGCAAGCCTTACCTTAGTGAAAGGTGAGTTGGACGGAATAGTAAGGGCAAGGAAGTTGAGTACGGATGTGATGCGTAACATTAAGCAGAACCTGTTTTTTGCATTCATTTATAACACCTTAGGTGTGCCAATTGCCGCAGGTGTCCTGTTTCCATTTTTTGGATTGCTTCTAAGTCCAATGCTGGCAGCAGCGGCCATGAGTCTGAGCTCAGTTTCTGTCATAATGAACAGTTTAAGATTGAGGACTAAATAAAAGCAAAAGATGAAATTTCAATAACCGATTAATTTGGAGAGCACCCCTTTTACACCATTAACTTTAAAAACAAATAACCAAATGTTATAAATGGAAGAAAAGCCCTCTTTATAAAAAACATGGGCTGCTCCAGATCCTTAACCGTTGTAAGAATGGAAATGGAAAAGCTGAATATAGAAATGGTAGCAATTAATTTGGGTGGACTAAAAATCTGCTACAACCCCAAAGCCATGGCAATAAATCAAATTTATAAGGTATTACAAAAACATCAATCAGGCATAGGAAAAACCGGGGTTTGCTTATAAGCCCAAGTACAAATCATTGAAAGACAGCATTATTGAATGGATAGATGAGGAAATGAGCTTCCTCGAGAAACGACAACAGCTAACGCTAAATATTGCCGTTAAACCTAGTGAGGGCCTGCCCGATGATTTTAAACTGAATACTAAATTATCGGTCCCCCAGTTGGCTTACCTGACTAAAATATTCATCGAAAGCGGTGTGTTACAGAACCGGAACCAAAGGGAAGTCTTAAAGTTTCTGGCTCAGTTTGTAAGGACCAAAAAAGCAGAGAATATTTCAGCAGAAAGTTTAAGAAGCAAGTTTTACAATGTGGAAGAGAATACGAAAGAAACTGTAAAAGACGTGTTAATTGGATTATTGAATCATATAAGAAGAGGATAATATTTAAGTATTTGCTTAAATAATGAACTAAGTAATTGCACTCTTCGTTTACAAGACAAAACGAAGTGATATGAAGAATGAGAACAGCTGCATCAGAGTCTATGCTGACCAGCAACAAATTGCATCTTGTAAGGAAGAATTGCAGGAAAATGCTCAAGCTATTGAGCGTATTAGCGGAATTCTTGCCTTGGCAGGTAATGAAGTGAGACTAAAAATCCTCTATATGCTGAGCAGGGAAAATGAACTTTGCCCTTGTGACCTCTCGGATATTCTCGAAATGAGTATGCCGGCCGTATCCCAACATCTCAGAAAGATGAAAGATGCCAGGGTTATTATTTCAAGAAGAGCCGGGCAAACTATGTTCTATTCATTAGAAAATGAAGCCTCGATATTCTTAACACCAATCTTTGAACAAATCACCAAAAATGAAATAGTATGAACAAGGGAAACAACAGACCCGCAAAAAAGTCAGTCAGGCTTGTCGGAGCGGGTGTGCTTTCTGCAGTAGCAGCATCGCTTTGTTGCATCACCCCTGTATTGGCACTTATTTCAGGGGCATCAGGAGTAGCTTCCGCTTTTTCTTGGATGGAATCGGCAAGACCTTATCTCATTGGGATTACCGTTTTGGTCTTGGGATTTGCTTGGTATCAGAAACTGAAACCAAGAACAGCAGAGGAAATCCAATGTGATTGTGAATCTGCCCGATCCGCAGGCGGGGAAGATGACCTGCCTGCTGGCAAGGCAAGAAAGAAGCCTTTTATGCAGACCAAAACATTTTTGGGAATTGTGACCGTGTTTGCAGCCTTGATGCTCGCCTTTCCACATTATGCACATATTTTCTACGCTTCAAACAGCAACAAAGAAGAGGTAATCGTCAATGTTACTGACATTCAAACGGTAACCTTTGATGTTAAAGGAATGACTTGTAATGGTTGTGCTTCGCACGTTGAAAATGAAGTGAACAAATTAACCGGGATATTGGAGGTGTCTGCCTCGTATGAAGAAGGAAGTGCAAAAGTGAAATATGACAATACAAAAACCTCATCCGAAGAAATAGAACAAACGATCAACTCCACGGGATACAAGGTTGCACGAGAATCTAAAGACTAATAATATGGAAAGAGAAATAATATCAGAATCAATTATTACTTGTCCGAATTGCGGACACCAAAAAGAAGAAACCATGCCTACTGATGCATGCCAGTACTTCTATGAATGCGAAAACTGTCATCAGGTAATCAAACCAAAAGCGGGAGACTGTTGTGTGTATTGCAGTTATGGAACAGTAAAATGTCCGTCTATTCAGGAAAGAAATAATTGCTGTTAAGTTCAGAGTTGCTACATCAATCCTCTACCAAATCATCAAGCCCATGCCTTGATGAATAAGAAAGTACTCTACTAACATTTTGAATTAAACAAGGGTAGCTTTTGCAAAACCTCAAATAGCCTGCCTACTGAAAATGAAAAGTGTATTTTAACGTTTAATGACTTCCTTCATTTGAAAAATCAAGTTATACTTTCCAGCCAAAAAATTTTCTTTTACTTCTTCAAGCGAGTTGAACAGGTCAGAATGAACATATCCTGAGTGGCAAACAAACTTGATATTAAGCGGCTCAAGGCTTGAGTATTCTATGATATCACCACTTTTGAGTAATAAATAGCCCTGACCTTCCACTTCAAAAAATAAAGCATAGCCCTTTGCTGTATTTGATTTATGCTCTAGGATAGTGACTATATCACCTGAAATCATTTTTGTTCTCATATAGCTGAATATTAATAACCTAAACCTTAATCTTCTATCAGTTCATCGAGCTCATTATAAGTTAAAAACGAAAGGTATTCCGCCAACATGCGATAACCGAATAAAGGATGCTCAAGAAGAATATCTATTGGTAATTCCAGCATTTGAGAAAGCGTGGTAAAATGATTTACCCTTGCCATGTTTTTAAACTCAACACTTAAGTCAAGGCTTTCTATAGGCATTTGTAATTGCTTTATGGCGGTACTCATTCTTCCTCCTCTTTTATTCCCACTGCCACAAAAAAGTAGCGTGGGTCATCAATCACCGGTATCAGAGGTACCGCCAAGCACCCACAGCACACGATAAACTGAGCCCACGCATAACGTGAGCGATCAGCTTATTTTCTGTGAACTGTATAATGAAATTTGGCGGTTTCCTGATACTCAGAAAATAGCTTTCGCTATAGTATTTTAATTCAATATGTCTTTATCTAATCCAAAGGTAGTGATTTGAGAGCATCGTATCCAGAATTATATTTTATAATTCCTGAAGGGAAAATTTTTGAAATTTTTTTATTGCTGATTATCAGTTAGTTGAAAAGGGTCCTGCAACCCCTGTGACTGTTTTGTGATTGCCCGTTTGGCGTGCTTTGTCTTCGTACTAAACGAAATCAAAAATTATGGCAACAGAAATTATTACTACAGATGATCTCAGGGAATTCAAAGTGGAATTGCTCGATGAGTTCAAAAAAATATTAAAAGAACATTCCGGTCAGCCAACTAAGAAATGGCTTAAATCACCGGAAGTCAGAAAGCTCCTGGACATCTCACCAGGCACTCTTCAAAACCTCCGCATCAATGGCACACTTCCCTTTACGAAGATTGGAGGTGTGATCTATTATGACTATCAGGACATACATAAAATGCTTACTGAAAACAGAGTTCAAAACAACTATTGAAATAGTGCGAAGCACACTACGAAAAAGGCTAGACAAAACCACTTCCTAATCCGGTTTGAAAGATGGCCTTTGAGAAATGGCGTGAAGAAAATCTGAGCACGAGACGTGAAGAAATCAATACTGTTTGAGCCTGGGTGGGAAAGTGTGTAGCGTGAGTTTATTGATTTTAGTCTTGTGAACAGGTTTTTAGCCCGATTTCTCAACAGCCTTGATCTTTTTGTTTCGTTTTTGGATCAAGCCAAAAATGAAAGGCCTCCCCGGCCTAAGGGGATGGAAGAACAAAAGTTTTTAAATGAACTTCATCAAACATTACCTGGAAGTTATGAACAAGATCACTATGGACGACAGGCTTCACGCTACGCATGTAAGCCTGTACATCTCCCTCTTTACCCTTTGGAATTTGAATCGGTTTGACAACCCGATTTCCATCAACCGGGAGGAGGTCATGAAGATTAGTAAAATAGGATCCAAACATACCTATCACAAGTGCATGAAGCAGATACATGAATATGGATACCTGAGGTATCTGCCCTCCCACAATCCACTTCGTGGAAGCCATGTACACATGTTCAATTTCAGTACAAGTAATGAACAAGCTATGCACCGCACCAATGATAAAAAAGGTACAAGCAGTGAACAAGCACTGCACCCTTCATTAAACTATATAAACAGTACAAACAATAAAAAGAGCTTAAACAGCAGCGAGCAAAAAAATGATGATAAAAATTTTTCTTCTGGGAGGTCTTTAGAAAAAAAGTTGAAGACGCGAACAGCGGATGAAATCCCCCTGCAGAGCGGGAAAAATGTTCCGCCCGGATCTAGCAAAAAAGTCCCTCCGGAGGAAACGGTAGTAATGCACTTTTTCAAATCTGAGAACTATCCGGAAAAGGAAGCCAGAAAATTCTACAACTACTTCCGGTCTGTCGGCTGGAAAGTAGGTAAAAACAAACCTATGGAAGACTGGGAAGCAGCAGCCCACAACTGGATGCTAAATACCACCCGGTACGATGAAAAGAAAAGCTCAGACAACCTCCACACAAGCACCAACAAAGACTATGGCGAACCACTCTAACAAACCCGTGCGAAGCACTCCTAGAGCGGTGGCCTGACAAAACAGCGGGGTGAGCGTGGACATGTGGGCGGAAGCATTGTTTTGTCTTGACCTTTTTGTTTCGTTTTTGGGTCAAGCCAAAAATGAAAGGCCTTCCCGGCCTGAGGGAGAAATAATCACAATCATATTTCGATTATGAATAAAACCCATCAACTACATAGCAACACCATCCAATTCGACAAATGCCTCGAATTCCTCGAAAAAGCAGGCAAAGCCTACATCAGTCCAAAATTCAGGATATGGAAAGAAGATCACCTGATCCTATTCAAACTACTGGTTTACTTCTATCAGGATAAACCCAATGCAGAAAAATACAACATCGATCTCCACAAAGGCATTTTACTCACTGGTCCGGTCGGTTGTGGTAAAACCTCGCTGATGACCCTGTTTCGGTTTATGCTGTCACCAAAAGAACAATACATCATGAAATCCACCAGAGACATTACTTTAGAATTTATACAGGACGGTTATACCGTGATCAACAAATACTCAAAAGCATCATTCCATCATAAAGGCGGAGAGTTAACATCAAAAACCTACTGCTTCGATGACCTAGGCGTAGAGTCCAACATCAAGTACTTTGGTAACGACACCAACGTCATGGCCGAGATTCTCCTCAGCAGGTACGACATGTTCATCAGCCAGCACATGCTCACCCACGCCACCACCAATCTATCCGCCAGTGAAATAGAAGAACACTACGGCAACAGAGTCAGGAGTAGGTTGAGGCAGATGATGAATGTGATACCTTTTGATGCTGATGTAGAGGATAAGAGAGTTTGACTATCATGATAATGATTACACATCTCATTTTTAAAGATGAACTATCAATCACTTTGTTTGCGTTTCTCTACGTTTTTCGTAGATTTACGCAAATGGTTAATGACTTTAAACATCAGAATCTTGAATCTTTCATCAATGCCCTCAGGGCAAAAGGAAGGTATTCCTTTTCAAGAGAGGAAGCCAAAGAAAACCTGGAGCTTTCTGAAAAAGCATTAAACCAGACGTTGTTTAGATATTCTACAAAGGGAAAGATAGCCAAAGTCCGTTCCGGATTTTATACCATTATACCTCCTGAATACTCACAACGAGGAATGCTACCAGCTAACCTCTTTATTGATGATTTGATGAAATCATTGGGTAGAGACTATTATGTAGCCTTTTTTTCTGCAGCTGCTTATTACGGTGCAGCACACCAACAACCTATGACCTTTTATGTCATCACACAAAAACCGGCACTCAGAAACTTGAAGAGTGACAAACTGAGTTTGAATTTCTATGTCAAAAAAGAATGGAGCCCTGATGACATTATCCAGAAAAAATCAGATGCAGGATACATTAAAGTTTCAAGCCCTGAACTCACCGCATTGGATTTGATGACCTATGATTTTAGCCTGGGAAGAGTATTTACAGTGCTGGAAGAACTAGTAGAAGAAATGAAACCTGACAAACTCTTAATAGCTGCTGAAAGGTTTCCAACGGCTACCATTCAACGATTAGGTTATTTACTAGACAAAGAACTCAATCAACAGCATTTGGTAAAGCCCTTAAAAGAGCTTACGAAGAATAAATCCTTGTCCAAAATACTTCTCATGAAAGATGAAGAAGGTTCAGGGGAAATGGATAAGGACTGGAAGGTAATTGTAAATATTGATATAGAAAGTGACTTATGATTCCCAAACGATACATAGATGAATGGAAGTTTACAGCTCCATGGCCAATAAACGAACAGGTAGAGCAAGACCTGATCATCTGTAGAGCATTGGTAGCACTTTTCTCTGATGAATTCCTTAGTGAAAATCTGGCTTTTCGTGGAGGCACTGCATTGCACAAACTCTATCTGAATCCAGCCCCACGATACTCAGAAGATATTGACCTGGTCCAGATCAAGGAAGGGCCCATCAAACCCATTTTAAAGCGAATCGATGAAGTCATAACCTTCTTTGAAGAAGCAAGAGTAGTCAAGGTCAAAGCAAATAATAACACACTCTTGTACCGCTTCAACTCAGAGTTTTCACCAGATATTCGACTAAGGCTAAAAATCGAGATCAATTGCCGGGAGCATTTTAATCTACTCGGCTGGAATTCCTTTCCATTTTCTGTAGAGAGCGAATGGTTTACCGGAAAATGCGACATCACCACATATCACCTGGACGAGCTCCTGGGAACCAAACTCCGGGCATTATACCAACGCAAGAAAGGCAGAGACCTGTTCGATCTCTATTATGCCAACCAACACGCAAAGCTGGATTTTGACAGGATCATCCACTGTTACAATGAATACATGAAATTCGTGGTGGGCAAGCCACCCACTCAAAAAGAGTTCCTCCTCAACATGGAGCTAAAGAAAAGCTCAGCACAGTTTTCAGGAGACATGCAAGGACTACTAAGTCCTAATTTGGGATACAACCAGGAGGAGGCTTTTGAGTGGTTGGAGGAATCATTAACAATGAAAATGGCTTGAAAAATATTTTTTTGACTCTATTTATTTAATTTGAATAACTCTACAAAGATTTTTACTTGCTTTTAATTATCTTTTTCTTACCTTTGTTTAGTATTTGAAAGGATCTACAAATAGATGAGAGTAAAAATCAGTGATATTGCACAACTTCAATTTGGATTATACACCAAGCCAACCGAGAACGGCAATGCTGCCTATCTACAGGCGAAGCATTTTGATGATTATGGCAATCAAACAGATAAGATTGATACTTTCATTCAAATTGACCAGAAGAATGAAACACATTTATTAGAAGATGGTGATATTCTATTGGTAGGCAAAGGGATGAGGAATTTTGCCTGGACGTACGATAGAAACTATGGCACTGCAATAGCCTCTTCTATCTTCTTTGTTATCAAAGTAGACAGATCGAAAGTTATACCGGAGTTCCTCACTACCTTATTCAATATGCCTCAAACACAGTCACACTTTCAAACATTGGGAGCTGGAAGCTCAATACCTTCTATTCGTAAGTCAGAATTAGAAGCCTTTACTATCCAACTCCCCTCATTGGAGCTACAAGAAAAAGCAATTGCTATAAAGCAATTACATTATAAAGAAATGGACTTGTCCCGACAGATAATTACGGAGAAACAAAAAGTCTATCAGGCAGTCATTAAAAACTTAATTTATCAGAAGCATGAGCAATAAACCGATTACCCAAAGCGAAATCAACAACATTGTCTGGAAAGCTTGTGACACCTTTAGAGGTGTTATTGATCCTTCGCAATACAAGGACTTTATCCTGACCATGCTTTTTGTAAAGTACGTGTCTGATGTGTGGAAGGATAAAAAGGACTTTTATGCTAAGAAATACAATGATGATGTAGTACGAGTAGAAAGAGCTCTGAGAAACGAACGTTTTCAGGTGCCTGAATCTTGCACGTTTGATTACCTCTTTGAAAACCGAAATGCCGCTAATGTGGGTGAATTAATCAATACCGCTTTGGAAAGCATGGAAGATGCCAACCGCAGTAAATTGGAGCGTGTATTTAGAAACATAGATTTCAACTCAGAAGCTAACCTTGGGCAAACGAAAGACCGGAACAGAAGACTTAAAAACCTTTTGGTAGATTTTTCTGCTCTGGACTTGCAGCCATCGCACTTAGAGGACAATGACGTGATTGGTGACGCTTATGAGTACTTGATTGAAAAATTCGCCAGTGATGCAGGAAAGAAAGCAGGAGAATTTTATACCCCTGCTCAGGTTTCTAAACTCTTAGCTAAATTGCTCAATCCACAACCTGGTGACAGGATTATAGACCCCACCTGTGGTTCGGGTTCTCTATTGATCAAATTAGCCAAGCAGGTAGGCAGCAAAAATTTCTCGCTCTACGGACAGGAAATTAACGGAAGCACCTGGGCACTCGCTCGTATGAACATGTTCCTGCATGAGATTGATGATGCTACCATTGAATGGGGCGATACACTGAACAACCCTAAGCTGCTAGAAGATGACAACCTGCTAAAAGGAAACATTGTAGGGGCAAATCCTCCTTTTTCATTGGATAAATGGGGAGCAGACAATGCAATATCTGACCAGTTTACCCGATTCCATAGAGGCGTACCACCCAAAAGCAAAGGTGATTACGCTTTTATTTCTCACATGATTGAATCCACCTATCATGATACAGGTCGGGTAGGTGTAATTCTTCCTCATGGCGTATTATTTAGGGGTAGCACAGAAGGAAAAATAAGACAGCAATTGATTGAAGAAAACCTTCTGGAAGCTGTAATAGGCTTGCCAGCCAACCTCTTCTTTGGCACAGGTATTCCAGCCACCATGCTGATATTCAATCGAGCCAAGGGAAATAATAAAGATGTTTTATTTATTGATGCAAGTCAAGGTTATGAATCAGGCATCAATCAAAACCGCTTGCGTGATAAGGATATTGATAAAGTGGTGAACATGTATAGGGCGTTTCAAACCGCAACACCATTAACCAAGGAATTAGGTGAGGTAGTAGAAGAAAAATTTGCCTACCGTGCCACAATTCAGGAAGTAGAGGAAAACGAGTATAATCTCAACATTCCTCGCTATGTCGACACTTTTGAGGAGGAAGAGGAGGTAGATATTCCTGCTACTCAGCAAAATATTAAGGAATTAAAAAGTGAGTTGATAGAGGTAGAAAAGCAAATGGAGAAATATTTAAAGGAATTAGGATTTTAGTTATGAATCAGGCAAAAACTAAATACGGCATCAATATTCCCTACGGCTGGAGCCTAGTAAAGCTTGGAGAACTATTTACTGAGAAAAAGATATTATCAAGCGATTTAGAAACATACCCTCTGTATAGTTTTACAATTGAGAAAGGAGTTTGTCCAAAACCTGAAAGATACAAAAGAGAACACCTGTTAAAAGACAGTTCGGAAAATTTGTATCGTATCATTCATAAAAATGATTTCATTTTCAATCCAATGAATCTCAGGTTTGGAGCAATAGGAAGAAGCGATATTGATTTCCCAGTTGCTGTTTCAGCTTATTACAATATACTTGAATTAAAAAATATTAATTCTGGAATCTATCTTGAAAATTATTTAAAATCCTATCCAATTATAAATATTTTTGATCGAGTTTCAATTGGTTCCCTAGAAGAGAAAAAGAGAGTCCATCTTTCTATGTTTTCGGAAATTGAAATCCCTCTCCCTCCTGAAAAAGAAAGGTCTAAAATAGGAGAAATACTATCTATATGGTCAAAAGGAATTAATCTTTTTGAAAATATTTTAAAGAATCAAGAGTTAAAAAGGAGAGGAATTGAGCAACAATTATTAAATGGTCAGATCCGATTAAAAGGCTTTGCGCAAAGCGAAGAAATAATTAATACAAAATTTGGTGAAATCCCTTCTGACTGGGATTTAAAATTAGTCTCTGACTTAGTTCAAAAGGTAAAAAAACCATTTTCCCCAGATCCAGAAACCCTTTACCGAGAAATAGGTATTCGTTCTCACTGCAAGGGTATTTTTCACAAAGAAGAAGTAACCGGAGCAAGCTTGGGAAACAAATCAGTTTTTTGGATTCAACCAGATTGTTTTGTAGTCAACATCGTATTTGCATGGGAACATGCCATTGCGAAAACCACAGAAGCAGAGGTAGGTATGATTGCTTCGCACCGCTTCCCAATGTACAAGCCTAAGAAAGGAGTCCTTGATTTGGACTTCCTATTATACTACTTCAAAACCGCCAGAGGAAAGCACCTTTTAGGCTTAGCCTCTCCAGGTGGTGCAGGACGAAACAAAACCTTGGGTCAAGGAGAATTTGCCAAGCTAAAAATTCCAGTTCCTTCATTAGCAGAGCAGAAAAGAATTGTAGCGGTACTATCTGAAGCCGATAGAGAAATTGAACTGTTGAAGCAGCAAATAGTCACTCTGAAAGAACAAAAGAAAGGCTTAATGCAGAAGCTATTGACGGGTGAAATAAGAGTAAATGTAAAGTAATAGATTATGATCCAGAGAGTCATTAAGGTAAATGGATTCGGAATTCTTGATAATTTCAAGAAAGAATACTCAGTTAAACCCTTTAATAAATTCAACCTGATTTATGGTTGGAATGGAAGTGGCAAAACAACTTTGGCCCGTTTACTCCGCTGCATTGAAACGAGGTGTAATCACGATGAATATAAGGGTGCAGAATTTTCTATTCAATTAGATGATTCCAGTAAAATAGAATCCACTTCCTATACCCATTCTCTCGATATTAAGGTATTTAATCAGGATTTCATAAACGATAACCTTAACCTCTTTGATGCTGAAACTGACCCCATAGTTTTTATTAGCAAACAGAAAGTTGAAGAGAAAAAGGAACTGGATTCAAAAAAAGCAGAGCTTTTGGTAAAAGAAAAGGAACTAAAAGACTTTAAAAAAGAAGAGCAAGATTTAGTCAAAAGAGCTGATGATTTTCATAAAAACGCAGGAAAAGCTATTAAAGACTTTTTATTGGGCACAATCTACGCCAACGTTACGTATAATAAGAAAACTTCCTCAGATATTTGGAAAGGTCTGAAAAATGAAAATGCAGATTTTGATACTTATGAATTAAGTGAAGAATCGTTAACTGACGAAAAGAATTATACCCTTCTAAACAGTAAAAAAGACGAAATCCCCTCAGAAAACTTCCCTTCCAAAATTAGCATTGACAAACTTTCCGAGATAGAAAGAGAAGTAAACAATCTACTTGATACAAATATTACCTCGAATGTAATTAGTCGTTTAAGAGATAATCCGGATATCGGAGATTGGGTTTCTACAGGTTTGGTACTTCATAAAAAACACGAAAGTGAAAACTGTGAGTTTTGTGGAAAACCACTAGAAAAAGAAAGAACTCAGACTCTTGATGCTCACTTCAATAAGGAATTTGATGAATTAAAGACCAATATCACTAATCAAATAAATAAACTTGAAAAAGGTAAAAGAAGTAAGCTATCAAATGAAAAATACCTTTTGTATGATAGTCTCAAAGAAGAATATGATACAGCCATTACAACCACAAATGAAAAAATTGACAAGATCAATGGGGTAATTGATAATTGGATAAACTCTCTTTCGAGTAAAAAGGCTAACCCCTTCTCTCCTTGTGACACAGCTTTATCTGGTGGAGTTGTTTTTTCCGAATTCAATGAAGAATTAGACAAGCTCACGGCAGTAATTCAGAAACACAATGACACAAGCCTTTCGCATAAAGAATTAGCAGAACAGGCAAAACAAAAGATCGAATTTCACTTTGTCAGCCAATCGGCTGTATCTGAAAATTTACCAAAAACAGAACAGAATATCTCTGGTGTGGAACAAAGCCTAAAGACAACTGAAGAAGAAATTTCATCACTAAAAGAATCCATCAAAAGACTAGAAAATGAACTAAAAAGTGACACCCTAGCGATTCAAGAAATAGAAGAGAACCTTCATAAATTTATCGGAAGAAATGATATCATGCTAGAAAGGCAGGAAAGTGGCGGTTATCAACTTAAAAGAGGTAATGTAGTTGCAAGGAACTTAAGTGAAGGTGAAAAAACGGCTATTTCCTTAATCTACTTCTTTTCAAAAATCAAAGAAAATGACGCCAACATTGCCGATCAAATCATTGTACTTGATGATCCTATTTCAAGTTTTGATAGTAATCACCTTTTTAATGCATCAAGTCTCATAAAACAATCGACAGAAGGAGCCAAACAACTTTTTGTCCTCACGCATAACTTCTGGTTTTTCAAGCAGGTTCGGGATTGGATGCTTAAAAAATTTGATAAGGCCAGTAAGCAAAGTCTGTCCAACATATATATAGCCCAAAACGGGGTTCTTTCAGATGCAAAAAACTCTTTACTTAAATTCCATTCTGAATACCATTATGTGTTTAACTCTGTCATAGAATATCAAAACCTTGATGAGTTGGATGATTCTGCTTGTTTTACAATTGCCAATTCTGTCCGCAGATTATTAGAAGCTTTCACAAGTTTTAAGACACCTGACAATTCCGGCTTTAATGGGGCATTACAATTAGGAATCAAGCATGGCTTAACGAATGCACAAAAAGAACGCATTTTTTACTTTCTAAATAAGTACTCTCACCTTGACAGAATTGAGTCATTTGATAATACTGTTGAAACCCTTTTAGAAGAAGGTAAAAACGTAATTGATGATGTGCTTTGGCTAGTCAAGAAAGTTGATGAGGATCATTATAAAAGTATGCTAAAAGTTTGTGGTTTTGAAGATAAGTTGGATGTAAAAGCAATTAAATGACAGGATCAAACACCAAATATTACCTATTCATTGACGAAAGCGGAGATCACGGCTTGACCACACTAAGCCCTGATTTTCCAGTATTTCTACTTTGTGGTGTTTTGATGTCGGAGGCAGCGTATTTTGCCATAAGAGATGAGTTTAACAGGATCAAAGCTGAATTCTGGAAGAATAAACAGGTCATTTTTCATTCTCGTGATATTCGCAAGTGCGAAAAGGAGTTTCAAACCCTATTTGACATGGAATTGAAAGCTGCCTTCTACAATCAACTCAATGCATGTATTGCCAATGGCCAATATACTGTGATTGCCTCCGCCATCAGAAAGGATAATTACATTAAGAAATTTGGGCGGCTCTCCAATGATGTGTATGAACTGGCTTTGTCCTTTATGATTGAACGTTCTGTGTTCTATTTGGATGGCATCAAACCACTCAATAAGAGCTTACAAATTGTCATTGAGAAACGTGGTAAAAAAGAAGACAAAAAGCTGGACGAACACTTTCAGCGGCTCATGGCCAGAGGTACAGGCTATGTGAGTGCTGAGCGATTGAAAGACATCAACCTGAATATCCACTTCAGAGACAAAAAAGAAAACATTAACGGACTGCAATTAGCGGATTTGGTGGCTTACCCTATGGCCAGATATGTAATTGATCCTAAGAGGGCTAACCCTGCTTTTGATATTGTGGCTCCTAAAATTTACAGTAAAAATGGAAAAAGATATGGACTTAAGATATTCCCATAAAAAACAAAAAGCTGAAACAAGTTCCAGCTTTTTGCCGATCGGGGACACCCCGGTCCAAGTATTTTATAATCCCCACTTCGTAAGTGAGATACGCAACTTTAGGCACTGCGATCGAGTGAACAATGTCACTTGCCAAGTCCTTTACCCTTTGGATAATGACACTACAAATGAACGAATAAATATTGGATTTTCAAAATTCAACACCATTATCGTTCGAATCTATAACTCAAAAACCGATCCAAAAGTTCAATAATCATGGCAGTACCATCATTTAAAGAAGATCATATATCGCAGCTTCCAGCATTGAAGCTGCTCATGAATATGGGATGGAAATACCTATCTCCAGAACAAGCTTTGGAAGCTCGTGGAGGAAGAACATCTAACGTATTGTTGGAAACCATCCTGAAAGAACAATTACATAGCATCAATTCGATTGAATATAAAGGGAAAGAGTTTGCCTTCTCAGAAGTCAACGTAAACAATGCCATTTTATCCTTACGTGACCTTCCTGTTCAAGATGGTTTTATCGCTTCTAACAAAGCGTTTTACGAACTCACCACGCTTGGCAGGAGCTTTGAGCAATCGGTTTTAGGTGACAAAAAGAGTTTCTCTTTCCAATACATTGATTGGAAACATCCTGAGAAGAACTCATACCACGTTTCAGAAGAATTTAGCGTACTAAGAAGTGGCAGCAGTGAGCATTACCGTCCTGATATTGTGCTATTCATCAATGGTATTCCTATGGTAATCATAGAATGCAAAAGCCCCAAAATCAAAGACCCCATTGATAAGTCTATTGAACAGCATTTGAGAAACCAACAGGAAGACGGTATTCGTTCATTATATCAATACTCCAACCTTGTCTTTGGACTGGCTACACATGATGCCAAATACGCTACTACGGCCACTGAAAAAGAATTTTGGAGTTTTTGGAAGGAGCTATTCAAAACTAAAGCAGAAGAAACAGAATGGATGAACAAGCTTCAGACTTTGAAGAATCAACCGCTACCCAACAACGAAAGAACAACCCTGTTTCAGGAGCGGTATAAAAATGTATGGTCATACTTCAAAAACTTAGAAAAGGAAGACCAAGCGATTACCGAACAGGATAGATTGTTGTTTAGTCTTTGTCAGCCACATCGTCTTTTAGACCTCATTTTTAATTTCACCCTATATGATGATGGCATTAAGAAAATCACAAGGTATCAGCAGTATTTCGCTGTTCATAACACACTCAACAAAGTAGCTAAAACCGATAATCAGGGATTAAGAAAAGGAGGAGTAATCTGGCATACCCAAGGTAGTGGCAAATCGCTCACTATGGTTATGTTAGCTCAACTCATTGCCACCCACCCCAAAATAAAGAATCCCAAAATCATATTGGTCACAGACCGTATTGATTTGGATGACCAAATAACAGAGACATTCAAGAAGTGTCAAATACCTGTTGAAAATGCTCAGACAGGTAAACACTTGGTAGAGTTACTTTCAGGCACAGGCGATACCGTCATTACCACATTGATCCACAAGTTTGAAGCTGCGGTTAACCGAGCCAAAGAAGGCTTTGATTCACCTGACATATTTGTGTTAGTAGATGAAGGACACAGAAGTCAATACGGTACTTTCAATATCAAAATGCAGAAGGTCTTTCCAAGAGGCTGTTTCATTGCATTCACAGGTACGCCTTTGATGAAGAAGGAGAAAAGTACAGCCAACCGATTTGGCGGTCTTATAGATGTATATTCGATAACTGATGCAGTAGCTGACGGTGCAGTAGTTCCTTTACTATATGAAGGAAGGCACAATTTGATTGAGGTCAACGAAAAGCCATTAGATAACTATTTTGAGCGTGTTTCCGAGCCACTTACACCATACGGTAAGGCGGCATTGAAAAGAAAATTCAGCTCCACCAATCAGCTTAACAAGGCAGAAGAAATCATTTATGCCAGAGCATGGGACATTTCAGATCATTACGAACAAAATGTACAAGACATCCTCTTTGGCACATTAAAGGCGAAAGGTCAGTTGGTAGCACCCAATAAAACCACTGCCATTCGCTACCGAGAGTTTATTAAGCAAATTGGCAAAGTAAGTTGTGAAGTATTGATTTCTGGTCCAGATGTCAGAGAGAACTATGATGATGCTTTTGAGGAGAGTGATGATGTAATATTGAAGTTCTGGAAAGCCATGATGGACAAATATGGCAGTTCTGAAAACTATGAGAAATCACTGATTAACTCATTCAAGAAACAAGACCACCCTGAAATCATCATTGTAGTTGATAAGCTGCTGACTGGTTTTGACGCTCCTAACAACTATGTGTTATATCTCACACGACAGTTAAAAGAACATACGCTACTACAAGCTATTGCAAGGGTTAATCGATTAGCTCCGGGTAAAGAGCACGGTTTGATTATCGACTATTATGGTAACCTTGAAAATTTGGATTCTGCATTAGAGACCTATTCAGGAACCAACGATTATGATGCCCTTGATTTGGAAGGTACGCTAACTAATATCAGTGAAGAAATCAAAAAGTTACCACAACTACAATCAGAGGTTTGGGACATATTCAAAGAAATCAAAAACAAGTATGATGAACCTGCCTACGAAGAACTATTACAGGATGAGGCAATTCGCCATATATTCTATGAAAAAGTCTCTGCATTCGCCCGTTTATTAAAACTCGCTTTGTCAAGCTTTGAGTTCATAAGCAATACACCAGAGCAGCAGATCAACAAATACAAACAGGATGCTAAGTTCTTTTTAGGACTAAGGATTTCTGTTAAGCGTAGGTATTTTGATGACCTGGAATACAAAGAGTATGAACCACAAGTACAGAAGCTTATAGACAAGCATATTACCACCGAAGGTGAGATTCTTCGTATCACTGAATTGGTCAATATTTTTGACAAAGAGCAGCGTGAACAAGAAGTAGAGAAAATCACCAGCAAAGCAGCCAAAGCTGATCACATTGCCAGCAGAACGATCAAAGCAATCAATGTGAAAATGAATGAAGACCCTGTTTACTTCAAGAAGCTATCAAGACTCATCCGAGATACCATTGACGACTACCACCAACACCGTATTTCGGAGGCAGACTACCTCAATAAGGCTAAAGGATTTGAAGATCAATTTCATAATGGCAGACAGGACAATATTCCAGAAAACCTAGTCGGAAACGATACAGGAATTGCCCTTTATAACTTGGTAAATGAAATTTTCAAAGGTCACTTGAAAAGATCAGAAGGTGGTGAAAATGTAGGGGCTGTTATAGCAGAGAGCATTGATAATGTAATTAAATCCATAGTCTTTGAAAATGGCAAACCAATTATTGATTGGGTTAACAAGTCAGACATAGAGGGTAAAATCAGGATTGATATAGATGATTACCTATTTGAGTTAAAGGCACAGCAAGACATTGAATTGCCCTTTGATTTGATAGATGAATTAGTAGAAGAAGGATTAAAAATTGCTAAGCTGAAATATGTCTGATACCATCACCATACAGTCATTCAAATTCGGCTCTAAGGAAATCAACTATGAGCTTACTTATCAAGAGCGTAAGACCTTAGGTATACGTGTTTATCCTGATTGTAAAGTACGGGTAATAGCCCCAAACGAAACGACCGAAGAGAAATTAAAATCTAAGCTTAGGGAAAAAGCTCCTTGGATCATCAAACAACAACTTGAATTTTTATCCTATTATCCGCTTAGGCCAGCACGCCAATATATCAATGGAGAAACTCATCTTTATTTAGGTAGACAGTACAAAATAAAAATTGAAGACGCTCCTAAAAATGAGGTAAAGGTTTACAGAGGTAGATTAATGCTTTTCAAAAAAGAGAATGCCTCGCCTGATAAAATCTTGTCAGAATGGTATCGAGAAAAGGCAGCAATACATTTTCAGGACATCTTGAGCAAAGTACTTCCACTATTTAAGAAATATAATATTTCCTCTCCCGATCTTCAAATAAGATATATGCCTACCAGGTGGGGAAGCTGTACTGTCAGAGGGAAAGTGATTCTGAATCCAGATTTGATAAAAGCTCCTAAAGGGAGTATTGAATATGTCATTATCCATGAACTCTGTCATTTAGTTCATCATAATCATACCAAGGCATTTTATGATCTGCAAGAAACCATTATGCCTGATTGGAAGAGATGGAAAGATAGGCTGGAAAAATCATTGATTTAAAAAATGTAACTCTGTGTTGAAGAGTAATATGAATTTTTAAGTGTTTTTAAATAATAAACTATGGCAACAAAGTTCAAATGTAAACTCGAACCTCACCCTGATTCAACTGAAAAATACATTTGGGAAATTCGAAGACTTCAATTCGAGAATCCAGATGTATGGTTAGGTAGAATATACTATTATTGCCATCCCCCTTATTACAAAATGAAGGCAGTAACGAATACAGATAAAGTCATTCACTTCAGTTTTAATGATCCTGATGTACCCGATCACCTAAGGAAAGGAGGTAAAGGGTTTTGTCATCAAATGGCTCAGGATTATGTTTGCAAATCAAAGGGAGTTAATGTCTATTATAAGGGTAAACGCTTTAGAATTCAATTTGAATTTTTAAAGCAAGAAGTAAGGGTTGAGTCAGGCAGTGATTACTTTAATGCTGACTTGCAGGGTAAGATAAATTCACCAAAATGGTTTGTGGATGATATTGGCACAGATCACCTTATTGTTGAAATTAACTTTTCAAGTAAGTCCAAAATCAAAAAACAATCTGGATACAGAGAGGCTAACGTAGCGGCTATTGAAGTGAATTATAAAAATTGTTATAGCTATCAAAACGAAAAGTATTTCTCAGAGTATAGCGATGAGAAATTAGAAAAAGCTCAACAGACACTCTTTAAGTTTATAGATAACTCCTACGCTAGCTTTAAGGTTCTGCATTTCCCGAGTCAAAAAAATAAAAAATATCAGGAAGGAAAAATCTCACGCAAAGCAAAGTCGACATACTTTAATCAGAAAAAGATCAACTCTACAACTCATAATAAAGAAGATAGTCAAACCAGCTATACAGCCCCTGATCCGGTAGTTTCAGATCCTTTACATACCACAATAAAACACACAATTAAGCATGAGAAAGAAGCAACAAAGTCTGTTTTTCAAAAAATAAAAGAATTTATTGGTCTATGAGTATAGATAAACAATCGGAACTCAATAAACTGTTGGAAATTAATTCTTTGGATGCACTTTCTGAGGATCAAATACTGCAAGTATTTCTGAAACTCATCGAGTACTCTTATGAACTGAGAACAGATAAAGGCACAAAAAAAGCTATTGAACTTTCCGAACTAGTAGACCCTGACTCATTTTTTCCTGATGAACGTAGTTTGTATCACTATTATCTTAGCATTGCCTGGGGCGATATAAGGCATCAGAATAAATCTCAGCCAGAATCCTGGGAATGGGATCACCCCCAGGCGGAACAGGAAATCATAAACTTGAGGAGTGCCATTAAGTATTTCAATCCGGAAAAACTGGAACATCCTGCAGCGAGATTGTGCCAGATTCATACCAATCTTGCAAATAGCTTTGATTTCTGTGGACGTTTTGTAGCAGCTATGGAAAACTGGAACAAAGCAATCAAAATTGATGAAGATTTTGGAATGGCTTTGGGAGCCAAAGGCAATAGTATGATTTATCATGGACTAAACAGTTTGTATGATGATGGTCACCGCTCCATCTATTTCGGGATGGGATACAAAAACATAAAAAGAGCTATTCAATTTCCTATTGAGCCAAATGCCTCACATGATTACAAAGCAAAGGTTCAGCATTTGGAAACGAAATATGCCTGGGTTACAAACTATAATCCAGACCTAAATAAGCCATCAGAATTCTCTTCAATAGAGGAACAACTATATAGAACATGGTGTCTGGAAAATGTACTTTTCTTAAATCCATTAAATGACTTGGGAACATATAAAATAGCCAACCATGACCCATTTGCATTACCTAGTATGGTCATAAGTTCAGAAAAAGCAGGGTCATACCACAGTTTCTTTAACCAGATAAAGCAAGAATATATCACTGCTCGGTTATTTCTGTTTAAAGGATACAACAATACCTCAGAGCATTATGCCGATAGAGGTGTTTTGAGATATGATATGCTTGATTCTTCCATTCATTCTATTCAGATAGAGCATGTTAAAACTGCCTTCAGAATAGCATATTCCTTATTTGATAAAATCAGCTATTTTCTGAACTATTATCTTGATTTACGCATCAAAGAGCATGAGGTGAACTTCAGAAAAATCTGGTTGGATAAGAAAGGGAAGTTAAGTGAGAATTTTGTTAATAAGAGAAACCTTATGTTTCGTGCATTGTATTGGGTCAGCAAAGATCTCTTTTATAACGATAAGCAGTACAAGACAGTTTTAGAGCCCGATGCATCAGAAATAGTAAAAATGCGAAATTATATTGAACACAAGAGTTTCAAAGTTTACGAACAAGACTTTTTAAATGAAATAGCACCTAATATGCTTTCAGATAAAATATCCTATTCCGTTTCATCAGAAGAATTATACATGAAAACCTTAAAGGTGCTTAAAACAGCTAGAGAAGCGATCATATATCTTTCACTTGGTATTCGGTGGGAAGAAAGAGAAAAAGGATCAGGAGGTGATGTGCCATCCATAGAACTGCTAACTAAATGAATTTTTATTATATTTCATGGAACGATAAGACCCAATTTTCGGGTCTAATACATTTTTTAATTTAAAGCCCAAATACATTTGTCGATTTAAAACTTTAGCAAATAATTACGGTTTCTGCCAAAGTTATATCGTGTCAAATCCAAACGCTCATCCCATCTCCCTCCAGTCGGCTCATTCCGTTCCTCCATTCACCCACTTCCGGTCAACCCGCAGCAAGAGTAGCCCACTATTGCGTTCCGTTGCTCTCCACTCCATACCGTGCCACACTTGCTTTTCCCACCGCACCCCAACACGCAGGTAAAGCGGTGTTCGTCTTCCGCCCTCGGCAAAGCATCATGCCAGGCCATCACAGCACATTTTCTGAAAGAGTTATTTATTCAAAGGACAGAAAATAAGCTATGCTGCCCTTCGGGTGGCTATCGCCAGCCTGTCATGCTGCTTGCAGCTCGGTTGTCATCCTCACGGCAGCCTACTCTGTCTCCCGCACCGCATTCCGCTAAAGCTCCATGCCGTGCGGGATCCACCGGCTGCCAGTGTTTTTGCTCGCCTGCGGGTCGCTGCGGGCTGCGTGCTGTCATGATTTTTGCAACAACGCTAAGGTATCCCAATACACAAGCAATCGCTTATACCTGCCAATGCTCAAAAGCAAAAAATCACGCCAGCCCTTGTGTAGTTCCGTTCCATTCCGGGCTTTTGTGGAGATTCAAAATACAAAAGCCCTGCATTCCACTTCACACATACCCCGGCCTTCATCCGCAAAGTGGAATTCCCGGCCAGGCACCCTTGCTCCACTCGCAGGACGGCTCGCTAAGCTTGTCTGTCGGACTGCAACCCGTTCCGTTGCACTCCGCTCATTGCATCCGCCAGCCAGCCGTTTTTGGTTTTCCTGCGTTCCGCTCGAATTCAATTATTGGCTTTACTATTTGTATGGTTTTTCATGTATTTATCTGTCCACCGAGTAAATCTGCCAGATTTATCTTCAGCAACACAATATCCAAACCCTGGTACAAATGCTGTTCTACATTTGTCTGTTAGAAGTTTTATTTTTTGATGTTCTAGGTAAACTAATTCGGTTTCCAAAATACCCTTAATTACTAAAGATATATCGACATTGCCAAAACTATTTTTTAATTCATTTTCAACATATTTTATACTCATTTCTACTTTTGCACATAGCAATGCCATAATATGGTGCTGGTCTTCTGTAAGCTTATATGGTTCCCATTCTTTATTACCAATACTGTTTTTAAGTGTTTTTTTCTTCAGGTTCACATATTCCAAATTCCAAGCTCTAAATCCACTGATATTTACTAAGTTGGCTTTCAAAAAAATATTTGTTCCTTCCTTTTCTATGTCCTCTCCGAAAATCTCAATTGGTAACTCATAACGATAAGACAGTTGAGTCCAAATTACTTCTAACAATTTTAATAAAGGCTTCTCACTGCTCGATAAATAAAAAGCCCATTGACCATCAAGTAATCGGCTTCCATAAGGCATTCCATCACCTTTTATTAATGTAAAATCTTTATTAATTATGAGGTTTGGAAAATTCAAAGGACCAAACCCATATTTCATATCATCAAGATTAGACTTGTTTTCTGACAAAAACTTGACAAACCCTTCTCTTAATCCATATTCACTGGCATATCCCTCATAAGCGAATACAATTCTAGCAGGAAATGTCGATTCAACTTTTAAAATATGATAAATCATTTCTGTTGTCGAACTTTCAAAAGTCTTTCGTTCTTTGCCCTTCTCAATAATATCTTGTTTGCAAATTCCTCTGTATGAATCTCTAAATAGACGTTTTGAAAAGTTTGGCATTGGCCCCTGGTCTGCATGATCAATGACGTTTTTTAAATTCTCATAGGAATCTGTAATCTGATTTTTATTCAATTTCTTTTTGACCTGAAAGACTGCTATGACCTTTTCATATGATACGTCATATTGTTCCTTAGTGTAAGGAATTAGCTCTCCTTCTCCTTCAATAAGTAAAACATCCATTTCATCGCTCCTAGTGCCATCAGGTGCTTTAATAAAAGAATTAGTAACAATATTTAGATTAAGACCTTTAAATACTGCCTTATGGAGTAATGTCTCAGTTAAACCTTCATAAGTGTTACCGATAGTCGGTCTATGTTTAATATTAAGCTCATCAATTTTAATTTTTTCTATATCCCTGAGTCTTTCAAGAAATTCCGCAACAGTTTCAATCATAATAGTTCTACCAATGTTGAAATCAATATAATTAATTATAAAACCCCAACATAGCACAAAGTTACAGGCATGCGGCTGTGAGTGTTTGCAAGGGTTCGCTTCGCCTGTTTCAAAAAAACCTCCACCCTGTGGGTTGTATTTTTTCTTCACAGCCCTTGCCACAATCACACCGTTCCTGTGATACGGGCACTATGTTTAAGTTATTATTTAGAGTCCGTTTCGGTAGCAGGTGGCTATTGGCGGGCGTTCGTATATCAGGTAGCCCGTTTTTCATGGGCGTTGTTCGTTGTTGTGTAGTAGATTACACTATCCGGCTCTTCTGGTTAGAGCTTAGTTTCTCAGAGCTGCCCTTTTAGGGGGTAGCTTTTTTTGAGTTTTAACCGTATATTCATGCTACTATAACCAGCGTAATTATGAAAGTGAAGATTAGAAATGTAGTCGATTTTGACACACTTAAATCAGAAAGAATAATCCTTGATGTGGTTGACGATACCGATATTGGTGAATACATGGTGGCAGATTCCACTTATACCTCTGATGACAATATTTCAAATAAGGTCAGGCACACATACTGGTTCCCCGACCAAAAAGTAAAAAAAGGTGATGTGGTGGTTTTGTACACTAAGAATGGGACTTATAAACCGAAAAAAGAAAAAGACTATACAATATACTTCTACTACTGGGGGTTGGATAAATCAATTTGGAATGACGAAGGTGATTGTGCCTTATTGTTTGAAATTGCTGCATGGTCTCATAAGAAAGCAAATCAATAAAAGATTCCGCAAATATATTCAGGCTCCCACATACCTCCCACGATTTAAAAAGTAAGGCCAGGCCAAGTTGCCTCGTGCCTCAGCAAGCCTTGCTTTTTACCACCGCCTGAATGCCATAAAAGCTTTCTTTTTTCTTTTTTTCCTTTTTCTTTTCTCTTTTGAAATGTGTGCGAAGCGGAGCGAGCTAAACTTTAAATGCTCGTGCTATGTACACTTTTCATATGAAAACTTATAGAGATGGACTCACCACTACTAAGCCACATTTCTTCATCCTTTCTAGAGGAAACAATGCCGGAAAACCATTGGAAAATCCTTGTGCAAACTGTTTCATGATAATAACCGATACAGAGGAGGGAAAGAATTTTCATTTCTGGTTGGCTTATGGCAGGCTCAGGGATTTTATCCTCACCTAATTGGTTCGGTCATTCCCTTTTTAAGAATTGGTGATGCTAAAGCAGTCTTGTTGGCAGGGGCTAGTAAAGCTTTGAAAGACAGAAGCAAATATTTGAAATCGTTGGCCTTGCTTCAGGACTTTGAGACGAAAGTAAGGTTTTGGAAAACAAGTGGAGCTCGTAAAGCAGGTCAAAAGAGCTATTATGTTTCGAATACTTCTGGAATGAAAAAAGGCACCGTGAATCACGGAACCTTTTTTGGACACAGTAACCGACTTTCGGATCGGTATCAACCGGGCTTTTCCGGCCGATTTCTTTTGCTCAGAGCCTTGATCAGCCATTTTAGTATGATGGACACTGTAAAGCTGACCAAAGCTCCTACAGCGGCTAATACTGTTGTGTGAACTAGGTCTCCGGTACTGATATTGGCCAGCACCGTTAGCAAAGTGCCTCCAGCCGTACCGGCTTTAGTACCTGTTCCGCTAATCAGGCCAGCCATCGTTCTTTGACGTTTTGACCTTCTGACCATCTTCAGCAGTTACTTGACTAACAGCGGTCAATACACTGCCACCTACAGCCAGATAACCACCCAGACTAACCAATGCAGCGGGTAAGCTGACAGGAGCAGCAAGTAAAGCACCACCTGCAGCAGCCAACCCAAGGCCAATAGTGCGTAATACTTTGAAAAACTTTGGAGTTGGGGCTTTTGCCCTTTGAATGATATTCATATTGCTATTTTCTTTAATCGTGATAAAAACTTTCTCTTGTTGGTCTATCGCTCCAAAAACGAACATCTCAACCATCTTTGTCGCATATCGTGACTCAATGCCTTTACCCGGACCATTAAACTTCGATACAGGAGCAATGCAGCCCTTCAGTTCCTTCAGGGCATTATTGGCAGGGTGGAAAAGAATCCATGATCTGCCCGGAACATCCTTCACCAGAATATGCCAGCCTCTCTTTTCGGTATATCGCTTTACAAGTTCATACCGTCCCTCAGGGATGCAAGAAACATTGCGTTGATTGTGAAGCCAGGGGAGCTCAATGGTATAACCAACAACCTGACCGTTGGTCCAGAGCTCCCCATTAGTGCCATTGGGATGATATGTCCTTTTCAGGGTAAAATCCATTAAGCACCTCCATCTACAGCTACCAGAGTCAAGGCATTATAAGCCCCATTTTTTAAAGGATAGAAGTTCCCGTTCACTTCTTGATAGAACTCAATACCAAATACCAGAAACAAGGGAGAACCACTCCCTGCAGGTAAGGCATTGGTTAAGTTAACGGCTGCTTCTGTTTGTGGTCCGATCTCGATCTCTCCACTCTCAGCTGTTACTAAGTTGAAAGTGTCCTCCTCAAAATTTATTTCTGCACCAGCAGAAACCAGTTTCATGTGCGTAGCACCTTGGGGTGCAGCAATTGTGTTTTGAGGAATAAAATCTGGAATGTTGACCACAGCTTCACCAGAAGCCCTGTCGATGCTTGAATCAAAAGGAGCATATACAGTAGCTCCCAAACGACCACCAATATTGAATTCGAATCCTTGTAACATCTCCAGTTCTCCATCAAGAACATTACGTTGACCTCTTAAGTTGGTAGCGTCAGCTTTAATGACTTTTACCATTTCCTTAGTTAATCTTGAGGTAACTCTATTATCTGAAGTTCTAAGTAATAAAGGGCGAAAAGCAGTTCTTAATATCCTGCCAGCACTACCAGCTCTCCCGAATTCAGCTCCATTTTCACGTGTACGTTGAAAAGCAGGGTCATTTTGAATTCGGTCTTTATCTACACCTCCTTTTTCTCTAGCTAAATAGCCATCTTTGGTTTTGTAAAAGGACATATCTCCGATAGAGCCTTTTAGCTTAATAATTCCTTTTTGTCTTGCCATGATTTAAATTTGTTTGATGAAAACACCAAAGTATAAGAGCAAGAGAGAGGATACAAAAACTAGCTTCCACTAGAGGTTGATATGTCTGAAATGTCAAAAAATGTCAAGTTATTTCGTATGGTTTAAGTATATTAAAGCCATATATAAAGTATAGATAGAGTATGAGTCATGCGTTTAAACAGAAGTTGCATATACCCTAAAGATGTGCAGCGGATTACAGGCAAAAGCGAGCGATCAGGAAGGAGGCTCCTTCGGAAGATAAAAGAAGAGCTGGGCAAACAAGATCACCAGTTTATCACAATAGATGAATTCGCTTCATACACAGGTATTTGTCCTGACCTGGTCCGCAAATACATCACCGGTTGACTCAAATTTGAGGGTTCCAATCGAAGATTTTACTGCCTCAAAACCATAAAATTTGACTGTTTTTGCGTATATTTATAGAAAGAAAATAGTTCTTTGCAATCATGTTGACCCGCATTTGAGGCACATATAAAAGCAATGGGAATCAATAAAAATGTACCCCATTCGGTGCCCCATAGTTGAATTGATTAGTCTAACTAATTGGTATATAAGACATTAGAGGTGGTGGTTATAATCCTGCCGCCCCGACACATCAAAAACCTTGTCAGAAATGGCAGGGTTTTTTTGTTTTTGGTAATCTAGGTTTAAAAGGGGGTGGGATTGTTAGCATATTCCGATTTTAAATTGGGATGTGAGGCTATGGAAGTTCTTCTTTTCGACATTTAATTTCTCCCTTTTGCTGTGAGGAAGTTTTTTATAGGTTAATGATTTTTGAGTAGATGTTTTTCCCGCTTTTCGTTGATTTTAGTAAACACTTCACTGGCTATATATCGCTAATTATCCGTCACATGCATTGGTATTCTATTTGGTTATTTCAATAACGTTTTTCTCTTTTTTGTTAAAAAAGGGGCGAAAGTGATACGAAATTCATTTAAATGAACTGGATATGAATATTAAAAAAAAAATACAAGAAGAGAAAGAGGTGGTCAAAGGGGAAAGAAGTAAAGATAAAACTTATAGTAGCCATCAGGAATTTGAAAATAAAGTTTTAGTTGAAGAGGCTTTTCATGAGTCGGTGAATAAATTATTTGATGTTAATAAATGGAGCAACCTTTCAGAAGCTACAGCGTCATTTCAATTGTATGATAACAAAGGAATAGAAAAACAAGGCTTAACTATTTCGGAGAGTGATTATATAAAGATAAATCTTCCGATACCAAGTCCTGAAAATTGGGTAAAAGTGATTGCACTAAAAAAAGTATTAGATTGTGCTGAATTTACCGTGCAACCGAGCAGCCCGCCTTTAAGTGAAACTGATGAAGTTCAACATTTTTTTACAAGCGAAGCGACTAGCACTTTTAAGGTAGAAGTGAAAGGGTTAACAGTATACGCTTATGAAATAGGAAAAAATGAAAGGATTAACAACCATTCCAGTGAAGCTGGTGATAGAAAAGTGATAAACACACTAATAGCAGAAGGTGGATGGGCAGGTTTTCAAGAGTTTCAATGGAAAAAACTTACTGATTATTTAGTGCATAAAGAAGATATATGCCATAGTTCATAATATCGTTACCTATGGCTTACGTATCTTAATTAAATTGTTGTCATCCCACCCGTTACAGGAATAGTCGCACCTGTAATATAACTCGCTTCATCCGAAGCTAGTAAAACATAGACTGGGGCTAATTCGGCTGGCATGCCTACTCTCCCCAGTGGAGTGTTTGCTCCAAAATTCTCTACTTTTTCTTCTTCTAAGGTAGCGGGTATTAAAGGGGTCCAAATAGGTCCAGGTGCGACACAGTTGACCCTAATTCCTTTTTCAGCTAATAATTGGGCTAAATTTGAAGTGTAATTTTGAATAGCTCCTTTTGTAGTGGCGTAGGCTAGTAAAGATTTCACAGGACTATATGCATTTACTGAAGTTGTATTTATAATACAACTGCCGGGTTTCATATGCGGCTCTGCAGCTTTACATAAGTAAAACATCGCATGAACATTCACTTCAAATGTATATTCCCATTCTTTACTATCTATATCTTGCAGTGAAGGTTGTGATTGTTGAAAGGCTGCATTATTTATTAAAACATCAATGCTTCCCATGGTGGAAATCGCTTTTTCAATTATTTTTTTACAATGTTTTTCTTTGCTAATATCTCCTTTTACTAAAATTGCTTTTTTCCCTTCTTGTTCAATATACGCAGCCGTGTCTTTTGCATCATTGTCTTCATTTAAATATGAAATTAACACATCTGCACCTTCTCTAGCATAAGCGATCGCGACAGCTCTGCCAATTCCTGAATCACCTCCTGTGATGATTACTTTTTTTCCTTCCAATTTACCCGTTCCAACATAGGATTGTTCTCCATGATCGGGCAAAGGATCCATTTTTGAAAAGTGACCAGGGATTTCCTGCTTTTGTTTAGGAAATGGTGCTTGTTTAAATTTTTTTCGAGGATCTTTTTTTTGTTTGTTAGTATTAATAATCATGGCTGTGAATTTTAAAATAGTTACTTGTTTTTTTCTTGCGTAAGACGTAGTTGAAAAAAATATGCCAACCACTCACGATTTTATTTCAAAAAAACTCAGGCTTTAACTCAGACATTATAAGAGAGGATTAATATTGCTGACATTACTTTTAAAGTGAAAACTATTCACAATGATAAAAGCTAGTTACGTTATAATTCCTTGATTCTTATTTCAAACTTGTTGATATTATGCTACTTGTATGTGCAAATTTACTCACGCGTCAATGGACTGATTTATCTCTTGATAAAAATAACGTTTTAAGTTTAATAGGGTAGACCACCTTTTTTTTAAGAAGGTTGCATATTAAAAACTATTTTGCGTTCTTTGCAGCCGCATTTTAGGAGTAGAGAACGATTTATTTCTACAATGTTTGAAAGCCTTATCTATAGATAGGTTTTCATTAATACTGCTCAGGCAGTTAATGGTCCCGTAGCTCAGCTGGATAGAGCAACTGCCTTCTAAGCAGTAGGTCTTTGGTTCGAATCCAAACGGGATCACTAAAACCACTTCCGAATAGGGAGTGGTTTTTTTTTGTTGTAGCACAGGTGGATAGAGCATCTTCTATTAAAATGCGGAACGGGATCACTAATGAATCACTAAATCCCACTTTCGAATAGCGAGTGGGATTTTTTGTTTAACTCAGCTGGATAGGGCATCCCGATGCTAATCGGGAAGGTCTTCCGTTGAAAAAAGAATGGATCATCAAGAGATTATTAAAACCATACTTGGATAAAGTGTGTTTTTTGTTTTTAACCACAATTCGATACTTTATCAGAATTAATTTGGATACCAAGAGTTTTTTTAAGATGAAAACATTATTTTTTTCACTCTATTATTTTTATCGGTTGTATGATAAAATGTGTTGTTTATGTTTTAAGTATTTTTAACTATTAGTGAGTGTGAAATGGATTTTAAAGGAACTGTTGAGAAAAGCTTTGGCTTATACAAATGAAGTTACGCTTTTGTCGAGCTGTTTTCAGCGAGGAAGTGGTTCTGTGGTTTCTTGTGGGAATAGGTTGCTTTACGAAGATGCAAAACTGGAAATAAGTATAAAAGAAACTCCTTGGGTACTTAATCCCAAGGAGTTGTTTAAGCTATTAATGATTAATCGTTAATGACGTTGTTGTTATAGTGTTGTTTGTTTGGATTTTCACTAAGTAAACACCGTTCATCATGTTTGAAATGTTAAAGTAAGCCTCTTTAGATTCTATTTGATGTGAATCAACTATATCGCCTAATTGATTGTATATAGTCACTGATGTGATTGATTCATTACTATTGATAGTAAATGAATCGTGAGCTGGATTTGGATATAGTTTCAAACCATTTTCGAGGCTTGTTTCAACCCCTGTGACTATAATTGTTTGAATTGGTGAAGTTGAGGTACAGGCTCCTTCAGTAATTTGTAAAGAATAATCTCCATTGTTCTGTATGGAGTAATTCATTTTATTATTATCACCAGAGGCAGGTTCTCCGTCATAAAACCATAAGTAGCTATCTGCATTTTCAGGACCTACAAGTTCACTGCCTGATTGTTCAAAAGTGGCTTCAATAGTAGGGGAGGTGACTTTTAAAGTGATAGGCTCTGATAACACACTGGTAGAAGTTACACATTGCTCTGAGGGAGTCATTAATACATACACAGTGGTGTTTTCTTTAGGACTTAATACATAGGTATTGTTATAAGCTTCTGCTTTTAAAGTAGCCCCTGTTTCATCTTGAAATTTGTACGAGGAATTCCCACCTGCATTTACTTGTTTTGCAGTAATGGTAACTTCTTCTCCCAAACAAACAGATGTATCTGATGAACTAATGGATACTTGAGACACTTTATTTGGTGTTACAGTTATTTTAGCAATATCGCTTTTTAAAGTCCCACAATTGTCACTTACTTCTACCCAATAGTTTCCTGCTTTGGAGGTTGCTATGTTGTTGATGGTGTAAGTAGCAGTTTGAGAAAGAGTTGAGTTATCTTTTGACCATTTCCATGAGTAAGTAGGGTTGTTTCCTGTTGCTATTACTGATAGACTTAGTTTCGCATCTTCACACAATGTTTTGCCTTTTGGTTGGGTTGTTATTTTTATGGTGTCTTGTATAGCTATCGTTGCTTTTTCAGAAGTATGTTCACCGCAGTTGTCAGTTAAAACAACATGGTACTTACCTGCTTCTGTTTTGTTTCCTGATAATGAAAGTGAATTTGATCCATTGATAGATTTTAAGAACGTGTTGTTGTAAAACCACTTTTGATTCGTCAGAACACCATTCGTTTTAGCACTTAAACTAATTGGAGAGCCTTCACATGTAGTTCCTCCTACGGGTTGTTGAGTTATTTCTGTTGTAACATCAAGTTCTACAGGTATACGAGTGCAATAGTGTTGACCTGTTTTGAATTTGATATTATATAGAAAACCAGCTCTGTCATTTCTAAAGTTTCCAAATTCAGATGTACCAAGAACACCGAGTGTTTGTTTACCCGTTTCATTATTCCAAATGGGGAGAGTTTGTGCACAACTACCAGACCCAATACTCATTGTGGCTTGTCCTGAATTTACAGAAAGAGCAACTTCGTCAAAACTAATAAAATAGCTGCCTGAAGGAAGTTTAATATTGGGTTTTAAGATCAATTCAAATTTTTCTGTTCCAAAAGAGTTTTTTGTGGTTATTGAAAAATCTTTAGAAAATGAACCGTGGCTAGTTGTAAAATTTGCAGTTGGATAACCGTTGTTTGGTGTGCCTGTTCCATAAATTTTGAAGTTAAGCGTACCATTGAAAGTTAGTTCTGGTGACAAGAACCGAACTTCACCACTAATTGTCAGTTCAGTTAGCGTTAATTCTTCATTTACTTGAATTAAAACACTTTGTCTGGGAGTTGTCTTGCTAGTCTGCAGAGGTGCTGATATATATCCAAAGTTTGTATCGCAAGCTGATGTTTTTGGAAAAACTAAACCACTATTATATGAAGTCTCACTTACGTAAACTGTTTTTTGATTACCTACTGTCGAAATACCAATGGTTGTTGTATCGCCAGAATAACCTGTTCCTAAGCTTTCTTCACTCGAAGCAGAAACATACCAATCATATACTGGTTTTCTCAGTAAATCACTTGAAGATACTTTAACAGCGGCTTCTTCAGCACAGTATTGAGCTAAATCGATTGTGAATTCTTTTTCGTAAAAATCGATTTGAGTATGTTTAACAGCACGAGGATAAGTTTGACAGCCGTTATTTGCACCTATATAATTTATACTAACCTTGTAAAGTCCAGAATCGGTGGGTGTTAGCGTATTATTATCTTGGTTAGGAACACCTTCTTTGATGAATTGATTGCCTTCAAACCATATTACGTTATATGAAGAAGCTATAGAAGGAGCGATTAAGAAGTTAGCTGATAAAGTTATTGTACCAATGTTTTCTTCACATGTAATTAAGTTTGATGGAAAATCGCTAATAGTAGGTAGGGGATCCAAATATGATTTTCCAGCGGGAGGTGCTAATGGTATTGCACTTAGCACTGTTGTAGTGCTGTTGTTACCCAGTTGCCCATATTCATTACAACCCCAAGTCATTAATTGATTATCATAAGTTTGATAAACACCATAACTCCAACCTGCCTCAATATTAATAACCGTTGAATCAACTAACCCTGTGCTTTTGTTTTTTACATAGGTCGCTGATTGGGCATAATTCATAGTTCCATCACCTAAAAATCCACCTAGGCAGTTTCCACTAGCACCCCAAGTTACGGCTCTGTTACTTTTAGTTACTGCTGATCCAAAACCTAAACCACCACTTATGTGCTTTGCAAGTAAGTAGGTACCATCGTTATCAGTATCATAAGTTGATCCCGCTAACACTTTTTTAGGTTCAGAGCTAGTTTGGTTGAAAGTTGTGTTACCAGTAGCATTGTTCCAACCTCCATTTCCCCATGACCAAATATAACCTTCGGTATCGAGCGCCATACCAAATACAGTACTAGCAGCAATTTTAGTGATGTTTTCAAGCGCCTCACCGTTACTTAATCTTACCGGAAAAGCTTTTGAACTCATTGTTGTATTCATTGAAGCGGGATTACCTGTTCCTTCAGCATTTCTCCCTAATGCACCATTTTGGCCATTCCCCCAAGAATATATGGTTCCTATACCATCGTTATTTTCGTCAATCAATGCGTAAGTAGTTGTACCTTTAGTAGCTAATTGTACAACGTTGGTTAATGGTAAGTCTGTTGCGCCATCCAAAACAAATACAGGGCTATATTGATCTATCGTATCACCATTCCCGAGCTGACCGCTTGCATTCTCATAGGTAGTGGTTCCAAAAGATGAATTAGCTCCCCAGCTGACTATTCGTCCATCATTTAGCAGTGCAAAGCTATTCGTTTCGCCAGTTGCTATTGATTTAACATTTGTTAAATAACCATTTCCATTATCATACGAAGTTCCTGTCAATATTCCTGCAAGTACCCGTTGAGGGGTAGTTATGCCTGTTGATGTTGTACCGTTTCCGAGTTGACCTTTCGTGTTTGCGCCCCAGCTCCAGACACTATTATTACAGTCAATTGCTAAAAAATGAAAGAAACCGCTTGCACTCACTTCTTTAATACTAATCTCCTCAGGAAAGATTACTTTTTCAGGAGTAGTGATAAAATTTGAAGTGGATACTGTTCCTAATACACCAGTAGTGGATTTAACAGAATTGTTTCCCCATGCATAAAGTTCGGATGAGGTGGTTATTGCAAAAACTTGTCCATTACCTGTTGTGATTGTATTGATGTCTTGACCAAAACAGAGTGGTAAGAATGTGAAGATTAGTATAAGCGATTGAAATACTTTTTTCATAAGATAGTTGTTTTTTAGTGTAATAAAAACGGGTTTTATAAGGGTCAAAATTAACGGAAAATGTTATGGTGGTTATATGAAATCACAAATTAAATAAATTTAGCTACTGTTTACTGTAATCTTTAGTTTTATAATGAGGCTCACGGTTTTAAATAGACACTAATAATTACCATGATAATTATTAGTGTCTATTTGTATATAATATAATTGCTTTTATACCTTTGTTATTTATCACAAATTAAAATTTAAAACTATGAAAAAAATCTACTTAGCTTTATTAAGCTTTTCAATTAGTACCTTAAGCTTTGCTCAAGACCAACTTCCAAATTCAGGATTTGAGTTTTGGGAAACAATAGACGATGGTTCAGCCAGTTATGAAGCTCCATCACCTTGGGAACCAGGTTCGTTTTGTGTTGATTTTGGCACAACTACATGTGCTGTTTCTGGGACGAAAACCACGGATGCTAACACGGGGTCTTATGCAATAAAAATTAATAGCGAAGAAAGTTTGGGTTTAATACTTCTATCTGATTATGACGCATCAGAGATTAATAGACCAAACTCGTTTGAAGTCTTTGTAAAAACAGATTTAAATGGTGGAGATAGTTTACAAATTAGCATCTTTTTTTATAATGGAAGTTTATTTGATGATGAACCTGAAGTAGTAGGTGTTGGCCAAATTATCGAAACAAATGATATGTTAAGCTATACAAAACTAACGGGTGTTATTAATTATACATCTGTAGCTGGTTATGAATACGTAGCAGTTATTGCTGCTATCACTAATGAAAATGGAACAAACAGTTCATTAGTATATGTTGATGATTTCAAGTTAAACTATGGAGCATTAGGTTTAGGTAGTTCGATGAAGGATGAATTATTGTCATCTACTTTAGTGAATAATTCGCTGACTTTTAATCAATCTATTACTTCTTTCGAGATAATTAATCAAACGGGGCAAGCTGTTTTAAACGGGACAACTCAAGAAGTTGATTTAACTGGAATTAATAGCGGAATTTATTTTATGAAAATAATTAAAGAAAATGGTGAATTAGTTTCTTACAGAATCGTGAAACAATAATTCATACTTTTGATTTTATTAACCCTTGCGGAATACATTTCGCAAGGGTTTTTTTGTTTTAAATTAATTTTGGACATTAAGTCACCATATTTTTAATTTCCTTGATAATTCAAGTCCAATGAATTAATAAATTAACTGTGTTAAATGGTTCTCAAGTAGGTGCATAATATTCTACATTTTATTTATACAAGTGTGTTGAGGAATGTAATTACCTTGATTTAATAAATGAAATACTTTAATGTATTATTTGAAAATCACCCGTTTAATAAGGATAACTCTCTATAGTTTGACTATTGGGATAATATTTGACTGATTCATTTTTTTGAAAGATAACTATGAAGTTAAAATTATATCAAGAGTTTAAAGAGTTTGCTGTTAAAGGGAATATGGTTGACATAGCCATAGGAGTAATTATTGGCGCAGCATTCAACAAGGTGGTAGATGTTTTAGTTAAGGAAATTTTTCTCCCTCCTTTATCTTTTTTAACCAATGGTATCAATTGGGAAAATAAAAAATGGGTTTTGAGGGAAGCTGTTACTGAAAATGGTGTTTCCCGACCTGAAGAAATAGCTATTGGATATGGTAAACTAATAGAATCCATGGTTGATTTTGTTATTATTGGTTTTACAGTTTTTTTAGTGGTTAAATTTTTTCATTCTTTAAGAAAAAAAGCAGAAGACCCGAAAGATGTGACTGTGCCTACTCCAAAAGATATAGAGTTATTAAATAGAATGAATGATTTACTTGAAAGGCAAGTTCAACTGATGGAAAAATCGAATAATAATATTCAGCCAAAGGTATAATAAGGCAAAAATTCGTTTTCCGTATTAGTTACAAATTGGATTATAGCTCAATTAAGTTTCTTTTTTTACTTATTCTAAACAAATTCAAATTTAAGAGTTTATTTAGTAAAAATAGGACATGAAAAAAGCAACACAATTTACTTTTATATCAGCAGCCATTGCCCTGGCTATTTATGGCGTATTTGTATGGCCAGTTTATGGATTAATTCTTTTTCTAAGCTTGTTATTTATTACTGGTCTTCACGATTTAATTCAAAAAAAACATGCAATACTTAGAAATTACCCCGTGGTAGGGCATTTTAGGTATTTGTTAGAAATGATAGGTCCCGAGATTAAACAATATTTTGTAGAGTCGGATACCGATGGAAAGCCGATTGATCGCAATCACAGAGCATATGTATATCAACGAGCAAAAAAAGTAAACGACACCCATCCATTTGGTTCTGATTTAGATATGAATGCAAAAGGTTATTCTTGGGGGCAACATAGTATTTACCCTTCAATAAAACATGAAATACCACCCCGTATTACTATTGGTGGAAAGGATTGTTTGAAACCTTATTCTGCGAGTATTTTTAACATTTCTGCAATGAGCTATGGTTCCTTAAGTAAAAACGCCATTCAGGCATTAAACTTAGGTGCTAAAGCAGGCGGTTTTTATCATAACACAGGTGAGGGTGGTTTAACAGAATATCACTTGAAAGGGGCTGATGTAGTTTATCAACTTGGTACAGGCTATTTTGGATCACGTGCGGCTGATGGGACATTTTCTCCTGAGAAATTTAAAGTTACTGCGGGAAATAAAGAAGTGAAAATGATTGAAATTAAAATTTCGCAAGGAGCCAAACCTGGTCATGGTGGTGTATTGCCCGCTTCTAAAAATAATAGAGAAATAGCTAATATTCGAGGGGTGGAACCGCATACTGCTGTTTTGTCACCTCCTGGTCATTCGGCATTTTCAGATGCCTCAGGTTTACTTCGGTTTATTCAAGAATTAAGAGATTTATCAGAAGGGAAACCTATTGGCTTCAAACTGTGTATTGGCAACAGAAAAGAGTTTGATGATATCTGCCTAGCAATGAAAACCACAGGTATATTACCTGATTTCATTACTGTTGATGGCTCTGAAGGAGGTACAGGTGCAGCACCAATCGATTTTTCTAATAATGTAGGAATGCCATGGGAAGAAGGGTTAATATTTGTTGTTGATACTTTAGTAAAACATGGTTTAAAAAAAGATATCAAGATAATAACTGCTACAAAAATTATAACTGCTTATGATATTTTTAAGGCTTTGTGTATTGGAGCTGATGTGTGTAATTCAGCAAGAGGAATGATGTTGTCTTTAGGATGTATACAATCGCTAAAATGTAATAAAAATAATTGTCCAACGGGTGTTGCTACAAATAATTTATACTTAATGAAGGGATTAGTAGTTAGTGAAAAATGGAAAAGGGTAAGAAATTACCATGAAGAAACTGTAGCTGATTTTTTATCCATATTATCAGCAACTGGTTGCACTAATGTAAGTCAGTTGAATCGAAGTTTAATTTACAAGCGTCACAACAATAATAACGATTGGGTAACCTATTCATAAATTAAAAATCAATCTCCATCATTATCGCTTATAGTAAGGCTAATACTCAAAGTACTTACGACATCTACTCGAATCAAAATCATTAATTTTCTGATTTCTGAATAACAGCTTGCTACTTCATTTTTTTGATTAGACACTAATAAACCATAAATATTCGGTTTTAATTGATCAAGTGCTAAATAACACGCTTCAAATTGGTTTTTTATTTTATCATTCAAATCAGATTTTTCTAAAAACGCGACCATTGTACTTAAACTGGTAGAGCTTGGATTTATACCAAAATAAATTTGTTCTATACTTTTTAAACTGGCTCTAATATTTTCAGCTGTGTACTTTGAATACGGTGATTCCAGCGATAGTGGTAGAGGAGTACCACTGTTTTTTATACCCAAAGGTGTGTTTAATTCCGTGTTAATGATAAATTCTAACTCACTGATAATCTTATTGACCAAAATATTAATTGAAGCACTTACTCCTGTTCCACTTTCATTGATGAATGTGTGTTCATATGCAAGCCAATTTTTTTTAAAAGTGTTGATTTGTTGTGATAAATCGCTACTTGCTAGCAACAAATAAGACCATCGAACAGAGTCGTGGTTGAGTTGAGTAAGTGCATTTTCTTCAAACAACAAACATTCGATAGAGGCAAATCCACGTGTGGCTGGACTGGTGTAGTCCAGATACGTAGAAGTGAACGTATTGGATGTATCCGCTATGCGTTGATTTAAAAGAGCGGTATTTGTTGGCCAATAATCAATGTTAAGCGAAGTGTAATTTCCTCGTACGTATCCAAGGTCGAAGATTTCACAACCTTCCCAAGCATGTTTAGATTTTTGCCATGCCATTTTTAATGTTTTTAATGCAGTATCGGAAAGAGGAAGGGAATGATTATGAATGGTAGTTTCGAACAGTTGTATTGTGGTGACTGAATTGTCAATTGATGGGATAATAACCTCTTTGAAAGTGTTTTGAAGCAATGTTTTTCGGTCGTATTGAAGGGTAGGTGTTTCATCCGGTTTATTTGAGTCAGAACATGAAAGCAGACCAACTAATAAAAAGAGGATTTGAATGTGTTTCATTATAATGATCTAAGAAATTTTAATAAGTTTTCTCGCTCTGTTTGTGGAAGCTTTTTAAAGTCGTTCCGACTGGTTTCTGCTTCCCCACCATGCCATAGAATTGCTTCTTCTAAGTTTCTCGCTCTGCCATCATGTAATAAATTTGTATGACCGTTAACGGTTTGAATAAGACCAATGCCCCATAGGGGTGGAGTACGCCATTCGCTACCTGTAGCTTGAAAATCGGGGCGGTGGTCGGCTAATTCATCACCCATGTCGTGAAGTAATAAATCGGTATAAGGTCTAATCGTTTGATTGGCTAGAACGCTAAATTCATGGGACGCTGTTTTCATTGTTGGAATGTGGCATTTTGCACAACCTATGGTATTAAATGTTTCTTTGCCTAAAAGCACTTCTTGATCCTGCCAGTTTCTTCTTGCGGGTACAGCAAGTGTACTTACATACAAAACCATAGCATCCAAATTGTTGTCGCTGATTTCAGGCGACCCACCTAAGTTTTCTGTGTCGCAACTGATACCTGAAGGACAGTCCTCCTCTGGAAATAATGATGAGGTCAACCCCATGTCACCATTAGCAGCACCAGCAGTTTGTTGTCGAAGCGTGGGTACGTTGGCTTTCCAACCAAAACGTCCAAGTTCAGTTTGTTGTGTAATGACACTCCACACATAGTTAGGTTTTCCACTGATGCCATCGTGGTTACTATCCAACACATCAGCATAACTTAAAATGGTGGTTTCTGATATCGCTTCTAACAGACCAAGGCCATACACCTGTTGCCCAACTCTTGGGGAAATCATGGTAGCGGGATCTAATTCACCGTACTGCAATGATTTGATAGAATAAACAGGTTTTCTTAATGAGTAATTAGTACCATCCGCATACTGTCCACTTTGTTCCTGATATAAGATACTGATTTGTCCTTCGCTCATCACGCCAAGTAAGGCTTGGTCTTGTAATTGTCCACCGTAGTTGGGTACAGGTTGGGGTTCTCCAGTGGGTGTGTAACCAGGAATACTTAGTCGGAGCAACAAGCCGTGGTCCGTGTCACCATCAAATAATGGTGCTTTCCCTCGACCATCTTTTGGGTGACAACCGCTGCAAGCACGAGAATTGAAAAGAGGACCTAAACCATCTCTTGCAGTTGTTGATGCTGGGGCTGTGACCCAATTTTGGGTGAAAAGAGAATTACCCACGAAAAACTGTAAGCTTAAATCGCCAGTTAATTCAGGAGCCTGTAAACCAAAAGCATTGGTTGATTGGTCAAACACAGTGGCGCTGCCCCCAGAAAACTGTTCACCCTCCTCTGCAAGCAGGGAGGGTGAAGTAACTTCTTTTTCATTATGACAGCTATACAAAAAATGAACTGTTATAATGAGTAAACAAGAGAACCTAAACTTTTTTTTAACCATTATTATTCAAAATCTGCTGTTACCGTAAGGTCAAGTTCATCACCAGCTTTGGCAAATTCGTTCCCTAATTTTTGTAAGGATACAGCTGCATCATAGATCGTAGATCTTAAACCTGATGATGGTGTTACTGCATAGTCAAATGGAGTTCCTGTAGCTTCAACCTTAGCAAGCGTTGATTCCAGTTGTGTTTTTACTTCAGCAGCTAAAGTAGGGTCAACTGCTGCGACTAAATCCGCTAGCGATTTACCTGAAATGGTTTTGCCATTCACTTTAGTATACTTCCCTAAATATACATTTGAAATACCTTGAGCATTTAGGCGGATATCGCGGTGTGTGTTGTCGCTAAAACAAGAGTGTTCGTCTTCTTGTGATTCATTATTATAAGCTACAAAAATCCGTTCTCCAGCCAACTCTGATTTACTTAATATGCTAATTGAAGTAAACATGTTTACTAAGTTTTGTTCTGCATCCTTTGTTAAAAACGCACTTCTGTAATTTCCACCATTGGAAGGACTCCAAGCCTCAACCATTAATTTCAAATGTTCTACTAATAAGTCGGCACAAGCTTGTAAATAAGCACCCCTTCTCATTTGGTTTGCTGCAGTTCCACCTTCAACATAATCTGTATTTGGTCGTGAACCTGTATTGATAGTTGCTGTAGGAGTTTCTTTATCTTGTCCCCAAAGTAAAAATTCAATCGCATGATAACCCATACTGATATTGTCATCTTTTCCAGCCTCATTTAATTCAATCAATAATTCCTTCGTAAGTGATGGGAAGGTTACCGGGTCATTAATGATACCTGCATCAGCATCGTCCCGCACATAATCAATGTAAGCTTCATCCAAAGGCCATGCGTTTAATAACCCTTCTGGCCCATCTTCATCATCAATTGGTCCATTAGCAAAACGAAAAGCTTCAGTTTGTCCATACGGTTCCCGAGCCGCTCTCCAAGCTTTTTTTGTAGCTTCAAATTTAGAAGTGGAAGTAGGCTCTGCTAAAAAGAGTTTAATAGCACTGTTTAATTCAACGGCTTCATTATACGAATCAAGATAATTTTCATAAGCTATGTCTGCGTAATTTTCAAAAATAGCTGTTTTTAACGCTGCATTTTCATCGTTAGGATTATCTTCCTTTTTATCTTCATCGTCACCACAACTTACCAATGCAAGTGATAGAAGGAGTAGTAACCAAGTATAGTTTTTCATTTCAATATTATTTAGAATTATTTTAAATACGGAGGCAAAAGTATAATTCAGGAGTCCTTAATCATATACCCTCTAGGGGGTATATTTACACTAATTCTTTTTTTTGAAACCTATAATCGTTGCTCAACAATAAAATTAGGCTAATTTTGATTATTAATTAGAATTAATCTAAATAAAGATAAGGGTGTTGAATAAGGTCAATATAGTGCTAGCAGATTCTCAACCGCTATATAGAGAAGGGATTAAAGCCATGTTGCAAGAAGTGGAAGATTTAGAAATTGTGGCAGAAGCAAAAGATACCGAAGAGCTTATTCCCAAACTTAAATCATATGAGCCCCAAATTTTGATTTTAGACTATAACCCTAAATATTTTGATTCTAATGGTTTACTGATTTGGTTAAAGTCGAATATCTCTTGTCGTGTTGTCATTTTATCTAGTCAGGAAAAAAAGTGGGACATCATTAAATCCCTTAAACTAAATGTATTTGCCTATTTGACAAAAGAGAGCTCTAAGGAAGAAATTTTAAAAGGACTTAGAAGCACAGCAAGAGGAGAAAAATTCTTTTGTAGTTACGTTTTGAATGTTTTGATGGAACAAAATGTGACACGTGAAGAACACAAAGATTACAAGCCGGTTCAGCACTTAACTGAGCGGGAACTTGAGATTACTAAACTTGTAGCTGCGGGAAAGAAAAACAAAGAAATTGCCGAAGAGCTAAGCCTGAGTCCTCACACTATCCATACTCATCGTAAAAATATACTGAAAAAATTAGGGGTGAGTTCAGCCCTAGAGCTTTCCATCTATGTCAAAGAAACAGGTATCATTGATTAAATAACTCCTTTCTGAGTGCTATTATTTTGGGGATGAGGACTTCCTCTTCAATCCATGAATGAACATCCAAATCAACTTTAAATGATTTTAACTCCATTTCTAAATTCATTAATTCTTCGGTGGTTTCCATTTGATAGAATTGGGATGGAACAAGTGTAAATATTCGAAAAAGATTAAATTCCGTTTCTTTAGTGTGGGTATGCAAAAAACATTCAGGAAGTTTACTTTTTAAGAAAGTATATTCATCGTTATAAATATTTGTAGCAAGTTCTATTAAACTTTTCGCATAGGGGAAAAGTATTTCTTCTTCTTGTGAAAGATGATGAAAAAGGAATTGGCGAAACTCAATGTAAGACTGGTAAAGTAAATCTGTGAATGAATTCGAGCCACCTATTTCTTTCTCCAAATTAAAAATTATTCGCTCAACCCGTTTCATCCGTTCATTTTGATAAAACAGGTGAGTGATTTCTACATAACTAAGGATCTCATTAATCGTGAAGCCTTCAAACTCAGAAGAGTCATCTTCAGCCTCTTTTTTTGTTTCTTTTTCAAACTTCAATAAAATAAGTACCAATAAAGAAGGTGATATTTTATTAAGTTTACCTAAGTCCGATAAAGTATAAATTGGGTTTAATGCATTGGACTCAAAACGTCCAAAGAAATTGTTAGCAGCTTTTAAATTTTGCTTAATTTCAAACACAGTGTAAATATCAAAAGAATCTTTCATAGTTTTTATTTAGTTAAAAATCCATGCTTTTGAAGAAAAACATCTACTTCAATACTTTCTTTTAGGCTTTCTAGTTCAGTAACATTTACTAGAGATGTTTTATATTTCAAAAAAGGGGTAAAATAACCAAAGGTAAAATCGCTTGGAGAGGGTAAATTGGTACCCTGATTAGGGGAGGTAAGTTAAAGATAGATGCTTCTATAAATCCCACTGGTTGTTGCGTAAATACCACATTGTGTAGAAGTTATGAAGGAGCAAATGTAGAGGATAGTTAATTTTAATTAAGCCTTGGCTATTTATTAATCATTTCCCATTTTTTTACTTGATGGAATAAAAATTGACTTAGGCATTCAGAAGTTTTTAATACTACTACATTCAACTCTATACATTAAAAATAGTAGCAGTGCTAATGGTGAGTTTAGTCAGTAAATTTAAAAAAAAAATTGTATATTATTGATAACTAATGTTTTATAAAAAAAGAACGCTATGAAAAAAAATCTACTACTACCTATCTTTATTGCATTAAGCTACATAAGCTTTAGCCAAGCCCCTACCTTAGAACTAGATAAGGTATTGATACAAAGTAACAATATGGACCAACCTTGGGGTATGAGTTTTATCTCAAATGATGAATTGTTATTTACAGAGAAAAGTGGACAGTTGTTTAGTTATGTGATTTCTACCGATACTAAAACAGAAATTACAGGACTTCCGACCATTGCAGTAGTAGGCCAAGGTGGTTTATTAGATGTAGCAATACACCCAGAATTTGCGACTAATAAGTACGTATATCTTGCCTATTCAATTTCTGGTGAAGGTGGTTACACGTTAGCGGTGGGTAGAGGAGTATTATCAGGAAATGAATTGACAAACTTTTCTGAGATTTTTAGGGCACTTCCATTTAGAAGTGGCACAAATCACTTTGGAAGTCGAATAGCATTCGATAATGAAAATCATATTTATTTTTCTTCAAGTGATCGTCAAGTAGTGCAACAAACTATTAATGAAAATGATCAGGAAGTGGTAGATTCAATTAGAAATATTCCTCAATTACTTACTAACCATTCTGGTAAAGTTATACGTCTGAATGACGATGGTTCAATACCAGATGACAACCCTTTTGTTGAGGAAATGAATGCTCTCCCTGAAATATATAGTTATGGACATCGAAATATTCAAGGTTTAGTTATTAACCCAGTTTCAGGTAAAATATATGCACACGAACATGGTCCTCGAGGAGGTGATGAACTCAATCTTATAGAGCCTGCAAATAATTATGGGTGGCCAGCTATAACCTTTGGTATAGATTATAGTGGAGTTATCATATCCGAGGATACAGCCAGAGAAGGTATGGAACAGCCTATACGCTATTGGGTTCCTTCTATAGCTCCATGTGGAATGGCAATTGTGCCTTTAGAAAATCAGAGTGAGGGAGAGGTGAATTTTATCATCGGTGCTTTGGCAGGTCAACAAATTCAATGGGTAAAGATTCAGGATGATCAACATATTGCTACTTATTCATTTATGCAAGGATATGCTCGATTTAGAGATGTTGAAGTATCACCCGATGGTAAACTTTATGCATTAACAGAATCCCCTAATAGACTTATTTTATTGAAAACGAATAAAATGGTTACTAGTGTGAAAGGAAAAAAAAATGAAAATGAAATGATCTCGGCTTACCCCAATCCTGCAAAAGATTTTGTTCAAATAAGTATGGATGATGTAGAGGGTGGTGCTATTTATGCAATTAGTGGAGAATATATTCGAACACTTTCGAAAGAAAACACGCAGTACAATGCAGACAACGTTAAATTAAATATCAATGATTTAAAATCAGGAATGTATTTGATCGAGTTAAAGTCGGATACTGCTGTTAAAACAGTGAAATTCAGTAAACTTTAATTAATATAAATCAGCCACATAGTTTTTATAAATTATGTGGCTGTATTTTTTTGATCTTTACTCTAATAAAAGATAAAAACAGAATTTAAGATTAAGATTAAATGAATATTAAGTTGTTAAAACTTATGTTCCCAGATCAACTTAAAACAGGGCTTAAATCCAAACACTCATATACTTTATTTAATCCTTTTTGAGTTTCAGATAGCACAATAAGTGTATCATTTGCTAAAACCTCAGTAGAACCAGTGGGGGTGATAAATTTATCGTCTCGGTTTATCATTGCGATAATTGCCGTTTTAGGAAAGTGTAAATCCACAATCTTTTTATTTACAGGAAAACTATGATCTGGAATATCAATTTCTATCATAATGGCTTTAGCAGTGTCATTAACAATGTAATCCAACGGAGTTTTTAATTTAGCTTCTTCGGGAAGTGTTACACCTAACCATTTTGCAATAATTGATAAAGTTGTTCCTTGAATTAGTACAGAAGAAAGGGAGATGAAAAAAACAATGTTAAAAATCATTTCAGCTTTTTCAATACCTGCAATTAAAGGATAGGTTGCAAATACAATTGGTACAGCTCCCCGTAAACCTACCCAAGATAGAAAAAGCTTTTTCTTCCCTAACATTTTAAAAGGTAAAAGGCTTAAGAAAACGCTAAGAGGTCGCGCGATTAAAATTTGGAAAACAGAAATTAATAATCCCAAACCCGCTACAGCAAATACTTTTAAAGGAAAAACTAATAAACCCAAGGTAAGAAATAAGACAATTTGCATGAGCCAAGCTAAACCGTCAAACATTTTAAGGATTGTTTTTTTATGAATAATATCCTGATTGCCTAAATATACCGCACATAAGTACACTGCCAAGAAACCATTTCCAGCCAATAAATCGGTCACGGAAAAAGTGATAAACATAAGTGATATTGCCAATACCGGGTATAACCCATCAAATCCAAGTCTAATTTTGTTGATGACATATTTGCTTAATAAGCCAAATAAAAAACCGCATATTCCTCCAATTATCATTTGTTTTAAAAAAAGAGGAATAATTGAATAGATGCTTTGATCCTGATTGATAACCAACCCTAAGAAAGCGAGGGTTAAAACATAGGCCATAGGATCATTACTTCCACTTTCTAATTCTAAGGTGGGCCGTAGTTTGCTTTTTAAAGCTAGTTTTTGTGAACGAAGCACTGAAAACACTGCAGCGGCATCCGTTGATGAAATAATGGCACCCAATAACATACCTTCATAAATTGTGAAATCGGTAATGAGCCAAACAAATGTACCAACGGATACCGTAGTTAATAAAACCCCCAGTGTAGAAAGTGAAATCCCTTGCCATAGAACGGGTTGTATTGACTTCCAGTTGGTATCTAATCCACCAGAAAAGAGAATGAAATTTAGCGATGCAATACCAATAAATTGACCAATTTTTGGATCATCAAAGTGGATGCCACCCGGTCCGTCTGATCCGGCTAACATACCAACCACTAAAAATAAGACTAAAGTAGGTACACCAAACTTGTAAGATGTTTTTCCAGCAACAACACTAATGAACAACAATAAAGAACCTATAAGTAAAATGTTTTCAATAGTTAAGTTCATATAGTTAATGGAGCTTAAAAGAATGACTAAATAGTAGTTTCACTAAACTTTATGAAAATATAAAACACTTGAGGACTTACAAAATGTAAATATAATTTAAATGGGTAATAAAGATTACATTATTTATAATTCAAATAAAACGGGTTCAATTCATATGTTATTCAACAAATGTTATTGTAGTGCCACATCTAAAGGTATGGTTATATTTTTTTCCATAGTGCTCGCCAAATGCATCTTCTATGGTAGAGGCTTCAAAAAAGTAGATTCCTTTCCCCATTGCTGGAAATTCAAATTCCCCGCTTTCATTGGTTGTAAATTGTTTGCTCCATCCATCAGGACTAACAACTTCAACAGCCGTTTCTTTTGGTGCACTTTTTCCTTTGATAAAAACAGAGCCCTTTATTACATCGTTTCCCTTATTTAAATTGTTGTTAATTGTGATATAAACGTCATTACTCATCGCGGGATTTGTAGTCGATTTTCCAACCAATACTTTTGCCGTTGTGTTGAATTGGTAGATATAATCTCCACCTAAATCTTTTGCAGTGTGACTGACAGATAAAAGGTATGAACCATTAGCTTTAGGCGTAAACTGAGCAGCCAAATGATTTTCTTTCATTTCATAAGGCAACAATGATTTTTCACCTTGGGGGGTAGTTAGCCATAGTTGCAATTCATTTACATTAGAATACCAGTCTGCAGTTTTTTCAATTATACCATGTTTATATTCTCCATAAAACACTTTTACTTCATGAGAGCTATTTTTTTGGATTGTTTCTTCTGTTTCAATCCAAAGTGCATGTGCAAAAAGTTGATTGATACTTGTTAATAATAAGGTGATAACGAAGAGGGTCTGTTTTTTCATGGGATTAATGGGGTTGTTGTTTTTTTACCGGAATGGGTATTTTAGGTTTTTTGATTTGTGGTCTTGAGTTTAAAGTTGGTTTACTAGAGGATGGCTGTTTTTTTATCTTAGTATTTTTTTTACGCTTTTTCCACCAAATTATAAATCCAGTGATAGGTAATGAAGCACCAATAAGGCTGGATAAAAAGGCGAGTACTTTTCCTGGGAAGCCTAAGATGCTACCTACATGAATTTCGAAATTCATTTTTCTTAGCTTGGTTCCGAAAGATGAAGCTTCAAAGGTTGTTTCATAAATAGGGTTAACAGAAAGTTGTTGTAATGTATGTTGATCAAACGTGTAGCGTTGGCTTTTATAAATTTGTGAAGCAGATGGATAGATGATTATCAATAAAGTAGATTTTGCATCAGCCGTGTCAGGAAAACTGATATAAAAACCTTCGGAATGCGGGTGTTCAGCGACAATAGTTTTCCAGGCTTTATCAATAGCTTCATCAAAAGTATACTGTGCGTTGACTTGAGTAGTGTCAGAAGTTACGTTGTTCCATTCAGGTAGAAATTCTCCTCCTGAAGTAGTCCAATATAAGGTTTTGCTGAACCATTCTATGCCCCACACCATACCTGTGCAAGCAATAGCAAGTAGAAATAAGGAAGCATAGAAGCCTAGTACATTATGCAGGTCGATGTTGAGCCGTTTAAACGGGGCAGACCATTTAATTTTAAAACTTCTTTTTACACTTTTTTTGGTCCATTTTTTAGGATACCACCAAACAAGCCCTGAAATAAGAATAAAGACAAAAATAAGCACCGAATAATTGACGAGGGGTCGTCCGATTTCATGCGGAAGCCATAAAAACCGATGACCATTGAGCACCCATCTGAAAAAGCCTGTTTCACCTTCTTTCCGTTCCTTTTTACCGATAACAGTTCCGGAATAAGGGTGTACGTATAGTGAGGTAGCTTGTCTACGCTCACCGAGTGTAACTTCTATTGCTCTGCCTTGTTTGTAATAGGCGGAGGATAATTTTTTCTCAGGAAACTTATGTTGCGCAATAGCATGCAGATGTGAGGGAGATACGATTGATCTGTTTTCTGTTTGAATGTTTAATTCAGGTTCTGTTAGTTGGATAATTTCTTCTTGGAAAACCCACATACAACCAGTGATACATACAATAAAAACCACAATACCGCTGATAAGACCCAGCCACTTGTGCAACCAATTATTGACTTTTTTAAATTTTGATGGCATTGATTGGAGAAAAGGAGTTGTTTAAAAGAGGTTGTCAAACTGAAGACAACCTCTATTGTTATTTATTGTTGCAAGTTGAAAACACCGTAGACAGCTTTACCACCGATAATTTCAGTTCCTTTGGTACCGGTGTAAGTATCTGTATCTACTTCGTACATAAATGTACCTTCGTTAGTAGTGATTTTGATGTGTACTTTTCCGTTATCAACTAAGTAATGGTTAGCAAAAGTTGCTGTTGGACCCCCGTAGTGCACAGGCACACCGGAAATATAATTCACAGTTTTTGCTACGACATCAATTACGGCCAGTTTCACATCTCTACGACTCCATTTATCAGCATCAGTCGCATTGTTATAAGTTAAAATACTTGCTAAAACCTTGTTGTCACCTAAATAATCTGCGTTACAGATTTTAAAGCCTGTAGTCTCTTCTACATTGAAAAAGTAGTCAGGATCAAAATCAGTTGCTCCGTTTTTAATTCTCAAAATACCTGATTGTTTAGTTTCTTTTGGAGCACCGGAAGCAATTGAACAAGGCGATAAAGTGTAGATATCTCCGTTTTCGGTTGTAAAGATATGACCTTGAGCGGCATAAGCACCTATTGGTCCTGTGCGAGAATCAGAAATCGTTTTCTCATATTGCATGTTTGGATAAGAATATACTGCTACATAAGCCGTGTCAGTAAATTCAGAGTCAAACGCACTACTAGCGATTTGGAAGAAAGGGACAAATAATTTATCTCCTCTAAGGGTCATACCGGAAAAGTAAGCCTGTTCACTTGAACCGTTTGTAGGAGTATAAACACTTGTAGCAGTTTCCATGACACTACCTGCGACCACATTTACTTGGTAAAATGTTGCGTTTTCCGATCCACCTCGAGGAATGTTCATCGCAATAAATTCAGTACCGTTTAAAGGATAAAATAAGTGGGTTCTTCCGATGGAAAATTTTGTTTTCTCTTCAAGTGATCCTTTATCATTTAATGCATAAACAGTAGCGGTGTTTGCATCCGTGTAGGTGACAGTCGTTAAGTATTTACCCGTTTGCTGATAAAAGTGATATGCCGATTGTTCAATACCATTTCCAATAATGGAGACTTGTCCTTCGGTTAGGTTATCCGTTGTTACTAAATAATCTGTTGAAACTTCAGCATCTCCCTCAGCTTGTACAGCTAGTACATAATTACCTTTTGTTTGTTCTTTTTTTACGGTCTCATTGTCTTTTTTACATGAGCTTGTAGATATAATTATCGAAGCAGCACAAGCTCCTAAAATCCATTTAGTTAGATGTTTTTTCATGGTGTTTAGTTTATATAAGTTGTTTTAGTATTTTCTGAAGAAATAGCGGAGTTTTACATAAAATGCTCGCCCAGGTTTTTGAAGTAAGAAGTTGTCAAATAGCTGTGCATCAAAAATATTTCTACATTCAAGAGAGATGTTGTATGTGCCTTTTTTCAATGAATAGCCAATATTTAAGTCGTGAGATAACTGGCGAGGAATAGTGAGTTTTTCATCTGCATTCCCATAAATTGCCCACTTCAAAAAGTACTCTTCTACAAAATTTGCCGCGTATCCAATGGTTAAATGATCGTCTTTATATTTTACATTTTGAAAATGAACGCTTGTATTTAGATTAGCAAACAGGTAGGGGATGTTGGGTACTTGATTGAGATAAGTGTAATTAACTTTCCCTTCTTCATTGTATTGAGCCATGTTTTTTAAAACCTGATATGTACCGTTGGCAGAGATTTTAAATAAAGTCTTGTAGGTGTATTTGATGCTACCTTCTATTCCAGAGGCTTGTACAGCGGGTTCGTTGGTAAATTTAGAAGTAGGATCCGATACCGTAGCTCTTATGAAATTATTGGCATTTCTAAACAAGTACGAAGCTTCTGTAGTGATGTCGTGGTTCTTTTTGATAGTAAATTGATGTATAGCTCCAATGTTATAATTGTGACTTTCTTCCGGATTTAATTGCGAGTTTTCGCTTATGTTAGCGCCATCACCAAATAGTTCTGTCCCTTCGGGCATTCGGTAAGTATGCTCGTATGAAGCTTTTAATTGTATGTTTTTCAACAAGCGATAAGAAATAGCAGTACCTATTCCGGTGTAACCTTTATTTAAACTTCTTTTTCTTCGTGTTCGGTCGGTGTAAATATTTTCTGTGAAATAAGTTGCGCCCGTTAAAATGTACTGTTTTGCAAAAATGCTGGCGGAAAGTTTTTCTTTCCAGTCAAATTTATAACCGAGACCAATCACCGTTTTGTTGAGTCGTTTAGGTTCTCGATTGGAAATGTTTAGCGGATTGGCTTCATCAAATCCTTTTCGATTGAAACTATTGAGTGAGTAACTCCCCACAAACGAGTGATTCTTGGATAATACATAACTGAGGTTGGCATTGACAAGAGCTAAGTTATCGTTGTACTTGTAAAGTGTTTTGTTTAATTCCCCATCCGTAGGGTCCGCTTTTTCATTATAAGTGCCATCCCAAAAGTAGGTTCTGGAAGCTGTATCTATGATTTGAGTATATCCTAGGTTATAAGAAGCATAGGTGTTGAGGGATAATCCTTTTACAAAAAGATCTGATTTTTTATACTTTAAGGTCGGCATCAAAGTCGTGCTCTTTTGTCGTCTTTGACCGTAAGCTTTTTCCATGGTAGCTCCTGTTTGTATGGCCTTATCATTACCCGAAAGCACCAGACCCACCAATAGTTGATCGGCAAATTTCTTGTCTACAAAACCCACATCTACAATAGCCGTTTTGGAATCATAGTCATCATGAAATCGCCTTACGCGTGTTTTTTCTGATAATATCTTAGAGCCTTCTTTTTTGTTTACCTCAACCCAATAACTGTTATCCGAATAATTTTGAAAGAGGTTTGTTCGTACACTAACCCCCGATTTTTTATTCGTATAAGCTGTGTTAAGCGAAGTGCGATGGGTGTTGAATGAACCATAGGAGTAAGACAAATCGAGGTAGTTTTTTTTGTTTTGGTTGGTCACAATGTTCACAGCTCCCCCTAAGGCATCAGAACCCAACCACACAGGCACCACCCCTTTATAGATCTCAATTCGGTCAGCAACATTCACGGGTATGTTGTTGAGTGTAAGCGATAAGCCAAAATTTTCCATCGGAATACCATCTAAAAAAAAGCGGACTTGGTTGCCGTTGAATCCATTCAGGGAGAAGTCAAATCTTGAGCCTACACCACCTTCTTCACGTATGCGTACACCTGGAGAAGTGCTTAATACTTTGTTTATATCCGATGACTGATTAGCAATTTCTTTTGTGTCTATTACTGTTACAGTATAGCTCTGTTCAGTTACTTTTTCAGCTGCTGTTTGAACATTAATTATGACCGTTTCCAGCTCATTAATATTTTCTTTCATTGAAAAAATAAGGTTGGTCGGAACAGTGGTAACAGTTACTTCTTGTGTTTGAGTCACAAGCCCCATGGACTGAACTTTTACTTTATGTTTGCCTGGAGGTACTTTATTGAATTCAAACTCTCCAGTAACAGTTGTAGTAGTTTTTTGAGTACTATCCAGTGTGACTAGAGCAAAGGGAATTGGTTCCCCGGAATTATCTTTCACGATACCTGAAATAGATTGCGCATTTGACACTGTGCTTACTACTAATAAAAATGCCACGAATACTTTTTGAAGTATTTTTTCCACTACCATTCTTCAGAAATGTTTTAAACACTGCAAAAGTAGAAGGGGATGGTGCGGTGAACAATCACCTAAACAGGGTAAAAAGGTAGCTTTTGAAGGGTATATTGATTTACCCTATTAAGGGTAGGTGTATTTAGGGAAACCTTTATTTTATTCCTAAAGGATTAAGTTCTTATCGGATAACTTTTAACTTTGTTCCTCGTTAAAACCTCTCAAAGCCCGCTAACTAAGAATGTTAATTGTCAATATATTAGCGTTAACTAATATTTTCATCATATTCATCTTACTTTTTTTCAGAAAAGAAAATGCATTACCTAATAAGATTTTAGCAGTTGCTTTTTTAATTCCAGGTTTATATTTAATCAATACCATATTCATTCTAGCAGGCTTTGAAAAATGGATTCCTGTTTCATTGTTTTTCGTACAAATGATAGCCGTTTTTTTTCCTGTAATGGTGTATTATTATTTTAATCTTTTGTTAGGAAAAGGATTTAGAGCACATAAGACATTGTTTATAGGTTCAGGAGTCTTGCTTTTATATATCATTGCTTTGGCTATTCGGTTTTATTTTTTATCCAAATCAGAGAAATCAGAATATATATTCAACCTATCGACAGAGGACTATCCGCTGGATCTTTTTCTATATACCGTATTCTTCTACGTGTGGCAATCTGTATACTTTTCAGTGATCACGTTGAAAATAATAAAGTATAAACATAGGTTAGAAGCTACTTTTTCAAACATGGATCGAGTTAAGTTTTTTTTTCTGGTTCGGTTTGTTTTTTTTCTATGGTTTTTCAATACTTTATTAGTGGTTCTATATATATTATTGCCTTTGTATCTTGTTGATTACTTGTTAATGCCAATTGTAGTGAATGTATTATACTTTTTTCTTCTCTACTTTAGCTATCATCATAATGCAGTATTTACTGCTGTTACTTTCGAAAAATTGAACGAAGTAAACGATGAAATAAATAGGAATGAATCAGTACCTGGTTCGGATGAAAAAGTTTTTGTTCCGACAGATAAACACCAATCAGTATACGAGGCATTATCCATATTATTAGATAAAGAACACATCTATTGTGAGTCCGATTTATCTATGAAAGCTATATCCAACCGGTTAGGTGAACTTGACTATGTAGTGTCACAGTCTATTAATTACTTTTATAAAAAGTCATTTTTTGATTTAATTAATGAACGTAGAATCGAAGCTTCAAAAATCAGATTGCTTCAGATGTTACCCCATGAAACAATTGAAGGTATCGCTTATGACACAGGGTTCAATAGTCGTTCATCTTTTTATAGGGCATTTAAAAAATATACAGGAGAAACTCCTCAACAATTTATAAATACTTCTAAATAGCTTTTTTAAGCTTGTTTAATGTGTCTCACTTTCTAAGCTGCGACACATTTAAGCGTGTGAATGGCTAATGTTGTGCGAAACTTTAAAAACAATTTGCACATGAAAAAAACAGTACTCTCAATTTGTATCTTAATGATGGGGATTCTGGTTTTAGCTCAAACACCAGAACAATGGAGAATAGTAAATGGGTCAATCTATTCGGTAGCTTATGCCCCTACAAATCCTAACATGATCTTAGTATCAACTCAGGATGGTGTGATTCGAAAATCAACTGATGGTGGTGTAAGCTGGAAAGAAAAAAACTTAGGAAGTAAAAGTGGGGTAACTAGCCTTAAAGCTTTTTCAAATACACACTTCATAGGTGTTAATTCAAATTCAGAAGTTGTACTTAGTAGTGATGCTGGTGAAACGTGGTCTGTAAATATTTTAAAAGACTCATTAGGGAATAAAATATTTTCCCTTACAGAAATAGTCATTTTGTCTGAAACAGAAGCTTTCGTGAAAACAGTTGAAGCAAATGCTAAAACATTTTATACTACTGATAATGGCCTTAGCTGGTCTTATTATAAATACAAACAACCGAAGAGTTTGTTTCAGGTAAACGACACGTTAATAGGACTAGATCACCTTCCAGTACCCCCCTATGGATTTACCAAAGCCCTTGCTATTTTAAGAAGTACCAATATGGGTAAAACCTATGATACTATAGCTTTTCCACCAGCGGGTTTAGCAGGAAATAATTTTAATAATGTAAATAAAAAGGGATATGAAAATATCAGTTTTATCAATGCACAAAACTTTTTTATCAATGTGAATGATCGTATTTTTTATAAAACTACCAATGGAGGACTTAATTTTACTGGTATAGATTTTCCCGGTAGCAAGTCAATTTATGATCTTTTTTTTATTACACCAGAAGTGGGTATAGTGAGTGCTGGTCGAACCACAGTTGAAATTACTAAGGATGGAGGTAACACATGGAAAACCCTTCAAAACAAAGATGAGTTTTTAGGACCTACTATTATAAAACATTTACATGAGGTAAATGGAAAGTTTTTTATGATGGATTATTATAATTCCTATATACTTGATGAATCTTTAGTAGTTTCTACACCTCAAAATTTTGCACCTACTAATCTACAAAAAGCCTCTTTAGTTAATGATACTATATTATTAGCACCTTATGGTAATTATTTTTATAAATCAATAAATGGTGGGCTTACATGGGGGAAAACCAATCCAATATTAGGTCAATTTAATGATAATGCAAACTATGATTCCTATGCTGTAAGAGGTAAAGATAGTATTTTTGTAATAGCAAATACGCGACTTTATTTGAGTAAAGATGGAGGTCAAACTTTTTCCTTAACGCATACATTTCCAGAGTTTAATCCACAATATTATTACTTTAAATACTTAGGTGGAGATAATTTTATACTTGTTGGTAATGGGGCACTCAGATATTCAATAGACGGTGGAGTTAACTGGACTTCAAAAGCGACAGGTGTTACTACACCATTAGCTATATCTGCAGTAAGCATAGATGCTATTTACATATTAGGTAATTACAAAGTGCAGTTCTCTGGCGATACAGGAACAAGTTTTGTCAATGTAACTGGTAATTTACCTGCAAATAGAGATTATGGCACAAAACTATTTTTTGTAAATAAAAACCTAGGTTTTTTATATGGAGGCAATGGCTTTTTATACAGAACTGCTGATGGTGGTACATCATGGACCAATCAATCCACGGCTATCCCAAGTATCAGAATGCAGCATTGGGATATGTTGGCAGCTAAAAATGAAAACGAAATCTTTATAATGGATGCCGATGGAAGAGGAAGTAACGAGAAAGTTTTTCATTCGCTAGATGGTGGGCTTACTTGGGATCATGATGCTAATAATTTAGGGTTGTATGATCCTACATTTATGACCTTCAAAAGTGGCGCTCAGGGATTAGCAACTGGCCCAACTTTAGTTTATAGAAGCGGACTATATGAAGCCACAGTTAATGAAATAGATGTAGATGAAACCATTACAGGAACCTATACTTATTCTTTTGATGAGGAAAGAGTTTCTTTTTATCCGAATCCATGTTCCAATCAATTGAATCTACAATCTGCAGAAGACATTGTAAAACTAGAATTGCTAACAGCAAATGGAGTAATTGTATTCACTAAAAATAACGATACCAATCAATTAATGCTTGATGATTATTCGGGAGGAGTTTATTTTATAAAAGTATATACTTCAAGAGATGTTCAAACAATTAGAATTGTAAAAAAATAATTTTTTAGCTGTGAACTAAAAGGCGCCTCTTCAGGATTGGAGAGGTGTCTTTGTTATTAAATATTAGGTTCGAATTTCTTGTTACGAATGAGTTTTAGAGGATTTATACTTACGAGTAAATTCAGAAGGAGTAAACCCTGTCCATCTTTTAAAAAGGTGTGAAAAATAAGCATAATCCTCATAACCGAGTGTATAAGCAATATTGGCTAAAGAATCGTTGTTGTGTACCAGTATGCGCTTGGCTTCTAATATAATACGTTCAGTGATGAGTTGGGTAGTCGTTTTGCCAAGCGATTCACGAGTAAGTCTATTAAGGTGTCTGGCAGAAATGTTTAACATGTCAGCGTAAGAAGCGGGAGATTTATCTGTTTTGTACTTTTCTTCAATGAGTTGTTCTAATTGCCTTAAGTGCTGAGTAAGGGTATTTGATTTTAAAACATAGTTGCTTAGTGTATGAGGGTAAACTCGACTTAACTCAATATAGAGTAAATCTAATAAAGCAGTTATTTTTTCTTTTTTAAAGCTGTTTTCATGGGCATATTCAATTTGTAGTTCTTGAAAATAAGATTTGATCTTTTCGTCACTTGAAGGGTGTAAGTACAAAACCGAAGGGTTGAGTAAAGAGGAAAAAAAAGGGAAATCAAAAACAGAATGCTTATTAAAGCCAATATCAAAAAAGTCTTTTGAATGAAAAAACACAAATCCTTCAGTATCTTCTGAAGGTTCCCAATAATGGGTTTGTCCGGGGTTGAGTAGAAATATACTTCTAGGCTTTATTTCATAACTATTAAAATCGATTTCATGAATTCCTGATCCTTTGGTAAATAACACGGTTAAGAAAAAGTCATGTTTATGAGGAATAGAAATGGCTTTTTGATGGATATGAAAATGATCTTTAAAATTGTTAAAATAAAAACCTTCAGTTTTAGTAACATCTTTAAACTGATTTATTTTTAAAACTTCTATTTTTTTCATTTGTCAATTATGTCTGAATAATACAAATATTAGAAACTTTATTATAAAAGAAAATATAATTCAATATGACATATTTGTATAGATAAACAGGGGTAAGATGGCAACATTAATAAAAAGCGTAATTCATGAAAAATGTCCTGAATGTGGAAATGGGGAAGTGTTCCAATCTAAAGGAAATGCTTTTTTATTTAAAACACCAGTCATGAATACAGCATGTGTTCAATGCGGATATAAGTTTGAAAAAGAGCCAGGCTATTTTATTGGAGCTATGTATGTGAGTTATGGACTTGGTGTTGCTGAAATGGCAATAGTATTAGTTTTGAGTTTATTGATAAAAATACAATTGGAATATGTGATCTATTTGTTAGTAGGCTTAGTTGTACTGATGTCTACGTTTAACTATAGAAAAGCCAGAATTATTTGGATGTATTTAATTTAGAATGAGTTAATTCGGTAAACCAAAAACCCGTGTCTTTGGGAGTGCTACCATCGCATGTCTCTTCCGAGGATTCAGGAGAATCATACGTTTTGAATACAGTTTCTCCAATTTGAATAGGAATTGGTTTTTTAAAAATTGGTCCATCAAACACAAAGGTGTGAAACTCGCCATTTTCACCGCATGGGTCCACATTTTTAGGTAAGTCTTTTAAAAATTCTTTGTCAATAATTCTCCCTGCAAACTCTTTGGGAAGTAAATCTGATTTTATGCATACTAAAACTGTTTTAAAACCAAGGTCAATAAATTCATGTATCAATTCTTTCGTATCTCGTTTCCACATAGGGAAGTGTGCTTGAAAGCCTTTCGCGTGTAATTTATCTTCTCGGTATTTTTTTAAGTCCTCCAAGAAAATATCTCCAAAAATACTGTGAGTAAAACCTTCGTTCTTAAAAATGCTCATAGTATCGGACATGAGTGTTTCATAGTCTGCCATACTCGGTTGATCCGGTAAATAAAGTTTATGAAGAGAAATGCCTAATTGGTTGGCTTGTTCATCGAGTAATTCTTCCCGAACACCGTGCATAGATATGCGCTTGTAATTGTTGTTTAAGGTAGTTAATAGTTTTTCAACGGAATAGGAGGGGTCTTTTAAAAGGTGATAAAGGGCTAAAGAAGAGTCTTTTCCTCCACTCCAGTTAAATAGTGATTTGTGCATGCTTTTAGTATTGAGTACAGAGTATTAAGTACAATGTAATAAGACTTTTTGAAATTATTCGTTGTACTTTATTCCTTATACTTTTTGTCTTGGTTTTACATTTCTCATTACTAAAATCTCTCTACTCAATACTCTTTTCATAAGGACAATTTCGACACCCGTTGCCACAGCAATAACCTCTTCGCAAATGATACCAGGAAGTAAAGACCCAAAGACCATTTTCTATTGTGTAGTCATATTGCATGAGTACGGGTAAATCTTTAAATGTAACTGCTTCATTACAATTTGTTTGTTTGAACTTTTGAAGTATTGAAGCGATTTTATTTTGAATATTTTTCTCTAAACAATTTTTACATAAACATGAAATAGTGTAAATTTCTAAAATACGAGGTAATGATAGACACCAGCAATTTTTATTATTTACTTCACATTCAAAATTTTGTTGGCAGATAATGCAGTTGTTCATTTTACAAATATGAAGTTAATGAGGTCAAATGTGAATTTTTTGTTGATTATAACAGTGGACATAACTAAGCGGCTATGAGAGGAAATGTTCTAACCATAGTCACGATATTTTTAACTTCATTTTTTTTATATGGTCAAAATAACAAATCTGATATCAGTACAAACGCTGAGAATCTTGAACTAGATAATCTTTTTGATATGACTCTCGATGAGTTGTTACAATTGAATATTGAAAATACCGACAAGGCATTTTCATGTTATGGGTTTATCAATGCCAATGTTGAACAAGTTTTCGATGCTCCTCAAATTACGGAAGAAGGAAATAGAGTTTTTGAAAATGGGCCAATTAATTGGTCACCGGTACAGAACTTTCATATATACGGAAGTCAAAACTTATCGAATAAAATCAGTATTTTTTTTAATCTCGCTCATAATGGATCCGAAGTATTGGAAATTAGAAATGCCTATGGGAATTTTTTGATAAAAGATTTTTTTCAAATTCGAATTGGAAAAATGTATCGAAATTTTGGTCTCTATAATAGTAAGCTTGATCAGATTCCTACCTTCATTGGTATAGAACCTCCAGAATTATTTGATAATGACCATCTTTTTTTAACCCGAACTACCTCTTTCGCATTACATGGTGCAATCCCTATAAGAGGAAATCAAATTAGTTATTTTTTAAGTACAGAAAATGGGGAAGGAGGGCCACGTAAGTCTGTAATACCTTTAGGTTGGGATTTTCGATTTAAATCTGATGATAATAATCTGATTGTTGGAACTTCGGGCTTTCTATCAGGAGGTAATGTTTCTCCAATCATTAATGATCTAAACCCAATATCTGAAGGGGGAGTGTTATCATGGATGCAGACTGATCGGTTTTATGTGTTTGGGTTGTTCGTAGAAAAAAAAATAGGGAATATTTTATTACAGAGTGAGATGTATTTGTCTCCTCATGATGCCATTAGAGATGCTACCAAAACACTTGATATTGTTAAAAATGCGACAATATCTGAAAGTCAAAGAAAACGGTTTTTAAGTGAAAATAGTGATAAAACTAACGAGGTGTTGACGGAGTCAGACATTGTTAAACACACCTCCTATGTAGCCAAAACATGGTATGTACGACTAGGTTATGATATTCAAACAAGGGTTGGACAATTTGTACCCTATGTATTTTTTGATTACATGTCGCATCCGGAAATTATTCAAAACAAAAGATTTGGAGGAGATAATGAGGCAGGGGTAAGTGATGATGGAGTATTTTATAAACCTTCTTTAGGGTTGCTATATCGACCACAACCTGAAGTAGCTATAAAATTTGATGGTAGTTTACATGCTCAACAAGTTAATGGAGAAATGGTTGCTTATCCAGAAATAAGGTTAGACTTTTCATTTGCTTTTGATGTTCTGAAAGGGTTAAAAAAATAAAAGATTGCTCCAGCTATTGCTGAAGCAATCTTAATAATTAGTTAAACAAATTGACCTTTTGTAACAAACTCCCTCATCTGTTGAGCAGCAGCTACCATTTCTGTCAAGGCGAGTTTTGTCTCTTCCCAGTGACGGGTTTTTAAACCGCAATCAGGGTTGACCCAAAGTTGTTCTGCTGGAATTAATGCCATCGCTTTTTCCAATAAATCGACCATTTCTTTTCTTGAAGGCACCCGAGGTGAGTGAATGTCATAAACCCCAGGACCGATGTCGTTTGGATAGTTAAAATCCACAAAGGCATCCAGTAATTCCATTTGCGAGCGAGAGGTTTCTATCGTAATAACATCCGCATCCATCGCGGCAATGTTTTCAATGATGTCGTTAAACTCAGAATAACACATGTGCGTATGAATTTGTGTTTCATCTTTGACTCCAAAGGAAGAAATTCGGAAACATCGAATTGCCCATTCCAGATACGATTTCCAATCAGTTTGTTTTAATGGCAATCCTTCCCTAATAGCTGGTTCGTCTATTTGAATCACCTTTATACCCGCCTTTTCTAAGTCGAGCACTTCGTCTTGAATGGCCAAAGCAATTTGTGTAGTCGTTTCCGAACGCGGTTGATCATTCCGTACAAATGACCATTGTAAAATAGTTACTGGTCCAGTAAGCATTCCCTTCATCAACTTTTCGGTTAACGATTGAGCATAGGTAGTCCAGCCTACTGTCATGGCTTTTGGGCGGTTTACATCACCATAGATTATCGGAGGTTTCACGCAGCGACTACCATAGCTTTGTACCCAACCATTTTGGGTAAAGGCAAAACCTGAAAGTTGCTCACCAAAGTACTCAACCATGTCATTTCGTTCAAACTCACCATGAACTAAAACGTCAATTTTGGTGGATTCCTGCCATTCAATACTTTCTTTTATTTCTTCTTTTAAGAGTTGAACATATTGTTCCTCAGTGAGATTACCTTTTTTATAATTAGCTCTCCAGCTCCGTACTTCTGTTGTTTGAGGAAAAGAACCAATTGTTGTGGTCGGAAATAGCGGTAAGCCTAATTTTTCTTTCTGAATAGCCTTTCTTTTTTCAAAGGAGTTATTTCGATTAATAGATTTATTAGCAATAGCAGCAACACGTTGTTTTACTTCATAGTTATGAATAAGCGAAGAAGCTTTTCTGTTTTGTATGGCCACACTATTATTTTCTCTTAATGCAGTTGTATCTTCTTTACCCTCTATGATTTTTTTTAAGCTTACTAACTCCTCTACTTTCTGTTTTGCAAAAGCTAACCACTGCTTTATTTCTTTTGTTAATGATCTTTCATCGGTTTCAGATGCTAAATCGCAAGGTACGTGTAGTAGCGAACAGGACGTTGCGATACTCACACGTTCTTCCCCTATTTTTTCTATCACATCGGTAATTAGATCAAGCGATTGTTGAAAATCATTAATCCAGATATTTCGACCATCAATAACACCTAAAGATAAATGCATTTGGTGAGATAGTTTTCCTGAACTGAAAATGTCCTTTAGCTGCGAAGGGCATCGGACTACGTCCAAATGAAGGGTGTGTACAGGGAGCGATAACGCTGTTTCTAAGTTGTTTCCGTAACAATCAAAGTAATTTGCTAAGATGATTTTCAGTTGCGGGAATTGTCGTTTAATTTCTCCATAAGCGCTTTTCAAAGCCTGTTGTTCTTTTACAGATAAGTCAGTTGCCAAACAGGCTTCATCGAGTTGTATATATTCTGCTCCTGCTTTCTCTAGCTCGTCTAATAAGTTGAAATAAACAGGAAGAAGATTGTCTAATAAATCAATTCTATGAAAGCCTGATTCTTTTTCTTTCCCTAACAATAAAAATGAAACAGGTCCTATGATGACAGGTTTCGTTTTTATGCCAGCTCGCTTCGCTTCATGAAACTCGTTAACAATTTTGTTAGAAAAAAGATTGAATTGTTGATCTTTAAGAAACTCAGGAACAATATAATGATAGTTGGTATCGTACCACTTGGTCATTTCCATAGCGGTAATATCCAGTCCCTTTTTTTGATAACCACGCGCCATGGCAAAATACAAATCTGTTTCAGTATTGTCTTTGTCCATGATAACCTCATGGTAGCGTTCAGGAATAGCTCCAACTGTTAGTGCTAAGTCCAACACTTGATCATAGAATGAAAAATCATTACAGGGTATCAAATCAACTCCAAGCTCCTGTTGTAGCTTCCAGTTGAAAAGTCTGATTTCTTCCCCTGTCCTTAGGAGTTGTTGAAGGGTGCTTTTTCCAGCCCAATAACTTTCGCAGGCTTTTTTGAGTTCTCGGTGGTTACCAATTCGCGGATAACCTAGAATGTGCGTTTGCATGTTCTTTTAACTTTAAGTAAAACAATTAGTTAAAAGTTCTCTGCAGCATTTCACAATGCTTTAGGATAAGAAAGGAGAATCTTCAGGAAGGGGATATCATGGAGGTAAGGACACACTTGTCCCTGGAAAACGATGATTTATCTACCTGACGATTGCTTCAGACCGCGAAAGCATTGTCAATTCAGTAAAGGCAGGTCTCCTGACTTCCTCGGTTGCTATTCGCCTTCTCACCCCGCAAGCGGAGCAATGGCATCAATGAATAGAATTTTTTCTCAAAATTAACTTGAGACGAGGTTACAGTTGCGCGACAGCTCGTGATTTTCACACGATTCCCTATTATTTCTGATTTTCATCAGAAACCTGTACTGGTTGATAAAGAAATAAAGTAAAGAACTTATCGGGACGAAGGTAGGGAATAGATAATTAAAAAAGTATAAAAAAGAGAGAGCTATTTTAAAAAATGGTTATAATATCTTATGGGCCTGTGGTTTTTGTTATACTAAGAGAGTTTAGTTTTGTGATACATAAAGCGGTAGGAAATGTGAAAAGGAAATAAAATGTGTATTCAAGTGTAGTTTAGTTTTAATAAGAATCTTTAATTCACATATTTTTTTTTCGGTTAAAAACTTGTGAATCATATAATTATTGTCTTTAAAATGTGGTGAATTGGAAATTAAGAGTATCTCCCCCTGCTTTGATCAAAAAAAATCTGTTTATTACAAACAGAGAACCAGAAATTTATTCTACTAGAATTTTTCCGCTTTTAACTTCGTTATTACTGAAAAGTTGAAATAAATATAAACCGTTTTTTTTAAATTCATTTTTCAGAAGAGTGAATTGGTTTTCAGAAGTCTCTTTTTCTAGAATTATTGAACCAGATAAATCATAAATTTTTAAACTTGACATAAGCCCTATGTTATTAAATTTGATTTCGGACTTGTCACTAATGGGGTTAGGGGAAAAAGAAAATGTTCGACTATCTTCTTTGAATATTATATTTTCAACTGAAGTAATATTTTCATTTATTAAAACAGATATTCCTACCCAACTTCCAAACCATAAATTCGCATTTCTATCTTCATATATTGATCTAATTTCGTTATTAACTAATCCAGAATTAAAACTAGTATACCTGAACCATTCTGTTCCATCAAATTTTGTGACTCCACCGAAAGTGCAGAACCACATATTTTCATTACTATCTTCAAGAATCGAAGCTACGCTGTAATTATTTGAGCTAAAGTTAGAGTTAGAGTAATTAATAAACTCATTACCATTTAATACTGATACACCATCAGAAGTACCAAACCAAAGCCTACCCTGAGTATCTTGTTCTATGCATTTAATATCATTTGAGAGTAACTCTGAGTTGAATTTTGTATAATTTAACCAATTAATGCCATCGAATTTAGATATACCCCCATTTGTTCCAAACCACATGTTTCCTTCATTATCTTCTAGGATTGACTGAATTGAATTATAAACTAGACCACTATTATCTGAGGTGTAATTAACCCAGTTTTCCCCATCGAATGTTGAAACACCATCACCAGTTCCAACCCAGAGAACCCCATTAGTATCTATGTCTAAAGATTTTATCCAATTACCGATTATTCCTGAATTTTCAGTTGTGTATTTTTTAAATGTGGTATCAGAATATTTCAAGAGCCCTGTTTGTGTTCCAAACCAAAGGGTTTCTGAACTGTCTTCTATGATTGAATGAATTCTTCCACTAATAAGTTCATTGTTTTGATAGTTGTAGTCTGTCCAACTTGATCCATTAAATTTTGTGATTCCTCCCTGATCTTTGCCAAACCAAAGATCACCTTGAGTATCTTCTATTATTGACCATACTCCGTAGCCAGAAAATTTTTCGTTTATATTCTTGTAATTTGTCCAAGTTTCTGAATGAATTTTAGAAATACCTGAATTGGTTCCAAACCAAATATTTCCGTTTTGATCTTCAGTGATTGAATTAACTACGTTGCTGTTTAAACCAGAGTTTTCTGTATTGTAATTTATCCAAGTAGTTCCATCAAACTTAACTCCTCCGCTATATGATCCAAACCAGATATCTCCATAACTATCTTCAAGTATTGTTCTTATGTTCTCATTTGTTGAACCTGTCTCTTCTGATTTATAACTGACCCAATCAGTTCCGTTAAATTTAGAAATACCTGAACTGGTTCCAAACCATATGTTCCCATTACTATCTTCTAATATTGTATTGATTTTATTATTAATTAAACCTGAATTTTCGGTTGTATAGTTTGTCCAATTTTCTCCATCAAATTTTAAAATTCCTTCTTGGGTTCCAAACCAAAAATCATCTTTATAATCTTGCTCTATGCAGTTAACCCTATTTGATAGCAGTTCAGAGTTGTTAGAGCTCGTATAATTCAACCAATTAATTCCATCAAATCTAGATAGACCTGTATTTGTTCCAAACCACATGTTTCCATTTCTATCTTCTAGAATAGATTTAATTGAGTGATTAATTAGCCCACTGTTACTTGTTGTGTAATTTAGCCAGTTTTTACCATCGAATTTTGATACTCCTCGAATAGACCCAAACCATAAGTGTCCTTTGGAATCTACAGTAACCGAAGAAATATTGCTTAAAAGAGGGTTGTCTGCATTTGTAAACTCACTTATAAAATTACCATTTAAGTCGCACACCAAAACTCCTGAAGAGGTTGCTAGCCATATTTTATCATTGTTAATAGCCATACCTATTATGTTATCTTTATTGGTATAGTTCAACCACTTTTCAGCATGTACTGTCGGGATAAAAAGTAGGCTAAAGCTTAATAAGAAAAAGATTTTTTTCATTTGAATGTTTGCGAATAAATAGTAAGTTAAATATAGTGAAAAAAATAAAGAGAAGCATATCTTATAATTCTAAAAGAATAATTGATTTTATAAAAATGAGAGAGTTTTTTGGATTTAAACATAATAAAGGTGTTTAAATAGATGTTCCCAACGCCAAAAAACACCAACAATTATAATTGACTATTTTAATACTACTTAATCGCAAATTTCACATACACTGAAGCATTAATTTTTATTTTCTTGAAATCAAGAGTGGTGTCAGCAGCAGCTTCCATATTGGCACTTACTTTCATATACATCATACTTTCTTGTTCTCGGTAGACTTGAGGGTAAAAATTATTGGAGTTTTCTCTTACGATCAATGGTTTTCCTGCTGTTTCACCAATTGCGGTTAATAAATAATCAGCTTTTGATTTAGCGTCTTTTATCGCTTCAATTCGAATCTCTTTTTCGAATTCTTCCATCCTAGAGTGGTCTACTTTTGTGATGTATGCGTTCTGGATTTTTAATTCGTCCAGCTTTTCAAATACTTTACCCACCATACTGGCATCAGTTACTTTTAGCTGGTATTCTGTTCTTCCTACAGCATCTTTTCTTAACCAAGATACTTTGATGTAGTTTGAGCTGGCGTCAGATAAAGTTAAGTTTTTTAAATCCACCCCAATTTGCACTAACGCTTTCTTGAGTTCTTTTTCTTGTGTGTCAATACTTCGGTTGTCTTTTCCATCCTGATTTTCTAAAAGTGTAATAGATATATAAATCTCATCAGGGATAATTTCTTTTTCTGCCTCACCAGTTATTTCGATGTAGGGTTTTTCTTCTGGCATGACCATTTGTGCAAATGAAGAAACTGAAAATGCGATAAGTAGTAGAATTAAATATTTTTTCATGGATTAAGTGTTTATGTTTAACAGTAGCCTAGATGTAATTTTAGAATAAATTCCACAAAAGATATAAAAAAATGCCATCCCTAATTTCTTGAGATGGCATTTAAATAAATTAAAATTATGACGGCTTAGTCTAAAGCAGCTACACCAGGAAGTGTTTTTCCTTCCATGTATTCTAACAAAGCACCACCACCAGTAGATACGTAAGAGACATCATCTCCGAAACCTAAGTTGTTGATAGCTGCAGCAGAGTCACCACCACCGATTAAAGAAAAAGCACCATTTAATGTAGCAGCTCTTACCGCTTTAGCAATTTCGATAGTTCCATTGGCAAAATTAGACATTTCAGAAACACCCATTGGACCATTCCAAATAACGGTTTTTGAATTTTTTATGATATCTGCAAAAAGTTCTCTTGTCTCAGGACCGATGTCTAAACCTTCCCATCCATCAGGAATATGACCTCTTTTTACTGTTTTTATATTTGCATCATTACTAAAGTCATCAGCAATTACCGTGTCTAATGGGAAAATCATTTTCACGCCTTTTGCTTCCGCTTTCTTTTGAAGTTCTAACACATAGTCCAACTGGTCGGTTTGACAAAGTGATTTTCCAATTGAACCACCAGCAGCTTTTACAAAAGTATATGACATACCACCACCAATAATAATGTTGTCAGCTACGTCCAATAATTTTTCAATAATTAAAATTTTGTCAGAAACTTTAGCACCACCCATAATAGCAGTAACTGGTTTCACGCCTTGTTTTAATACTTTATCAGCATTAACAAGTTCAGCTTCCATTACTAATCCGCAAACTTTGTCGGAGAAATACTGAGCAATAACAGCAGTAGAAGCATGTGCTCGGTGTGCAGTTCCGAAGGCATCGTTCACATATACGTCCGCACCTAAATCAGCTAATTTTTTCGCGAAATCAGCATCCCCCTTTTCTTCTTCCTTGTAAAAACGTAGGTTTTCTAATAATAAAACTTCGCCAGCTTTAAGTTCAGCAGCTTTCTTTTTGGCTTCCTCACCAATGCAGTCATCAGCAAATGCTACAGGCACGCCTAGTTTTTCTGAAACGGCTTTCACAATATGTTTTAAAGAATACTTATCCGTAGGTCCATCTTTTGGTCTACCCAAGTGAGACATCAAAATTGCAGAGCCACCATCACTCAAGATTTTTTTAACTGTAGGCACTACAGCATTGATACGAGTAAAGTCAGTGATGTTAAAATCAGCATCTAGGGGTACATTAAAGTCAACTCTTACGATTGCTTTCTTCCCTTTAAAATTGTACGAATTAAGTGTTATCATATTTTTTATTGTTTCAATACATAAAAAAAGCCCTAACAGACGTCAGGGCTTTCAAGTTATTAAATTTCTAAAATTTATTCTCCGTGTAACCAAACTTTTTTGGCTAATAATTCTTCTTCACCTTCTTCATTGTCTGGATCAGGAACACAACAATCTACTGGACAAACCGCTGCACACTGTGGTTCTTCGTGAAAACCAGTACATTCCGTACATTTTGTTGGTACGATATAATAAAATTGATCACCATCAGCTCCAAAAGCACCTTCTTTAATAGGTTCTTGTTTTTCAGAAGCGTCAAGCGATGAACCATCTTCTAGTTCAATTTGTGATAAACTTGTTCCATCAGAGTAAGCCCATTCTGCACCACCTTCGTAAATAGCAGTGTTAGGGCATTCTGGTTCACATGCTCCACAGTTAATACATTCTTCAGTTATTATGATAGCCATCTTATTACTATTTGTCTAAACTTCACTCTACCAGTCGCAAAAATAGGTATTATCTTATTATGCACAAATTTTTTACCTTTTTTGGTACTTTCGCAACATGAATAATAACACAATGATCTCCTCTTTTGTTTCGCTTGGGAAAAAAATCACGCAAATAAGCCCTAAGACCAAAGATGACCTATATTATAAGGCCAAGCAAAACAACCCATGGTTTGATGTAAAATTTATAGACAAGGCATTGTCTGGCATTGCCAACTTTTTGACACAAGAATCACTAGAATCTTTTTTAAATAAATACCAGAAAGGAGATATAGATAAAAATATAGGAATAGTCATGGCGGGTAATATCCCTGCAGTGGGATTTCATGATTTATTAATGGTGGTTTTATCTGGAAACAAAGCAGTAGTCAAACTGAGCTCGGATGATGCGGTATTAATTCCTTACTTGTATGAACTAATGGATGAGGAGCTTAAAAGCAGAATTAAATTTGTACCAAAGTTGATTTTGAAGGAACTAGATGCTGTAATTGCAACAGGAAGTAATAATACTGCTCGTTATTTTGAGATTTATTTTAAAGATATTCCTACGATTATTAGAAAGAGTAGAACTTCATGTGCCGTATTAACAGGTGAAGAAACAGCAGAGGAAATAAAAGCTTTAGGAGAAGATATTACTAATTATTTTGGGAAAGGGTGTCGCAGTGTAACCAAGTTGTTTGTGCCTCAAGGTTATTCTTTTCAGTTTTTCTTGGATGAGTTGTCAAAGAATTATGCAGACATCACTGACCACACCAAGTATAGCAACAATTATGATTATTATAAATCTATTTATTTAGTTGATCGGGTTCCTCACTTAGATACGGGCTTTTCATTGTTTACTAAAAAAACAAGTTGGGGTGCACCTATTTCTGTTGTTTATTATGAGGAGTACTTGTCTAAGAATGCTTTAAAAGAACGGCTAGAACAGGAAAAGGAAGCAATCCAATGTGTGGTGGGGAAGGGGTTTATCCCTTTTGGAAGTGCTCAATGTCCAGCAATTGATGATTTTGCTGATGGGATAGATACGATGAGGTTCTTAACGGGACTATAAATTTACCAATCGTCAGAGGAGGAGTCTTCTGATTCAAATTGATTATTAAAATCATCGTCTGAAAACTCACCACTTTTTCGTTCTTTGTTGGGTTTTATTTCAAACTCTACCCTTCGGTTGATCGCTTTATCTTCTTTTGTAACCTCAGGTGTTCGGATAGGTTTTGTGCTTCCATATCCTACAGCAGTCACTCGTTTTGAGTCGACATAACCTTTTGCCTCAATAAAAAGCTTAATGGCCTCCGCTCTTTTTTGCGATAGGGTAATGTTATTAGCAGCAATACCATCTGAATCCGTATGTCCACCAATTTCTAAATCAAATTGCGGGTTATCAACCATAAAGTTAATAACGTCCCACAAGTCTTTTTCCATTGGTTCTAGTATGTCCCATTTGCCATTTTCAAATTCAATAGAAGCAAATTTTAACTTTTTGTTTCGTATGTTTTTAGCTTCAACATTAATGGTCGTATCTCCGTCTAGTTCAAACAGTTTTTCAATTCTGAAAAATTCATCACCTTGAATAATCAACAAGTATTCATTATGATCAATTAAATCAAAATCAAAACTACCATCAGGACGGGTGTTTTTCGGGGCAACTTCGATGCCATTTCGTAAGTCAATGACTGATATAATCCCGCTATATTGTTCCCCAGTCGCTTCATCTCTCAAGGTACCGGAAAGCCGTACTGTAGCATTTGGTTGTGCTTCCATGGGCACTGGGAAAGAAAATAAATCAGTCGTCAAATTATCGTCTTTTCCTTCTTCAGTTTTTGCATAATAAAGTTGTTCCGCCTTTGAGTCTATAGAGAAATAAAATTCACTTCCTTCGCCATTTACCAAAGGGCCAATGTTTTTGGGTTCAACCCAGTTGTTATTGTCCTTCCAAGTTCTATAAATATCGATAGTTCTGTTGTATTTTTTATTTTCTAAATCTCCGAAATTAAAGGTTTGTCCATCCGAACTGAAATAAAATACATTGGTTGTTTTATGAATAAATGGGCTATACTCATTACCTCTCGTGTTAATGACAGGGCCCATGTTTTGAGGTTTAGACCACCTGTCACCTTTTAGCTTTACCGTAAACCAAATGTCTGACAATCCAAATCCACCGATTCGGTCAGATGCAAAATATAAAGTGTCTTCATACTGTGAGAATGAAGGGTGTGACTCCCAATGCGAAGTATTGATTTCGGGTCCAAGGTTTTTAGGTTTGCTCCATTCTTCATTCTCATTTTTTGTAGAGATGTATAAATCACACATTCCCAGGCAATCACTACAATCTAGTCGGTATTCTTCCACAATACAGCGGGAGAATATTAATGTTCTTCCATCTTTTGAGATACACGCTGATCCTTCATTACATCTTGAATTAACAGGATCAGGAAATTTTGTAGCTTCATCCCAAAAACCATCATAATTGATGGTTTGATATAAATCTTCATTGTATTTATTTCTTACACCAAAAGAGTGGTGATCTTTCTCTTTTCTTGTAAAGAGCATCACTTTATCATTGGAGTTAATGGAAGGACCGTAGTCCGCAGTGTTCTTTTTGTTTACCAAGTTCCCCATGTTAATTAAAACACTCTTTGGAGGTCTTAGGGTATCAATGTTTTTACGGTAGTCGACTAGTTTATAATAATACTCCAAGGGAACATAATAATCTTTGGTAAGCTCAGTTAATGAATCGTAATGTTCATATATTTTATAATATTGGGCAATCTCAGTCTGATCTTTTGCAGAGTGGTGCTTTAAAATAAGCCGATAAGCACTTCGGGCCTGAGGCATCATATTGTTTTTTTCATACAATTGTGCCAGTTGCCAGAATAAATCTAAGTCAATGGCGAAATTGAAAATCCCAAAATTGCTAATGTATTTTTCTAAAGCATCAATAGTTTTCAAGTCATCGCCTTTATATGCTAATTTTTGGATGTGGTCAATATCACTTTGGCTGTGATACTCTTGAACTTTATTAATATTGTTAAAAATGAAGTGATAATCATTTGATTTTTCGCTTTTTACAGCTAGCTCTTCTGATATTTCTTTTGCGATATAACCTTCTTCCTCGTCTTTTAATTGTTCTTTATACTCTTTTTTCGTGTCTTGGGAAAAAACAGTAAAAGTGTTAATTAATAGAATGGAAAATAGAAGTATGTATATTAGTTTTTTCATTAATTATGTTAAAACGTCAGCAATTTACATCAAATACTTGATTTTTGAAATATTTAGGTATTGGCACGTCACTTGCAACATAGGTCTATCCTAAAATATGCTATAAACAGAACGTTAGTTTGTCATTTTTAATGCCAAGCTGACAGTGTTTCTTTAAAAAATATTTATGACTGAAGAAAAAGATCAATTAAGACCAGTACACTTTATAGGGAATGAGGGAGAAGAGATGATTCCACTTTTATCACCTGAAGAAGAAGAAGAGATACATAATGTAGGCGTTCCAGATACATTACCAATTTTACCAGTTCGTAATACTGTTTTATTTCCAGGTGTTGTGATCCCCATTACTGTGGGAAGAAAAAAATCAATTGATTTGGTAAAAGAAGCGTATAACGGTGACCGAACTATTGGTGTAGTAGCTCAAAAAAATCAAAAAGCTGATGAGCCAGTATATGATGACTTGTATAAAATAGGTACAGTTGCAACTATTCTTAAAATGGTGGTGCTACCTGATGGCAATACTACAATTATTATACAAGGCAAAAGAAGGTTTGAATTATTAGAAGAAGTTACTAACGACCCTTATCTGCGTGCAAAAGTAGTGGCCAAGAAAGAGACCTTCGATAAAATATCCAAAAAACAGGCAACAGGTTTAATCGGTTCTTTAAAAGATACGGCCAAAAAGATTATTAAACTGAATCCGGAATTACCACCGGAAGCTCAAATTGCGATTGATAATATTGAAACGTTAGGTTTTATGACACATTTTTTGTGTTCTAATCTCAGTGTTTCAGTGGAGAGTAAACAAGGGCTGTTAGAAAATGACAATGGCAAAAGTCGTGTAACCACTTTAATGGAGTTCATGAATAATGAAGTTCAGCTGTTACAAGTGAAACAAGAAATTAACTCGAAAGTCCACCACGATATCGACCAACAACAGCGTGATTATTTTTTGCGTCAGCAAATGAAAGTACTTCAAGATGAACTTGGAGAAGAAAGCGTTGAAAAAGAAGTGGATCGTCTTCGCATGCGTGGTGCCGATAAAGTTTGGTCCAAAGAAGTCGAGGAGCATTTTCAAAAAGAATTACGCAAAGTATCTCGGATGAATCCAGCGGCAGCTGATTACCCAGTCCATATCAATTACCTGGAATTATTAGTTGACTTGCCTTGGGGTGAAGTTTCAAAAGATAATTTTAATCTAAAGCGTGCTAAAACGATTTTGGATAAAGATCATTATGGATTAGATAAGGTAAAACAACGTATTCTCGAATACTTAGCAGTAATTAAGCTTAAAAATGTAATTAAAGGCGATAATGACGGAACCATGAAAGGTCCAATTTTGTGCCTTTATGGTCCTCCGGGTGTTGGTAAAACTTCCTTAGGAAAGTCCATTGCTAAAGCTTTAGGTAGAGAGTATGTGCGGATGGCTTTAGGGGGCGTCCGAGATGAAGCTGAAATTCGAGGTCATCGAAAAACATACATTGGTGCTATGCCAGGTAAGGTAATTCACAACATCAAAAAAATCGGAAAGTCTAACCCTGTTTTTGTGTTGGACGAAATTGATAAAATAGCTTCAGATTTCAGAGGTGACCCATCTTCAGCCATGTTAGAGGTATTAGATCCTGAGCAGAATAATGCGTTTGTAGACAATTACTTAGAAGTAGAATATGATTTGTCAAAAGTCTTATTCATTGCTACATCCAACTCATTAGATACGATTCAACCAGCCTTGCGTGACCGAATGGAAATCATTGAAATCAATGGTTATACGCTGGAAGAAAAAGTACAAATCGCAAAACGTCACTTGATTCCAAAACAATTAGATGAACACGGTTTGACAAAAGATGATATCTCATTTACCAAAGCTGCTATCGAAAAATTGGTAGATGGATATACCCGTGAGTCGGGTGTTCGAGGGTTAGATCGAAAAATAGGATCTGTCATGCGACATGTGGCTAAGTCCATCGCGATGGAGGAATCATATGAAAAGAAAATAGATACGGAGCAAATTGTCTCCATCCTTGGTCCAGAGTTTTTTGATAAAGAAGAGTATGAGGCCAATGAAGTGGCTGGTATCGTCACTGGTTTAGCCTGGACGCCAGTTGGAGGGGAGATTTTGAACATCGAATCATTGATAAGCCGTGGGAAAGGTAAGTTAACCTTATCAGGTAAATTAGGCGATGTGATGAAAGAATCTGCAATAGCTGCCTTATCGAATGTTCGAGCTAATGCCGAGAAATTAGGTATTGATTACAAAATCTTTGACCATTACGATTTACATATTCATGTGCCAGCTGGAGCAGTTCCAAAAGACGGACCTTCAGCAGGTATCACAATGTATACCTCTATAGCTTCGGTATTTACTCAACGTAAAATCAAAGAAAAAATAGCTATGACAGGTGAAATCACTTTGAGTGGAAAAGTGTTGCCAGTTGGTGGTATTAAAGAAAAAATTCTTGCCGCCAAGCGTGCCGGTATTAATGAAATCATCATGTGTTACAAAAACAAAAAAGACATTGATGAAATCGAAAAAGTATATACCAAAGGATTAAGTATTCATTATGTTAAGCATGTTGATGAGGTAATTGAAATCGCTTTATTGAAAGGGAAAGTAGCTCGACCAGTACACATTTCCGTTCCAGATGAAAAAAAAGAGTCAGAGAATAAATAAAGAAGTATATTTAACGTTTCGGTAATTGTGACTTACATAAGTATCGAAACGTTTAATTGATCTATACATGAAAAAGCTATTCCTTGGCCTTCTGATTTTTTTATCATTTGACTTAGTTGCTCAAATAGGCGGAAGAACAACCTTTGATTTTTTAAACTTCAACGCCAATGCCCGTGTTGCTGCTTTGGGGGGCGAAAATGTTTCGTCCAGTGATTGGGATCCAAACATGTTTTTAACTAATCCAGCAAACATTAATGCAGAGCAATTTCAGAAAGTTTCGGTGAACTATTTACCCTTTCAAGCTGACATCAAAAAAGGCGATTTTAGTTATGTGATGCCTTTCCGTAATTTTAAAGGAATGGGGCTGGGAGTACAGTATATTAACTACGGTACTTTTCAAGAGAGAGATGACGCAGGTAATGACATCGGTACTTTTACAGCAAACGAATATGCTCTCACTGGTGGAGTAGCACATCAACAAGGTAATATTTCACTGGGGGCTAATTTGAAATTAATTGGGTCACACATTCAAGGGTATTCTGCATTTGCTATTGCCACAGACATTGGGGCAAACTTTAAACATCCAGATAATGGATTTCAGGCAGGGTTAGTGTTTAAAAATGTAGGCTTCATGTTGAAAAATTATGCTGAAAATCAACAAAAAACTACTCCGTTTGATCTTCAATTAGGATGGAGCTATAAGTTGGATCATATGCCCTTGCGATTTTCTATGACTGCGTATAATTTACATCGATGGGATATTCAATATTTAGATCCAACCCGTGATGTTTCTTTTGATAGTGAGGGGGAAGAAGTGCCGAATCAAAAAAGTTTTGGGCAAAAGTTAATGCGGCATTTTGTTTTTGGGGGTGAATTCATGTTGATGGAAGGTTTTCATTTAAGAGCAGGCTATAATTTTATGCGCAGACAAGAATTGAAGGTAGAAGAAAGACGTGCTTTGGCTGGTTTTTCGTTTGGTGGAATGATTCGGCTGGGTTGGTTAGAGTTTTCTTATTCAAAAGTAAATTATCATATATCAACTGGAACTAATGTTATCACCTTAACATTAGATACAAGTAAGTTGTTAAAGAAGAAAGAAGTAGAAGTAACCGAGATTTAAACACATGAAGCAATTTTTGACTCCACGAGAAATAGTAAAAGAGCTAGATAAATATATTATTGGTCAGGCAGATGCAAAGAAAAATGTGGCGATAGCTTTGCGAAATCGATGGCGAAGAATGAACTCTCCTGAGGATATTCAAAAAGAAATTATGCCTAATAATATCTTGATGATTGGAGCTACAGGGGTTGGTAAAACAGAGATAGCTCGCAGATTAGCTACCTTAGCAGCAGCTCCTTTTATAAAAGTAGAAGCTTCAAAATTTACTGAAGTAGGATACGTTGGTCGCGATGTCGAAAGCATGGTGCGCGATTTAGTGCAGCAGTCTGTTAACTTAGTTGAAAAAGAGCGAAAAGCAGTTGTAGAGGAAAAAGCAAAAGTAGCGGTAGAAGAAATTATTTTAGATGCCCTGATACCTCCCTTAAAAAACTCACAGAAAATGACTGTTCCAGCAGTGGAAGATGGAGAGGCTGTGCCTGAGTCTGATGAAGAGTTAAACCAGCGTACTCGTGATCGGTTTAGAGAGAAAATCAGAAATGGAGAATTAGAAGATCGAAAGATTGAAATCGATGTTAAACAGTCGGCTAACCCTGGGGTAGGTGTAATGGGCCCTGGAATGGACGAAGCATCGATGATGAATATTCAAGAAATGATTTCGGGAATGATGCCTAAACGTTCAAAAAAACGTAAAGTATCTATTGCCGAGGCCCGTAAAATACTATTAGAAGAAGAAGCTTCTAAGTTGATTGATTTTGACGAAGTAAAAGAAGAAGCTATTCATAGAGCTGAAAATTCTGGGATTATATTTATTGATGAGATAGATAAAGTAGCTTCTAGTGGCTCAAACAGCAGTGGTGCTGATGTCAGTAGACAAGGTGTACAACGCGATTTACTTCCTATTGTAGAAGGTAGTGTAGTAAACACAAAATTTGGTGCAATGAGAACGGATCATGTCTTATTTATAGCAGCAGGTGCTTTTCATGTCGCGAAACCTTCTGATCTAATTCCAGAATTACAAGGACGTTTTCCAATCCGTGTAGAGTTAGACAGCCTTAAAAAGGAAGACTTCTACAAAATTTTAAAACAGCCTAAACATGCACTAACCAAACAATATGAGGCTTTGCTGAATACTGAAAAGGTAGAGTTGACTTTCAATGATGATGCTTTAGATAAGTTAGCTGAGATAGCATTTTTCTTAAACGAAGAAATTGAAAACATTGGAGCAAGACGTCTGCAAACAGTGATGTCACAATTATTGAATGACATTCTTTTTGATGTTCCGGATGTGATTGGCGCAAATGCCAAAATTGTTATTACAAAAGAGATGGTAGAAGAACGATTAAATCACATGTTGAAGAATAGAGATTTGAGTGAGTTTATTCTTTAAGTAAGAATTAGAAGAAAAAATGTTAGAACCAGTAGCCATAATGTCTACTGGTTTTTTTATTTCAATTTTCAGAGGTTTATAGTATTTCAAAAGCAATACTTTTTTTATTGCCTTCTTCATCAAGAATGGTGATGGTATGTTTGCCTTTTTTGTAATCAATCGTCATATGATGAATATCCGAAGTTACGCCCAAATACAACTCATCTAAATGCCAATATAACTGCATTTGTTTATTTTTATGAGTGGCCTGGCAAATCAACTGACCCCGTTCACCTTCTAAAAGGCGTGGAATATAAAGCTTCGCATTTGGATGCGGGTAAATAAAACCAATGGGCGAGTCTGTCTCATGGTGTTCACATTCGGAAGCAAATTGAGGGAGCTTTTGATAGTTGGCTGACTTTTGTAAATAATACCATTCCTCTACAGGTGGTAATACAAAAAAATGTTTTTTATGCATCTTAGCTACATCATAACAGGAAGAATTAACCCGTAGGCCTTTTTCATTTAAAAAGACCCTCTTGCAATAAGGGCAAATACCAGCTTGTTTACTGGAATTAGTAGTTAGTACAGTGTCCACTTCAAAACAATCCAATCCAGCTTTTAAGCCACTTTTTAAACAAATTTGCTGTTGATACATTTCTCTTTTAGGAGCTGAAAACCAACCTTCATTTGGTAATAAATTGTAGACTGAAAACAGAATCGGTGCTGCCATTTGCACACCAATCAAATCAGGCCGGCCTTCACCTGTGGCATTACCTACCCAAACTCCTACTGTATAATGAGGAGTGACGCCAACAGCCCAGGCATCACGAAAACCATGGCTGGTACCCGTTTTCCAGGCTATTTTTTTACTGTTCTCAAACAGCTTCCAACTACCTTCTTCGGTGGGACGTTTTAATTCGAGTAAAGCTTCAAATGTTTCAAAAGTTGCCGAAGCAGAGAGGATAGGATATTGAGTATAAATGGGGGCACTAGTTGTCTTTTCTTTGATCAGAAGTGGTTCATCAAAGTAACTTGTCGAATAAGGTTTGTTTAAAGGTGCTTTTTCAAATTTATTTAAGGTAGTAGCCATTCCTGAGTACATTTTTACTAAATCCCACAAAGTAGCTTCGGCACCGCCTAAAATAAGAGCTAAACCATAATGGTCAGCTTCGTTATTTATAGTAGTCATTCCCAATTGTTTTAATTTTGAATGAAATTTTGGATAACCATATTGTTGCAATAAACGCACCGCAGGAATGTTGAGTGATCGCGCCAAAGCCACATTCGCCTTCACAGCACCTTCGTAGGTTTTGGTGTAGTTTTGAGGCGCAAAGCCTTGAATAATTGTAGGGATATCAGGTAGTAAGGATTGGCTCATTATTAACCCCTCATCTAACGCTGACGCATGTAAAAATGGTTTTAAAATACTTCCGGTACTTCGTGGGGCTTGGATTAAGTCCACATAATTTTCGTGAAAGTTACCTTTTAATGGTTCACTATTTCCTATGTACGAAACAACTTCGTTCGTATAATTATCTATAATTAATATAGCGCCATTGTAAATGTGATTGTGGGCATACTCACTGATATAATGGTTAAGAAGCTGATTTGATTGTAGTTGTAGTTTTTTGTTGAGGGTACTCTGGAAAATGTTTTGTTGAGGATGTTGTTGTACTAAATGCTCTAATGCGTGGGGCGCGTTTCTGGGAAAATCTAAAAACCTTGTTGGAAGAGGTTCTTCTTTGGAAAGTGATAATGTTTGTGCATCTATAATGTTATTTTTATGAAGTTTAGCTAATAAGAAGTCACGTTTAATTTTTAATAAATGATTGTTTTTTCCAGGGAATATGAGGGATGGACTATTGGGTAAAACAGCAAGTGTCGCAGCTTCAGCCCATGAAAGTTCGTTTAATGGCCGACCAAAATATTTCCAACCTGCAGCAGTAATCCCTACTATGTTTCCACCAAAAGGTGCATGTCCCGCATAGAGCTTAAGAATTTCTTCCTTATTGAAAGACAATTCTAACCGGATAGATAAGTAAATTTCTTTTAACTTTTCCCACACAGTTCGCGGAGGATTTTTTTTACTCATTCGAATTACTTGCATGGTAATGGTACTACCACCACTTTTAACATATCCTTTTGTAAGGTTTTGGTATGTTGCTCGAAATAAACTTAAGGGGTTTACACCAAAGTGATTGTAAAAAGACTCATCCTCAAATTGAATAAGGCAGGTTTTGTATTTGTCAGAAAGTGAGTCAGTTAAAGGTAGTCGCCATTGTTCATCGTCTGCTATTTTTACTGAAAGAATTTGCTTTTCTGCTGAAAAAAGAATTTTACTATAACTGACCTGAAACAGGTTGTTAGGTAATAAAAAATAAAAATGAACTGCCCAGACAGCTATCACAACTAGTAAAATTGTATGTTTTCGTGATAGAAGGGATGTGTTCATTTACTAGTTGGCTCTTACAGTAAATCCAAAGCAGTTTGTAACTCTCCTGCAGCTTTGGTGTCTCCAAGTTTCTTGGCTAAGACAATTCCTTTTTCAAAGAGTTCCTCTGCTTGGTCAAAGTCATCCAGTGATTCGTAATATTTTCCAGCGGAATAATAGGTCGCTAAATAGTCGGGGTGATTGGCTAGTAAGTCCTCAAAATAATCCTGAGCTAACTTATCCTGATTTTTAACATATTCTAATGCAAGACAATATTTTAAAAATGGGTCTTCTGGAGTTTCTTTCAAAAAGGAAATCAGGCTTTTAAGTCTTTCTGTTGACATTTAATGGTAAAATTTACTCGTTTTGCATAACATTTTTCACCCTTCTTAAGTATATATTGTAAGTGATGAAAAAGGAAATTTAAAGAATTGTGACTTCACAATTTTAAGTTCTGCTTTCAAATCTCTAAATTCTGATTTCTAAACTTTAAAACCTAACCATGAAAATATTAGTTTGCATAACTCATGTGCCAGATACAACTTCAAAAATAGCTTTTACAGACGGCAACACACAATTTGATAAAACTGGCGTTCAATACATAATAGGTCCATATGACGATTACGCTTTAGCGCGAGCGGTTGAGCTTAAAGAGCAAAGTGGTGGAACGATTACCGCATTAAATGTAGGGACTGCTGAAACAGAACCGACAATTAGAAAAGCATTGGCAATTGGAGCCGATGATGCAATTCGTATCAATGCTGAGCCTACTGACTCCTTGTTTGTTGCGAAAGAAATCGCGAACGTAGCCAAAGAAGGTAGTTATGATATGATTTTAATGGGCCGTGAGTCCATTGATTTTAATGGTGGTGTTGTGCATGGAATGGTTGGCGAGCTATTAGGTATTCCTTCTGTGTCGCCCGTTATGAAGCTAGAACTTCAAGGAACAAAAGCCATTATGGAGAAGGAAATAGAAGGTGGTAAACAAACCATTGAGGTAGAGACACCATTTGTAGCAGGTTGTCAAGAACCGATTGCTGAATGGAAAATCCCTAACATGCGTGGAATTATGTCTGCTCGTACAAAACCCCTGAACGTGATCGAACCATCAGTTAATGCAAAAGGCAGTGAAGTAGTTTCGTTTGAATTGCCTCCAGCTAAGGGAGCTTGTAAAATGATTTCTCCTGATAATGTAGGGGAATTAGTTAATCTGCTAAAAAACGAAGCTAAAGTAATTTAATCACCTTAAACACGACAATCATGATATTAGTATTTATAGAAAACGATAATAACGCCATCAAAAAATCAACTTTCGAGGCATTAACTTATGCAAGTGCATTGGCTAAAAAGTTAGGTACAGAGGCCCATGGTTTGGCTTGTGACGTGATTAGTGATGACGAACTAACGACAGCTGGAAAATATGGTGTAGCTAAAGTATACAAACTAACAGGTGTTGCTGCTGATGCGGTGCAACCCCTGGCGAGTGCCATTGCCCAAGTAGCTAAAGATAAGGGCGCTGATACTGTGCTAATGGCTCACTCATCATTGGGAGAAGCTATTTCTTCCCGCATTGCTATCAAACTAGATGGCACAGCCGTGACTAATGTGATCGGGTTACTTGATGGAGATAAGGTAAAAAGGAGTATTTATACCAGTAAAGCATTCAGCACGGTAGCTATTAAGACAGCTAATAAAGTCTTGACAATAAAGAAAAATAGTTTTGATGTGGAAGAGGGTAGTGGTTCTGCAGAAGTAGAAGCAGTTGCTATTACAGTCGCTGAAGGAGATAACAAAGTAAAAATCACAGGTACTAAGAAGCAGGAAGGAGATATCTTATTGCCTGAAGCTGATTTAGTTGTGTCAGCAGGAAGAGGGTTGAAAGGTCCAGAAAACTGGGGTATGATAGAAGATTTAGCCAAAGTTTTAGGTGCAGCAACAGCGTGTTCTAAACCAGTTTCTGATGTTGATTGGAGACCTCATCATGAACATGTTGGTCAAACAGGTATAAAAATTAGTCCTAATTTGTATATTGCAATAGGAATTTCGGGGGCTATTCAACACCTTGCAGGGGTAAGTTCTTCGAAAGTCATAGTTGTTATAAATACTGACCCAGAAGCACCTTTTTTCAAAGCGGCTGATTATGGCATAGTGGGAGATGCATTTGAAGTAGTTCCGAAACTAACCGAAGCTTTGAAAAATGCTTAATAAATAGCGATAGACAATTGAGTAAGATTGAATTAGAAATATTGGGATTATCATCGAGCCAGTCGCAGACTGGTTCGTTTGCTTTAGTATTGGGTGAAGTGGGTGGTAAAAGACGGTTGCCAATAATTATTGGGATGGCGGAGGCTCAAGCTATTGCAATTGAAATAGAGAAAATAACTCCTCATCGACCATTTACTCATGACCTTTTTAAAGAATTTGCGAAAGGGTTTAATTTCGATATTCAGGAAATAATGATTTCTGATTTGAAGGAAGGTATTTTCTACGCCAGGATAGTGTGTTCTGATGAAATAAAGTCGGTAGAAGTTGACTCTCGACCATCGGATGCCATCGCCATTGCTTTACGCTTTAAAGTACCCATTTTTACCAACGAAAAAATCCTTTCAGAAGCAGGGATTGTGTTGACAGAGGAAGAAGAAAAAGCCGAGTTCGGTGAAGCAGACGAGGAGATTGAGGAAGAAGAGATGGAAAAGGCTGTAGAGGAGGCAAAAACTCAAATACAATCAAACAACTTAGATGAGTTTTCTGTTCAACAACTAGAAGTGATGCTTGAAGATGCTTTACAAGATGAAAAGTATGAATTAGCAGCACGGATTAGAGATGAACTAAACAGAAGATAAATCCCTTTGAATCAACTTAAAATTGGAATTGTTGGTGGTGGTATTGCTGGTTCGGCAGCTGCCCATTTTTTGTCCAAACAAGGTCACGAAATAACTGTTTTCGAAAAAAAAGAAGTGCCTCAACCCATTGGTTCTGGTATAATGTTACAACCCTCAGGTTATAAAGTTTTCAAAAAACTGGGGCTGGAGAAGGTGATTCTTGACAATGCAAGCCCTATTTTTTCATTTGTTGGGTCTAATTCATCAGGAAAAACAGTTGTTGATTTAGATTTTAGAAAGCTTAATAGTAATATAACTTGTTATGGAGTTCATCGTGGGTTGTTATTTTATGCTTTGGTTGATTCGTTAACGCAAATCCCTAACGTAGTACAAGTGAATGGAGCAAATGTGAAAGCGTTACAACAACAAGCTTCAAAAGCTACAATAATAACGAACGAATCAAAGTATTCAGGCTTTGATTTAGTTTTGGTGACTAGTGGGGCGGCATCGTTATTAAGAAATTCTTTTAAAGTAAATAGAGTTAGCAAACAGCAATCCATTTCTGCAATGTGGGCTACAATTAATTATAGTGAAGGCGAAGTTGAAGAAGGGCAAATAACGCAATTTTATGGTAAGGGGGTGTTAGCAGGACTTATGCCCATTGGTAAGAACCCACTGACTAATAATGAAAAATCAATCGTGAATTTTTTCTGGGGAGTTAATCAAAAAGAAAACCCAATTAAATCTGATGCTGATTTTAAACGATTTAAAAAACAGTTTTATAGTACCTTTAAGGAATATGGTCATATAATTGATAAGATTAAATCGCCTGAACAATTAACTTTCTCTCCTTATTTTGAATCGAAACTTGATAAATATTATGAAGGTAATGTTGTGTTTATGGGGGATGTGGCTCATGCAATGAGTCCTCAACTAAGTTCAGGCACTAATCTCGCTTTATTAGATGCATACGAGTTTAGTGAGTGTTTGAAAAATCAGGAAACACTTTTGAAGGCTTTACAGATATATTCAAGAAGAAGAAGTAAACACGCAAAGTACTGTCAGTTAGTTTCTAAATGTATAACACCAATTTTTCAGGGTGATTATGATTATTCGTTGGTCAGGGACCATGTTATACAAAAGATATATCAATTTCCTCTTACACAAAATATAATGCTTAGGACTTTATTGGGAATTCAAACTGGAGTTTTATCATCTTTGGATAAGAGATATTATATTTGATGAAAAAAGAGATGAAGAAGCTTGGCTTATTGGGGTTTGGAAGTTTTGGGCAGTTTATGGTGAAACACCTTGTTCAGCATTTTGAAGTAGTAGTTTGGAACCGATCACCTCGCCCTGAAGAAGCAAATTCACTTGGAGTAAAACAAGTTTCTATTGCTGAAGCGTGTAATGCAGAAATAGTGATTCCTTGTGTACCTGTTCAGTTTTTAGAAAACCTTCTTGTGGAAATGGCTCCTAATTTAACGCCAGGTACTTGGGTAGTAGATGTTTCTTCTGTAAAAGTTCGTCCATTAGAAATGATGGAAAGAATATTACCTGATCATGTTCAAATTATTGGAACGCACCCTTTATTTGGTCCTATGAGTGGTAAAAACGGAATTGAAGGATTAAATATGGTTATATGTCCTTCTCAAAGAGATATCGATTTAAAGCTAGTTCATTTTTTTGAAGATAAGTTGAAGTTAAATGTTTTAATAAGAACTCCTGAGGTACACGATCAGCAGATGGCCTATGTACAAGCATTAACCCATTTTATTGGTAGGGCTGTAAATGCCATGGATATTCCTGATGTTGAACAGAAGACGAAAGCTTATCAGTTTCTGTTAGAAATTAAACAAACGTTGGGAAAAGATTCGTTGGATTTGTTTTATACGATTGAAAAAGAAAATCCGTATGCACAACAGGTCAGAGAAGACTTTTTAAAAGCACTTACTGATTTAAACGAATCACTTTAATTGTAGACGATTTTTGTGTTCATCTAATAAAAGATTCAGTTTGTAAAGATCAAAATACAGCAGTGTTGGGTTGGTAGATTTTAAGTTTTTCTCGATTCGAGATTTCATTAAACTATAAGCCCATTTAAAGCTGCTACACAGAGCGTATTTGTTCAAAAAGGAGAAATAGTTATATAACTTAGAGTCAATACCTATATTTTGAAAACTCAGTGAGTACAGGTTCTTGACACTTTCTTTAGTCTTGTTGAGAAATGTTTCGTTAGGTTCTAAGCCAATATGTTCTACGCTGTTATCTATATGTAGTAAAGGAATTTTTTTCTCTTTTAATACATATCCAAACTTCGTGTCTTCATGACCATAGGTAATGATGGATTCATCAAGTTTAATGCTTAAAAATAAATCTCTTTTGATAAAAAGATTGTTAATGGTGAAATTAACATAAGGTTGACTGTTCCTTTCAAAAGCACTCATTTGTTCCCTGTTTTTTCCATATTTCCACCTCAATGCGAATTCTGGATTGAGTGGTTTTTCATGGTAACTGGTGCCGCCAATAATTACCTCATTTGAAAAGGCTTTTATGACATATTTTTTTAAGTAGTCTTTAGAAACAATTTTTGAATCCCCATCGATAAAAAGTAAGTTTTCATATTTCGCATCTTCCGCGAGTTTGTTTCTGATTTTTGACCGCCCTAAGTTTTGATCGAGTTGGCGGTAAATAACATTTTTTAAGTGTGAGATTTGACTATTTTTAGCATGAAATGACTTTAATGAACAATCGTCATACACTCTCACTTCGAAAGGAATATCTAATGCTTTAGCCTGAGTAACAAGAGAATGGACTAGTTCATAAACTAGAAAATTGTAAATAGGTATTATGATAGAAAGTCCCTTATTCTTCACTTATTACGCCTTTTGCTGTATCTGTCAATTTTTTGTCTTTACAAACCAATGTTCTTGCGGGGTATTTCGTTAAGAATCCGTGGTTATGTGTAGCCATTACGATAGAGGTACCACTTTTGTTAATATCGATAAACAAGTTGAGTATGTTTTCCGCCACTTCAGGATCAAGATTTCCAGTAGGCTCATCAGCAATTAATAACAAGGGTTCATTTAATAACGCTCGTGCAATAACTATTCGTTGTTGTTCCCCGCCAGATAATTGATGTGGCATCTTACTACCAACACCATCCAAACCCACTCGCATTAATACTTCAACGATACGTTGTTTCATTTTAGTTGAGTTGGTCCAGCCCGTTGCCTTTAATACAAATTCAAGGTTTTCTGTAACCGACCGGTCTGTAAATAGCTCAAAATCTTGAAAAACAATACCTAATTTTCTTCTGAGTAAGGGGATGTTTTTGCGGGCAATTCCTTTAATCTGATAACCTGCAACTTCTACTGATCCATTATTTAAAAATAAATCTGCATAGAGTGTTTTGAGTAAGGAACTTTTGCCTGACCCAGTTCGGCCTAGCATATATACAAACTCACCTTTATAAATGGAAAAAGAGATGTCTTCCAATACGATATCATCTTCTTGATAAATATCGGTATTCTCTACTTTTATAATTGGTTCGTCTGAAAAAGACATAGGTTGTTGATTGGTGAAATCTCTTAGGTTAACGTATTAACGCTTCATAAATTGTTTACCCGTTAACTTTTTTATGATCAGCTAAAAACTTAGCTAGCCCGCTATCAGTTAGTGGGTGGTGAAATAAACCTAAAATTGCACTTAATGGACAAGTAGCTACATCGGCTCCTAACTCTGCGCAATCTAGCAAGTGTCTGGTATGTCGTACAGAGGCAGCTAATATTTCCGTTTCAAAACCGTAGTTGTCATAAATGGTAACGATATCTTCGATTAACCGCATTCCATCATGACCCGTGTCATCGATTCGACCAATAAATGGAGAAACATAAGTTGCACCAGCTTTTGCGGCTAACAACGCTTGACCAGCACTGAAAATCAAAGTACAATTAGTTTTAATTCCTTTTTTTGAAAAATAAGCAATGGCTTTAATACCATCTTTAATCATTGGAATTTTAACGACTATCTTATCATCAAGTTTAGCTAAGGCTTCACCTTCTTTAATCATTTCCTCATACTCCGTTGCAATTACTTCTGCACTAACATCACCATCTACGATAGCACAAATTGCTTTATAGTGATCAATGATATTTTTTTCACCAGCAATACCTTCTTTTGCCATCAATGAGGGGTTGGTTGTTACTCCATCAAGAATACCCAATGCTTGAGCTTCTTTTATTTCATTTAAGTTGGCAGTATCAATAAAGAATTTCATGTGAAGGTGTTGTTATAAGTTTAATTTGGAGGAATGTAAAATAAAAAAGGCAAATCGAATATCGCACCGCTCAACCACTTACCCTTGCTTCAATCACGACCTGGGGGATTCAGCAGGAGCTGGTCGTACCGACTTGCCGCTGCAAAGATAGAAAAAAATGTATTTCTACCAGTAAAAATTTAAAAAAGTAGTTGTGGACCTTTTAAGTGGAAAACAATCATAGCCCTAACTAGTAAAACTTATCCTCATCTATTACTTTTGCCGACATGAATGAGAAGGTTTTGATTTTAGATTTTGGGTCACAGTATACTCAATTGATAGCCAGAAGAGTACGTGAGCAAAATGTGTATTGTGAAATTCATCCATACAACAAAGTTCCCGAAATTGACGAATCCGTAAAAGGGCTGATTTTATCAGGAAGTCCTTGTTCTGTTCGCGATGCTGGTGCTCCCGATATAGATATTACTCAATTTGAAGGAAAGTTTCCGATTTTGGGTATTTGCTTTGGTGCGCAATTGATGGCGCATAAGGTAGGTGTGGAAGTAAAGCCTTCAAGCACAAGAGAGTACGGTCGTGCCTTATTGACATATGTTAAAAAGGATAATGATCTACTCATTAATATGCCTTTGAATTCTCAAGTGTGGATGTCGCATGGAGATACTATTCAAGAACTTACTGATGAGTTAGATCTAATTGCCAGTACTGAATCAGTAAAAGTTGCGGCATACAAATTTAAAAACAAAGAAATTTACGGTCTTCAGTTTCATCCGGAAGTATACCATTCTACAGATGGGAAAGCTGTCATCAAAAACTTTCTGGTAGATGTGTGTGGTTGTTCGCAAGATTGGACCCCGGAACATTTTGTTGATGAGGCAGTCGCACAATTAAAAGCACAACTGGGTGATGATAAGGTGGTGCTCGGGTTATCAGGAGGAGTAGATTCTTCTGTAGCGGCCATGCTTATTCATCAGGCAATTGGTAAAAACCTCTACTGTATATTTGTTGATAATGGATTACTCCGAAAAAACGAATTTCAAGATGTGTTAGAGTCCTATCGACATATGGGGTTAAATGTGAAAGGAGTTAGTGCAGAAAATAAATTTTACGATGCGCTAAAAGGTTTGAGAGACCCGGAAGAGAAACGAAAAGCGATAGGTAAGGTCTTTATAGATGTGTTTGATGAAGAGTCTCATGCGATTAAAGATGTGAAATGGTTAGCGCAAGGAACAATTTATCCCGATATTATAGAATCAGTATCTGTAGGAGGGCCTTCCGTGACGATTAAATCACACCATAACGTTGGTGGATTACCCGATTACATGAAGCTTAAAATAGTAGAGCCATTAAAAGCGTTATTTAAAGACGAAGTAAGAGAGGTTGGCGCTGCATTAGGTTTGGAATCCACTATTTTAGGAAGACATCCATTCCCAGGTCCAGGATTGGCTATTCGTATATTGAGTGATATCACGGAAGAAAAGGTACGTATCTTGCAAGAGGTCGATCATATCTTCATTAATGGGCTAAAAGACAAAGGTCTCTATAATGAAGTGTGGCAGGCAGGTGTCATGTTGTTGCCTGTGCAGTCGGTTGGAGTTATGGGAGACGAAAGAACATATGAAAATGTAGTCGCTTTACGAGCGGTGACTAGTACAGACGGAATGACAGCCGATTGGTCGCGTTTGCCGTATGACTTTCTAGCTGAAATATCAAATCAAATTATTAACCGAGTGAAAGGAGTAAACAGAGTTGTTTATGACATCAGCTCTAAACCGCCAGCAACCATTGAGTGGGAATAAAAAAATATTAGTTGTAGTCATATTAAGTCTTCTTTCGGTAGTGGGATTTTCACAATCGAAGGGAGACTTTCAGCGTAAATATGCGGAGTCACTCGATTTGTTTAAATCCGGTGATTTTGCTCATGCTTACGAAGGGTTTAGGTTATTAACCCAAGCCCACAAGAACAACGATTTTCAAGAACAATCTCATTATTATTGTGGTTATGCGGCATTTAAAATTGATAAATTATTAGATGCCAAATTTATTTTAGTAAAGTCAATAAACGAATTTCCAGATTGGAAACAGTCATATGAAATTAAATATCTTTTAGCGCACATAGCTCTTTCAGAAAAAAATTATCACCGGGCATTTGAGTTGTTGTCTGAAATTATTTTTGAAAAAGACATTCAAGAAGATGTCGTCAAGTTGATTAGGAAAGTAGTCCTAACCAATCCTGATTTGGAATTGATTATTCAACAGCAGACGTTGTTTCCAGAAAATTTTACCTTGGCAAAAGCACTTGCAGATCGATTAAAGACCTCAGCCAATACTATTTATCATCGTAACCTGCTACAATATTTGATTCAAGATTATGAGTTAAATCCCAAGCAATATGCGAATGTGCTTCAACGTAAATCGGTAAAAAAACCTATTTATAACATTGCAGTATTACTTCCTTTTGAGTTAGAAGGTACACCTAATTGGCGCAAATCAGGTAAAGAACTGGAGATGTTGGAAGGGATTAAGTTAGCTGCTAAAAAGTTAGAAAAAGAAACAACTTCGAAGTTTAAAGTGTATGCATACGATACAGGCAAAGACTCTACAAAAGTAGATGAAGTACTACAACTACCAGAGTTGCGTCAAATGGATTTAATCATTGGTGCATCGGTATCAGAAACGGGTAAACTAGTTTCTCGATTTGCTGAATTAAATCAAATTCATTACGTTAATCCTTTGAATGGTGATCCTTCTTTAATAACAGAATACGCTAAATTATTTAAACCAGCTTACGATGAAGTGGGTGTAGAACTTGCAAAGTTTGCAACAGATAGTTTACCTAAAAGGAGATGGGTAGCTATTTTTTATAACTCCAATTTACGCGATTCTTTAATAGCTGATTCTTACAAAAAACAGATGGAGTTATCAGGTAAGAAAATTGTTGCTTACAAATCCATCATGAGACAAAATACAGCTGAGATTGATAAAATTGTGAGAAAATTTAATTTTGACTCTTTAAGTCATGTGGCTGTATTCAATAAAGAAGATTTATTTGCTACTTCTTTTATGAGTGCTTTAGAGGGAAAGATTGCTTCTATTGAATCAGACGAAGATTATAAAGGAGACAAAATTTATATTCCAATAATAGCTCCTGTAGAGTGGCTGGATATTCATATCATACAATTCAAGCAATTTATTAGAAGGGATGTTCATTTTTATAACACAGACTATATTGATTACAGCAGAAAAGAACCATTATTGTTTCGAAAGCAAATAGGGGAAGTGCTGGGTATTCGCCCATCAAATGACTATGCAGCTGTGGGGTATGACCTCATGTTGATCTATGGAAAGTGGTTATCTAAATATGGAAATGCTTTTATTTCCGAGATGGCCAAAGAAGGGTATGTAAAAGGGTACAACTTTACGGGTGTGAACTATTCTAACGGATATAGTAATGCTATAGTACCAATTTTAAAGCTCAACAAGGAATACAAACTTGTTTGGGAAAATCACCAATAAAATCATGAAAACTGAGAAAAGTGAAGCCTTGTTTGAACAGGCTAAAAAGGTTATACCCGGAGGGGTCAATAGTCCAGTAAGAGCATTTAAAGCTGTTGGTGGTAATCCGTTATTCATTACAAAAGCAAAAGGAGCTTACATGTATGACGAAGACGGCAATAATTACGTAGACTTAATTAATTCGTGGGGCCCAATGATCACGGGACATGCAAATCCTAAAATTATTTCAGCAGTAAAGCAAGCATGTGATTATTCATTGTCGTTTGGTGCGCCATCAAAACGTGAAGTTGATATAGCAGAGTTGATTACGTCAATTATTCCTTCAGTCGAAAAAGTGCGAATGGTGAACTCGGGAACCGAAGCCACTATGTCAGCAGTTCGACTTGCGCGAGGATACACGGGACGAGATAAAATCATCAAGTTTGAAGGTTGTTACCATGGCCATGGTGATTCTTTTTTAATAGCTGCAGGTAGTGGAGCAGTGACCTTTGGTTCACCCAATAGTCCGGGTGTTACACAAGGTGTTGCGAATGATACACTTACAGCTAAATATAATGATCTAGAAGAGGTAAAAGTTTTAATAGAAAATAATAAAAAACAAATTGCAGCTATCATTTTAGAACCTGTAGCGGGTAATATGGGCTGTGTTTTACCCAAAGAAGGCTTTTTAGAAGGTTTAAGATCCTTATGTGATCAAGAGGGTATTGTGCTTATTTTTGATGAAGTCATGACAGGCTTTAGACTGGCCTTAGGAGGTGCTCAAGAGGTGTATGGTGTAACAGCTGATTTAGTGACTTATGGTAAAATTATAGGTGGTGGAATGCCCGTTGGCGCTTATGGCGGTAAAGCAGAAATCATGGATTATGTATCCCCTCAAGGCCCTGTTTATCAAGCAGGAACATTGTCAGGTAACCCCATAGCTATGGCAGCTGGTGTTACGATGTTGACCGACTTAAGAGATAACCCGTCTATTTATAACTACTTAGAGGAAACCACGGCTTTGATAGACAATGGTATTCGAAAAGTACTAGATGATTTAGGTTTGAAATTTACTTCAAACAGATTGGGGTCGATGTACACGTTGTTTTTTAATGATGCGAAAGTGACTAACTTTGATGAAGCGAAAGCATGTGATTTAGAGCTCTTTGGTAAATATTTTAGGGGCTTGTTAAATGAAGGTGTATATTTGCCTCCATCGCAATTTGAAACCTTGTTCGTTTCAACAGAAATCAAAGAAATAGAAATCAATAAAATCGTTGAGGCTAATCGAAAAGTCTTAACTCAAATGTTTAAATAAAGTGATATATGAGTAAAGTAGCAGTAATAGGAGTAGGGAACATGGGGTATGCTTATGTTCAATCAGTCATAAAAAAAGGAATTGCAAAGAAGGAAGATGTTCTTTTGTTTGATGTAAGCGAGGATCGCGTAGAATCATTAAAGAAAGAAGGTTTCACGAATTCGTTCACAGAATTTAACACTACTCTTTCTGAAGCTACCATTGTTGTTTTAGCAGTAAAACCACAATATTTTGCTGATATGTCGTCAAAAGCAGGCAAGTTTATTCACAACAGCCAAGTGTTGGTCTCAATTATGGCAGGTGTAAAAGCTCGCGTGATTGAAAAACACTTAATGAACACGGCAATTGTTAGAGCAATGCCTAATACACCTTGTATGTTGAATGAAGGTGTGACAGGAATATATGTGTCGAGTGGAGCTAAACGAAGTGAAAGCCTTGATGATGTAAGAAAAATTCTTTTAAGTACAGGACAGTTAGTTGAAGTAGATCAAGAAGAAGATATTGATACAGTAACCTCAATTAGTGGAAGTGGTCCTGCTTATTTTTATTACTACGTTCAATCAATGGTCAAGCAAGGTGTTGAGCAAGGGCTATCATTGGAAGTTGCTGAGCGTTTAGCAAATTATACCATGAAGGGTGCGTTTCACATGATTGAAGAAAAAGGTGATAAATCCATCCAGGATTTAATTGACTCTGTAACTTCAAAAGGAGGAACAACTATTGCAGCCTTAGATACGATGCGTGAGAATGGTGTAGGAGAAGGCATTATGAAAGGTGTGAAGGCAGCACAAACACGTGCGGGTGAATTATCAGACATGATAGAGCAAGGCTAAATGATACTCACAGATAAAGAAATATTGGAAGAGATCGATAAGGGGAATATCCTTATCGAGCCTTTCGATCAAAAAAATCTTGGTTCCAACTCGTATGATGTACATTTAGGACGATATCTTGCTACCTATAAGGATGAAGTATTGGATGCCAAAAAGCACAATGAAATTGAGCATTTTGAAATTACTGAGGAAGGTTTTGTATTGCAGCCAGGCAAACTTTATCTGGGAGTAACGAAAGAATATACTGAGACACATGCACAGGTACCTTTTTTAGAAGGCAAGTCAAGTACAGGTCGGTTGGGTATTGACATTCATGCTACTGCAGGTAAAGGCGATGTAGGATTTTGCAATACATGGACTTTAGAAATCTCTGTTTCACAGCCCGTTAAAGTGTATTATGGAATGCCTATTGGTCAATTAATTTATTTTAAGATTGAGGGTGATGTGAGTGTGAAGTACAATGAAAAGGGCAACGCTAAATACACCAACAGAACACTCCGGCCAGTGGAGTCGATGATGTGGAAGAATAAATGGTAAGTTATCCATTTTCAATTCTAGCGATAGCGATGAAATAGCAAAGGGAAATCATTCTCTTTGCTATTTTTTTATTCTTATTTTCGCAATGAATGCCGATTACACCACTTGACATACTACATAAAAACTGGGGGTACACCACTTTTCGTTCCAATCAAAAGGAAATAGTAGAGGCTGCGTTACGTGGCGAAAATCTTTTAGCTATTCTTCCTACAGGTGCGGGTAAATCCATTTGTTTTCAAGTTCCTGCTTTATGTATAGAGGGGATTTGTTTAGTCGTTTCGCCACTTATTTCATTGATGAAAGACCAGGTGGAGACCTTGAAGGCTCAAAAAATTAAAGCCGAAGCAATCTATACGGGGTTAACCAAACGGGAGATTGATGTCATTTTGGATAATGCTTCTTATGGGGATACGAAGTTTTTATATGTCTCACCAGAACGATTATATTCTAGTGCTTTTTTAGAGCGTCTTTCAAAGATGAAAATCAACTTTTTAGTGATTGACGAAGCACACTGTATTTCACAATGGGGCTACGATTTTCGCCCTGCTTATTTAAAAATAGCGGAAATACGTCAGCACTTGCCTGAAGGAATCCCTATGTTGGCTTTTACGGCCAGTGCTACCAAGGAAGTTAAAGAAGACATTCTTTCGCGACTTCAAATTGAGGATGCAAAGGTGTTTCGTGGTAGTTTTTTACGTCCTAATTTATCTTACTCCGTTTTTTTGGATGAAAACAAATACGAAAAAACATTACATATTCTTAGCAAAGTTCAAGGATCCTCAGTGGTATATGTTTCTACTCGAAAACACACTGTTGATGTAGCCAAGTATTTACATGCTCAGAAAATAGGGGTAGATATTTATCATGCAGGGCTGAATAACAAAGAGCGTGAAGTCAAACAAAAGAACTGGAAAGAAGGTAAAACACGTGTAATTGTCGCCACCAACGCTTTTGGAATGGGTATCAACAAACCCGATGTACGTACGGTCATTCATTTTGATGTGCCCACAGCTATTGAAGCTTATTATCAAGAAGCGGGTAGGGCAGGTCGCGATGGCAAAAAAGCTTATGCAATAGCGCTGTATGATGAATCAGACCTCGAAAAGCAGTATAAAAATCTTGAAACTAACTATCCGGAAGAAGAATATCTCAGAAGAATTTATCAAGCGTTGGCGAACTTTTTTGCAGTTGCAATTGGAGGAAACCAATATGCGAGTTACGACTTTAACTTTGATCAATTTATTCAACGGTATAGCTTTAAGTCTGCAGAAGCCTTTCGAGCAATCCAGTTGTTAGAAAAACATGGTTTTGTGAAGTTAACCGAAGGTTTTTATGAGCCTTCGAAGTTGAAATTTAACCTTGAAGGAAATGATTTATATCGCTTTCAAGTAGCTAACCCCATGTTTGATGAATTTATAAAACAGGTATTAAGGATTTATGGTGCAACAGGTTTTGGTCATTATACTAAAGTGGACGAAGAGCGGATTGCTACCAAAGCAAAAACGAATGTGTATGAGGTAAGAAAAAAGCTGATGAAGTTGAGTAAACTTGGAGTAGTTCATTATTTAATGCAAAAAGACAAACCCCAATTGACTTTTATGGATTATCGTTATGATGCACAAAAATTACCTTTAAATTTTAAAGTAATGCAACGCCTCAAAGCACAGGATAGTCACCGCCTGGATGAGATAGCAAAATATTTGAATAATAGTAAACAATGCCGTTCTTATCAGCTAGCAGCCTATTTTGATGAGTACCTTAAAGAAGATTGTGGTATTTGCGATGTTTGTGTGGCGAAGTCGAAAGAATAAGCGATGTGTTTTAATATTTCTGGTGAAGAAATTTTAAAAAGGAAAACACCTGAGAACACGTTCTCAGGTGTTGGATTAAAATCGGATGGCAGCAATTTTTTCAGGTTGTAACAATTTAATTGAACTGCCTTTTACTTCAATTAAGTTTTCGTCTTTAAATTCTGATAATATTCGAATGACAGACTCTTGTGCTGTACCGACAATGCTAGCTAAATCACTGCGGGAGATGCTAATTTCAAACGCGTCACCCTCATTTTGGTATTTGTCTTTTAATTTAATTAGCGCATCAGCAACGCGTTTGCGAACCGTATTATATGCCAAATCAATTAGTTCACGTTCTTTCTCAATCAAGTTATTGGAAAGTATTTTAATGAATTTATCAGCAACGTCTTTGTTGGAGTACATTAACTCTAAAAACTCAACTTTGTCAATACTACAAATTTCAGCATCATCTAACACGGCTGCTGATTCTGAATAATCCTGGTTTTTCAGTACATCTTGAAAAGCTAAAAAGTCACCACCATGGTGTAAGCCAGTAATGAATTCTTTGCCATCATCATTAATTTTGAAAGTTTTAACTTTTCCTGAGTTAATAAAATAGACATGGTTACAATAATCATCTTCGTGATATATTACCTCTTTTTTCTTAAAAGCCCGCACTCTTTTTTCTGCCATAATGAGTTCAATGCTTGAACTTTGTTTAGCGGCTGAAATAAAGTCATTTAAGCCATCAATTGTTTGCTCAAAATGCGCTTTCATGGCGATACTTTTTTTTAAGCGACTTTCAATGGCCTCCATTAATTCCATTTCATCAAATGGTTTGGTGAGGTAATCGTCAGCACCTAAACTCATCCCTTTTCTAAAATCGCTTTTTTCAGCTTTTGCGGTTAAAAAAATAAATGGAATAGCGGCAGTAGCTTCGTTTTTAGAAAGTATGTGCAATACGCCATACCCATCGAGTTCAGGCATCATGATGTCGCATAAAATAATGTCTGGAAGATGTTCTTTGGCTAATGCAACTCCCACTTTTCCATTTTCAGCTGATAATACTTCGAAATCAGCTAATTCTAAGATCTCAGCAGTGTTTTCTCTTACTTCTAAATTATCTTCTATAATTAATACTTTTTTACTCATGGTATTTTATAATTGTTTTCAGAAAGCGTTCGAGGAAGCTTAATGATAAATTCAGTGCCTTGTTCATATTCACTTTCAAATTTTATAGATCCATTCATTAGATCGAGGTAACGTTTAACGATTGTTAACCCTAGCCCTGTTCCTTGAATGTTTGTGACATTTTTTGCTCTAAAAAAGCGTTCAAACATGTGTGGTTTATCTTCATCTGGAATGCCAATTCCTTGATCTTTTACTGAGATGTTGATTTCTTCTTCTGTAGCATCAACCGTGAAAAAAATATCTTTCTCAGAATATTTGATTGCGTTCGAAAGCAAATTTAGAAAACTGTTTTTCAAGAGGTTTTCATCAAGACACACCATTGGGTCACCAGAAAAATGAAAATTAATAATTTGTTGTTCTTTTAACTGCTCTTCTAACTCATCAATGCTGTCCAGACAAAGTTCTTTTAAATTAAAATTTGTTGGGTAGTAAGTGATATGGCCATTTTGCAATTTATCGAGTGATAAAAAGTCATTAAGGATGTTGGTTAAACTTCTCACGTTAGAGCTTACACGGTCATAATGTTTGCTTCTTTTATCATTAAACTTCGCATCAGTACCGTATTTTTTTAACAAGGAAATGGAGGATAAAATGGTACTAAGCGGGGTTCTAAACTCATGGGATGCCATCGAGACAAAACGTGTTTTTAACTCATTGAGCTCTTTTTCTTTTTCTAACGCGGCCTCTAATTCTTTTTGTGTAGATTCTAATTCTGTGTTGGCATTTTCAAGTTTGTTAATCATGCTTGCTAGCTCGCGAGTTCTGTCATGCACTTTTTTTTCTAAATCCAGATTTAGCAATTTAAGTTTGTCCTTACTGTCTTTTAATTCAGTGATGTCTATAATTAAGGCAATGGTTATTTTTTTACCATTAACGACTGCAGGACTTAAACTAGCACTAATAGGGATTTTTTTGCCTGATTTTGTTAAGCCGAATAGCTCCATGCCTTCGGCCATGGACCGGGGGTGGGGATTGGCAGAATATTGATGCACATGTTTTTCATGCACCCCTTTATACTCATGAGGAACAAGTCTGCTAACATTTTGATTGATTAATTCATTTAACGAATACTCAAATAACTTTAATGCTGTTGGGTTGGCGTGAAGAACATCTGCTTTTTCATCAGCAATAATTATCGCTTCCGTGGAGTGATTAAAAATCGCTTCACATATGGCTTTATAATCAAAAAGTAAATCGGCTTTAAGTTTGTTCCCCATTAAGTTCAAATTTGACTCTTAAACTTATGAAAAAACCTGATAAATGTCAGCCAGGTCCTTGATTGTGTTCATGTTTGGTTATAAACAATAAAAGTACATTTGAACCATGTTTACTTATCAATCTGGTGAAGAGCAATTTATGAATGGTTATGAAACTATCTTAGTAGCGTTAGATTTTTCTGTAACGGATGTTACGCTCCTGGCATATGTGAAGCAATTAAATACGTTTTTGAAACCAAAGAAAATAATTTTTCTAAATGTTCATTCCGAAATTGATTTACCCAATGATGTGGCAAGAGAATTTTCCAATATTAAAGAAAAAATTAACAAGCGATTTGTACAGGAAATGGTTGCTGAAACAACCCCGTTAAATTTGTATGAAACCACACTTGAGTTTTTAGCACTGGAAGGTGATGTGTTGCCTCAAATATTAGAAACTTGTAAGAAAGAAAAAGTTGATTTGTTGGTGATCGGAAAAAAAGATGAACGCAAGGCCCGACACGTGATTCATAAAAAATTAATACGAAAAATCCCTTGTCATGTCTTTGTAGTGCCAGAAACAGCTAAGCCAGCTTTCAAGCGAATGATGGTGGCAACGGATTTTTCTGAGCATACAGCCTTGGCTACAGAAGTAGCTATTTATCTCCGGAAAAAGGCCAAGGCAGAATTAGTGTTCGAACACATCTACGAAGTACCTCGGGGCTACCATAAAACAGGGAAATCCTATACTGAGTTTGCCTCAATAATGAAATCAAATGCTCAAAAAGCTTACGAAGGTTTTCACACATATATGAATTTAAATGGTGATACTTCAGTACATTATACGTTGGATGAACATGATGACATTGGTAAAACGTTGTTGGATGCAGCAAAGAGAAATAAATCCGATTTGTTGGTGTGTGGTTCAAAAGGTAAAAGTAATTTAAGTGCTGTTTTATTAGGCTCAGTGTCAGAATCACTAGTCGAAAAAAATCATGTGATCCCCCTGTTAATAGTCAAAAAAGAAAATGAAGCATCTCACTTTTGGAAATCATTTTACGGTTTGGAATAATTCTTCATTTTTAATTACTTAATCCTATGCAAGTCACCGTTTTTAGTTCACATAAATTTGAGAAAAAGGCTTTAGAAAATGCTGCTTCTGAATATGGCTTTTCTCTAAATCTGTTGCCCGTATTATTAAACCTGGATACCGTTGTTTTAGCAAAGGGTGCTGAAGTGATTTGTGTTTTTGTTAATGATACTGTTTCTGAAGAAGTCATTGTCAAGCTAAGCGAATATGGTGTTAAAGCTATTTTACTTCGCTCAGCGGGTTTTAATCATGTTGATTTAGTGAAAGCTAAAGCACTTGGAATGTTTGTGGCAAATGTGCCTGAGTACTCACCTTATGCAGTGGCTGAACACACCGTTGCGTTGATGATGGCTCTCAATAGAAAGCTTATTAAAGCGCATCACCGAGTGAGTGAGGGAAACTTTACATTGGATGGGCTTACCGGTTTTGATTTTCATGGAAAAACCGTGGGGTTAATAGGTGTAGGTAAAATAGGGAAGAAGGTTGCTAATATTATGTTAGGTATGGGATGCGAAGTAATTGCCTTAGATCCTGTAGTTAATCCAGGTTTTGAGCAGATAGGGATACGCTATGTGACGTTGGAAGAGTTATGTAGCAAGTCCGACATCATCTCATTACATGCTCCGCTGACAGCAGATAATAAACATTTGATTAATGATGACACGGTGAATCAGATGAAGGATGGTGTGATGATTATAAACACCTCTCGTGGAGCTTTAATAGATACGAAAGCAGTCATTAGAGGGTTAAAAAAACGTAAAATTGGTTACCTCGGCCTGGATGTGTATGAAGAAGAAAAAGGATTGTTTTTCGAAGATCATTCCGATGAAATATTACAAGACGATGATATTGCTCGTTTGCTAACCTTCTCTAATGTGATGATAACTAGCCATCAAGCATTTTTGACCCATACTGCTTTGAAAAATATTGCCGACACCACATTTCAAAATCTTGCTTGTTATGTAAAGGGCAAAACGTGTCCGAACTCATTAATCAAGTAAAGCCTATTTATTGAGGTTATTAATCATTCCGTTGAAAATAAGGTGATGAAAGGGCAAAACAGCATACCAATAAAGTCTGCCCATCACCCCGATAGGTCTGAATGTGGCGGTTTGGTACAGCCTACCGTCTTCGATACTAAAATCTAGCCAGGCTTCACCAGGCAATTTCATCTCTGCAAACAACAGCAGGCGTCCTTTTTCTTTATCAGCAAATAATACCCTCCAAAAATCTACTGCATCACCTGAGGCGATCTTATTAGGATTTGTTCTTCCTCTTCGAAGACCAACACCACCAACGACTTTGTCCATATAGCCCCTAATTTTCCATAACCAGGTGGCGTAATACCAGCCTGTTTCACCACCAATTTGCCATAGGTTTTCGAGACACTTCTCAGGATTTTTAACCTTCACACTTCGTTTATCTACAAAACAGCCATGAACAGGCACGTCTATAAAGTCAGATAGGCTGAAGTTTAATCCTCCACTGATAAAAGAGTCTTTCCAGCTGGACTTGATCTCATTGTTTTGAATACGAGCAAAGGCATTTTTTAATGCATCAGTATAGGTGATGTTCTCGGATGCAATCAAGTCTTTTATTCGGTTGTCTTTACAAACAATTTCTACTTTCATGCTATTGACCAGTGCCGTAGCTAACTTAAATGAAGTTGCAGTAACGAAGTAGAGCCAGTAGGAGGAAAGCTTTGGTGTCATCACAGGGATTGTGATGATGTACCGTTTTAATCCTCGAACCCGTGCGAATTCCAATAACATTTCTTTATAAGTCATTACATCAGGTCCACCGATGTCAAAACTTTGATCATACGTTTTTTCATTTAACAAAGCCCCGGATAAATAAGTAATTACATCGGTAATGGCAATCGGCTGACTTTTGGTCAATAGCCATTTTGGGGTCACCATTACAGGGAGTTTTTCAACCAGATCTCTAATAATTTCAAAGGAAGCACTGCCAGAACCAATAATAATTCCTGCACGCAGTGTGGTAAGGTGATAGTTTCCTTTCTGAAGCTCTGTTTCAACATTTTTTCTAGAGGAGAGGTGTTCTGATAGTTCATCTTCGTTGACTATACCACTAAGGTAGATTACTTGTTTAGCTGAAGTCTGATCAATGGCTTCTCTAAAGTTGCAAGCCGATTCAAACTCTAGTTTTGTGTAGTCTTTGGAGGATGACATCGAATGGACTAAATAATAGGCAGCATCAATGTCTTTGGGAATATTGGCTAGGGTTTCTTTTTTTAATAAATCAACCTCAATTACTTCAATATTATCTACGATAGATTTTGGTGGGTTAAATCGCTTTTTGTCCCGCGTGCAGCAAACAATCTGGTAGTCTTTTTTAACCAGCGATAAAAGCACTCTTTTACCTATATAACCTGTTGAACCTGTGAGTAGAATTTTCATGTCTTTAATTTACCTATCTCACTAGTTAACCATTTAATATTGAAACTGTTTGACTCTAGTCTAAAAAAAGCGCAATGGAAGACAATTAGTGTTATGATAAAAATAATTATAGGTTAACTTTAAGTAATAAGAATATTTACAATTTCACGGCCTTGAATTATTTAGCACACTTCTACCTTTCGTTTAACGATTCAGAAATTTTAACGGGAAATTTCTTAGGTGACTTTGTGACAAAAAAGGAATATGGCGCTTTACCCTTACGGATTCAAAAAGGTATAGACTTGCATCGCGAAATTGACTTTTTAATGGACAATCACGAAGTTTCAAAAGCGAGTAAAAGTGTCTTTATAAATCATCGACATTATTCCAGTGTAATTATAGATGTAGTATATGATCATTTTTTAGCCAAAAACTGGAAGGCTTATTCCGAACTTCCACTGATTGACGCGGCTAGTACTTATTATGCAATGATTGACCAACATCACAACTGGCTTAATTACAAAGCAGGACAATACTTTTATTACATGAAAAAACGGAATTGGATTCAGTCATATCCGACAGTTGATGGTATTGATCAGATCCTGAAAAGCATGTCGCGCAGAACGCCTTACCAAAACACCATGCATTCAGCTGTGGTTGAGTTAGAGAAACATTACAAAGAATTGGAAGATGGTTTTACTGAATTTTTTGACATTGTGAAGTTGAGGGCTGAAGGGTTTTTGGTAGATAATAATGAAGGTTAATGCTGTTATTTTTGGCTTAAGTTACGCAAGCTAAACTTAAGCCAGTTAGAGGTGGATGCTAAAGCAATTATTAAAAGAAGAGCCACTTTATAGTGGCTCTTCTTAATTTATAACTTGATGATTTTTTCTCTAAACAACCCCTTTTCAGTTTGTATTTCTACAATGTAATTCCCTGGCTGTAAATTATTTAAAAGCACCGTTTTCCCCTGAGCTGTCATCACTTGATTGCCTTGCATATCATAAACTTGCACTTTTTCAGCTGAAATAGTTAGATTCAGGTAATCCTCTACCACGGACGGATAAACCATCGATTTTTGATTGAATGCATTTAGCCCAGTGATGAGACACGTCTCTTTATTTACTGTAAAATCTTTGTAGTAATATTCAGGAGCTTTAAATATTAATTCACCTGTAAAATGCATTTCTACCTTTGCGACATAATCTCCGGCATCTAGAGGTTTTATTTTAGTGAATTGAAATGAAGGTCCAAAATAGTCGATGCAAATAGGGCCGTTGTCATCATACAGAAATTGATGTTTGATGATAACCGTATCGTTTTTGAATGTTTGAGTGGTTTCTATCAATGTATAGCCCATACAAGGAACATAATCAGTAGAGATAAGAACTTGCAAAGAATCACAATTTGTAATGGGTTTACTTGCACAGCCAAGCGATACTTCATAAGTGGTGATGTTGTCACAAGCTGGGATTACACTTACACAACCTGTCTGTCCTCTGTATCTATAGTCAGCCTGTTTTACCTCCTCCAACAGATCCTGATTTAAGTAGGTGTAAACTACCAATGGTACAAACATATAGGGTGTCGTGAATGTGTTGCTGCTACCCTTGGTAAGAAGGTAATAAACGGATTTAAACGGAACTGGAGATTGGGTGCCAACACCCCCGGTTTCTGATATGTAAAGCTGAATTTCAGGTCCAGCAATTGTTATTGGACCAGGGCCTGTGTGGACTATAGGTTTATTTGTTATGCTGTCAATGACATAATTACTTGCCGGAAACCATCCTTCAATGTGAACAGCTGCGATGGTGTCACAATGTGGGTGGTACTCGACATAAACGGTGTCAACAAACTGAATTTCATCAACGGCATAAGCGTGGAATACAGCAGAAAGTAAAATCAAGGGTAGTAGTAGTTTTTTCATCGTCTTAAAAGGTAATGTTAGGTTACAAGATTTAATATGCTTTTATATACTTGTGTACACCCATAGGTAAACACTATTTTTTAGAATGACGATAAAAAATGAGCAACACGTCATCAGAAATCACGAAGAATGAGTGATTGTCAGGAATCTTTTCATCTTGAAAACAAATCTTCATCTCGCCTTAGTCAGTGTCCTCACTGACTAACAGTCGTTGGTTTTGGAGACACAAGCCAAGGCAGAGCTGATTACAATTTTTTTATCTGTAGTTTGACATTGCATTACAAATGTCGGACAGTGGATTTAAAAGCAGTTGCAAACTGCTGCAATATTAAATAAACTTAAGTTACGCAAGCTAAACTTAAGCCAGTTGGGGCTACATCGCTGGACTATCCATTATTTATTTAGCACTAGCAAGGATGCTTGCGCTAGCGGTGGGGGTCAAAAAAGATATGATTTTATCAAATTCGCATTCATTCCAATCTCCTATTTCAAATTGCTTTATTAACAAATCATTTTTATAATAGACTGCTAAATACGGTGTTCGTGTTCTATTGAACGCTATTTTTTTTTTAAACATAAAATACTTTCTATCTGCTCTTATATACTCATTATTTGTTTTTTTATTATATTTTAATATAATTTCCTCATCGTAAACACATAAATATTTAATAAAATATGTGTTTCTATTATAGGCTTTCAACAATTGTATAATGAAAGAAAAAAGTGATACAATTAAACCATATTCCCAATTTGAAAACAAGGTAAATAGCACAAAGAAAGTTACAGAAATTAGCAAATTCAACCTTAAAGATTCTTCCTGTCTAATCAAATAACTTGATGATTCATTTAAATTAAATGAAAATTCTTTCATAATCACCCTCCTGTATCTGTTGTTTTTTCGTTTTTAATAGGTATAATAATTGGTGGCTTTACGTATGTTTCATCGGTAGGGGTTAAATTTTCCCCTTGTGTTGGTGTTGTATTAGGTAAATAATTAGAGGTAGATGGTAATACATCCTTAAGTCTATCAGGAATAGTTGTGGCATCTATAGTTAGATTTATTAGATTAATTCCTTCATTTGCTCTTTTCATAAAATTGGGGTCTTTAAAGTTGCTTAAATCTAAAGTTAAGATACCTTCAGTAAATTCAACATTAGACTTAAAATTTTGACTAAAAATCTCTTCCCCGCTAGCGCAAGCATCCTTGCTTGTGCAAATTTTAATTCATAACTCAATTTACAATTCATATAATTCTAACAAACCTTTACCACCAGAAAAATCAATTGCACTACTATACCTCCAATGTTCTGGTTCATTGACAAATCCTGCTACTATTGGGTTCATATGGATGTATTGTAATTTTTGATCTATTACTTCTGCACTCCAAAGTTCTATTGGTTTATTATCTTGCCTCCAGAATTGCCTGTGTTTTACATTACTCGACTTTTGTGCTGCTCGTTCCATCAACCAAAGCATCCATTCTTTTCTGCTCTCTAGATTATGTTCAGCAATTATCTTCTGTAATTCGTTTGATGTAAATGTTTTTAATGCTCGCATTAATTCTGATGGATTATTGTCTTTAGCTCTAAATATCATATGCACATGGTTGGTCATTATACACCATGAAAAAAGTTCTAAACCTTTTTGCTTCTGGCAGAACCTGATACTTTCAACAACTTTCTCAAAATACTCTTCCCTTGTAAAAACATCTATCCAGTAGACCGTGGCAAAGCTGACAAAATACAAGCCTTCTTTATTTAAAAATTTATACTTCCTACTCATTTAAATAATGTTTAAAAATACTATTTAATAAAAATTAACAGATTAAACAAAAAAGCTATATCGCTGGACTACCCATTATTTATTTAGCACAAGCAAGGATGCTTGCGCTAGCGGTGTTGGTTTAAATAGGAAGATAGTTTAGCTGGTACTAAAAAAGAGACTTCAGAACTATCTACACTACTATTCATAGGGTAAGTAATTACTCTTATTTTGCTAAAAGAATCATTATAATTAAATTTCGGAGAAAGTTTTCGTTTGACTTGTGTGTTTAAAGTCCTATTATAATTAGAGTTTAGATTATTTTCATAAATATAAACCATGCTATTATATCCTAAGCTATTTTTTAACTGCTCAACATCAAGAAACACACTATCTGAGCCAACTCCCAATTTAAAGGATTTTAATTCCATTTTCCCAGATTTGTTTTTAACGTAGTTATTATACACTTGATTATTATTTTCTAGTTCAACAACTAGTTTACTAACAACAGTGTCCATATTAGCTGAATCCAAAAGGAATCCTATGTAGTAATTTCCATCACTACAATAAAATTCTTTTTTTAACAATCCATACCCAACATATTCACTACACCATCCATGCTTACGACCTGATACAAAATTACAATCCCCATCTGGCTTAAGTTTAGCTTTTTCAGCGTAACTTAAGTCCTGCTATTTTAGAAGTCTTTGACTTCGTTATTTTATCGTTACCAACTCTACCAACCCATTTCCTCTTGGATAATCCACCGCACTACTGTAAATATAATGTTCTGGTTCATTTACTAAAGGTTCTGTTACAGGATTGTTATGAATGTAATCTAACCGTTGGTTTATTTCTGCCGTTGTTGGAATTGTTTCCAACAACCTTCATAAGCCGTGGGTTGGTTAGCTATCGTTCGTTTGTTGGTGAGAACACCAACAAAGGCGGAGCTATTTCATAAGTCTGTGACTTCGTTATTCTATTATTCCAACTCTACCAACCCTTTTCCTCCTAATGTAAGCACAAGCGGATGCTTGCGCTATGTAGGTCCATATTACAGGTTATTTCTATGGCGAGCATTCGCTTCTACTTTTTCAAAATATTTGTTGGAGCACAGTGGCTGTGCTATTTACTTATAATAATCACTTCACCGTCTTCGTCTTCCCACCTTTCACATAAGCCTGCACCGCATTGTCATACATCGCTTCACATTGGGTGGCTGGTAGGGTAAATTCACCCGCATAACTTGCATTAATCAGGAAGGTAAATGTCTTTGAAGCGCCTGATTTGATGTCGAAATAGGTGTACACACGATCATCGCGGTAGTCCTGGTAGTCGGGTTTGTCTGACTGGTATTGTTCCGCAACTACATCCATTCGTGCATTTTGAATTTCCCAACCAGAAGGGAAAATAGTCGTTAACGCCATTTCCTTTAAGTCACCTCGAAGGCCACCATTTTGGATTGTTACCGATACGAGGAAGTCTTTGTTTTGAGCCAGTTGGTTTACATTTATTGCGTTACCTTCTTTGTCCCGGTAGTTCACTTCCATATCAATAATTTCATTGAAGCTTTCTTTTTTATCGACCAATGGTTTACCGTAGGAGCTAGTATTGAGGTATAACAACCCATTGCTCGTATTGGTGACTTTGATGGTTTTACTCGTTAATTCTGCCTCATGAAATTCTTGTTTGTAGACAGCATATTGTGAGGAGATGGAAATATCCTCACCGTTTAAATTCAAGTCTAAGTTCACCGTAGAAGAAACAGGTTGTCCGGCCATGTAATCGCTGATTGCTAATAACGAAAAGGACGTTTCCTGGGTGCTCATCCAGCGTTTGGCATTGAGTCGGTCGCTAATTTTTTTCACAGCAACCATCCCGTTTTCTACATCTTTCATGGCATTTAAAGCTAATAATAACATGGCTTCGTCTCGTTCTTGTGAACCATACGTGTACCCATATTCACGATAATCTTTAATGGTAGGTGGGGCAGAGGCAATCAAGGTTTTAGCAACATCACTCCGACCATCCAGCGCATAGGCTGCAGCTAGCATGTACTGGGCAGTTTTGTTCAATTGCTTTTCTTTCAAGCGGTTCATGGCGCCTTTGTTAGGTGAACCCGCTACAGCCAAGGTATACAAGCGGTAAGCTTGCATTAAGTCACTGTTATAATAATTGGTATTATGAGTCCAGTTGTCTGCAGCTTTTTTCTGGTACTGTTTCCAGTTATTAATGATATCGGAATTGACATAATATCCTTTCTTCTTAGCGATGATTAAGAAGTGACCTGCATAATTAGATCCCCAGGTGTTCGCATAACTATGAGTGGGCCAGTAGCTGAAACCACCATCCGAGACTTGCATACTCGACAAACGGTCGATGGCTTTTTTGATGTTGATTTCCACTCTGCTTTTCATTTCGCTGGTCAAGTCCGTTAACTCACCCAAAAACAGTTGTGGGAACGCAGCCGAAGTGGTTTGCTCGACACAACCATGCGGATAACGAAGCAGGTATTCCAGCCGCTTGGAAAGGTTTAATGGTGGAACTGTGGAAGCTTCAAATGAATAACCATTAGTACCTTTCATGCCCAAAGTAGGGTAGGTATAGCTAATCGACTCACCCGATTTCAAGACTTTTTCAAAGGTCTCAGTAACCACCGGGTTGGGGTTTCTTACCTCAATATCAATCACATGGGTAGAGAGCTTATTCCCAGCTCTGCCTTCAATTTCTACTTTAGCAATCCCGATCTTGTTTTCAACTTCTAGTTCGAAGTACAGCATTTGATCACCTTCTTTGGTCAAAGTAATTGACTTGGTCGTTTCCAATGCCTTTACGGGTCCACTTGTTTTAACTTTGATGGTTGTGGCGCCAATATTGTTTTCATAGGCAAACACATTGACAGGCAACTTTAACTTTTCACCTGGAGAAAGCACCCGAGGTAAGGTTCCCTGCACCATGAGTTCTTGCCGCACAGGAGTTTCTGTTTCCGCAGCACCGTAAGCACCTTCATAACCAGCTACCACCATTGTACGCACCGCTCCAATGTAGTTTGGCATTACAAATTCGATATCCTTTTTACCCGACTTGTCCAGATGGAAAGGTCCGAAGAAACGCACAACAGGTTTGAATCGTTTGGCTTTTGCTCCTTCTTCATTAAGGATAGCAGCATCACCACCTACGGATAGTATCTTTTCTATTTCCCCACCATAAGCTCCTAATACATATTTGTAAATGTCCCAGGTGTTCACCCCTAAGGCTTCATGCTGGTAGAAGTTAGGCCAGGGATTCGGGGTGGTGTAGTTGGTCAAACTCAACAAACCTTCATCTACCACAGCGAGGGTAAAGGTCATCGGTTTGCCTTCTTTCTCTGTTACCGTAATCGGAACTTTCTTATTAGGCGCTAACTTCTTAGGCATCGAGATTACTGGATTTAGATGGGTCGATTCATCAGCCACATCAATTGGAATTACACCGTACATTCTGATGGGGTGATCATTAATTGTTTGTGCATGGGGTTGTAATGCGGTCACATGCACATACACATTCGGAGTCATTTTATTGTTGATGTTGATTGTGAACTGGTTGTCTCCTTTGTTCAACTTCATCCAATAGGTTTCAATTACACGCGTACCATTTTCTACACTGATCAATGCATTTCCTTCACCACTTCCAGGAATGGTCAGTTTCATCGTTTCTCCCACGCTGTATTTTTCTTTGTCAGCCGAGAAAGTTAACATCGAAGCCGCATCGGGTAAATCGCGTTTGGCTTTTCCTGCCCAACCTGGCCAGTCAAAATAGACAATTTTACCTGCTGAGTGTCCTGACTTGTTGTCGGTGACCTTTACGTAATATCGTCCCCATTCCGGGTAGTTGATTTTCATTGGAAAAGTCCCTTTGCCATCCGTTATTTTAACTTGCTGTTCCGCAATAGGTGTTCGATAACTAACTCCAATGTAGTTGGAAGAACTGTTAGACGATTGGTCCCACCACCATTTCCAATCTAACTTGTAGACTTGGCAAGTCACATATTTGTTACCAGTTGGTTCTCCTTCCGGAGTTAAACAAATGATGTCAACCGGTTGCTCTTTGTCTGTCAATAACATACCGCGGTGATCACCTTCAGGTAAACGAACACCTACGAATGAATTATAAGGATAATAAGGGAATGTAAATTGGTTGATGCTAAAGTCACCGCCTTGCTCATAGACTTTCCCTTTAAAGTGTGCGTTTAATTTACCAGGAGCATCACCTTCAATTTCGATGCTAGCCGGGATTTGAGCTTTTCCTTCACTGTCTAGTTCACCTTCAAAAATCGAGAAGACCTCAGGAGTAAATTGTCGCGTTTGATCTTCAAAGGTGTACGTTTCATATTTTGGGAACGTGGTGTTTGCTTTGGTCAAAACGAGTTCAAATTCAGCTTTTAAGTTTTTAGCAATACCGCCATGCAGCCACTTGACTTCTAAATCACCCTTGAGGTTTTTATCATTTACAGTGAGGTATTCTTTTCCATAGTCTAAATCAATTTTCAGTCGGTTGGGTTTGATGGTCTCAATCTTCACACGCTCAGAAAATGAGGTGTTCCCAATTTTTGCATATACCCGCCAGTTGCCCGTCATCGCTTCGTTGCTGGTGATGGGTTGATAGGTATAAAACCCATTCACGTTAGATTTTTTAACGAGCTTATGTTCTAGTTTCCCATCAGGATTGCGGAGTTCAAAAATTACGGGGTGGTTCTTGGGTAACACATGATTTTTATCTTCCAAAATTAAGGTCATATACAAGGTGTCGCCCGGTCGCCAAACACCGCGTTCGCCATAGATAAATCCTTTCAACCCTTTTTGAATGGTTGTACCACCCACATTAAAGTTGCTTAAGGAAAGCGCAGACCCATCATCTACCTTTAAGTAGTTGATATCGTTTTCTTTAGTGGCCTTAATCAGAAATGATTTTCTATTAGTTTTGAGCGTTAAAAACCCGTTGTTATCTGTTGCTCCTTGGGTGATGAGCTGTTGTTGGAAATCGTAGACTTCGATGGTTACATTTTCAATAGGATTGGTGGTATTAATATCTGTGACCGCTATGAATACTTTATCGTCTTTCCCGATTTTAGAAATGATCCCTAAGTTACTGGCGATGATGTTTCTTGTGGCACTTTTGTCGTTGCTTCGAAAATAGGTTGAATGGCACGGGTTGTCACGCTCTTGCCAGTCGTATTCTTCATAATATTCTCCTTCAGCATAATCCCAATACGAATAATCAGTGTACGACTCGGCTGTCCACGCCTCATCATTGATGGGTGTTAATTCATCCTGCGCTGCTTCGCCACCACAGCTGTAGACACTTTGACTTTGTCTGAACCCTATTTCTACTTGGTAGATGGCACCAGGGTTGGGTTGAATAAGTTTGGCTAAATCAATAGAAAAACGGTTCCACTTATTGAGGTTGAGTAGTTTGTTGTTGTTGAGCACAAGACTTTTTCTAAAAATCGGTCGAGCCACACGTTTTAAATCATGACTTCCGTCTATGTTGTTGTGCTGGAAAAACTGAATAGCATTGTTTTCAAAAATCTCGGTGATGGTAATGTCAACGGCTTTTAAACTTACTGCTTCAAAAGGGAAGATGAGCCCATTGGAAGCCGGGACAATTACCCCAGAACCTATAAGACGTACAGCAGGTTTTACTTGTTCAAAGACTAGAATATGTTTCTGTTCTTTTTTTGACTTGTAGCCTAAGACATTTTTGATGCCTGGATGCAGAGTTAATTCAAAAGAGCCAATAATTTTTTTACTCGGGTAAACCTGAATAAAGTTGTTTTCAATGATGAATTTCAGATCACGGTTTTGGTTGGTGGTAATCAATCCTTTTAAATCCTGAGAAGGGTCAAGCGGATCAGAGAAGGAAATGAGTATATATTGTTCGGTTCCAACTTGAGGTGTGACACTCATAATTTGAAAGTCACCCAGGGCAGGGATTTTAGTTTTGGATTCCCCTTTTTTATCAACGTCAATCTTTGCCCCATCCCAATTTAAAACTACTTCACTGGCTGTTTCTTTTCGGTCGATGTTGGCAATTGTAAATTCATGTTCGGTATCACCTAAGTGATTCCAGGTGATTTCTAAGGTGTTATTATTTTGAGTAGCGGATAGGGTCGCTTCAATTTTTTCTTGTTGTGCTACATCCGCAGTAATGAGTTTACCCGATAAAGCCACCTTTTTCATGTTTTCGGCAGAGGTTAGTAAGTTGCCAATTGTGACTTCAAAATCTTGTTTAAGGGTGTGAAAGTTGAACTCAAATTTTTCCAATCCTTTTTTTGTCTCCATCAAATCAGACAAGTGGAATTTGACTTCATACACTTGGTCTGGTTTTAACCATTCTGTTGGTTGAAATTCAAGAGTGAAAACATCCACCCATTTAACATCACCTTTAATGGAGGGAGAAAAGTTGAAAAGCTCCCGCGTTTCAGTAGTACCGATTTTATCCTCAGTAATTTGTGGTTGTGTAAAGCGAATTTGAATAGTCGAACTGATGGAGATATTACCTGAAGAGTAGGCAGCGATATATTCATTAAAGGCTTCATTGACTTCTTTCTCAACATACTTTTCCGAAGAGGTAGAGGATGTTTTGTTTAAAAAGTAGAAACCTACGGCAAAAAGGGTAATTGTACCTATTGCTATGGCAATGAGTTTAGGGGAGATTTTAGCGAACATAGTTTTGTTGTAATGTTGTACCAGTTGAAACCATTAATATAAGATATTATACCATGAGAAGTTGAATAGTCGAACTCAAAAAAAATCATTAGCAGAAAAAACCTCCAATAGTGACTTTTGAAGTGTTTCTTTTTTTCCCCAATAGTCAACACTTTTTTTGTTGAAATTTTGCTAATTATCAATTATAGCGGTCACTAATCACTAAAAATTACTAAGCATAATTTTTGATAAGCAACCACAGTGGTTAGTTAATATTATAGCTATAAAACAACGATTTAAAATAGTAATAGATGGAAGGCAAATTTAAACTTCGAGATTCATTAAGCTTATTAAAAGAAACTTCAAAAGGTTGGATGAAAGATGATCCTTTCGCTAAAGCGGCAGCAGTTGCCTATTATGCTGTGTTTTCTTTGCCGGGTTTATTACTTATTACGTTATCAATTTTAGGGTTTTTCTTAGACAGTGCCACAACCACCAATAAAATGACTGATGAGTTGGTTGCATTCTTAGGAGAAGATTCGAGAAAAAACATTCAGGATATTCTCTCCAGTGTGCGGTTCGAAGATCAATCGCTACTTTCAAGTATAATAGGTATTGGTACACTATTATTTGGGGCAACAGGTATGTTTATTCAATTGCAAAATGCTTTAAATAACGTTTGGGACGTCAGAAAAAAAGAAGATGCGGGTATAAAAGAAGTTATAAAGGATCGGTTTACTTCATTAGGAATAGTTATAGTGGTCGGCTTTTTACTGTTAATGTCTTTAGTGATCAGTACAATTATTGGGATTATAAGTGATTGGTTGTCGTCTCATTTTGGATCGGAGTTAGTCATTTTTTCACAGGTAGCAAATTTCATCCTATCAATCGGGATAACTACAGTGCTTTTTGCAGCGATTTATAAGGTGCTGCCCGATGTGAAAATTAAATGGAAAATGGTGTGGTTGGGTTCGTTTATCACAGCAGTTTTATTTACAATAGGTAAAAGTCTCATCTCCTTATATATGAGTTTTTCTGATCCAAGTTCTGGTTTTGGAGCCAGTGGTGCAGTTATTTTAATTTTATTATGGATCTCCTATTCATGCATCATTGTGTTTTTTGGTGCAGAGTTCACATTGGTTTTCGGTAGGAGGTATGGTTATTATATTAAACCGTCTCACCATGCTGAAAAAATCACGCGATATGAGCAAAAAGATCATGAAAAACCTGAAAAAGTTTAATAGTTTCTGTGGTTAATTAAATGACCCTTTTTACATAGGTGCTGTAATCAGGTATTACAACCTCATATTCCTGATTCATCAATGGAGAAGAAATTAAAAAATCAGCCGAAGCACCATCACAGGCGATTGGTATATTCCATACCGCACCCAATCGTAAGAGTGCTTTCACGTCTGGGTCGTGAGGCTGTGCAGCCATGGGATCCCAAAAGAAAAATAAAATGTCAATTTCACCTTCTGAAATTGCCGCTCCAATCTGTTGGTCACCGCCTAACGGACCACTTAGAAATTTAGTGATAGGTATATCAAGTATTTCCTCTAATAAACCTCCTGTAGTTCCCGTAGCAAAAAGGATGTGTTGGGTAAGGTTGTCTATATTTCTGTTTACCCATTCTATTAATTCTGGTTTTTTGTTATCGTGAGCTACTAAAGCGATTCTTTTTTTTGCTTTCATTATACGAGTAGGCATATAACTGTCTTTTGGATTATAAATTGGAAGTTAGCTTGAAGGTAAAACTAAAAATTTACACTTCCCCCAATGAATGCCATAAATGGAACTTTATCTGTACGTGTATATTCAAATTGGTCTTGATTCAACAGGTTTTTTAATAAAAGTGACAATTCCACTTTAGGAATAGGTTTGTAAGCCACTTTTAAATTGAAGAGTACTTTACCGCTAATGGTACCAATACCGTTGGTGTAGGTCTTTTGAATTTCAGGGTCAACATTAATTCGAGTTATGGCACTCATGATGTTGTCATATTGATGTTTAGAATAGAAATAGGTCGTTAAAGCGATATCCCATTTTGAAGAAAACCTATAGTTGAGGTAAAGGCCGCCAAAGGCTTTGGGTTGAAGGGACGAAATGGTATCGTATGTGTTGTGGAAACTAGAACTCAAATCGGGTTTTGTAGTAGAAGAAGTATCTCTTCTGTATTTTGTGGCGTTTTTAAACCACGTTTTCTGGAGAGTAAGAAACGGTTTAATCTGGAATTTTTCGGTACTAAAGTTTAAGGCTATGGTGCTTCCGAGTTGTTGTGATTGCAAATCAATATTTATGATTTTTTGTTTTGCTGAGATCGTTTCATTTTCATAATCGATAACCCCATAAATATTCATAGGAAGGATATAGTTTTTAAGCTCCTGGTAAAAAACATCTATTTCAAAATGAAAATGGTTGTTGATTTTTGTCCGATAACCCAATTCACAAGAATTGATTTGTAATTGATTGATAGAAGTGCTTCCTTCCAAATCAGCATAGGTGTCGTAATAAACATTAGGTGAAGCTTGCGTTGAGTCAACAAGGATAGACTGTGAGTTAAACGTATCATAAAAAGAAGGTCCTTTATAAGCTACAGCATATTGAGCACGTACAATATTGTTGTTGTTAATGGCATAATTCGAGGATAACTGATAGGATAAGTATTTTTTATCTGTAAAATCATACGAGTCAAAGCGAGTAGCTGCAACAAGTTTTAAACGGTCGGCAATCGTGTACTCTGCTCTTAAGGAACTTGCAAAATTCAATAATCGTTTTTTTCCATTTATAAAACCATTATTATTTTCTATATCCCAATAATTGGAGTCATCATAAGTAGCATGTCTAAAATTTACCCCGGGCTTAAGTAAAAGTTTTCCTAGTTGTATATCATATTCAGCTACAGCATCAAAGGTATTTAAATCAAGTTTGTAACCTGATAGTCCTTTTCCAATGTTTTGAGTGCCAAAATTATCTGCGAGCAGAATATTGAGTCCACCCAACTTCATTTTAGCATCGATATATTGGGTAGTGGATGTACGGTAGGTAAGTGGAGTAGCAAGGTTATCAGCAAAGGCCACATGTGCCTCGGAGGTTTGACCACCAAATGTGAGGTTTAAATAGTTGTCATCTGCTAATTTATATTCCAGAAAGGCATTATAACCTAGTTTTTGCAAAGCTTTTGAAGGATCTGGATAAGCTGTTTTTGCATTAGGGTTTAACTCCGTGTCTCTTAAAATTTTTTGTTGCGGAATGTGTGTACGAATAGAATCTCTGACGGTATAGGAGTTGTCGACCCAGTTATAATAAGTTTCCTGAGTCCGATCCCTGTGTTGGAAGTTAGCGGATACTATCGCGCTAAAGTTATTTTTCCTGTAGGAGATAGCGGCATTACTAATCGTTGATTTGTAAGTGCCCATAATGATGTTTGAATAGGCTCGAGTTCCTTGTTTGGTTGGTTTTTTGGTAATGATATTGATGACACCAGCGGCAGCATTTGGTCCATATAAAGCAGAAGCAGCGCCTCTAATCACTTCTATTCGTTCTACATCATGAAGTCCTATAGGCAATGTCTCCCAGAAAGTACCACCATTGAAATAATTGTATACTGGTCTGTTGTCAATCATCACAAGCGTGATGTGGTTTGATGAATTGTAAAGTGTTGATGCAGGTGGGGCACTATTGATTCCTCTTATCTGAACTTCAAAATTTCCGTTCGTAGATTCAGTAACAAACACACCAGGAACCAACCTTAGTGCTTCAGGGATAGTTGTCACACCCGAATGAAGTATTTCGTCTTTTGAGATGCTGCTAATTGTTACCGGAGCATTAAACGTGGGTTCGTTTTTTTTGGAAGCAGAAACAACCGTAACATTCATTAATTCCTCAATAGTTAAATCGAATAATTTATTTATTGAATCATTTTCAGCAGTATTTTTTTGCCCATAAATGGGTTGCCAACTAAATATAAAGATGTACGAAACTATAATAAAAAGAAAAAGAAACTGTTTCAAACTGGTTGACAATTTTTAAAATAGATAATAGCTAACAACAAGTTAATTATTTTTAGATAAAAAGCTTCTTTAATATCGATTGAATTGATCAAACGAAACAGCATCCTACCAACTGTCACTTTAGTTCATTAATTTTTCAATCAACTAAAGTATGTGCATTTGATATCATCTGCAAACCCATCCTTCATAATTTATTTTATCTTTGAGTTCTTAAATCAGCAAAAAATTGAAAACAGCACTCGAAAAAAATAATCCCCGAACCATTAACGCTTGGTGTATGTACGATTGGTCCAACTCGGTCTATTCGTTGACTATATCCACAGCCGTGTTTCCTTCTTACTTTTTTGGGGTGACAGGTGGTAAAGATCATATGGTTGATTTTTTAGGTTTTACGGTCAAAAATACGGTGTTGTATTCCTATACCTTATCGTTTTCATTCTTATTAGTAGCGTTATTAAATCCGTTGTTATCTTCCATTGCAGATACAAAAGGCAACAAACTTTCGTTCATGAAGTTCTTTTGTTATTTGGGTAGTTTATCGTGCATTTCCCTTTACTTCATTGAATCAGACACCCTTGAACTCGGCATATTTTCTTTTTCGCTTGCAGCTATTGGGTTTGCCGGAAGTATCGTGTTCTATAATGCCTTTTTACCTGAAATAGCTACTGAAGAACATTTCGATAAGGTAAGTGCTAAAGGGTTTTCATTGGGGTACATCGGTAGTGTGATCTTGTTAGTAGCCAACTTGGCGATGATTACCTTCCATGAAGTATTGGGTATGGAAGAAAGTATGGCAGCCCGCATCTCATTTTTAAGCGTAGGAGTGTGGTGGATGGGGTTTGCACAAATCACCTTTGCACGCTTGCCAAACAATGTTTTTAAGAAGGAAGTAAAAGAGAACATACTTTCAAAAAGTATTTCAGAGCTGAAAAAAGTGTGGGCGGAAAGCAAAAGGTTGCCTCTGCTTCGCAAGTTTTTAGTTGCTTTTTTCTTGTATAACATGGGCGTGCAAACCGTCATGTACATGGCTACCATTTTTGGTGAAGAAGTCATTAACATGGAAATGAACGAGTTAATTATTTTAGTTTTAATTCTTCAAATTGTTGCTATTGGTGGTGCGTATGTGTTTGCAAAAATCTCTGCTAAAAAAGGCAATGTCTATTCACTTTCTATCACCTTATTGATTTGGATAGGAGTATGTATTGCTGCCTTTTTCATGAAAGAAGGAATGAAGTTAGAGTTCTATATCCTGGGCGTATTTGTAGGTGCCGTTATGGGTGGAGTGCAATCCCTTTCCCGAAGTACGTATTCCAAATTAATGCCTGTAGATACCGAAGATCATGCTTCTTATTTCAGTTTTTACGAGGTCTTAGAAAAATCATCAACTGCGGTGGGAACTTTTGTCTATGGTTTAATCCTACTAATTACTGGTACGCAAAATAATTCTGCTGCAGCATTAGCGTTGTTCTTTGTACTCGGGTTTTTCTTATTGCGACAAATCCCTTCCAAACAGATTTATAACACAAAATTAGAGGCGTAGATGTTCATTCTTAAAAACAAATGTCACTCCGAGCGAGAGCGAAGAGTCTATAAATTAATTTTGATATTATTGACGGTTATTGGTTTTTCTTCTTGCTCCGATGATCAACTTGACACGGAACTCTGGTTTGAACAAGCAACAAAAGCTGCAATAGTTGCTCATGAAAAAGTGCAGGGTGGCACCTTGCATGAAAGTGACTTGACAAAAGAGGCGGAGGTATACATGCGTGATGCATCAGCAACATTACCCTTAAAAGTGCGCTATTATTTTTCCAAAGCAGACAAAGTTGAAAAAGTGATGTATGAGTGGAGTAAGATTGTACCAAACTTGACTCCAGAACAATTAGATAGCATTATGGTGGGGGAGATCAATAACATAGACGTTTACCATAAGAAATATGAACAAGTAGCCAATCAGCTTACTGAGCAATATGGATTACCAGCTGAGGGCGATGGTCATTTAAAGAAAGAACGATTTGAAATGCTGGATATGTGGAAGCGCAAACAAGTGTGGAAAAATGACGAGTTAACGGTTTCATTGAACATGATTTGGGTACCAAAAACGGGCTACCGTATTTTTAAAGTTTTTTGTGAAGCCACTTGGGAAGAGTAAACTCCATTTTTGAAAACACTTTCCATAAGAAATAACAAACACCTGTATAGCCGAAAGCAAGCATTAACAATTGCCAAGGGGCATATTCAGGATGCCAACTGTCGTAAACGGAACCAGCTGTGATGTCGGGAATACTACTAAACAGGTGAAAGAAAGGAAGAGAAAAAACAGTGAAGAACACGCCTTCTTTTTTTGTTAAGGGAAAATCATGGAAGAAAAGCAGCAGAAAAGGAATTCCTGTAAAAATTAATCGGCTGTGGTCACCACCTGCAATTAGACCTAATAATAGCGCTGTACCCAAAAGCCAAGCTGATAGTTTCGTGTAAATTTTTTTAGAATAGTTTTTAAAGAGTAGCAAAAATCCAAAGGTGACTATCATGGAAGCAAACCATCGGATGAGAATAGTAGGACTTAAAAGAATCATTTTAAATATTCTTAAAATAGTAATCGCACCATGGTGCTGCCAGTGTTCTATGACTGGTGGGAAAAAATAACGAAGACCATACAAGGCGAATAAACCGACTAAGAAGCTGATGAAAAAATGGAAGCTTTCGGTTTTCTGCTTGTTGTAAAAAAAGAAGGAGGAAGTCACTAACAAAAAAGGAAACAGTGATTCCTTAAATAGCACGGATAAGAGGGTTACAAAATACACCCAACGGTACTTTTTGGATACGAGCATCCAGCAAAAAAGTCCATAAATAAGATAACAAGCACTGTCTACTTGAATGGGCTCATGGTGGAGATAGCGAACAGGACCTAACCAGTGAAAAAGTATAAAAAACCAAAACACAAATCAAGTGACCATAGGTAGGTGTAACCGTTTCATCGTTTCAAACAAAAAAGGGATGGCTATAACAACATGCACTATTCACTAATTTAAAGCTGAGAATTAAATCGTCCTTGCTTACTTGGGCAGCTAAAAAAGGAATGCCAATGCGGGTGTTGTAAGGGAATTTAACACTATAGTGGGAGATGTCTTTATTAAAAAACAAATAGCCTTTTGCATATTGGTGAGCATCCAACAGCGGTTCCGATTCGTAGGAAATATGCGGTTGTGAAAAGTTAAAAAAAACCAAGATAACAAACACTGCTAACGTGATAACAAGTTCTGGATAGGGTTT
>CAWKJU010000012.1:0-52211 GCA_963849955.1 uncultured Cytophagales bacterium | reverse complement strand
AATCACAACCCATAGCACCAAAACCAGAAACAACTTTCCAGTCATCTCCTATTTCTTCATCATCGTAGAAGTCAAATTTCAATGCAAAGTAGTCGCCATTGAATGCAATAGAACCACCGTTAACAGTTAATTTACCACTTTTAGAGATATAATAATAACCATTTTTGATGTCGATTATGAAAGCAAAAGAAATTCCTTCTGGATCTTCTTCATCCTCTATTGATTCCATGTCTAACACTTTGTAAGAGCCATTTGCATTGTCATCAAATACATAATAACCAGCAAATCCTTGGAATATATCCTCATAATCTTCTTCCGTGGCGTTTTCAGCAGAAGCAAAATCTCCACTTATACCAATGACAGCTGAAACACCATCAAAGCCAAAGCCAAAGCCGAAATCAACAGCTTCTTCATCTGATCCATAACAGAAAGCTAGGTCAATATTCAAGGAAGAACTCCCTGCTACAACAGTTCCACCGCCCCCAAATCCGCTTCCGCTAGGGTCTACAAGAATTACTGATCCGCTCGGCCCTTCTGTAAAACGAACACCTTGGCTAGTAGAAAATGTTGGGCCACTCGCATCTGCAAATGTAAATCCATCTCCGGCATCAATATATGTAACGCCATTATAATCAACATAAGTCCTTAAGTTCGAATTGTCAACAAGTTTTACTTTTGGTAATTTTTCTGCAATTCGAGTTAAAGTTTTTGAAGGGATTTTGGTTTCAGTTGAACTTTCTACTTTTGTTTCTTCCTCTTTATCACATGATGATAAGAAGAAAGAGCAAGCTAACACTCCCATAGAGAGTGCTAGTTTACTAATAGTTTTATAGCTGTATATCATTATATTAGTTGTTTAATGAGTGTAACTAATATAAGAATACTAGAATACGAAACCTAATCTGATTTGACCGTTTACATTAGGTGCAAGTGTGAATGTTGAACCAGTTCCAACGCCATTTGGCTCAGGTGCATCACCTTCACTTAAGCTTACTTTTTCTTTTGAATCTTTATGATATTGCATTCCAAAACCAAACTCAGTTCCTAAGTATAGGCTTTTAGTGAAATAGAAGTCTACTCCTGCTAATGCATTCAATCCAATTTCAAAATAACCGTTCTTTGTTTTACTCCACTCAACTTCATCCGCTACTTGTACTTCTGATTTGTTAGCTGAAGTGTTCCAGGCTAAAGGTAGTTCAGCACCAATGTAGGGAGATATTCTGCTTGTTCCAGGGAAGTGCTTCTCAATACCTGGAGCTAAAGCAATAGTAAAGCTTGTTTCTTTGTCTTTCAATTGCTCTTGGTCAGCATCAGCATCTTCGTTTTGAGTGATGTTTGATTCTGAAGTGTAACCTAAGAAAGCATTCAATCTATAAGCAGAATTTGCCGTTGTGAACATTCTTCCTCTTATTCCACCAATAGAAATAGGTGTTCCACCAAGTGGAGCGAATTGTACTTCTAAAGTTTTGTCACCTGCTACAGGCTTAAAACCTTCGTCATTATTAACAACAACGGTATCATCGTTGTCGTTATCGACTACTTCTTGCGCATTTGTGTAGGACACAGCTAATGCTGTTAATGCTAAAATCCAAATTTTTCTCATTGTTAATTTTGGTTTATGTGTGTTAAAAATTTTTTGGTTATGAAGGCTAAATTAGATTTTTTTTATTTAAATCAAATTATAATTTTTCCCCAAAATGTGAGGAATAAGTAGTTGTACGTACTTTATAACAAATGATTAAACAGTGTTTATTATTAGAATTTAGGTGAAGAGGTATATGATTAATTGTTCTTAAAGCGAATGATCAGTTTTTTTCTAAAATCCAGAATATTTGAAAATGCGAGTCTTAAAAATTTTTTACTATCTAAAAATCTTACACCTTTTCATGTAACTAGTTGTTTTTTTACACTACTCAATACAGTTTAACAACTTATTATTCCGAACACCCTCTTTCTTCTCTGTGGAAACATTTTTTTTTATCCTTTCTTATTCCATTATACAAGCCCTATATTTGCTGGAAATAGTCAAAAGTGTATAAAATTTTAATACGCCCGGTTTTGTTTCTGTTTCCAGCAGAAACAGTGCACCACATTAGTTTTAAATTCATTAAGTTCTTGCATTCCTTGCCTGGCATGTCACGTTTTTTTTGTTGGTTATGGGTCTTTGAACACCCAAAGCTGGAGAAAGAACTGTTTGGTTTGAAATTTAAAAACCCAGTTGGTTTAGCCGCAGGTTTTGATAAAGATGCCAAACTGATAGACCAATTAGCTGATATGGGCTTTGGTTTTATTGAAATTGGCACAGTAACCCCTAAAGGTCAGGCTGGAAATGAAAAACCGAGATTGTTTCGTTTACCCTGTGACCAAGCCGTCATTAATCGCATGGGGTTTAATAATGAAGGTGTTGATGTTGTGGTGGAGCAATTAAAAAACCGTAACTCTAATGTGTTGGTAGGGGGTAACATTGGTAAAAATAAAGTTACACCAAACGAAAAGGCTTTTGAAGACTACGAAATTGCTTTTAATGCCTTGTATGATTATGTAGACTACTTTGTGGTCAACGTAAGTTCTCCTAATACTCCTAACTTAAGGGAGTTACAAGAAAAAGAACCATTAACCAGGTTATTAGGAGGTCTGATGGACTTAAACTTAAAAAAGACAAAAGCTAAGCCCGTATTATTAAAAATAGCTCCAGACTTGACAAATGAACAACTTGACGATATCATTGATATTGTTCAAGAAACTAATATATCAGGTATAATCGCTACAAACACCACCGTGCAGCGCGATGAACTGAAAACTGATTGGAAAAAGATTAATAAAATTGGTGCTGGTGGATTGAGTGGTGCTCCTTTAACTAAGCGTGCAACAGAAGTAATTCGTTATATTTTTGTAAAGTCACGCGGTAAAATTCCATTAATTGGAGTAGGTGGAATCATGACAGCAAAAGACGCTCTTGAAAAACTAGAAGCAGGAGCATCTTTAGTGCAAATCTATTCCGGGTTTATTTATGAAGGACCTGCGTTGATTAAAAAAATTAATAAGGCTATATTGAAGAATTTATAAGCTTGTATGGCTGAAAACACCTATCGAAATAAGAAGAAAGAAAAAGCTGAAAAGAAGAAGCTAAAACTTGAGCTTGGTTTTTTTAAAGACCCTCGCTTACACTTAGCTTTTGGACTTTTTTTAGTCGTTTTTTCAATCTGTCTATTTATAGCTTTTACAAGCTACCTCTTTACAGGGAATGCTGATCAAAGCATTGTCGAGTCGTTTTGGGGCATATCAGTAATTGAAGATGGGCAAGAAGTCCAAAACTGGTTGGGTTTGATGGGGGCTACTTTATCCCACTTGTTTATTTATAAATGGTTTGGTATAGGGGCATACCTATTCATTCCGATTTTCTTTTTATATGGATTTAAGATTATCAACAAGAAAGATTTACCGTATCTGAAATCAGTAGTGAAGGTTTCTGTATTTTTTATTTTTTGGATTACTTTAACACTTGGCTATTTGGCGCTAGGAACGGATGGTTATTTACAAAACATTGCTGGAGGATATGGTTATGCCTGGGCAAACTATGCCAATAGTATCGCAGGCTGGGGGACAGCATTATTACTCTTTTTTGCTTTAGCAGTTTTTGGTATTTACTTTTTTGATATTAAGTCAATTGATAAAATTAAAAACCTTGATTTTTCTGATGATGAAAATGACGAATCTGAAACAGGTGGTTTTGTAAGTGAGTCCTTTGAAGAGGAAGCTAATAAATTTAAAGCTTCAGTTCATGTAGATGACGATGATCAAGAGCTTGAGGTAGAACCCTTATCAGAGGAGGAGTTGGAGTCATCTATTCAATTTGAGACCAAACCAGAACCTGTAAAAAAGGAGAAAAACAAAACGCAAGATTTAGAATTAGCCATTGAAGATGCCGTAGAAGAGGAAGAAAATTCAGTTGAAGAAACCGAATTTGAGGTAGATGAAGGGGTGGAAGAGGAGTTAGCTGATGAAAGTGAGAATTATGACTCAACACTTGATTTACCAAAATACATATATCCAACGTTAGACTTGTTAAATGACATGTCGGGATCTAAAGTTCAAGTAACACGCGAGGAACTTGAGGCCAATAAAGACCGAATAGTTGAAACGTTAGGGCATTATAAAATTGGAATCTCTAACATTAAAGCTACCATTGGTCCAACAGTAACCTTGTATGAAATTGTACCTGAAGCGGGTGTTAAAATCTCTAAAATTAAAAACTTAGAGGATGATATAGCACTTGGATTAGCTGCGTTAGGTATTCGTATTATTGCTCCAATTCCAGGTAAAGGAACGATAGGTATAGAAGTACCCAACACCAATCGTGAGATGGTTTCAATCCGTTCGGTATTTTCTACTGAGAAATTTATGAAGAGCGACATGGCCTTGCCTGTAGTTTTTGGTAAAACCATTTCCAATGAAGTATTTGTAGTGGATTTAGCTAAAATGCCACACTTATTAATGGCCGGTGCAACTGGTCAAGGTAAATCTGTTGGTATTAACGTATTGCTCGCCTCGTTGCTTTACAAAAAACATCCGTCACAGTTAAAATTTGTATTGGTTGATCCGAAAAAGGTTGAACTTTCTATATTCTCAAAAATAGAAAAACACTTTTTGGCTATGCTGCCAGATGGTGAAGAAGCGATTATTACAGATACTAAAAAAGTTGTGCATACGCTTAATTCATTATGTATTGAAATGGATATGCGTTATGATTTATTGAAAGATGCCAATTGTCGTAACTTAAAGGAATACAACGATAAGTTTGTGAAACGTAAGTTGAATCCTTTGAATGGTCATAAATATATGCCATACATCGTTGTGGTAATTGATGAGTTAGCAGATTTAATGATGACAGCAGGGAAAGAGGTGGAAACGCCAATTGCTCGTTTAGCGCAATTAGCCCGTGCCATCGGTATTCATTTAGTGGTAGCGACACAACGACCATCAGTAAACGTAATTACAGGTATCATCAAGGCCAACTTTCCTGCACGACTCTCATTTAAAGTAACTTCAAAAATTGACTCAAGAACCATTTTAGATACTGGCGGAGCAGATCAATTAATCGGTATGGGCGACATGTTGTTTACCCAAGGTTCAGACTTAACGCGTGTTCAGTGTGCATTTATTGACACACCTGAGGTAGAACGTGTAGTGGACTTTATTGGTGACCAGCGTGGTTATGATCATGCTTTTCATTTGCCAGAATATTTTGATGAGAATGATAGCTCAATGAATATCGATTTAGCTGATAGAGACGCTATGTTTGAAGAAGCTGCTCGTACCATTGTTTCACATCAACAGGGAAGTACGTCTTTGTTACAGCGAAAATTACAATTAGGGTATAACCGAGCAGGGCGAATAATTGATCAATTAGAAGCAGCTGGAGTAGTTGGTTCTTTTCAAGGAAGTAAAGCACGGGATGTGTTAATTCAAGACGAACATTCTTTGGAACAGTTGTTGAATGAGCTGAACGGAATAAAATAACGGAATTCAAAAAAATGAAAATTATGAGAAAAGTAGGTTTACTAGTGAGTTTTTTGTCATTAGTGTTTTCAATAAATGCTCAAGTACCCATTAAAGATCCTGAGGCTAAAAAAGTACTGGATAAAGCGAGCGAAAAATTTAAAACGTTTAAGTCATTTAAAGCCGATTTTGAGTTTTTGATGGAGTCCACCGCCACAGGAATGAGTGAGGAATACTCAGGAGAAGTAACAGTAAAAGGCGATAAGTACTTTATAAAAACTGGTGATGGGAAAGAGACCTACAATAATGGTGAATCTGTTTGGACGTATTATGTAGCAGATAATGAAGTGACAGTTTTTGGATACGATTCGGAAGATGATAACATGTCGGTAGAGAAAATGTTAAACATCTATAAGTCGGGTTACAAATACCGGTTGATGGCTGAAGAAACAATTAATGGAGTGACGTATAATGTGGTAGACTTAGAACCAGATTTGACCCCAGAAGAAAGAAAAAGTAATCAGGTGTTTAAAATTAGAATTCTATTTAATAAAAAGACAAATATCATTCACAGCTGGAAAATTTTTGAACGAAACGGTAATCGATATACTGTAACTATTAAATCGATGCAGCCTAATGTTGCTGTGGAAGATGGGGTATTTACTTTTGATAAATCGAAACATAAAGGAGTAGTGGTTGAAGATTTGAGATAATGAACAAACAGCAATTAGTTGATCAGATAATAACGAAGCAATCTTTTTTATGTGTGGGCTTAGATACTGATATCAAAAAAATTCCAGCACATTTGCTAGATGCTGAAGACCCAATTTATGAGTTCAATAAGCAAATTATTGACGCGACTAAAGATTATTGTGTAGCCTACAAACCCAATGTTGCTTTTTATGAAGCAATGGGAGCAAAAGGCTGGTTAAGCTTAGAGAAAACCCTAAACTATATCCCAAAGGATATTTTTACAATAGCAGACGCAAAGCGGGGAGATATCGGAAACACTTCTGGATTATATGCGCGTGCTTTTTTTGAAAATATGGACTTTGATTCGGTAACTGTAGCACCCTACATGGGGGCTGATTCAGTCACGCCATTTATGCAATTTGATGGTAAATGGGTGATATTATTGGCGTTAACGTCAAATACAGGAAGCCAGGATTTTCAGACAGCAAATGCAGAGCAGCCTTTGTTTGAGCAGGTATTGACGGTAAGTCAACAATGGGGTACTGATCAAAATTTGATGTACGTAGTTGGAGCAACTAAAGCAAAGATGATGAAACGAGTTCGGGAACTCGCTCCAGATCATTTTTTTCTTGTACCAGGAGTTGGAGCACAAGGCGGAAGTTTACAAGAAGTAGCTGAAAATGGAATGAATCCTGATTGTGGGTTATTAGTCAATTCATCACGTGGAATTATTTATGCATCTTCAGGGGTGAATTTTGCAGAGGCTGCACAAAAAGAAGCTCAAAAATTACAAAAAGAAATGAGTCTATTATTGACTAAATATATGTAGCAAACAGAAACGATTTTTTTACTTATGAATGAAGATTTTTTAGCCTTTGTTTGGCGGCATCAGTATTTTGAGAAATTTAATTTAAAAACAACTACCGGGCAACAAATAACCATTGAGTCTACTGGTTTTTTAAATACTAACGCTGGTCCTGATTTTCAAGAAGCGATAATTATTATTGATGAAGTGAAGTGGGCAGGGCATGTGGAGTTGCATGTTCGTTCCTCAGATTGGTTAAAGCACCACCATCAATTTGACAAAGCATACGAAAACGTGATTTTGCATGTAGTTTGGGAACATGATAAAGAATTAGAAATAACAGCTCCAACGTTAGAGTTGAAGAATATAGTTTCCCATCAGCTGTTGGATAAGTATTTGAGCTTAAAACAGAATTTAGAGTTAATTCCTTGCGCTAGTCAGTTGCACAAAGTCAACCCGCTGGTGAAATTAAATATGCTTGAAAAAGCATTGGTGGAGCGGTTAGAGAGAAAGTCTTTAGAGGTACTGGAGCTTTATCATACTAATCAGGATTGGTTGGAAACGGCCTATCAATTATTGATGAAGTATATGGGGTTTAAAGTTAATAATGATCCGTTTTTAGAATTGGCAAAACTAGTTCCTCTGAAAAGCTTACAAAAACATCGGGAAGACTTATTTCAATTAGAGGCCATGCTTTTCGGTCAGGCTGGACTCATTATGGTTGTTGATGCATATTCCGAAAAGTTGAAAAAAGAATATGAATTTTTAGCGTTAAAATATCAACTTACCAAACCTATGGATAGTAGCCGTTGGAAATTTTTACGGTTGAGACCTCCCAATTTTCCAACAATAAGGCTGGCACAAGTTGCCGCTTTACTTTCTCAAGAAGTCAACCTGTTTTCTTTATTGACAGAACAGAATGATCAAGATAAATTTTTTAAATCTATGTCAGTAACTGTAAGTGATTATTGGAAACATCATTATCATTTTGGAAAGAAAAAAAGCAAAGATGCTTCGGGGAAAATTGGTGTGTTAAGTTTAAATGGGATTGCTATAAATGTAGTAGCACCGCTAAAATTTGCATATGCTATACATCAAGATAAACCAAGATTGAAAGAAACAGTTATTGAGTTTTTAGAGTCACTGAAGTTAGAGTCGAATGCTAAGACTAAAAAAATGAGTTCGGTAGGCTTTGTATTAAAATCGGCAAACGATTCACAAGCTGCTATTGAGTTATTTGATAATTATTGCTGCAAAAAACAATGTCTGCATTGTGCTATTGGTGTTTCGATTATAAAGTCTTTGGCTTGATGTCTTTTTGAAATTGGATTTTGCTAACTTGAATCCGTTTAGCATTTTAATAATTTGATAACAGCATTCATAGTCGTGTTTCTGAGTATATCTTTTTTTGAAAGATATAAGCAAAAATTTATTTTAAGTAATCATTTTTATTGGTTTTTAATTGCAAAAGTTGCTGCTGGAATAGCGTTGGGCTTATTATATAAATACTATTATACAGGAGGAGATACTTTTGTTTTTTTTAAAGATGCCCTAACCGTAATCAATACATCGTTTACTGAAATGACCCGTTTTTTGATTTCGGGAGAATGGACTTCTTCAACTTCATTGGTTTATATTCATCAATACAAAGCATTGTTCTTTATTCGGCTAATATCCTTACCTCTATGGTTATGTTCAGGTAGTTATTGGGGATTAGCCATTGTGCTCTCTATTGTTAGTTTTTGGAGTATATGGTTATTAAGTAATCAACTGGTAGAACAATTTAAATTAGATGAGCGTGCTGTTCTATTCTCTTTTATGTATTTTCCAGAAGTGCTTTTTTGGTCTTCTGGTGTCATGAAGGAAGCTTTAAGTTTTTCATTTCAATGTTTGGCTCTGATTGGCTTGTTTTCGCTATTTAAAAAGAAAAATAAACTGATTTCATTAACCTTATTTATCATCTCTTCTTATTTACTTTTTCGATTAAAGTTCTATATCGCAGCAACATTTGTCCCGGCTTTGTTCGCTTATGGTATTGTGTGTTATATTCCATACTGGCGGAAAACGGTGTTTATTTTGTCTTACGTGTCCATTATGATTTTAGCTACATTTCTTCACCCTGTATTGAGTTTAGAAAACTTAGTACAGGAAGTCTATGCTAATATGATTCAAACAGTTCATATTTCAGAAGCAGGGAAAATAATTCCTTTTCATTTTTTTGATGGTACAATTCTCGGTTTTATTCTAGAGGTTCCAAATGCCCTGTTGTCAGCCTTGTTTCGACCATTTTTATGGGAAGGGAAAAATGGCTTAATGGCAGCGGTAAGTTTAGTGCGGTTTGATTTTTTAATTGGGGTAATCTTGGCGATGTATTTTTGTAAAGTTGTTAAATTAGAGGGTTTGGTTCTTGTAAGTTATGCGCTATGCTCCATTACCTTATTGTCATTAGCATCACCCAATTATGGTACTTTATCGCGTTATATGATTGCTGCTATGCCTTTCTTAGTATTAGTGGTTTTAGTTATTATTTTGCCATTTATTGATAAATGGATAGTACTTCAACAGGAAAAAAATAAAGAGTAAAAAATAAAAAAGCCAAAACAAGTTACGTCTGTTTTGGCTTTCAAATATAAGTCAGGTTTTTTAAATTCTTTTTGCAGCAGGAAGTTCTGAGAAAGCTTTTTTTATGTCAGTTAAACTAACGTTTAACTCTTTTTTAGCTCTGTTAATCCAAGTTAGTTCATCAAGACCAACGTAGTTGTTTCTTTTTTGCCACTCTTCAACCGCTTCAAGATTTCCTAAATCGACCATGTCCTCTTCATCAGGTGTACCAACATTTGCTACTTCCCACATCCAGGCTAATGCTTTTGCTTTTTTCTCTACAGTAAGCTTAGAAAGTCCTTTTATACACTCTTGATAAGTGAATTCCAAACTGTTTATTTCATCATATTTCTCTTTAAAAGCATTAAACTGATCATTCGTAATGCCTTCATTTAAAATCATGGTTACTCGTGTATCTACTTCGGCTTCTTGGTTGTCTCCGTCAGCCCAAGCAACAACAGTGGTTAAGCCTAATAATGCTTCTTCAAATGTAAATTTATAATCCATTACCTCTCTCTATCTGTAATTAAAGTTCGAATTTATAAAACAAATTGCTCATCTCCATTTTTATCTAGTAAATATGCTTTCTAAATCACTAATGAAATATAAAAGAAGCTTATAATTGTAATCACTTAACAATAATGAAAATATGCTAGGAAAACAGATGCCCTCCTTTGAATTAGAAAACGATAAAGGAGAAATCATTCAATCAGGGAATATTCCTAAACCGCTTGTTTTATTCTTTTATCCCAAAAATAATACCTCTGTATGTACTAAAGAAGCTTGCTATTTTAGGGATTATTATAAAAAATTTCAAGATGCTGGAGTCACTATTTATGGTATAAGTCAAGACTCCATTCAGTCACATAAAAATTTTTTAACAAAACATGCTTTACCTTATGGACTATTAAGTGATCCTGATAATAAAGTGAGGGATAAATTTGAGGTGAAAAAATTTTTAGGTCTTATTCCTGCAAGAGTTACCTTTATTATTAATAAAGAAGGAGAAATTATTCATATATTTGACTCACCACACAAAGCAGAACAGCACGTGTTAGAAGCATTAACCGCATTGGGTATTTCAAAAAAAGATTAATGGAAAAAAAGATATTAGTAACAGGAGGAGCCGGTTTTTTAGGATCTCATCTTTGTGAACGATTGTTAGATCAAGGACATCATGTGATTTGTTTAGATAACTACTTTACTGGTCGAAAAAGTAACATTGTACATTTGTTGGATAATCCATTTTTTGAAGTGGTAAGACATGATGTTACACATCCCTATTATGCTGAGGTTGACGAAATATATAATTTAGCTTGTCCAGCATCACCCGTACATTATCAGTATAACCCAATTAAAACCATGAAAACTTCTGTAATGGGAGCGATCAATATGTTGGGTTTAGCTAAGCGAGTTAAGGCAAAGATATTACAGGCGAGTACAAGTGAGGTTTATGGTGATCCAACAATTCACCCACAACCTGAGACTTACTGGGGAAATGTTAATCCAATTGGAATTCGTTCATGTTATGATGAAGGTAAGCGATGTGCCGAAACGTTATTCATGGATTATCATAAACAAAATGGTGTTCAAATAAAATTAATGCGAATTTTTAATACCTATGGTCCAAGAATGGATCCTAATGATGGACGCGTGGTTTCTAACTTTATTGTACAAGCCTTAAAAGGAATTGATATTACAGTGTATGGGGAAGGAAATCAAACCCGAAGTTTCTGTTATGTAGATGATAATATTGAAGGAATGATGCGGTTAATGAATTCACGTGATGGATTTGTTGGTCCGTGTAATATAGGTAACCCGGTAGAGTTCACAATTAAACAGTTAGCAGAATTGGTAATTAAAATTACTGGTTCAAAGTCTAAGCTGATACATGAACCTCTACCAAGTGATGATCCAATGCAACGCAAGCCCGTAATTGAAGTGGCAAAGAAAGAACTGGATTGGGAACCAAAAGTTAAATTAGAAGACGGGTTAGTGAAAACAATCGCTTATTTTGATGATTTAGTAAAAAAAGGGTTAGCATAACAATTAAGGAATGAAAAAGTTACTATTACTCAGCCTCAGCATAATTACATTATTATCTAGTTGTAGTAAGGATGGTGATGTAAATATCTTTTCTGTTAATAAGGATATAGAATTGGGTCAGCAGTTAGATCAGGAAATACGATCTAACCCGCAAGAATACCCAATATTAGACGAAGCAACTCACCCAGATGCCTATGTGAAATTGAGATCTATAAGAGATAAAATATTATCTTCTGATGATCTTTTATACCCTGAACGATTCGAATGGAAAGTGACCATTTTGAATCAAGATGTTTTAAATGCATTTGCAGCCCCAGGGGGATATATTTACGTTTATACTGGTCTGATAAATTATTTGGCTGATGAAAATGAGTTTGCAGGAGTTTTGGGACATGAAATTGCCCATGCAGATCGCAGACACTCTACTGATCAGATGACTAAGACCTATGGGGTTTCTGTAATGCTTCAATTAGCTTTAGGACAAGGTGATTTAAGTAATGTTGCTCAAGGTTTGTTGAGTTTAAAGTTTAGTAGAACTGACGAGACCGAAGCAGATAAGTATTCTGTTATTTATTTATGCGATACAGATTATAAAGCAAATGGAGCTGCTGGTTTTTTTGAGAAACTAGAAGACGCAGGAAGTTCTAATGGTCCAACTTTTTTAAGTACTCATCCCGATCCAACAAATAGAATTCAAAATATAAATGATAGAGAAATAGAGTTGAAATGTACGGGCACAGTTACAAAAGGTGATTATGATGCTTTTAAAGCTTCGTTAAAATAAGCTTTTTTGCGATTCAAAAATAGCTTCTAAGCTGTCAGGGAACTCATAAAAAAAATCAAGGTGAGTCATCGTTTCTATCGAGTCAATAGAAACGATAAATTGCTCTAACTCCAGTGCTGATTTTTCATTTTTTAATAAATACGCTACCGTTTTGATGGTAGAAGAGTCAATGTCAGCAATTATTTTGTAATAATAGTGAGGGACATCCACACCGTTCGTTCCAATTTCTTTCAGGGAGTGCGTAAGTACAGGCCCTGTGATGATGAATAATTCACCTCTTTGATAGACATAATTTCTTGTTTGTTCTTCCAGTTTTTTCCAGATACCTCTATTAAAAGAGTCTACTTGGGGTGATATGTTTGACAAGTAAAAAGTTTCAGCATTTGCTTGCTCCGAAAAAATCATGTCAGCAGAAGGTACCAAATGTCCGCGGTCGTAACCACTATTTCTATAATCACTTATTTCAGCAGAGCCAGTCTTTATTAAGGGGTCGCACTTAAAATTATCTTTTCTAGCAGTCTTCTTAATTAAATATTCAGGTTTTAATCGGTAGGCAACCCATTCGGCTTGTTCGTGTTGTTCGGAGTAGGACAGGGTGTAGTAGGTATGTTTGACAAGGTTTCCTTGATAAGTAGTTGGATAAAAATTGTAGTCCGTATAATTTTTTGACTCAAGTTTTGTGATGGAGTTGGTGTGGTGATTTTGATACTTGACAAAACAGGCAATACATAAAAAAATAAGTAGCAAAAAAATGAACATGTTAATGGATAAAGACCTTCTATTTGACATAGTGCTATAGCTGGTGGTTAAAAACAAGGTACATATTGAGCAACTTTCTGGGCATGTTATTACAAATCAATCTTACAAGCTAAAATAATAAAGTATATTGAAGATAGATTTATTATTGTGGCGAATGATATCAACATGTTATTTGAAAGGAAAAGGTTCAACCAGTAGTGGGTTGATTTTTAAACTAAGCCTAGTAGTTTGCTTTGGCTTAGTTGTCATTCCTTCATTGAGCGCACGAGAGGTTATTCAATTAGACGGGTTTGAACATATTACTTCGAAATACTGTGCGTATTACATTGATAGCTCAGGGCGCCAAACTTTTGATGAAATAACAGCGATAGAGAATAATTCAGGTTTTAGAGAAGGGGTACCAGAAAAGCTCTATAATCAATTTGAAGACTATGCGTATTGGTTGCATTTTAAAGTAAAAAAGGACGAGGACGATTGGGTTTTTGTTTTGTCAGATCCTTATGCCGGACAAGTAGATTTTTATAATAAAACAAACGATTCTCTTTTTCACTTTCAATCGGGGATTGAACGAAAGTTTTCTTTGCGGACTTTTGCCCATACCGATCACATTTTTAAATTCCACTTTGATGATCAGGAAACCATTGATTGTTACATTAGAATAAAATCTATTTACAGGTTTTCGAACAATTTTTTAGTAACCAAAGAGAATGATATTTTTAGAGGCTCCGTAAAAGCCTATGCGATTAAGGGGTTACTGTATGGAATACTTATTTTGTTGGTCTTTTATAACGCTACGCTATTTTTTCTACTGAGGGAATCGGTGTATTTATATTATTCTTTTTACCTACTAACCGCACTTGTTTATATTGCGCGTGATCATTTTATGGGCTATCAATATATATGGCCTGATTATCCTGACGTCAATTTTTATATAGTTAATTTTGATAAGGCACTACTCATGATTGGGTTTAGTAGCTTTTCCCTTGTTTTTTTGCAACTACCACTTTGGAAACCACGGTTTTATCTAATCATTTTTCTCAATATTTTATTTTTCGTTTTATTAATTGTGGAGAGCATACTTCATGTCGCAGTGCATTTGAGTGATTATTTGCAGCCGGTAGTTTATGTAGTCATTTTTGTATTTGCCATTCAGGAGTTTACTCAGGGTAAGAAATATATTCGGTTGTATATTATCGCATTCATCGGCTGGTTTGTGGGCTTTTTTATTTTCACCTCCATGGGAAATGATTGGTTTCCTTCGCTGAAAAATAGCGAATGGGCTCCTTTTGCCTTCAACATAGGGTTAATCATTGAAACCCTTATTATTACTATCGCTTTGATTGATCGTTTTCGAATTATGAAAGAAAATACCATCATGCTCAAGAATGATAATATCAGCGTGTTAGAAGAAAAAGAATTGCTAACAGAAAAAATTAACAGAGAGCTAGAGGAAAAGGTGAAAGAAAGAACTCACGAACTCCATATTTTAAACAAGGAGTTGGAAAACAAAAACGAAATGCTGGAGCAGCAGGCCAACGAGATTACAAATATTAATATCCTTTTAGATAAAGATAATTATAGGTTAAAAAAAGAGATGAAGCGGGTAACAGAATCAAAGCTTTTTTCGCATGATTTCACCTACAATGAGTTTTTAAAAGTTTTCCCTGATGATTTAACCTGTTTTCGCCATTTATCTGAGTTGAAATGGACAAGTGGTTATAGGTGTAAAAAATGTGAGGGAAGTCACTATTCTGAAGGGTATCGTAAGTTCTCTAAAAAATGTCAAAAATGTGGTTATGATGAAACAGTAACTGCAGGTACAATTTTTCATCAATTACGATTTCCTATTAATAAAGCTTTTTACATTTTGTTTAAAACCCTTCGGCAAGGAAATGGATTTTCAATATCAGAAACGTCTGAAGAGATTGATTTAAGAAAAGCAACTTGTTCTTCTTTTCGTAAAAAAATAGTAGAAAGAATGCACCTGTTAAGTCATTCAACTAAAAATGAACAACTGTGGAGAGAGATTATCTTTGCTGAATATTCTAAAAAATAATTTTTTGTAGTAAAGCGTATTGATTGTTTTTAATATGTGTATATAAGTCTGTTTTGAACGGTTTTTGTACAATAGTAAAGCGTATTCTTTTAAGTTTTTTAGCTCTGTTTTTTAGATGTGTTTAGAGGTTTTCTTACCCATAAATAATAGTAATCATAGGCTTTGAAGTATATTTAATATGGGCTTCTTAAAAACCCTGTTATCAAAAATCATTATTTAAAAACTTTAAAAAGAGAAAAGTAAGATGATTAGAATTATTTACACAATACTCCTTGGGAGTTTTTGTTTGTCAGCCTTTGCTCAGCAAGAGACAAAGGGTTATCGTGAAAAGCTGAACGACTGGCATTACGCTCATCAAAGTGAATACTTAAAGGTTGATAGTATTCTGAAAAATCAACCTCAAAGTAAAAAGGCTATTAAAATGAAACCCAATGGCACTCCTGAAACCTATGAGTTTGTTTGTCAGGATATGTTTCTTTCAGGTGCAAACCTAGCATGGAATCAGTTTGGTGGTGATGTAGGTTATGGAAATAATCCTAACCTTACTTACTTCAATAATATGTTTGCAGCAATAAAAGCTGCCGGAGGAAATTCGATGCGTTGGTGGTTGCATACAGATGCAAGCTTTACTCCACAAATTGAAACCAACGGAAGTTGTCCTGGACTTGCTCACAACATGACCAACGCACAAGTTATTGGACAAATGGAAGATGTGTTGGATGCAGCTTATGCAAACGGTGTGATGGTCGATATCTGTTTGTTTTCTTTTGATATGCTACAGGACTCAACCAATAAATTATGGTCAAATTTTAATGGAAAAGGAAATTATAACTTTCTAACCAATGCGTCTAACATAGATTCATATATAGAAAATGCATTAACTCCAATGGTGAATGCGTTGAAAGATCACCCAGCATTGTTGTGTTGGGAGATTTTTAATGAGCCTGAAGGGATGACGTCAGAACATGGGTGGACAGGAAACCAAGGAGGACAATTTGTGAGTATGTCAAACATCCAAATGGTAGTGAATAAAATTACTGGAGCAATTCATCGGTTAGATGATCGAAACCCAGTAACGATTGGTTGTTGGGCATTTATTGCGCTTTCTGATATCGCTCCAGGAGCAACTCAAAATTATTACAGAGATGATCGATTAATAGCAGCTGGTGGTGATGCAGATGGCACATTAGATTTTTATCAAGTACACTATTATTCTTGGGCTCAAACAGGCTTGTCTCCTTTTCATTATGATGCAAGTTATTGGGGATTAGACAAACCTATTATAGTTGGTGAGTTCTATGTTGAGGACACGTATGGTGTCGCAGCGGAAGATTTATACGATGAGCTGTATCACAGAGGTTACTTTGGCGCTTGGGGATGGCAATATAATGAGAGTGATCTTTGGAGTGATATCAAGACTTCAATGACTCCTTTGTATGCAGAACACCCAACCTACATTGATTTTGACAAGACCTTAAAATGTGCGGGAGCAGAAGATTGTGCAGGAGTAGTGGATGGCAGAGCTTATAGAGATGATTGTGAGGTTTGTGTTGGCGGTACAACAGGACTTGAACCCTGTACAAAAGACTGTAATGGTGAATGGGGTGGTACTGCAAGCATAGATAATTGTGGTGTTTGCTCGGGAGGTACAACAGCTATTAAACCCAATTCAAGTTGTAATTGTGAAATTGTAGTTGAAGATCAACTCGCTTGTTTTGGAGATGAAGTCGAGTTAAGTGCTTCAGGTGCTGTAGGTTCGCTAGCTTGGTATCTTGAACCAACTGATGGTGACCCAGTGGCTACTAGTGCTACCTTTTCGCCAACGGTTACCAGCGACACTTCTTATTATGTAATTGATATCGGGCAAGGACAATCAATTACTTTGTTGGGCGAAGAGAACCAAAACAGCAGTGCCACAATTTGGAATGTGGATGATTTTGAGACAAATGACAAAAAAATAGCCATTACTGTAATTAAAGAAGTGACTATTGATGCAGTATATGTCTATCCGCAAAACTCAGGAACAGATATTACTGTTAATATTTCAGATGCCGACTGGAGTAGTAGCTACAGGTACCGTAAATGCAGCTAGTCAATGTAAAAACGACGAATTCCATTAGATGTTACGCTAGCACCTGGAGATTATAAAATCGATGCAGTTGGTACAAGTGCACCTTTAAAATATCAAGCTGACTTAGCAACTTTCCCTTATCAGATAACTGATCTTATTTCTTTTACAGGAACAGAGAGTTGGGTGTTGTCAGAAGGTAGATACGGTTTGTTCTATGATTGGGAAATAGTTCAAGAAGGAGGACAAACCAACATGTGCTAGAAAAGAAATCAATGTAGATGATTGATACCGACTGTAATGTTACTGGGGTTGATACAGGTGACAAAATGGAAAACATCACTTTAGTACCTAACCCGTTTAATAATCAGTTATACATAAATAGTTCATCTAACTCACAAAGTAGAAGTGGTGGATATAAATGGACGTTTAATATTTGAGGGAAATAATGTGAGCACGATAGAAACTAGTGATTTTACTGATGGATTGTATATCGTTAGAATCATTAATGAATCAGGTGTGAAAACCTTTAAAGTAGAAAAAACGAAGTTTTAAAAGGAATTACATATTACTCATGTAAAAGGTCTCCTGTTAATTTTAAGCAGGAGACTTTTTTTATCGAATGATGGAAACGACATATTTTTCAGTTTTTTTATTACCCATGAATTGTCCCATGTTTCCCAAACGATGATATAATTACCAGTAGTTATATTAAAACTATCCGTGGGAGACCAGTGAAAATCCCTTGTGATGCCAAATATTCATTGTTTAAGATATCGATTAGATGCTGACCTTTTTCATTAAATAAAATACAATTTCCAGACTTTTCATTGTTCAAACTGATAAGAAAATAAAAAGCTTGTTTCACCATAGTTAAAGTCCAGTTGTTTGGGTTCAATTGTTAAAGTGGTTTTGAATACAAATTGATGGTGAGCAGAATTGCGTTCTCCTGGCGTGTTTTTTACTAAGATGATGCTGAAGTCCAATTGCTTCGACTGGTTTTGAATATCTAAGTCTATTTTTTCCAGAGAGATTCCTTTGGTGTCTTTGATGCCTTGTGAATGATAAGAACTCATCATAACTTAAGTAATCGATAATTTCGTTGAATTGGTTGAGTAAGATAATAGTCGTACCATCATTGTTTAAAGTAGGGATTTTAGTATTAGTGGCATTTGGAGGAATTGTCTTCCAATTATTTAATTCGGTAAACACTTGATAATCATCAGGTATGATTGTGTTGATTGGTTCAGGAATAGGAACAATAGACTCTATAATCAAAGAGTCATCTAAGAGAAATCCTTTGGCAAATTTTAAATCTGATGTACTAATAGGATTGTCAGTACGGTTATAGAGTTCTATAAACTCTCCATTAATACCCGTAATGGGGTCGTACAGAATTTCGCTGATGATTAAGTCATGTTGCTTCACAGCTTCTAGCTTTACCATGGTAGAAAAAGGTAAGCTGGGATTAAGTGCCTCATCATACACATGGTTGAGTATAAATGGATATGTTGTATTCGTTTTAATTGTATCAAATATAATTATGACTTCCTTATTATTAACCACCTCAAATGAGGTGATTTCTTTATCGTTGAAATAGTAGGAAGACGTCTTCAGGGAATCTGTTAATAGTGGCTCGCTAAAAGAAAGCGTTGCGTGTGTTAAGTCTGTAATTTTTATCTGTGTTAATAAGGGAGGTAAAGTGTCCTTTGCATAAATAATCGTTAGTGTGGTGTCACTTTTATTTCCTGATAAATCGTAAAGGTTCGTAATAGAAATCTGCATAGGAATATTAGCTGGTATTTCTGGAAACAATACTTCGATTAAATTACTTTTGATTGATTCAATTCCAATTGATTTAATATTATTTATTTTTATGTTTATAACAGATAATGAATCAAAATTAATTATTTCATTAAAATATATATTTATATAATAATTATTATTTATTACTATTTTAGTAATTTTTGGTCCACTTAAGTCAGGTTCAAAAGCTTTGATGTTCATTTGCATAAAATGAAATAAAGTAGCACGAGTTACAGTATAAATACAACCAAAACCAGCGTAATTTGAAGTTTTAATTTCATCGTCAACAATAGATCCTTCAAGAGCATAATTACCTTTTCCTGTAGGGTCAGAATAGAGCTGCCAAATACCGTTTGGTTGGTGGATGATTTTAATGGATATACTGTCTTTCTCCGAACCATAAAGTTCTTTACCTCTTAATAATACAGTTGTTGTGCCGTTAGTAATTTTAACTAGTTCGATTGCATCTTCACTACCATTTTCACCTAATTGTAGATAATAACCGTTTGTGATTAATGCGCTTTCGTTGGTGTCTGCTGCTAAAAAGATCGAAAGTCGGTTACTAGCTGAAGGCGCAAAAGCTAGCCGGAAGTTGATTTCCCATTCACCATAGATGAGTTTGTTTTTTGTAAATAGTTGAGCTGAACCGGCATTCTGATCATTTAGACGAAGTCGACTATTAGCTAATTCAAACTTTTCAATAGTTCCTGTCCAATTACTGAGGTTATTGTCGAAGGACTCTTTGAGTTGAGCGTTAGAAAGTGAAAAAAACAACAGACCTAATAAACTAAAAACTGACTTCATTTATAATTGTAAACTTAGTTGAAACTTGATTTCTGATTTAGAATTCCCTGCTATTTCATTGTTACCTGAACCATTTGTTTTTCTATCTAAATAATTAAAGCGGGCATAACGAACCCATAAATCAATGGCTTTTGATAAACGGTATTTGACCATTAAATAATAGCGTGTGCCAATATAAAAATAAGCAGGAACGGAAAATGAATACCTCACATCACTCTCATAAGCATATATACTCGAATTAAATGATTGGGTGTCAAACAAGGCATATCTAGCAGTTAAGGTTAATCGGTAATGGAGGGTTTTAAGAGAAATATCTTGTAAAGCTAGAAATCCATCTTCGTGGTAGGAGCTAGATATGTTACTACTTAAAGGTTGGGATATTTTCACATACTCTACCCGGCTTCTAAGTGACACGCGTTTATTCAATGCAGTGTTTAGATGATAACGTATTCTAAAGGTTTCTTTTGGCGTGATTAAGGCCGTGGCTCGGTTGGCGGATTCTGAAGTTGAGGAAGAGGTATTTTCTTCTTTGTTTTCTAATTTAACTCTTACATACATCGTAGTGACAGGGGATGTATTATAATTTAACTGAGCTAAATAATCAGTACCTTTTGAAGGAGCGTCAACACCAAATCGGAGCCATGGAAAACTATAGTGATCAGCATATAGTTGCGCTGACCAGTTGGTGTTAAAGTTTAGCTCACTTCCAAAATATATTCCTTGTTCATTTGATGGTTTTGTGCCTTCCCCAAATGGTGTGGAATAAAGAGTATAATAAGATTTTCCATAGTATCGGTGAGCAATAATGAATTTAGTATAGGGCGAAAAGCTATGTGTCAAGCCATTAATCACCGCAATGTCGCGACTGGAATGAAGGGCAGTTTCACCAAAAAAGGAAGTTTTGTTTGTGAAATAATTATAATCTATTGACGAGTTATAAAATTGACTTCCTTTAAAATGGAATTGATTGTAAGGTTGGTCGTCTTTAACCTGAGGTAATGAAAATGAATTGTGAGTTGTGACTAGTCCTACTTTAAAGCGTTCAGCTCGATAAGCTACACGATAACCCAATATGGTTTCCTTAATAGCATTTTTGTCATCGATTTCATTTTGTGTTCGGTGTAAACCAGTTATTTGGATAGAACTAAAAGTCCCTGAATCACTTAAATTGGCATCAACAGATTTGTGGGAAGCAAAAAGTGTCACACTCAGTTTGTCGCCATATTTCACTGCGCCACCTCTTAAGTATCGGGCTTCATTTACAGAGGAGAAAGGACGGATTTCTGCGCTGTATTTAGCGATATTCATCGCATAGGCTGATTTACTTAAAGCAAAACCACTCCAGAGATGCAAGCCTTGTCCAAATTGTAATGAGTAGTCACCAAGTGCTAAGGTATATTTACCATAACGCGGTTTAACAAATAGGTGATATGAGAGAAAATCAAATCCTAAAGATTTTTTGTTTGTAGCAAAGCTGTAGATTTCCCCGGCATCCTTTTCTAATGTGATTCCAGCGGATGATGAGCCTGATAGACTGTATCGATACCGTAAATAATGTTTATCGGGATTTCCTTTAAAGTTTTTATTCAAATAACCTTTTTGATTCTCTAAAATACGCGTATAGCGTGAAAGCAAAAGATGATTACCGTTTTGATATAATTCTTTTGCAGAATGACTGGAACTAGTCGTGATAAAATGAATAATAAAGCTAGCTTTATCCGATGAAATTGTTTCAAGGGTTCTAATTTCTTCACGATCAACAAAGTCACCATAAACTTTTCGGTATTCGATTAATTCTTGTGCTTCCTGTAAGTCAAATAACCCCGAACTTACTAGTAGTTCCTGATTCGCTTTGTTGATGTTAATGGGGTGTTGATATAAGTCTTCATAATGTTCTAAAAGCGTGTTGTAATCCGAGTATTCTTCAGAAGCTTCTACATTAGTTTCAATAAGCTCAATTAAAAAATTGTTTTCCAGTTCTTTTTGGGCGTAAGCGCAGAGAAAAAATAATGTCAATATGAATAGTAATGCTTTACTTTTCATTTTGGCCAAATAAATAACTTACAGAAATTCCTGGTGTACTTCCCAGTAGTTGATGATATGCATAACTGAAGTCCATCTTAAAGTTTTCCCTTTGAGTGCCTACACCAAAACTCATTAGACTGGGGTTGGTATTTATTCCTAAGCGAAAAAAAAGCGTGTGGTAAAATGTGTATTCAGCTCCTAGTTTCAGGTTAGGAGCTAGGTTGTTTCCTTCTTTTGAAACCTCTGTTGCAATCAAATAATTTTCTTGATGGTAGCTAATACCTAAATTTAACGTAGGTTTTGTCTGTATGATTAAGCTGTTTTCTAGATTCAACGAACTGTTGCCTGGATTGAAAAGGTGAAAGCCTAAGTCAAAGTGATTCGATAGTTGAGTTCTAAAACCGACTTCAAAACTAAATAGGGTAGAGGTACCGTAATTGGTAATTACGTACTGGTGCATATTAACTTGCACTCCACCTGCAAAGGTGTTGGATAATTTTTTTCCATAGGCTAATCCTAGTTGGTTCCTGTTAAAGTCCTGATGACCTGTATGAAACGATTTTAAGCCGAAATTACCCCATTTTGAAACATACGCGGCATTAATATATAATTGAGAGAGTTCTTTTAATAAAAAGCGTTGTTGCGTATATGTTCCTAGCTCATGTTGTTTAAGAAGACCTAAGCTCCCTTGATTTTGGGAAAATAAATCCGTGATTGCCACTTGTACATTACCCATGGCATTGATTTTACCACCTCCAACATCACTTTGTGCAATGGAATAAAAAGTCGTTATAAGTATAAAAATAACTGTCCTAAAAACTGGTCTCATTCAGCAGTAAAAATTAGATTCGTGCATGAGTATCAGAAATCAAATTACTGCTTTTTGTTTATTTTTTATCTTTTTTATTGGAAAATCTCAGCAGCAAGATTCGTTAATAGTGGCTTTCTATAACGTTGAAAACCTGTTTGATACCTTGCATGAATACGGTAAAGAGGATTTGGAATATTTGCCTCATGGACTAAAATCATGGAATACGGAAAAGTTTCAAAAGAAATTAATCAATTTGTCGCGGGTGATTAACGCGATGAATCAATGGCAAGGACCTGATATTATTGGTTTGTGCGAGGTAGAAAATCGCAGGGTACTAAATGACTTAAGTGCCACTAAGGGTTTGGCTAAAAAAGGGTATCAGATTATACATCGTGATTCACCGGATAATCGAGGTATTGATGTGTGTGCACTTTACAAATCGGATCGATTTACATTAATTGACTATGAGTATATCACGGTCAAACTTCCAGAAAGTAACCGTCCCACGCGTGAAATTTTGTATGTGAAAGGTAAGGCTGTAATAGGAGATACCGTTCATTTGTTTTATAACCACTGGCCTTCCCGATATGGAGGAGAAGCGGCTAGTGAGCCCAAGCGGTTTTATGTGGCTCAATTATTAAAGTCAAAAATTGATTCCATTTTAAGTTTAAATCGAGATTCAAAAATTATAGTGTCGGGGGATTTTAACGATGGACCAAAAAATAGGAGTATCCAAACCTTGGTAGGTGATTCTACTTTAATAACTGTAGATGCTACTAATCATTACCCAGGAACTCATAAATACCAAGCTGAATGGAATGCATTTGATCAAGTTTTTGTCTCTAAGTCAGTTTATAAGTCACTACATCAGGCAGAAATATTTGCACCAGATTGGGTAACCCAATCCGATGAAAAGTTCACGGGCTCAAAACCTTTTAGAACCCATTCTGGGCCTAATTATCTTGGAGGTTTTTCGGACCATTTTGGAGTTGTGTTTCGAGTCTACAAATAGATCATTTTCTCATGTTTTGACCTTTCTATGTTGACCTTTTTTACTCAGATTTAGGAATGTTTTCTACAACGGAGTTTTTGAATATCAAGCCTTTGCTTTAATAATGCATTTTACTCTCTGGTATAAGCCTTGTATGTGGTTTCAGTAAATAAATATTTTTGATAACCATAAATCATTACAATTATGAGCACTAAAATGAAAAGTTTAGAAGATCTTTTTCAAGAACAGATTAAGGATCTTTATAGCGCAGAAAAACAAATAATTTCAGCATTACCAAAAATGGTTAAAGCTGCTTCAAATGAAAAATTAAAAAAAGCTTTTGAAGATCATTTAGAAGAGACGAAAGAACAAAAAAGCCGCCTTGAAAAAATAGGTAAAATTCAGGACTTTAAAATAGACGGTCATGTATGTGAGGCTACTAAAGGTTTAGTAGAAGAAGGCGAAGAAATGATTGAAATGAATGCTGAAGAAGAAGTAAGAGATGCAGGTTTAATCGCTTGTGCTCAACGTATCGAGCATTATGAGATTTCTGGTTACGGAACAGCTCATCATTATGCAGAGAAGCTTGGTTTTAAAGAAGTAGCAGATCTGTTAGCACAAACGCTTAAAGAAGAGCAAAATGCTGATACATCGTTAAATAAATTAGCTAAATCTAAAATCAATCAAGCAGCCATGGAGGCGTAATAAGAATATTTATTTACATCTCATTTTCACAGATAAAAAGCACCTTTCCCGAGGTGCTTTTTAATTTTACTTTTGATATGATTGTAGTTATTTTATCTTCCAAATTTGAAATATTTAGCTAAACTTACTTTTTTCCCTTTAAGCATCTTAGAAATAATATCCATACCCATTACCGAAAAAGTTATACCATTGCCTCCAAAACCTAAAACAAAATAGGTACTTGGAAAATCGGGATGTTTACCGATATACGGAAGACCATCTTTCGTCTCTCCAAATGTTCCTGCCCATGCAAAATCAACTCGAAAATTGTTTTTTGGCAATATTTTATTTAAATACTTTTCAATTGTGACGGCTTTTTTTCCTAGTAATTGATCTCTTTTTTCTGTATCAACAAAATCCTCATCTTTTCCACCAATTAAAATACGATTATCATCGGTGGTTCGTAAATACATATAGGGGTCAGAGGTGTTCCAGACTAAAAGATCATTAAGGGGAGAAGGCATTTCTTCGTTTCTTTCGCCAACTATAGCATAGGTAGAAAGAAGCTTGACAAAGTCCTCTTTAATAATTTCAGTGCTTTCATAACCATTACAATAGATGATCTTTTTAGCCTTTATGACGTTTCCATGTTCAGTATATACGGTTACACCATTTTTCTTATAGTTGACTTTTTTAACATTCGTTTTATCGTAAATTCTAAGTCCTTTATTGTGATTATAACTCAACAAACTATGCGTGAAACGAAATGCGTCAATACTTCCCCCTTGTTCTGATAATATTCCTCCGTGTGTATGGGTTATTTTAAATTGCTTTTCAATGTCTTCTGGCTCTAACCATTTTACTGGAAAATCATATTTTTTTCTGGTTTCGAATTCTTTTTTTAAATCAGAGACGTCTTTTTTGAGTGATGCAAAGTATAATGAACTCTTTTTCTCATAACCACAATTGGATTTAATTTTTGTAGCTAAAACACCTAATTCATCAATTGCCTTGTAACATGCTTTATAACTAGCCACCGCACCTTCTTCACCAATCATTTCGATGAGTTTAAAAAGTGGTATGTCTATTTCATATTGCAACATTGAAGTTGTTGCACTGGTGCTACCATGTCCTATTTCTCTTTTGTCTACTACCATTGTTTTATAGCCGTCATGCATACATTGATGTGCTATTAAACTACCAGTAATGCCTCCTCCAACAATGAGTATTTCTGTTTCAGTATCTTCTTTCAATGATGGGTAAGAAGTGATAATTCCATTTTTAACTAACCAAAAGGGTTTATTTGATGTTACTTTCATTATATAAGGATATATGTATTGATATCAGCAATTCCCATTGACAATATTATTGCCAACGGTAAAGTCATTGATCCTTAGTGGGTTTGATGAAAGACGTTGTAGAAAATTTTCTACTCTTGTAGATTCAAAGATGGCTTTGAATGAATTAAATTAAGCTAAAAACTATTCTTTTTTACATTGCGCAGCTTTTGTATCCGATATTTCTCTTAAAACGTTCACATAGCTTTTCATTTCTTCTGGAGCATTTTCATATTCAAAAGTCACCTTGTGTGAAGAACCATCTTCTAAGATTAATTCAACCCATTCAGAACCACCATCTGCACAGTCGGGACAACCGTGAGATTTTTTTAAACTAAAAAAATCTGAAGGAATTAATAAATCTTCTAATTTATCCCAATCCTCTTTAACCGTTTCAGATTTGCAAGTGATTGTTTCAACTGTGTCGTTATTAAAGTCATTACCAAAATTGGTATAGGTAGTTGTTTTACTATTAATATAAATATCCTCGTTGCATAGTCCTACACAAAATCCGAAAGAAGTACCATAGTTAATTTGTTTATTATCACTCAGTTTTTCTTCTTTTTGTGAACACGAAAAAAATAAAGTTATCGCAACAAAGGTCATTGTGATAATGCGTAACATAGAGTTGTCCGTTTGATTCTCTATAAAGTTATAAAGTTAATAGTAGAAAAGAGAATTTTAGTTTACACCTTAGATTGATATTAATTTTGATACCTTAAGGTTTTACTAAAATGATTAAATGCGCTTATTACTTATCTTTCTTAGTACCATTTTAATGGGAAGTTGTGCTTACAAGGCACATAAAAATATTTCATATTTACCCAATAACTCCGATGGACCTACCTTGAATGTGTTTGAGCCTAAAAAAGGAAAAGACTCCACCAATAAAGTGATGATATTTGTGCATGGAGGTAATTGGCACAGTGGTAACAAAGGCATGTATGGTTTTATAGGAAGAAAATTTGCGAAGAAAGGAATAGTGACGGTAATTCCAGGATATACGTTGAGTCCTGATGCTGATTATGATCAAATGACAACACAAATAGCACAATGTGTGCAATGGGTTCAGCACAACATGCATCAATACAAAGGAGATACGAATGCTGTATTTTTATCAGGCCATTCCGCAGGGGGACATTTAATTGCCTTAGCCACTTTGAATCCAACTTATGGAATAGCTGCGGGCGATGTTTCTGGAATTGTTTTGATTGATGCTGCTGGATTAGATTTACTTGAATTTTTTAAGTAAAGTACCTGCAGATGATAAAAATGATTATGATGCTACCTGGACTAAAGATAGAGATACATGGAAAAAAGCGTCTCCAATAAATTATTTGACTAGTGAGAGCCCACCTTTTATGATTTATCTTGGTCGTAAAACATATCCTTCAATCACATCTTCAACAAAGTTATTTGTTAAAAAATTAAAAGAATTTCAGCCCGCTGTTGAGCCAATTATGATAAATAAAACACATATCGGGATGATTACCCAATACTTGTTTTCATGGAGCTCACGTTACGATGAAATAATTAAGTTTATGAAGGAAAAAAGTGACTAAGGAAGATGAGGTAGCTTACCTCATCTTTTTATCCCTTGGCTTCCGACTTTAATTTATGAGCATACTGATCGCGCAATTTTTTTATTTTAGGATCAATAACTACACGGCAATAGCCCGCCATACCATTTTCGTTATAATAATTTTGGTGATGCTCTTCAGCTTCATAGAATTTATCCAAAGGCGCTACTTCTGTGACAATAGGTGCTGTAAAGCTGTTTTTTATCTCCTCAAAAACTTCATTGATACTAGTTTTTTGTTCAGGAGAATGAAACAAAATAATCGAACGGTATTGTGTGCCAGCATCAGCGCCTTGTCGATTTGGGGTAGTCGGATCGTGGCTTGTCATAAAAACAGTGATTAAGTCTTTGTAACTAATTACTTCAGGATCAAAGGAAACTTGAATCACTTCCGCATGCCCAGTTTCGCCAGAACAAACCGATCGATAGTTAGGAGAAGGATCATGTCCGCCAGCATAACCCGAAACTACTTTTTCCACTCCCTTTAATCGCTGTATTATTGCTTCGATACACCAAAAACAGCCTCCTCCAAATGTTGCTAATTCTTTCATACAATTACTTTTTTTTAAGTGAAAGGGAATTAATACAAAAACGTAATCCGCTAGGCTTAGGGCCATCAGGAAACACGTGGCCAAGATGTGAATCACAAACATTACACATCACTTCCACTCGTGTCATTCCCAATGAGGAGTCTTTGTGGTATTTAATAACATTATCTTTGACGGGTTGCGTAAAACTTGGCCAGCCAGTTCCGGAGTCAAATTTTTCTGTCGAATCAAACAGTTCCGTTTCACAGCACGAACATAAATATATACCAGGCTCATAGACTGAGCAATGTTCTCCTGAGAAGCGCGCCTCTGTTCCTTTTTTTTGGGTAATGTGAAAAACTTCATTTGAAAGAATTTCTTTCCATTCATTAGCAGTTTTTTCTACGCGTTTATCAGGTGCAGGGGAACCATGGTTGGCAAATTTGATAACATCGTTCCAGTTGATTGTTTCCATATTAATCTACATTTGTTTAAAGATAAACTTAATTTCTATGCTGCATTTTTAATATAAGGAGTTTAAAAAAAGACAACACCTCCGATTAGTTAGTATATAACTAAACTGAGGTGTTGAAAGAACAAACAGAACCAATAAAAGTTCAGTTTTTTTTGTAAAAGGTGGTTATTGAATCACAACCTTTTCTTTAATTGTTTTACCATTAATGTCAAATGTAGCGATGTACATACCACGTGGTAGGGTGGAGGTAGAGAATCGCGAGTTACCTTTCAGTGTAAACTGTTGTCCAAATTGATTGGTTAACATCACGTTTCCTTCACACGCTTCAATTGAGAAATAATCTTGAGCTGGATTAGGGAAAAGGAATTGTATTTCATTTTGTTTGTCTTCAAACCCGCTAATGATACAATTACTAAAGTAAGCATTCCCAATTTGTGGTTCATATAACCACATGGTTGGGCATGCACCTAGTGCACACTCGATGTGAGTACCTAGAAAAACACGGTAATCGATGTTATTTAGCCCGTCAGATTCGGTTACTTTAATGCTATCGGTGTGTGTGGTATATCCTTCTGCTAAACATGTAGCCCCCATATAGGTAGAGTCTATAAAATCGACCATGACAACATCATTTTTTACTTCAATAAATTTTCGAGTAACAACTCCCTTCGTTGGACATACTCTACGAAGCGATTTTCTATAGACCGTTAACTCGATACAGCTATAGTCTATTTCATAACAGGTGTTATACGGATTCATCATGAAAGAATCAGTAGCAACCAAGTTTAAGTTGATATTTAAAGTATGGATAACTTTGATATTAATAGAATCAAGCCATCCAGAAGAACTGAATAAGTCAGATAAATCAGTATCAATTTTAGTTACTTTTTCTTTACTATCATCCTCAAATAGGTAATGATTGATAATAAGCTCATCATCAATTTGTTCAACACTAGTTTCTACTGCGTATGATCCAGTGAGAGTGTCAGGTAGTTTATATGTAGTGTTAAGGTTACCACACAGAGCAGAGCCTTTATAACCCGTTTGCTCCCATGATAAATCAGGACAGTCGCTTAAATCAACACGGTCAGTGAGTGCAACATCAAAATAGTAAGGAGGGCATGGTGTTGTGACACATTCAATTGAAACATTACTACCAGCACGAATTTTATATGCTGAAGGGGGAAGGTTTTTAGCAATCAAGCTGTCGGTATGAATTTTAAATCCAAGAGCCTGGCAAACTATAGGACTATATGATGTGGAATCGGTAAAGTTAAAATCAATGGTGTCTATATATTTGTTAATACCATGTTTAGGATAATAGGTAGAGGGAGAGCATACAGCTCGTATACTTTTTCTATAGACGGTTATTTTATTACATTCACTTTTATATTCATAGCATGTTTTATAAGGTAAACCAGTATCAAAAGTTGATTTATGGGTTACACCATCAATGATAAGTTGGTAGTTTACACTCCATGTTGAGATTTTATTTGCTGATAAATCCATATCAGGAAAGTAGTTATTTAAATCACTTGTGATTTTCCTCACTGTATCTGCCTCTGGGTTCTGAGTGAGGTGATATTTAATAAATAGAGTGTTCGTGTCTGTTGTCTCTATAATTACTTCGTAGTCATATTTCCCTTGCAGTTCTGAGGGTATCTCATATGTGGTGGATAGGTTGTTACATAATTTTGATCCATCAAACACATCGTTAACAATAGTTAGTGGAAAAGCATTTAAAGAAATAAATGCTAATAAAAAGGGTAATAGTTTCGTATACATAATTCAAAAGTTTAGTTGGTTAAATACACTATTGTATTTCACTTAACATCAAAAAGTAACTCGTAAAATTTTGTTTTTTTATTTACAATTATGAATTTCTGCACTAGTGCTTTCATAATTAACTTTTGGACTTAAAAAAGGAATGCCCAAACCAAGTCCACGAAGAAGGAATAAACCACCCAGTAACGCTATAGCATAACTTTGTCTAAAAGGTAAAATCCGTCCAAATTTTGATTGAAAGAAATGACCTATTGGTGCAGCAAACAGGAGTAGAGGAATGGTTCCTAATCCAAAAAACAACATGTATAGTGACGCTTCTTGGACTGAGGGCATCGCTAGAGCAGCAAGCAAAGCAAAATAGACTAACCCACAAGGTATTAGGCCATTTAAAGCACCAAAACCAACTGGTACTAGCCAATTCTCAGAAGATAATGTTTGAGTAATAGCTTTTTTAATTGTGTTGATTTCTTTGGCTAAAAAACCGACCATAAATAAATGGTGTTTTGTTTTTTTTGGAAGAATGACATACACAATAAAAAGGATTCCTAACGCTATAAAAATGATGTTCTGTGACGTCAGCAGATTGAATATACGTCCCACAAAGCCAAATATAATTCCCAATAACAGGTAGATAGTTATTCGCCCAAAATGATATAAAAGATTACCAATAAAACCACTTTTTGTTTTTGCCTGTAACAACATAGTTAATGGTCCACACATTACCATGCAATGAAGGCTTCCGGCCAATCCCAATATGAAGGCTGTGTAGAGCATTTATATTTTATTTTACGAATGTTCTTTCTACAAAATATTTTTCTCCCTCAGATTCGAAATCAACTTTTACAGTCCAAACACCTTGTGAAAGTGCTTCAGTTGAAAACGATAACGGCATGTTTGCAGTAAAGCTGAAAGGAATTGTGAAGTCTAAGTTTGAGTCGATACTGTTATAGACATACATTTCACCGTTGGCAGCAGAAATTTCTTTTGGCAGTTGAATGGTAAACTGATCATCAGATGAGGTAAACGTAGTAGCCTCCTTAATTTCGGAAGACCTCTTTAGTTTATCGATGTGTGACTGATAATTAATCTCTTGTTGGTAATAGTTTTTGCTGACCAGTTGCACTTTAGACTGCATGCTTCTAAATACAAATTGAAGAATGAAAGTCATAAACAGTGCAAAAACACCGATGATAATGTAGGGTAAGAATGATTTTTGAGTGGTCATAATCCTGGGCCTAAGAAGTTAGTTTTTACAGTTTCAATTTTTCCTGAATGATCATATACACCTATTTTTATTTCAGTTTTTAAGATGTCTAAGTCTTTTTCAAGTATGTCGATCGCTATCGAAGTATTTACAGAACCTTGCTCAGGTACAGTAATGTCTTGTCCCACAACAGTAATAACACCTTCTATTCCCTCAAGTTTTAGGGTTACTGGTATTTCTTCAAATGTTTTGTTGAGCAAGTTCATCTTGTACATGTTTCTGATATATCCTTTATCAAGGGTAATATAGTTGCCACCATGTTCACGGAGGAGTGTGATTTCTAAGTTGTCTCTTTTAAAGATAAAGAAGCTGATAGTGGTGATAAGGATAAGCAGAACGACAGAATAGCTAATGCTTCTAATCGAAAGTTTAAATTTCTTACCCTTTTCGATGCTGTTTTCAGAATGAAAACCAACTAAGCCTTTGGGTTTACTAATCATTTCCATGATATCGTCACATGCATCAATACAAGCAGTGCAGTTTATACACTCTAGCTGAGTACCATTTCGGATATCAATGCCTGTTGGGCAAACATGCACACATTGTTTACAGTCAATGCAATCACCTAAGGTGCGTGTTTCATTTTTGCGAAATGGGCCACGTGGCTCACCTCTTTTGTAATCATAAGCAACTACAAGACTGTTTTTATCTAACATTACACCTTGTAGTCGACCGTAAGGACAAGCGATAATACACACTTGTTCTCTAAACCATGCAAATACCCAATAAAAGGCGCCACTAAAAAACAATAAGGCGGAGAAGCCCGCAATGTGATCAGCTATCGGTTCTGAAATAATCTTAAAAAGTTCTTCTTTTCCGATAATCCAAGCCAAGAAAGTGTTTGAAATTAGCATGGCCATAGCAAAGAAAACACTATGTTTTAATGTTTTTTTTATGATTTTTTCGGTGTTCCATTCCTGTTTTTCTAATTTTTTTTGTTGGGTATAGTCTCCTTCAATTAGATATTCTACTTTTCGAAAAACCATTTCCATAAAAATGGTTTGAGGGCAGAGCCATCCACAAAAAATACGACCGTACAAGACCGTGAAAAATACTATGGAAACTACTCCCGTAATAAAGGAAAGAGCAAAAAGGTGAAAATCCTGAGGCCAAAAAATCATTCCAAACAGAATGAATTTTCGTTCAAGTACATTGAATAAGAAGAAAGGATGTCCATCTATTTCGATGAAAGGCATTCCGAACATGAAAGCCAATAGCAACAGCGTCACAATTAATCGTCTATTGTGGAATTTACCTTTTGGTTTTTTAGGGTGTAAAAATATTCGTTCCCCCGATTTGTCCACCGTAGAGATGCTGTCTCTAAACTCTTTGCTTTCTATTATTGCCATGTTTTTAGTCTTGAGTAACTAGTATTGAGATTAGATTTTTATAAGTTAATGCCTGTTTTCGATTCTAGTTGTTTTCGATTTTCTATCATACACCTTAATTCTAGTTTAGTATTAATACTTTGTACTCAATACTCATATCTCACTACTCATTACTCATTACTCAACGTACCTTGTGGTTCTTTCGGGTTATTAACTTCGGTCCCTTTTAAACTTTTCACATAACTGGCTATTTTGTAAATCTGCTCGTTGCTAAACTTGTTTTTCCATTCAGGCATTTTACCATTTCCTTTTCCATGTTTAATGGTTTTATATACATCGTTGATGTTTCCGCCATAGATCCAATAGTTGTCAGTAAGGTTTGGACCTGCAGTAAAATCTTCGCCTCGCGAACCGGCAGCCTGATCACCATGGCAAGTAGCACAGTTTTCCATGAAAATAATTTTTGCTTCTGCCAATGCGGCTTTATCAGTTAGTGGTTCATTGTAAACTAAATCAACATCACTGTATAATAACTCAGCTACTTTTAACTCGGATAAATACTCTTCTTTACTTAAATCACCTGTTTTGAACACATGATAGTGTAGCATGTAAACCACAGCTACAACAATGGTGATATAAAAACCATAGACCCACCATGGTGGTAAATCGTTATCAAATTCTTGTATGCCATCATAATCATGGTCATCAATAATAACATCGGCATATTCTCCTGTTAGTGCTTTGTTGTCGCCATCAAAAACACCAAATATTGAAATAATGAATGGAACAGATTCCCCTTTGGCTATGATCTCTTTTCTAGCGTGTCTTCCAAATTCAATTAAAACACCCGTCAATAAAGTGAGAATCACCAATAAGAATAAAAGAATAACAATTACAGTCATGCTTATTTCTATAGGTAAATCGCCAATCAGACTAGAGAACATAGAGTCTGAAGGTAGGCTTTGAGCAAATAGTGAAGGTGAAAATAGCACACTAGCTATTATGATTAATATGTTTCTCTTATTCATGGTTTGTCGAATTTGAGGTGTTGTTTGATCCTTTGTTATCCTTGAAAGGCATGTTTTTCATATCATTGATAAATTTATTATCTACCTTAATTACATAAATAAGCAGTAAGGAGAAGAAAAGGACGAATATGATTAAGCTCATTATTGGGTAAATCGCTATTCCATCAATTGATCTTAGTACGTCTTTATACATATTTTTAATAATTAGATTGTTAGATTTGAGACTTTTAGATTTTAGAAACAATCAGTTGTCTTTATACTTTAATCTTTCTACTCGTTATCTTTCACCATAATATCAGTACCCAGTCGTTGTAGGTAAGCGATAAGCGCTACAATTTCCATGTCTGATTGAGCATTTTTGATTCCGTCTCGTTTGAGACTCATTACAATACTATCAGCTTGTATTTGGAGATCAGTTGCTGCTTGCTTTTCGTACCCTTCTGCATAAGGCACACCTAACGTTCTCATGGCATTAATTTTTGCCTCCAAAGCACTATTGTCAAGTGTCTTTTCAATCAACCACGGGTAAGCGGGCATAATTGATCCAGGTGATTCAGACCTTGGGTCATAGAGGTGTCTATAGTGCCAACCTGCATTTGGATTCAAGACTCCTTCACGTGCTAAATCTGGCCCTGTACGTTTGGAACCCCAAAGGAAAGGATGGTCATAAACAAACTCACCGGCTTTAGAATATTCGCCATAGCGCATCGTTTCATGTCTGAAAGGACGAATCATTTGCGAGTGACAGTTATTACATCCTTCTTTGATATAAATATCCCTGCCTTGAAGTTCCAAAGGCGAATAAGGTTTAACACTGCTAATAGTTTTTACATTTGAATCGACTAGGAATGTCGGTATCAACTCGATTAAAGTTCCCACCAAAATGGCTATTAAACTGAATACTAACATTTGTATTGGTCGCATTTCAATCCAACTGTGCCAATGTTTTCCTTTATGAACTTCTTTGGTTAATGCAGGAGCTTGCGCTTCTTCCTCAGCTAATAATGAACCTTGGGTCATTGTTTTTGTAAGGTTGTAAGCCATTAATATAGCACCAGTCAAATACAATACTCCGCCAAAACCACGCATCGCATACATGGGAATTAGGTTGGTTACCGTATTTAGGAAGTTCGGGTACATCAACTGACCAGTAGGGGTAGTTTCAGCCCACATGGAGCCTTGGGTAAATCCTGCCCAATACATTGGAATGGCGTAAAATAAGATTCCTAACGTTCCTAACCAGAAGTGAATGTTAGCCAATTTTTCAGAAAACAGTTTGGTTCTAAATATTCTAGGGATAATCCAGTACAGGATACCAAAGGTTAAGAAACCATTCCAACCGAGTGCACCTACGTGAACGTGAGCAACAATCCAGTCAGTAAAGTGCGCAATAGCATTCACATTTTTAAGCGAAAGCATTGGTCCTTCAAAAGTAGCCATACCATAAGCGGTGACAGCAACCACCATAAATTTCAAACGCACATCAGTACGTACTTTATCCCAAGCGCCCCGAAGTGTTAACAACCCGTTAATCATTCCTCCCCACGATGGAGCAATTAACATGATGGAAAAGACTACCCCTAGCGACTGTGCCCAGTCAGGTAATGAGGTATATAGTAAATGGTGAGGACCTGCCCAAATATACAGGAAGATTAAAGCCCAAAAGTGGATGATAGACAGACGATACGAATAAACCGGACGGTTTGCTGCCTTTGGTAAGAAGTAATACATCAAACCTAAGTATGGCGTAGTTAAGAAGAAGGCAACAGCATTATGTCCATACCACCACTGCACTAAAGCATCTTGTACACCAGCATACCACGAATAACTTTTCATGAACGTTACGGGTAAGGAAAAAGAGTTCACCAAGTGTAAAACAGCAACGGTGATGAATGTAGCAATATAAAACCAGATGGCTACATACATATGGCGCTCTCTACGCTTGATAATTGTTCCAAACATATTGATTCCAAAAACCACCCAAATCAAGGTGATCGCAATATCAATTGGCCACTCAAGTTCTGCATATTCTTTAGAAGAAGTGAAACCCATAGGTAAGGTAATCACTGCGGAAATAATGATGAGCTGCCAGCCCCAAAAGTGTATAGTACTCAATAGGTCACTAAACATTCTCGCTTTGCAAAGCCGCTGAAGGGAGTAATATACCCCCATGAAAATACCATTTCCGACAAAGGCAAATATTACTGCGTTGGTATGCAAGGGTCGGATACGACCAAAGCCAGTATATTCCATGTGTAAGCTTCCTAACCAAGTAGGGAAAGCAAGTTGAAAGGCGACAATTACCCCTACAAGCATTCCGATTACACCCCATGCTATGGTAGCGATGGAGAAATTGCGAACAATGCGGTTGTCGTACTGAAAGGTTTCCAGAGCCATGCGTTTAGTTTATTTAGTGTTGTTTTTTTTGTCTTCGTCAAACAAAATTCTGATGGAAGGCGTGTGGCTGTCATCAAACTGCCCAGACCGAACAGCCCAAATAAAAGCTCCTAAAAATAAGGAAGCTACTGTCACACTAATACCAATCAAAATAAAGATGACGCTCATTGTTTTTTCTTTGCTGTAAAACTAGAGCGAAGTGTTGGAGTTAAATATGACAGGTGTTTTTGTGAGAAGTGATAAAAATCAGTTAGGATATTGATGGTGTTCTAAAAATTTATTTGTTAAAAATGAAATTATATTTAAAAATGGGATTTTTAATAGGGGGAATTTTTTTTCTCTTAAAACAAAGAAAGACGGCTTTTGATTGAGTTTGTAGTTATTTTTTAATAGGTAGAAAACAAAGTCTACAATACTAGTTTTAAGAATTCAATAACTCCTCCAACTCCTCCTTAAAACTACTACTTAGGATAGGAAATCTACACCAAGTTCGAGGATCAACATTGTAATCATCCAAATGAAAAGCGGGGGCAATGCGCTCTCGTTTCCACTGGTTGCGTGACCACAACGTGTAAAAACGTTGGATATACTTTTTTAATAAATCAGTTTCAAGATCGAGTTTTTCATTTAAAGTAGAAAAAACAGTCAAAGGATCCTGATGTTGACCAATAGCTAATTTTTCAATGTCTAATAAGACATCATATGGCATTAAGTCCGTTTCGTCTGTTTGGGTTTGTTCTAATGGACGTAGCTCAGCAGTAGGAGCCATGCTGTTCACATAATTCAAACAGGGCAAATCCAATGCTTTTTCCGCCCAAATTAACCATTGTCTGATGAAATGTTTATCAACCGCAGCAATAGGGGCAAGACATCCAGAGGTGTCACCGTCCATTGTGGTGTAGCCCACAGCACCTTCACTTCGGTTAGAAGTTGTTAAAAGAAGTGTGCCAGTGTTATTGGTTAGCATCCAAATAATTGGCGATCGTGCTCGTGCCTGAATATTTTGAAGCGTGATATCATCATTTTCCCACGTTAATTTTTTGTCTAATACCTGCTCTATTTTAGAAGTATAGGAGTTGACTTCTTCATCAATAGTCCAATGATAAAAAGTTGCTCCAAGCGCTTTGGATAGTTCCTCAGCAGATTTAAAAGTGTCTTTACTGGAGTTTTGTGTTCCTTGATAAGCACAAATCAGCACTTGATTCATGATGTCTTTCAAGTTATTAGACGCATTTAAAAATGGAAAAATTGTTTTGATAGCCGCTATACCTAATTCATCAATTGCCAGCTTCATCATCTGGTAAACCATTACCGCACATATTGTGGAGTCAGCCCCACCACTTAATGATAATGTATATCCTTTTGCTTTACTTTTTCTCAAGTAGTCAAATAAAGCCAGTCCTTCCGCGTGATAAAATTCTTCTTCTTTTGATAACAAAGGTGCGATAGCCGTTTTGTCATCGTTCATATCTACACCAATTAGGATGATGTTTTTAAAAGAAAGGAGTTTGCTTCGAGCTATTATTTTACCTGCAGTTGCAATTAAAAGTTCGCCATCATAAATCATTCGTCCCGCCTCGTTGCCAAGTAGGTTAGAATAAATATAGGTGCATTGATACTTTTCGGAGCTTGACTCTACTAATTTGTTTCGAAGTTGTGTTTTTCCGAAGGCAAAATGGCTAGCACTAGGGTTAAGAATAATATCTACTTTTTTTACATAATGACGCAAAGCAGGCCTATTATCAATGTGCCACGCATCCTCACAAATTTCGAAGGCTATTTTTTTACCTTTAAGTTCGTAGATGACATCACCGAAAGGGTAAAAGGAGTTATTAACCTCAATTTGATCGATTTTATCCGCTTGCCAAGGCGTGAACCAACGTGGTTCATAATGCACACCGTCATTGGCTAGAAACTGTTTTGCAGAAAAACCTAAAATAGTTTGATTAGAAATCAGGCAAGCACAATTATATCGTTTGTTGTTAAATAAAACAGGTAATCCAATACTTACTGTGATTTCCTTCGTGTAAGGCACAATTTTTAGAAGTAAATCGATAGACTTTGGGTAGATCCATTCCCCTAAAAAAACATCTTCACAACCATAACCGGTAATACATAATTCGGGAAGACATAATAATTCAATACCATCATTTTGAGCAAGCTGAATAGCTTCAATAATATTGTTGAAATTATTTCCCCAGTCAAGTGGGGTTTGGTTTAATGCTGCACCGCCTATTTTCATTTATAAGAGATTAGGTGTGTAAAAGTACCTAATTTATTTCAAACCAAGCGTGTTGCATGCTTTTTCCGCAGCAGCTTGTTCTGCTTTCTTCTTCGAATGTCCCGTGCCAGTGGCCTGTAATTGCTCATCAAAATAGACGGTAGCGGTAAATTCTTTTTTGTGGTTTTCACCTTCTTCTTTTTCTATGTCGAAGCGGACCAAAAAATTGTTTTTTTGCGACCATTCAATCAGAATACTTTTAAAATTGCGGTTGTTTTCCACCACATGTTTCAAATCCAAGTGCATTGAAATGATTTGATTTAAAATAAAAGCATAACATGTTCGGTAGCCTAAATCTAAATAAATAGCTCCGATAAAAGCCTCTAAAGCATTTCCGTATATCGATCTGGAGCTGATGTTGTTTTTGTGGTATTGTACTAACTGGTCTAATCCAAGTTTGATTGCCAGGTCATTTAATGATTCTCTCTTTACAATACGAGATCGAATTTCCGTTAAAAAGCCTTCGTTTTTGTAGGGATATTTTTTGAAAAGATAGTCGGCAACAATAGCACCTAAGATGGCATCACCTAAGTATTCCAATCGTTCATTTGACTCTTCTGCAACAGAAGAGTGGCTTAACGCCAGACGGTATAAATGGATGTTTTTCGGAGATTTTCCGATAATTCCTTTTACGGTTCTTCGTAATGTAATTGATTCTTGGTCCCTTTTTTTAAAAAGAGAAAACACCTTACTCTTCTATTTTTCTAAAAATAACAGAGGCATTGTGTCCACCAAAACCAAAGGTATTGCTTAATGCAATTTTAACATCCTTTTTTTGAGCCTTGTTGAATGTGAAATTCAAGCGAGAATCAAAAACCTCATCATCCGTAAAATGGTTGATTGTAGGAGGTACTAACCCGTGTTTGATGGATAAAATACTAGCTAAGGATTCGACTGCTCCAGCAGCACCCAACAGGTGACCTGTCATCGACTTTGTTGAACTAATATTTAATTTGAAAGCATGCTCACCAAAAACTTGTGTGATAGCTTTAACTTCACCGACATCACCTAAAGGGGTAGATGTTCCGTGAACATTGATGTAATCAACCTCTTCTGGAGATATTCCAGCATCTTTTAATGCATTTAACATCACGTTTTTTGCTCCCAAACCTTCTGGGTGTGGTGCAGTTAAGTGGTGTGCATCTGCAGACATTCCTCCACCGATTACTTCAGCATATATTTTCGCTCCTCTAGCTTTTGCATGCTCATATTCTTCAAGAATTAGAGCACCAGCACCTTCACCCATCACAAAACCATCTCGGTCTTTGTCAAAAGGTCTAGAAGCAGTTTCTGGAGAATCATTTCGTTCTGATAATGCTTTCATTGCATTAAAACCACCCATTCCTGCTTGAGAAATAGCCGCTTCAGAACCACCAGTTACAATAATATCAGCTTTATCCCACTTGATGTAGTTGAAAGCATCTATAATCGCATTTGTTGACGAAGCACAAGCTGACACCGTAGAGAAATTAGGGCCTCTAAAGCCATATTTCATTGAAATGTGTCCTGCACTAATGTCAATAATCATTTTAGGGATAAAGAAAGGGTTGAATCTTGGATTGCCGTCACCTTTAGCAAAACCACCAACTTCTTCGGTAAATACTTGAATACCACCAATTCCAGCACCCCAAATTACACCAACTCGGTCTTGATCTACGTTGCCATTATCGATTTTTGCATCTTTAACTGCTTCATCAGCAGCTATCAAAGCAAATTGACAGAAAGGATCCATCTTTCGCGCTTCCTTTCTGTCAAAATAATTTTTAGAATCGTAATTCTTAACTTCGCAAGCGAACTTTGTTTTGAACAAACTAACATCAAACTGTTGAATAGGAGCGGCACCGCTTACACCATTAGACAATCCATTCCAATATTCTTCAACGGTATTTCCAATTGGGGTTAAAGCCCCTAGTCCAGTTACTACTACTCTTCTCACGCTCAAGGATGATGTTAATTATAAATGAAAGTAAAAAATTACTTTACGTTTTGCTCAAGATAAGTTACAGCATCACCAACAGTAGCGATGTTTTCAGCTTGTTCATCAGGAATCGAAATATTGAATTCTTTCTCAAATTCCATAATTAATTCAACTGTGTCCAGTGAATCAGCTCCCAAATCATTTGTGAAGCTCGCTTCTGGAGTAACTTCGCTTTCCTCTACTCCAAGTTTATCAATGATAATTCCTTTTACTTTCTCTGCTATTTCAGACATGACGCAAAATATTAGGTTAAATACAATTTACTAATAACGCTGCAAAGAAATAACTTTAATTGAGAATTGCCAAACTATTTTTTCAACAAGTAGGTTGCGCTATATTTTAGAATGCGGGTCTACGGTTTATATAATATATTCTTATATTAGCGGTCAAATTAATAAGGTTTGCCTGTACTTACTTTAGATTTTGAATACGATTACGAATATAAGTTAATCGGATTAATATCGGATGTAAAAGAATATAAGCTTGCATGGCTTGTCAATAGATTGCTGAAAATCAACTTGACAAAGGCTAAAGATCTTGAGTTTCTTTTTACTGGTAATAAAGTCTTATTAATTTCTAACTTTGTGGTTGAAGAAGAGCATTACACAATTCGTTTATTAAAAAACAAAGCGTATGATGCTGCGGGTGTTTCAAAACCGTACCTTTTGCCTGAAGTGAAAAATTATGATTACATCATTCAAATAGATGGCGAATATACAACTGTTCCTATTGAGGAAATAAAAATGGCATTTAGAGATTATGCCTTGATTCAATACTCAGAAATAATAGATATCAATACATTAAAATCGAAAGAAAACTTAGTTTATTAAGTATGGCAACTCCATTAAAGAAAACAAAAATTATTGCGACAATCGGTCCAGCAAGTAGAACAAAAGAAATGATGTGGAAACTGCATCAAGCTGGTGCAAATATTTTCAGAATGAACTTCTCACACGGTTCTCATGAAGACCACAAAAAAGTGTTGACGTGGGTAAGAGAATTAAATGAAGAGCACGACACAGATATTTGTATTTTACAAGATTTGCAAGGACCAAAAATTCGTGTTAATCAGATTGAAAATGATGGAGTCCAAATAGAATCGGGTGACATTATCGAAATAGAATCTGGTGATTTTGTGGGGAATGCAAAAAGAATATCAACCACGTATAAAACAATTGCTCAGGACGTTAAAAAAGGTGACCAAATCCTTATTGACGATGGTAACCTAGAATTGGTTGTTCTTGAAACTAATGGTAAAGTCGTGAAAACTGAAGTGGTTTTTGGTGGAAAACTAAAGCCACGTAAAGGAATAAACTTACCTAGTACTAAAATTTCGGAGCCTTCATTAACAGAAAAAGATAAAGAAGACTTGTTGTTTGGTATTGAAATGGGTGTGGATTGGATCGCTCTTTCTTTTGTAAGAACAGCAGAAGATATTTATGATTTGAAAGAAATCATCAAGTCTAAAGGAAAAGATATAAAGGTAATCTGTAAGATGGAAAAGCCAGAGGCTATTTCAAATATGGACGCCATTATTGAAGCTACAGATGCATTGATGGTTGCTCGTGGAGATTTAGGTGTGGAAATTGACATGGCAAAAGTTCCTTTGATTCAAAAAGAACTTATTCAAAAATGTAATAAAGCGTCTAAACCAGTTATTGTAGCAACTCAAATGTTGGAGAGCATGATTAGCAACCCTCGTCCTACACGTGCGGAGACTAATGATGTAGCTAACGCTATCATTGACGGTGCTGATGTAGTGATGTTAAGTGGTGAATCTGCTGCGGGTGATTATCCAGTAGAGGCGGTAACAGCAATGACTCGTATCATCAAAAATGTGGAAGACAATGCGAATGTCTATCATAAATATTATGATACCATAAAAGATGCTACAGTTTTAAGTGATAGTTTGATTTCAAGTGCTTGTAAGTTAGCTGAACAAACAGGTGCTAAGGCGATTATCGGAATGACTGAAACAGGTTATACTGCTTATGAAATTTCAAAACATAGACCAAAAGCGAAAGTGTTTATCTTCACTAGCAACAAAGAGTTGTTAACGCGCTTAAGTTTAGTTTGGGGTGTTAAATGTTTCTATTACGATAAGGCAAGTTCTACAGATGATTGTATGACTGAAATTAAAGACCAGTTGAAAGCTGCAGGTCACATTAAAAAAGGTGATGTGGTAGTGAACACTGCAAGCATGCCTATTTGGAAACAACAACAAACTAACATGTTGAAAATTTCTATTGTAGATTAATTATTCTTAATAATTATATTTTATTTAAAGCTACTCCATCATTTTGGAGTAGCTTTTTTTATTTTCATTGATAAAATAATTTGAACATGGACGTATCATTGTTAAAGAAAATTTGTGAAGAAGCTGGAGTGCCAGGTCATGAGGAGCGTATTCGTAAGCTAGTGCTTTCAGAAATTGGCGATTTGGTTGATGAAATATCAACAGATAACATGGGGAATGTTATTGCGATAAAAAAAGCGAGTTCAAACACCGTTAACCCAAAAAAGCTAATGGTGGCCGCTCATATGGATGAAATTGGTTTTATCATCACGCATATTGATGATAAAGGATTTTTGCGATTTCATACGCTAGGTGGCTTTGATCCTAAAACTTTGACTTCACAACGTGTAGTGGTTCATGGAAAGAAAGATTTAGTAGGGGTGATGGGTAGTAAACCTATTCATGTTATGAGTCCAGAGGAACGAAATAAAGGGGTTAAGGCTACTGATTTTTTTATTGACTTAGGTTTGTCAAAAGAGGAAGTTGAAAAGTATATTTCCATTGGTGATCCAGTAACTCGTGATCGTGAATTAATCGAAATGGGAGAATGTGTGAACTGTAAATCACTCGATAATCGTGTGTCAGTTTATATACTCATTGAAGTATTAAAAAATTTAAAAAAGATTCAAATACCCGTTGATTTTTATGCCGTATTTAGTGTGCAAGAAGAAGTGGGATTACGAGGTGCGAAGATGGCTGCGCATTCCATTAACCCGGATTTTGGATTTGGCTTAGATACCACCATAGCTTTTGATGTGCCTGGTGCATCTGCTCATGAAAAAATTACCTCGTTGGGTGAAGGGGTAGCTATTAAAATTATGGATACTTCGGCTATTTCGGATATTAGAATGGTGCGCTATTTAAAAAATATAGCAGAGGATAATCACATTCAGTGGCAACCAGAAATATTAACGGGTGGGGGAACAGATACTGCCGCAATTCAAAGCATGTCAAAAAATGCTGTGGTTGGTGCTATTTCTATTCCACACGAGACATATTCATCAGGTGATTGAGATGTGTCACAAAAATGATATCGATGGAGCGGTGTCCTTGCTTACCCGTGCTATTGAAAAAATAGATGGATTCGACTACCGGTTTTAGCTAGTGATATTTGATTTGGACAATAACTTTGAGATAACTGATTTTAATTTTGTTATTGTAATGGGTTTACCAATACTTACATTCACACCTTTGTCACGTAAGTCCATGTCGATATAGTCACTCGATCCTGTGTTTAAGATAAAAGGAATACTTATGTCAGCACTTTTCAATGCCAAAGCTAACTGCACTCCAGTTAGCTTTGGCATGGTTTGATCACAGACTATCAAATCAAATATTTCGGGGGTTTTTTTAATCATTTGTAAAGCGATACTGCTGTCATTATTAATGATAGCATCAAAGCCCATATTTGTAAGGATTCTTTCCATAAGCATTAGACTCATTTCATCGTCATCAATCACCATCACAGTGCCTTCAAATGAGTCTAAAACTACTTCGCTATCCTTGTGAATTGATTTGTCTTCCTGATTTGAGACTGGGATGTATACAAAAAATGTCGTGCCTGCATTTATCGCACTTTCTACAATAATATGTCCTTTATGTGTTTTGACTACCCCGTGTACCACTGATAGTCCTAATCCTGTGCCTTGGCCTACTTTTTTTGTGGTGTAGAAGGGATCGAAAATTCTTGCCAAGTACGTCTTTCGACATGCCAATACCATTATCACTGATAGATAAAAGTATATATTCCCCCGTTTTTAATTCATGATATTTATCAATAAAGCGCTGATCAATATTCACTTTAGAAGAATGAATTGTAATAACACCTTGACCTTCAGGTAATGCATGGTAGGCATTAGTACACAGGTTCATTACCACTTGTTGAAGTTGCGTGTGGTTACCTAATACTTTTTCAGATTCAATATCAGAAATCACTTTTATTTCAGCGGTACTAGGAATTGTCGCTCTTAATAATTCTATGGATTCGTTTATTACAGAAGAAAAGACTACAGGAGATGTTTCTTCTTCATTTTGTCGGCTAAAAGCTAAAATTTGGTTCACTAGTTCGTCTGCTCGGTGAGCGGCTTTAATCACTTTTTCAATGTCTTTTTTAGCTTCACTGTTTTCTTCTAGAGCATTTAAAGCTAAAGTAGAAAAGCCAATAATAGGATTTAGAATGTTTTTAAAGTCATGCGAGATGCCTCCTGCTAAAGTGCCAATGGTCTCCATTTTATGAGCTTGTTGCACTTGCCCCTGCAATTGTATATGCGCTCGTTCAGCTAACCTTCGTTTAGTGACATCTATCAGGTGAATTATGATATATGATTCTTTATGTAGAGTAATTAAACTTGAGTTTAGTATGCACCAAATCGTATCGTTGTTTTTGGAAATAAATCGAGTTTCTATGGTTTTACCAATGTTTTTTCCGCTTAACAAACTATCGAGAATTTCTTTGGATTCTATAATGTCTGAGTTATGAATCAGCTCTCTAATTGACTTTTGAAGCATCTCTTCCCGCGTATATCCAAAGAAATTACATAGCTCCATGTTGATTTGTAAAAAATCTCCTTTCAAATCTACTATTGCTATTCCTAATGGTGCATTTTCAAATGATACTCGAAACTTCTCTTCACTTTCCCGAAGTGCAAATTCAGCTGCGTTACGTTCTTTTTCTTTAGTGGATAAAGATTTAAGAAGAATATTAAAGGAGTTATAGAGTAATCCTATTTCATCCTTTCTATTGATATCTAGATTTACCGTGTAAGTATCAGAAAGTGAAAAGTCTTTTGTTGCCTCTGCAAGTTCTAAAATTGGTCTTGAAATAAATTTTTGAAGCATTGTAGCTAAAAAATATGCTAAAATTAAAAGTACAATAGTTGATATAGTTAAGAAAAACATTTTATCATAAATGAAAGCTTTATAGGATTGTAGGGAAACCTTCACATAGATATAACCAGAAATTTTCCCTTTAAAGGCAATAGGTTGATTAATAATTAAGAAATCTTTTGTTTCATAATAAGATAGGTGAGTTTTAAGCTTTGGTTCCAAGGAGACTTCATCCTTACTTATAAAGGTGAAAAGTTCTTTATTTTCGTCAAACAAATAAATTGAATGAATGTCCTTAATTGATTTAGAGCTTAGTAAAATTTGGTGTCCACCCTTCTTATCTTCAAAGGTTAAAGGGGAAATACAGTTCTCAGCAATTAGTGTCGTGTAAGAGATATAATTATTGATAATTGTGTTTTTATGCTCCTTAATTTCTTTGAAAAATAGAATGGACTGACCAATAGTGATCACTAAAAAAGTGACACAAACAATTATAAGTGTTATCTTATTTTTAATCGATATGTTTTTTATTGATATCAAAGCTGTGATTCGGAAACTGATGTCTGCCATTTTTAACAAATGGTAACTTATTTGTAGATTCGATTTTTTTGCCGCGTCAGTATTGATTTTAAATTGTATGGAGTTGTTTTTAATATAGAAGTTGATAATAACACCTTTTGTTGCAAAGTTTTTAGTATCGGCAATGGTTAAAATGGATTTACTGAAGCTGTATTGAGTTATTTCCTCGAGTTCTTTACTCATGTTTTCTGAGACAAAGAGAATATCACATGAGAGATTTTTTAAATCATCCAAATGTTTTATTTGAGTTACTCTGACAGTTTTGTTTTGTATGTTCCGATTTCTGTATACTTTTTTAAGTTGATGAGCTATTTTTTCATCTGATCCAATAATTACAATATTAAATTCATTTGTTTCAGATTGTTTTTCCCATTCAATAAACCGTGTAAAACGTTCAAGAAATACAGCTTTCAAAGTTAGTTCATCTGCTTGGGCCTTGGATGTGTGTGGTAATAAAAAACTCATTAATACAATAGGTGATCAGAATATAATACGATAACTAAAAAGGCTTAAAAGAGCTCTTTTAGAAATGAAAATAAGGTATATCTGTAGCTGTATGATTCGCATCAGTAAAGTGTCGGAACAATAAATTAATATAATAATTTTATCATCAATATTGTTGGTTTATTACAGAATACTTTTAAATGATAAAGGTAATTTATCTAAATCATTTGAATACCATTCGTTGAAAAAATGATTTAAAAAGTCTAACAAAAAGTTGTGTCTTTCCTTGCCAATTTCTCTTCCCTTAATAGTCTTTAGTTCAGACTGTAATAATAATAATTTTTCATAAAAATGGTTGATGGTGGGGGCAATATTTTTACGGTATTCATCTTTATTCATTTGCTCTTTGGGTAAAATAGCTGGATCAAAGAGTGCTCTATTTTTATAACCACCATAATTAAAAGCTCTAGCAATGCCAATAGCACCAATAGCGTCAAGTCTGTCTGCATCTTGAACAATGTTAAGCTCTACTGATTGATGAGTGAGAACCGACTTGTTGCTACTGAAAGAAATGTTTTTAATTATTTCAATAACATGATTGGTGTAATCGTTATTTAGGTTAATTGAATTTAAGAACCGTTTAGCTTTTTCAGGGCCAATTGTTTCATCTCCTTTGTGAAATTTTGGGTCAGCAATATCATGAAGGAGTGCAGCAAGTTCAACTACAAGAAGGTTAGCTCCTTTTTCGTGATTGGCAATTTGTTTTGAGGTATTCCAAACCCGCTCAATGTGAAACCAATCATGGCCACCCTCTGCATCTTTGAGTTCTTGCTGTACGTAGTTGATCGTTTTTTCTATTATCTCAATGTGTGTCATTCTCAATAAATTCTTTAACAAGTTCAAAGGCAATTTTTGCATTTTCTGGTAGAGTGGACAGGGTGTAAGGGTGTACACCATCAAAGGTGTGGCTACCGTGTATTTCTTCTATATTGAGGTGTTCATTGCTGATGTTTTTTGCAATATTTAATTCTTCAATCGGAACCGTTTCGTCTTCTTGTGGGTGAATGAGCAAAACTTTTTTACTAATTTTCTTGAGTATAGATGATAGATCAAATCGGTCTTGGTTGTCTAATACATCTTCCGCTAATTGATAATATAAAGGCATTTCTTGATTTGTTCGACTATTGTGAATGTAGATCACACCCGTTGTTTTTCCAATAGTCAATATCTTTTTCAGCATACCTGGTTTTTATGTTTAATACGGATGCTAAGGTAGCAACACGTGTTATCCGCGCATCTTCATACGCTTTAATAATAGCAGTTGCACCTCCTTTACTATGACCCAAAATTGTGAGGTTGTTGGTGTCTGCTTCTTGGTGAAAAACTTCCATTTCTTTAGATGAAATATATTCAAACAAAATATCAATGTCATCAAGTTCTTTGGAGAAATTGTTGAGCCAAAAGCTTCTAAGTCATCAAAATCTAGTGGTGAGTCAAGGGTAGTTCCATTGTGTGAGAAGTTAAGTTTTATAAAGAAGAATCCTCTCTCAGCAAACCATTGGCTCATTAAATTGAAAAACCCCCAATCTTTAAAGCCTTTAAAACCATGCACAAATAGTATTATAGGCTTTTTTTTGTTAGTTTCTTTAAAGGTGATATCTACTAAAAATGGTCGGTTAGAATTAGTTTTTAAAACGATTTCTTTCTTTATGATACTATTCATTTTAAACAAATATTGGTTTTATTGATTTATAATGGAGTTTTCCCGTATAGAGGAATAAAAGAATTTTGTACCTTCGAACCGTGTCAATTTCACTTAAAGAAATACAAGCGCCCATCGCGCTCGAAATGGAAGACTTCGAGAAGAAGTTTCGCCTAGCAATGAAATCAAAGGTGGTTTTATTGGATAAAATCATGAACTACATTGTTAAACGCAAAGGAAAACAAATGCGTCCAATGTTTGTGTTTTTAATGGCAAAAACTTGCGGAGAAGTTACGGATGCTACCTATCGTGGTGCGGCATTGATCGAGTTATTACATACAGCTACATTAGTGCATGATGATGTAGTGGATGACTCTAATTACCGGAGAGGTTTCTTTTCTCTAAATGCGCTTTGGAAAAATAAGATAGCTGTGTTAGTAGGGGATTATTTATTGTCCCGTGGGTTGTTGCTTTCTGTAGAGAATAAAGATTTTAAGCTTTTAGAAATTGTTTCAACTGCTGTGCGCGAAATGAGTGAGGGTGAGTTGATGCAGATTGAAAAAGCAAGACGTATGGATATTGATGAATCGGTGTATTACGAAATTATTCGTCAGAAAACAGCGACATTAATTGCCTCGTGCTGTGCTGTAGGTGCTTCTTCTGTTGGCGCGTCAGAGGAAGATGTTAAAAAAGCCTGGGATTTTGGTGAAAAGGTTGGGCTGGCATTTCAGATTAAAGATGATTTATTTGATTACGGAACAGATGAAATTGGTAAACCGCTAGGGATTGATATACGCGAGCGAAAAATGACACTTCCTTTGATATACACACTAAACAATGCCTCCCGCTCAGACAAAAGAAGGATTATCAATATTGTAAAGAATCATAACGAGAACCCCAAAAAAGTGAAAGAAGTTATTGCTTTTGTAAAGGAGAGTGGGGGAATGAAGTATGCGACTGAAGTAATGAACCGTTTTCATGCAGAAGCATTAATGATACTGGATTCATTTTCAGATAGTTTGTTTAAAGAAAGTTTGAAAGGCCTGGTAGCATATACTATAGAGCGCAATAAATAAACCTGATCTTCAATTTTCAGAAAAACTAGGTAATATAAAATAATTGTTTTAGAAAAACTAGTAAAAAAGATTTTTTTTATCTTACCTTTGTGCCACATTAATCAAAAGCACAAAAAAATATGTTTTCAATCTTTGAATCCAGTGAGAAAAAAGCAGTAAAAAGTCACTTGAGACACCTTGTTCGTCTAGCCTTGTCTGATGGACAGTTACACAAAGATGAACTGAAGTTTATCAAAAGAATTGGTAGAGAAAACGGATTAGCAAAATCTGAAATTGATCCTATCATCGAAAATCCTTTGTCAGTGGAAATTGTAATTCCAGAAGATCCGAAAGAGCGTTTTCATCAAATATTTGATCTTTGTAACTTAATAATGAAAGACGGTCATGCGAATGATGCAGAAGTTGACTTTTGCGCTGATTTGGCCAACAGATTAGGTTTTAAAAAAGTGATTGTAGGGGTGTTGGTTGCTAAAATACAACGAGGACTTGATGAAGGGTTAACCAGAAAAGAGATTTACAAGGAAGCAAAACCTTTTATTAACTACTAATCCTTTCACAGGCATCAGAAATAGGTTACACAAACTTTCTGATTTAATTTTTCCCGATTTAAAAAGACCACATGCCATGTGGTCTTTTTTAATTTAAAAGGAAACTACTTTTATTTCTACACGTCTGTTTTTTTGTGCTTCCAGTTGATTAATTGCATTAGGAAATACCATTTTTTTACATCCATATCCTTCGTAGGACAATCGATCTTCATCAACGCCATTGATTAAAAGATAATTGTATACTGAATTAGCTCTTCCTCTGGAAATTAGTTCATGCCATTCAGGAGATTGTGTGGTATTTACTCCATTCGTATGTCCTTCGATGTGGATGTTAAGCTTCGGATTTTCTTTCATCGTTTTTAATAATCCTTCTAGTTCAGGGTAGGAAGAGTATAAAATGGTAGAGTCATTTGGAACAAAACCAAGATTTTGAAAGGTGAAATAACTGTTCTTTTTTATTTCTTGTAATTGCACAATACAATATCCCTTTACTTGCCGTTCGTTAATAATTTGTGAAAAATAATTTTTACTATCTACTCTTACTTGTGTTACTTGACCTGAATCCAAGACATTAAACCTGCCATTTTCGAATGTAGATTCTGTTACCAATTTATTGTCTTGATCATAAACCTGGTAAATGCCACTTTCGATAAACTCACCCTTGTGACCAACTACCTGACATTTGTATTTGTTTATTGGTTTAGCAGGTTGTTTAACGACTGTTTTGACTGGAACTTCTTTTTTTGATTCAAAAGGTGTTGGGTTTTTTTCTGTATAAAAAAGTTCCACTCTTCGATTCAGCTGCATCCCTTTTTCAGTTTCATTGGTAGCTTTAGGTTGGTTAAAACTTTTCCAGACCAGTAAAGTATTAAGATGGGGTGATTGTTTTAAAAGATAGTCCGCAACAGCTTGCGTTCTGTTCTTTGATAACTCAATATTTAGTGCTTCATCTCCACGATTATCACAATGCCCTACAATTTTAATAGAGTCTAAAGGTAGCTGGCTTACTTTCTCTAAACTGGATTTTGCTGATTTAGTTAACTCATACGAGTTATAATCAAAATAAACCACTTGTTGTTGCGCAAATATTGGTGTTAAGAAGAGATAAAATAAGAAGAGGGTTAGGGTGTGTTTAATCATCTTTTTATGCTTATATACCTTGTATTTGAAAATGTCACCTTTCCTTAAACTTAATAAATACTGAACGGAAATGCATATTTTTTAAAATAGATGATACATGTCATTTTTTTAAAAGGGGTGAAAAAGTTAATTTTGTAATCTTAAATTTGAATTATTAGTCACTCTAACTATTAGTATAGCATGAAACTGTACAATAAAATGAGTGCTGAAGAACGAAAAGCATGGATTGCCGAAGCTGGTAAAAAGCGGGTGACTTTATCATTCTATCAGTACGCAAAAATAAAAAACACACAAGTTTTTAGAGATCACTTATTTTTAGCCTGGGATCCCTTAGACGTTTTAGGGAGAACGTATGTAGCCACTGAAGGCATAAATGCCCAAATATCGTTACCAGCAGATAACCTGGAAAAGTTTAGAGAGCACCTCAATACCATCAGTTTTTTAAATGGTATTCGACTTAACGTAGCTGTAGAACATGATGATAATTCATTTTTAAAACTAAAAATTAAAATCAGAAATAAAATTGTTGCCGATGGGTTAGATGATCATACCATTGATTTGTCTAACGGAGGGGAGCATGTAGGTGCAATGAAATTTAATGAGCTGATTGAAGATCCCAACACCATTTTGGTGGATATGCGCAACCATTATGAAAGTGAAGTGGGGCATTTTAAAAATGCAATTACACCAGATGTAGATACCTTTCGAGAGTCGCTTCCCATTATTGCGGAAGATTTAAAAGCGGCAAAACAAAATAAAAAATTAGTGATGTACTGCACAGGTGGCATTCGCTGCGAAAAAGCCAGTGCTTACTTCAAACAACAAGGTTTTAATGAGGTCTATCAGTTAGAGGGAGGGGTGATTGAATATACCAGACAAGTCAAAGCGCATGGTTTAGACAATAAATTTAAAGGCGTTAATTTTGTGTTTGATAACCGACTAGCAGAGCGTATAACTGAAGACGTTATTGCGAAATGTCATCAATGCGGAGAAGCCTGTGATTCACATACTAACTGTTCAAACATAGGGTGTAATATGTTGTTTATTCAGTGTAAAAAGTGTGCTGATAAAATGGGTGGAGCCTGCTCTTTAAAATGCCAAGAAATAGCATCGTTGCCGTTTGAAGAACAAAAGGCCTTAAGAAAAGGAAAGCCTGCTGGAAATAAGAAGTATAAGAAGGGGAGGTGGG
>CAWKJU010000011.1:0-16234 GCA_963849955.1 uncultured Cytophagales bacterium | reverse complement strand
CGAAACTATTACCCTTTTTATTAGCATTTATTTCTTTAAATGCTTTTCCACTAACTATTGTTAACGATGTGTTTGATGGATCAAAATTATGTAACAACCTATCCACCACATATGAGATACCCTCAGAACTGCAAGGGAAATATGACTACGAAGTAATTATAGAGACAACAGACACGAACACTCTATTTATTAAATATCACCTCACTCAGAACCCAGAGGCAGATACAGTGAGGAAAATCACAAGTGATTTAAATAACTACTTTCCTGATATGGATTTATCAGCAAATAAAATCTCAACATGGAGTGTAAACTACCAACTTATCATTGATGGTGTAACCCATAAATCAACTTTTGATACTGGTTTACCTTATAAAACATGCTATGAATATAAAAGTGAATGTAATAAAATAACCGTCTATAGAAAAAGTATACGAGCTGTATGCTCTCCCTCTACCTATTATCCTAAACATGGTATTAACAAATATATAGACACCATTGATTTTAACTTTACCGATTCCACATCATATAGTCCTATAGTTTGCCAGGCTCTTGGATTTAAAATTCATACCGACAGCTTGATTGCTAAAAACCTTCCCCCTTCAGCATATAAAATTCGTGCTGGTAGTAATGTTTCAATTGAATGTGTCACAACACCATGCCCTCCTTACTATTTTGATGTTGCACTCACTGACCGTGTTGATTTAAGCGACTGTCCTGATTTATCATGGGAGCAAACGGGTTATAAAGGCTCTGCTCTGTGTGGTAACCTTAACACTACATATAAACTACCTGACACTCTCACTGGATCATACGCAGTAGAAACTAGTGTTGAACAAATTGATGATGAGCTTATTATCAATCATTACCTATTTGAGGATGATAGTAAAGAAAAAGTAACTAAAATTGATACTGATTTATCTGACTTATTCAGTTCTTCTGGATGGCTTGATTCTATTAATATCAAAGTTATCCATACTTTAAATATCAACTTAAACTTGGTTGCTACTGATTCTTTCATGATGAATCCGTATAACACCTGTTATGAAATAGACTATAGCTGTATCGAGTTAACGGTCTATAGAAAATCGCTTCGTAGAGTATGTCCAACGAAGGGAGTTGTTACTCGAAAATTTATTGAAGTAAAAAATGATGTTGTCATGGTCGATTTTATAGACTCTACCTATATGGGGGCTACATGTTTAGCAGAAGGATATACCACACACACCGATAGCATTAAAGTAACCGAATCTGACGGGCTAAATAACATCGATTACCGTGTTTTTCTAGGTACTCACATCGAGTGTGCACTAGGTGCATGCCCAACCATGTGGTTATATGAACCACAAATTGGGAATGCTTACTTTAGTAATTGTATCATTAGCGGGTTTGAAGACAAACAAAATGAAATACAATTCCTTTTCCCTAATCCAGCTCAAGATTATTTCTCAATTGAAGCGTGTGAAGGAAACGTGATGTTAACCAATCAATTTGGACAACAGTTTACACTGAAAGGTAACTCGCGATTCTCTACCTCCACCCTACCACGTGGTATGTACATCGCTACATTTGACATTAATGGTAAAACAATTAAAGAAAAGGTTGTGATTCAATAACCACCTTTTACAAAAAAAACTGAACTTTTATTGGTTCTGTTTGTTCTTTCAACACCTCAGTTTAGTTATATACTAACTAATCGGAGGTGTTGTCTTTTTTTAAACTCCTTATATTAAAAATGCAGCATAGAAATTAAGTTTATCTTTAAACAAATGTAGATTAATATGGAAACAATCAACTGGAACGATGTTATCAAATTTGCCAACCATGGTTCCCCTGCACCTGATAAACGCGTAGAAAAAACTGCTAATGAATGGAAAGAAATTCTTTCAAATGAAGTTTTTCACATTACCCAAAAAAAAGGAACAGAGGCGCGCTTCTCAGGAGAACATTGCTCAGTCTATGAGCCTGGTATATATTTATGTTCGTGCTGTGAAACGGAACTGTTTGATTCGACAGAAAAATTTGACTCCGGAACTGGCTGGCCAAGTTTTACGCAACCCGTCAAAGATAATGTTATTAAATACCACAAAGACTCCTCATTGGGAATGACACGAGTGGAAGTGATGTGTAATGTTTGTGATTCACATCTTGGCCACGTGTTTCCTGATGGCCCTAAGCCTAGCGGATTACGTTTTTGTATTAATTCCCTTTCACTTAAAAAAAAGTAATTGTATGAAAGAATTAGCAACATTTGGAGGAGGCTGTTTTTGGTGTATCGAAGCAATAATACAGCGATTAAAGGGAGTGGAAAAAGTAGTTTCGGGTTATGCTGGCGGACATGATCCTTCTCCTAACTATCGATCGGTTTGTTCTGGCGAAACTGGGCATGCGGAAGTGATTCAAGTTTCCTTTGATCCTGAAGTAATTAGTTACAAAGACTTAATCACTGTTTTTATGACAAGCCACGATCCGACTACCCCAAATCGACAAGGCGCTGATGCTGGCACACAATACCGTTCGATTATTTTGTTTCATTCTCCTGAACAAAAAACTAGTATCAATGAAGTTTTTGAGGAGATAAAAAACAGCTTTACAGCACCTATTGTCACAGAAGTAGCGCCTTTGGATAAATTCTATGAAGCTGAAGAGCATCACCAAAATTATTATAACGAAAATGGTATGGCGGGCTATTGCCGTGTAGTTATTGATCCTAAAATAAAAAAATTGCGCGATCAGTATGCTCATAAATTAAAGTCGGAAGCCAAGGGATAAAAAGATGAGGTAAGCTACCTCATCTTCCTTAGTCACTTTTTTCCTTCATAAACTTAATTATTTCATCGTAACGTGAGCTCCATGAAAACAAGTATTGGGTAATCATCCCGATATGTGTTTTATTTATCATAATTGGCTCAACAGCGGGCTGAAATTCTTTTAATTTTTTAACAAATAACTTTGTTGAAGATGTGATTGAAGGATATGTTTTACGACCAAGATAAATCATAAAAGGTGGGCTCTCACTAGTCAAATAATTTATTGGAGACGCTTTTTTCCATGTATCTCTATCTTTAGTCCAGGTAGCATCATAATCATTTTTATCATCTGCAGGTACTTTACTTAAAAAATTCAATAAATCTAATCCAGCAGCATCAATCAAAACAATTCCAGAAACATCGCCCGCAGCTATTCCATAAGTTGGATTCAAAGTGGCTAAGGCAATTAAATGTCCCCCTGCGGAATGGCCCGATAAAAATACAGCATTCGTATCTCCTTTGTATTGATGCATGTTGTGCTGAACCCATTGCACACATTGTGCTATTTGTGTTGTCATTTGATCATAATCAGCATCAGGACTCAACGTATATCCTGGAATTACCGTCACTATTCCTTTCTTCGCAAATTTTCTTCCTATAAAACCATACATGCCTTTGTTACCACTGTGCCAATTACCTCCATGCACAAATATCATCACTTTATTGGTGGAGTCTTTTCCTTTTTTAGGCTCAAACACATTCAAGGTAGGTCCATCGGAGTTATTGGGTAAATATGAAATATTTTTATGTGCCTTGTAAGCACAACTTCCCATTAAAATGGTACTAAGAAAGATAAGTAATAAGCGCATTTAATCATTTTAGTAAAACCTCAAGGTATCAAAATTAATATCAATCTAAGGTGTAAACTAAAATTCTCTTTTCTACTATTAACTTTATAACTTTATAGAGAATCAAACGGACAACTCTATGTTACGCATTATCACAATGACCTTTGTTGCGATAACTTTATTTTTTTCGTGTTCACAAAAAGAAGAAAAACTGAGTGATAATAAACAAATTAACTATGGTACTTCTTTCGGATTTTGTGTAGGACTATGCAACGAGGATATTTATATTAATAGTAAAACAACTACCTATACCAATTTTGGTAATGACTTTAATAACGACACAGTTGAAACAATCACTTGCAAATCTGAAACGGTTAAAGAGGATTGGGATAAATTAGAAGATTTATTAATTCCTTCAGATTTTTTTAGTTTAAAAAAATCTCACGGTTGTCCCGACTGTGCAGATGGTGGTTCTGAATGGGTTGAATTAATCTTAGAAGATGGTTCTTCACACAAGGTGACTTTTGAATATGAAAATGCTCCAGAAGAAATGAAAAGCTATGTGAACGTTTTAAGAGAAATATCGGATACAAAAGCTGCGCAATGTAAAAAAGAATAGTTTTTAGCTTATCTAATTCATTCAAAGCCACCTTTGAATCTACAAGAGTAGAAAATTTTCTACAACGTCTTTCATCAAACCCACTAAGGATCAATGACTTTACCGTTGGCAATAATATTGTCAATGGGAATTGCTGATATCAATACATATATCCTTATATAATGAAAGTAACATCAAATAAACCCTTTTGGTTAGTTAAAAATGGAATTATCACTTCTTACCCATCATTGAAAGAAGATACTGAAACAGAAATACTCATTGTTGGAGGAGGCATTACTGGTAGTTTAATAGCACATCAATGTATGCATGACGGCTATAAAACAATGGTAGTAGACAAAAGAGAAATAGGACATGGTAGCACAAGTGCAACAACTTCAATGTTGCAATATGAAATAGACATACCCCTTTTTAAACTCATCGAAATGATTGGTGAAGAAGGTGCGGTGGCTAGTTATAAAGCATGTTACAAGGCCATTGATGAATTAGGTGTTTTAGCTACAAAAATTAAATCCAATTGTGGTTATGAGAAAAAGAGTTCATTATACTTTGCATCACTCAAAAAAGAGGTCTCTGATTTAAAAAAAGAATTCGAAACCAGAAAAAAATATGATTTTCCAGTAAAATGGTTAGAGCCAGAAGACATTGAAAAGCAATTTAAAATAACCCATACTCAGGGAGGAATATTATCAGAACAAGGGGGAAGTATTGATGCATTTCGTTTCACGCATAGTTTGTTGAGTTATAATCACAATAAAGGACTTAGAATTTACGATAAAACGAATGTTAAAAAAGTCAACTATAAGAAAAATGGTGTAACTGTATATACTGAACATGGAAACGTCATAAAGGCTAAAAAGATTATCTATTGTAATGGTTATGAAAGCACTGAAATTATTAAAGAGGACTTTGTCAAGCTTCTTTCTACCTATGCTATAGTTGGCGAAAGAAACGAAGAAATGCCTTCTCCCCTTAATGATCTTTTAGTCTGGAACACCTCTGACCCCTACATGTATTTACGAACCACCGATGATAACCGTATTTTAATTGGTGGAAAAGATGAGGATTTTGTTGATACAGAAAAAAGAGATCAATTATTAGGAAAAAAAGCTGCCACAATTGAAAAGTATTTAAATAAAATATTGCCAAAAAACAATTTTCGAGTTGATTTTGCATGGGCAGGAACATTTGGAGAAACGAAAGATGGTCTTCCGTATATCGGAAAACATCCCGATTTTCCAAGTACCTATTTTGTCTTAGGTTTTGGAGGGAACGGTATAACTTTTTCCGTAATGGGTATGGATATTATTTCTAAGATGCTTAAAGGCAAAAAAGTAAGTCTCGCTCAATATTTCAAATTTGGAAGATAAATCAATTTTAAGAAGGTAATTCCTTCACTGGCATTATCGTGACATCAAATATTTTCCAATGAAAATCAGATAGTATACCTAATCCATTTTCAATGAGTTGGGTGAGGTTTTCTTCAGTATTTACCGTAATTATTATTTCCCCAAAATATATCTGACCATCTTCTCTGAATCGAGCTTGTGCATCGTTTACCCAGTACCACGACCGAACTAAATCTTCAATTTGTTCTACTAACTCATCATTTTCTCTGGTTTTGACATGTTTAGGATGTCTATTTAATAAATCTGTTATTGAATTTTTTAAATTTTGATACCCATCTTTTAACACAGAAAAAGAAATAAAAATAGCTGCAGTTGCATCTGCCCACCACCAACCAATACCTACTCCTAAAATACCCGCAATGGCAGCAAAAGCTGTCATATAATCTGCTTTTTGAGCACTCGCATCAGCAAACAATATTTTATTGTGCAATTTGATAGCTAAAGGCATTTTTAATCGACCCAGAATTACTGGCGGTACACCACTATAAACCAAAGCACCAATCATTAACCAACCTAACCATACCTGATGGCCAAAAATCACTTTACTCCCAATAGTTGGGTATTCCATATTGAATAGAGAAAATGATGAATCGATTATCAAAAAGGCTCCCATTCCAAATAATGCTACGGACCCACATAAAAAAGCGATACTATATACTTTATGATAACCATAGGGAAATTCTGGTGTTAGTTCTTTGTTATAAAACTTTGATGCGACTAAAAACGACAAGCTGGGAACAACACTCAACGCATCTTCTAACCATGCAGTTTTCATTGCTTGAGAAGACCCCATCACGTAGTATACTACGACTATTACAGAAATTAAGTAAAGAAGAGTTATCCACTCAATCTTTTTTGCTTTCTTAAAAAGAGGAATTAAATGTTTTGGCAATTCAAATTTCTTGTCCTTTTTCATCGACTCGCTTTTTTATTTAAGAAGAATTTCTCTAGTTCCCACACCAATCTATTCTCTCCTTTCGGAACAAGAAATACATGGCTGCTATCATACGCGAATGTAAGCCCTGTTTTCTTTTTCCATATAGTCTTTTCTTGAAAGCCTCCTATAAGAACATGCAAGTGGCTTTCCTCAACTTTTTTAACTAAGCTACTTTCATTTCCAACTGTATAATTGATGTCAATATTATTTGCATGACAAAATTGCTGTAACAATTGAACTTCACTTCCTGATATTGAATCCGAATTGTAATTACTAAAAGGTGGATTATAAATCACGCCTACTTTTAAACCAGATTTTTGAGCTTCTAACCAAGAATTGTTAGGGTCTTCAGGAATGCTACAGGAAAAAGACACCAAAAAAATAACTAAGGATAACCATATTATTAGCTTCATAATTAGAAATATTTTTTTTCTTAAAAGAAGAGTAAAAAAAAGCACCTCGGGAAAGGTGCTTTTTATCTGTGAAATTGAGATGTAAATAAATAATTTTATTACGCCTCCATGGCTGCTTGATTGATTTTAGACTTAGCCAATTTATTTAACGATGTATCAGCATTTTGCTCTTCTTTAAGCGTTTGTGCTAATAGATCTGCTACTTCTTTAAAACCAAGCTTCTCTGCATAATGATGAGCTGTTCCGTAACCAGAAATCTCATAATGCTCGATACGTTGAGCACAAGCGATTAAACCTGCATCTCTTACTTCTTCTTCAGCATTCATTTCAATCATTTCTTCGCCTTCTTCTACTAAACCTTTAGTAGCCTCACATACATGACCATCTATTTTAAAGTCCTGAATTTTACCTATTTTTTCAAGGCGGCTTTTTTGTTCTTTAGTCTCTTCTAAATGATCTTCAAAAGCTTTTTTTAATTTTTCATTTGAAGCAGCTTTAACCATTTTTGGTAATGCTGAAATTATTTGTTTTTCTGCGCTATAAAGATCCTTAATCTGTTCTTGAAAAAGATCTTCTAAACTTTTCATTTTAGTGCTCATAATTGTAATTAATTTATGGTTATCAAAAATATTTATTTACTGAAACAACATACAAGGCTTATACCAGAGAGTAAAATGCATTATTAAAGCAAAGGCTTGATATTCAAAATCTCCGTTGTAGAAAACATTCCTAAATCTGAGTAAAAAAGGTCAACATAGAAATGTCAAAACATGAGAAAATGATCTATTTGTAGACTCGAAACACAACTCCAAAATGGTCCGAAAAACCTCCGAGATAATTAGGTCCTGAATGTGTTCGGAAAGGTTTTGAGCCCGTGAACTTTTCATCGGATTGGGTTATCCAATCAGGTGCGACTATTTCTGCGTGATAGGGATACTTATTAACAGATTTAGAGATAAAAATTTGATCAAATGCATTCCATTCAGCTTGGTATTTATGAGTTCCTGGGTAATGATTAGTAGCATCTACAGTTATTAAAGTAGAATCACCTACCAAGGTTTGGATACTCCTATTTTTTGGTCCATCGTTAAAATCCCCTGACACTATAATTTTTGATTCTTGATTTAAATTTAAGATGGAGTCTATTTTTGACTTTAATAATTGAGCCACATAAAACCGCTTGGGTTCACTAGCCGCTTCCCCTCCATATCGGGAAGGCCAGTGGTTATAAAACACATGAACGGTATCTCCTATTACAGCCTTACCTTTCACATACAAAATTTCACGCGTGGGACGGTTACTTTCTGGAAGTTTGACTGTGATATATTCATAGTCAATTAATGTAAATCGATCCGATTTGTAAAGTGCACACACATCAATACCTCGATTATCCGGTGAATCACGATGTATGATCTGATATCCTTTTTTAACCAAACCCTTAGTGGCAATTAAATCATTTATTACCTTCCGATTTTCTACCTCGCACAAACCAATAATATCAGGTCCTTGCCATTGATTCATCGCGTTAATCACCCGTGACAAATTGATTAGTTTCTTTTGATACTTTTCCGTATTCCATGATTTTAGTCCATTAGGCAAATATTCCAAATCATCTTTACCGTATTCATGCAAGGTATCAAACAGGTTTTCAACGTTATAGAAAGCCACTATTAACGAATCTTGTTGCTGAGATTTTCCAATAAAAAAGATAAAAAATAAACAAAAAGCAGTAATTTGATTTCTGATACTCATGCACGAATCTAATTTTTACTGCTGAATGAGACCAGTTTTTAGGACAGTTATTTTTATACTTATAACGACTTTTTATTCCATTGCACAAAGTGATGTTGGAGGTGGAAAAATCAACGCCATGGGTAATGTGCAAGTGGCAATCACGGATTTATTTTCCCAAAACCAAGGAAGCTTAGGTCTTCTTAAACAACATGAGCTTGGAACATACACGCAACAACGCTTTTTATTAAAAGAACTCTCTCAATTATATATTAATGCCGCGTATGTTTCAAAATGGGGTAATTTCGGCTTAAAATCGTTTCATACAGGTCATCAGGACTTTAACAGGAACCAACTAGGATTAGCCTATGGAAAAAAATTATCCAACACCTTCGCAGGTGGAGTGCAAGTTAATATGCACCAGTACGTAATTACCAATTATGGTACCTCTACCCTATTTAGTTTTGAAGTCGGTTTTAGAACTCAACTATCGAATCACTTTGACTTAGGCTTTCACCTTTTCAATCCAGGCAACAGTTCGTTGAATCTAGAAAACAGCTTAATCATACAGACAAAACCTGCGTTAAATTTAGGTATTAGCTACCATCAAGAAAATTATTTGATTGCAACAGAGGTTTCAAAAGAAGGAAACAACCTAGCCCCTAACCTAAAACTAGGAGCTGAATACACATTTTACCACACGCTTTTTTTTCGCTTAGGAATAAATACCAACCCCAGTCTAATGAGTTTTGGTGTAGGCACTCAAAGGGAAAACTTTAAGGTGGACTTCAGTTATGCATATCATCAACTATTGGGTAGTACACCAGGAATTTCTGTAAGTTATTTATTTGGCCAAAATGAAAGGTAAAGCATTGCTATTCATATTGACATTATTTTTCCTTTGTGCTTACGCCCAAAAAGAACTGGAAAACAATTTTTTAATTGAGCTTATTGAAACTAACGTTGAAGCTTCGGAAGAATACTCAGATTACAACACGCTTTTAGAACATTATGAAGATTTGTATCAACACCCCATCAACATCAACAAAGCGAATCAGGAACTGCTGGTAAGTTCGGGGTTATTTGACTTACAGCAAGCACAAGAATTAATCGAATACCGAAAAGTTTATGGTGACTTTGTTGATCGTGAAGAAATTAGAACCCTTGAAACGATTTCATCGGATAAAGCTGACTTTATTGTTCATTTTATTACGATTAGTTCCAATCATTCTGCAAAAGAGTTATATCAAAACGGTAATCACCTATTACTTTCACGCTATACGCGCATTTTAGAGGATCAAAAAGGTTATTTGAATAACAACTTTAAAGGAAATCCCGATAAGCACTATTTACGGTATCGATACAGTCTATCAGGCTCATCATCCGCTGGAATCACATTAGAAAAGGATGCCGGGGAAATCTACAGCTTTGCTACAAACAAAAAATCTTTAGGATTTGATTTTCTCTCATATCACCTATTTGTTAAACCGCGTTATGGTAAATATACCTTAGCACTTGGTGACTACTCATTACAATTTGGACAAGGCTTGCATCTCTGGAGTGGTTTTGCTTTAAGTAAATCAGCCTATGCGATGAATATCGCTAAATACAGCGCAGAAATCCGTCCTTTCTCCTCTGTAAATGAAGCCCGATACTTAAGAGGTGGCGCAGTGAAATATGGCGACAAACTGAGTGTGACACTTTTTGCTTCCCACAAATCTGTTGATGCCAATTTAAGTGATTCAGGGACTTTTAGTTCTATCCAAATAACTGGTTTACACCGAACACAAAATGAAATCGATGACAAAAATGCTATTAAGGAAACCATATTGGGTTATCGTGTAGCTTATCGAGCTGAACGCTTTAAAGTAGGACTAGTCACAACTCACAATTCATTTTCATTACCTCAGGTTAAAGACGACCAACCTTACAATCAATTCCATTTTAAAGGAAGTCAATTTTATAACTCGTCAATAGATTATAATTATTTCACAAACAAAACTTCCTTTTTTGGTGAAACTGCCCTTCATTCCAGTCGCGACATTGCGGTGATTAATGGCTTGACACATAGCTTTTCGCCCTATACTAAATTCATTATTGCTCACCGATACTATGGAAAATCTTATTATACTCTTTATTCCACACCATTTGGGGAAGGCACAAAACCATCAAATGAACAAGGAATATATTTTGGAAGTGAGCTAAACTTTAACACCAACTGGTCCGCGCAACTATATGCTGATCACTATAGTTTTCCATGGCTCCGATTTGGTGTTGACGCTCCTTCAAAAGGTACTGATTATTTAGCTCAGTTAAATTATAATACATCCCCTGTCACTACGATGTATGTAAGAGTTAAATTAGAAAACAAAGAAGAAAATACCTCTTCCTCAACTTCAGAATCCGCCAACCGAGCCACGGCCTTAATCACGCCAAAAGAAACCTTTAGAATACGTTATCATCTAAACACTGCATTGAATAAACGCGTGTCACTTAGAAGCCGGGTAGAGTATGTGAAAATATCCCAACCTTTAAGTAGTAACATATCTAGCTCCTACCACGAAGATGGATTTCTAGCTTTACAAGATATTTCTCTTAAAACCCTCCATTACCGATTAACCTTAACTGCTAGATATGCCTTGTTTGACACCCAATCATTTAATTCGAGTATATATGCTTATGAGAGTGATGTGAGGTATTCATTTTCCGTTCCTGCTTATTTTTATATTGGCACACGCTATTATTTAATGGTCAAATACCGTTTATCAAAAGCCATTGATTTATGGGTTCGTTATGCCCGCTTTAATTATTTAGATAGAAAAACAAATGGTTCAGGTAACAATGAAATAGCAGGGAATTCTAAATCAGAAATCAAGTTTCAACTAAGTTTACAATTATAAATGAAGTCAGTTTTTAGTTTATTAGGTCTGTTGTTTTTTTCACTTTCTAACGCTCAACTCAAAGAGTCCTTCGACAATAACCTCAGTAATTGGACAGGAACTATTGAAAAGTTTGAATTAGCTAATAGTCGACTTCGTCTAAATGATCAGAATGCCGGTTCAGCTCAACTATTTACAAAAAACAAACTCATCTATGGTGAATGGGAAATCAACTTCCGGCTAGCTTTTGCGCCTTCAGCTAGTAACCGACTTTCGATCTTTTTAGCAGCAGACACCAACGAAAGCGCATTAATCACAAACGGTTATTATCTACAATTAGGTGAAAATGGTAGTGAAGATGCAATCGAACTAGTTAAAATTACTAACGGCACAACAACTGTATTATTAAGAGGTAAAGAACTTTATGGTTCGGAGAAAGACAGTATATCCATTAAAATCATCCACCAACCAAACGGTATTTGGCAGCTCTATTCTGACCCTACAGGAAAAGGTAATTATGCTCTTGAAGGATCTATTGTTGACGATGAAATTAAAACTTCAAATTACGCTGGTTTTGGTTGTATTTATACTGTAACTCGTGCTACTTTATTTCATTTTATGCAAATGAACATCAAAGCTTTTGAACCTGACTTAAGTGGACCAAAAATTACTAAAATAGTAATAAATAATAATTATTATATAAATATATATTTTAATGAAATAATTAATTTTGATTCATTATCTGTTATAAACATAAAAATAAATAATATTAAATCAATTGGAATTGAATCAATCAAAAGTAATTTAATCGAAGTATTGTTTCCAGAAATACCAGCTAATATTCCTATGCAGATTTCTATTACGAACCTTTACGATTTATCAGGAAATAAAAGTGACACCACACTAACGATTATTTATGCAAAGGACACTTTACCTCCCTTATTAACACAGATAAAAATTACAGACTTAACACACGCAACGCTTTCTTTTAGCGAGCCACTATTAACAGATTCCCTGAAGACGTCTTCCTACTATTTCAACGATAAAGAAATCACCTCATTTGAGGTGGTTAATAATAAGGAAGTCATAATTATATTTGATACAATTAAAACGAATACAACATATCCATTTATACTCAACCATGTGTATGATGAGGCACTTAATCCCAGCTTACCTTTTTCTACCATGGTAAAGCTAGAAGCTGTGAAGCAACATGACTTAATCATCAGCGAAATTCTGTACGACCCCATTACGGGTATTAATGGAGAGTTTATAGAACTCTATAACCGTACTGACAATCCTATTAGTACATCAGATTTAAAATTTGCCAAAGGATTTCTCTTAGATGACTCTTTGATTATAGAGTCTATTGTTCCTATTCCTGAACCAATCAACACAATCATACCTGATGATTATCAAGTGTTTACCGAATTAAATAATTGGAAGACAATTCCTCCAAATGCCACTAATACTAAAATCCCTACTTTAAACAATGATGGTACGACTATTATCTTACTCAACCAATTCAACGAAATCATTGATTATTTAAGTTATGATGAGTCGTATCATTCACAGCTTATTAAAGAAACGAAAGGAATATCGCTTGAAAAAATAGACCTAGATATTAAAAATCAAAAAAGCAACTGGACATCTGCCTCTTCCTTAGTGAAAAACACGCCTGGGGAAATCAACTCTGTTAACCATCAATTTGTATTTAAAAACACCTTAACGATTGAACCCAAACAGTTAGATTTTAACTATGGTGCTACCAGCTTTTTATTTTCATATCAATTTGAAGATGAAAAATCTGGCAGCTGCTTTTTGTTTAACGAAAAAGGTCAGAAACTAACTGATATCTTAAACAACGAACACTTAGCCTCGCAAGGCATTTTCACTTGGTCTCCATCTGATAGTTTTAATATGGTTACTGGCAATTACATCATCGTTTGGGAAACTTGGGATGATTCAGGTAGCAAAAAGATAGAAAAGTATGTCGTTTCGATTATCAGATAAAAAAAAGGTCTCCCGCTAAATGAAAGCAAGAGACCTTTTTTTGATTAATAATAGTATTCTTTTAAAATTTCGCCTTTTCTACTTTAAAGGTCTTAACACCAGATTCATCAATGATTCTAACGATGTATAATCCATCAGTAAAGTCACTAGTTTCAATCGTGTTCACATTGTTTCCCTCAAATATCAAACGTCCGTTTAAATCAACCACCTCAATTTTTGAATTCGCGGAGCTATTCACCTTCAACTGGTGATTAAACGGGTTAGGTACTAAAGTTATCTTTTCATTCAGGTTCCCTGTTGCTGTTCCAGTGACATTACAATCCGTATCAATTGTCACTTTAATTTCTTTTCTAGCACATGTTGGTTTTCCTCCCTCTTGAACTATTTCCCAATCATAGAATAAACCGTATCTTCCTTCTGATAACACCCAACTCTCTGTTCCTGTGAAGGAAATCAAACCAGTTATCTGATAAGGGAAGTTAGCTAAGTCAGCTTGATATTTCAATGGAGCACTTGTTCCAACGGCATCGATTTTATAATCGCCTGGAGCCAGCGTAACAGCCAGTGGTATACGTGTTTTCTCACTACTAGCCCCAGTCACTGTACGCGTTGCGACTACTTCAGTGGCATCTGAAATATTAACCGTGATGTCTGTTCCAACGGTTTGCGGGTAGACATATACGGCATCAATGGTAACTTCTTCAGATACAGTAATGGCTATTTTTTTGTCATTTGTCTCAAAATCATCCACATTCCAAATTGTGGCACTGCTGTTTTGGTTCTCTTCGCCCAACAAAGTAATTGATTGTCCTTGCCCGATATCAATTACATAATAAGAAGTGTCGCTGGTAACCGTTGGCGAAAAGGTAGCACTAGTAGCCACTGGGTCACCATCAGTTGGTTCAAGATACCAAGCTAGCGAACCTACAGCACCTGAAGCACTTAACTCGACTTCATCTCCAAAACAAGCGAGTTGATCTTCAACTACAATTTCACAATTACAACTTGAATTGGGTTTAATAGCTGTTGTACCTCCCGAGCAAACACCACAATTATCTATGCTTGCAGTACCACCCCATTCACCATTACAGTCTTTTGTACAGGGTTCAAGTCCTGTTGTACCGCCAACACAAACCTCACAATCATCTCTATAAGCTCTGCCATCCACTACTCCTGCACAATCTTCTGCTCCCGCACATTTTAAGGTCTTGTCAAAATCAATGTAGGTTGGGTGTTCTGCATACAAAGGAGTCATTGAAGTCTTGATATCACTCCAAAGATCACTCTCATTATATTGCCATCCCCAAGCGCCAAAGTAACCTCTGTGATACAGCTCATCGTATAAATCTTCCGCTGCGACACCATACGTGTCCTCAACATAGAACTCACCAACTATAATAGGTTTGTCTAATCCCCAATAACTTGCATCATAATGAAAAGGAGACAAGCCTGTTTGAGCCCAAGAATAATAGTGTACTTGATAAAAATCTAATGTGCCATCTGCATCACCACCAGCTGCTATTAATCGATCATCTCTGTAATAATTTTGAGTTGCTCCTGGAGCGATATCAGAAAGCGCAATAAATGCCCAACAACCAATCGTTACTGGGTTTCGATCATCTAACCGATGAATTGCTCCAGTAATTTTATTCACTACCATTTGGATGTTTGACATACTCACAAATTGTCCTCCTTGGTTTCCTGTCCACCCATGTTCTGACGTCATCCCTTCAGGCTCATTAAAAATCTCCCAACACAACAATGCTGGGTGATCTTTCAACGCATTCACCATTGGAGTTAATGCATTTTCTATATATGAATCTATGTTAGACGCATTGGTTAGAAAGTTATAATTTCCTTTTCCATTAAAATTTGACCATAATTTATTGGTTGAGTCCTGTAGCATATCAAAAGAAAACAAACAGATATCGACCATCACACCGTTTGCATAAGCTGCATCCAACACATCTTCCATTTGTCCAATAACTTGTGCGTTGGTCATGTTGTGAGCAAGTCCAGGACAACTTCCGTTGGTTTCAATTTGTGGAGTAAAGCTTGCATCTGTATGCAACCACCAACGCATCGAATTTCCTCCGGCAGCTTTTATTGCTGCAAACATATTATTGAAGTAAGTAAGGTTAGGATTATTTCCATAACCTACATCACCACCAAACTGATTCCATGCTAGGTTTGCACCTGAAAGAAACATATCCTGACAAACAAACTCATAGGTTTCAGGAGTGCCATTGGGTTTCATTTTAATAGCCTTTTTACTTTGAGGTTGATTTTTCAGAATACTATCAACCTTTAAGTATTCACTTTGATGAGCGTAATGCCAGTCGTTCAGCTTTTCACGATAACCCTTTGTCTCTTGCTGAGCAAAGGCTGACAAACAAAAACTCCCAAGGAGTATTGTGTAAATAATTCTAATCATCTTACTTTTCTCTTTTTAAAGTTTTTAAATAATGATTTTTGATAACAGGGTTTTTAAGAAGCCCATATTAAATATACTTCAAAGCCTATGATTACTATTATTTATGGGTAAGAAAACCTCTAAACACATCTAAAAAACAGAGCTAAAAAACTTAAAAGAATACGCTTTACTATTGTACAAAAACCGTTCAAAACAGACTTATATACA